>NZ_CP108474.1:1807089-2409452 GCF_036226445.1 Streptomyces sp. NBC_01255
CGGGGACCTCGCGGCCGTCGGCGCCCTCGCCGACGATCTCCAGGTCGTCGGCGCCGCCGAGCATGAGGGTGAGGCCCGCGCGGACCAGGGGGTCGTCGTCGACGATGATCAGCCGGATGGTCATGCGGGCCACGGTAGCCAGGCGTGGAGGGCGAAGCCGCCGTCGGGGTCGGGGCCGTGCTCCATCCGGCCCCCGGCGAGGGCGGCGCGCTCGGTGAGCCCGATGAGGCCCTGGCCGGAGCCGGGGACGTGCGGGACGGGTCCGGCGGGGGCGGGGTTGCGGACGGTGACGTCGAGGCCGTCGCCGGGGCGGCCGCTCACGGTGACGGTGACCTTGGTGCCGGGGGCGTGCTTACGGGCGTTGGTCAGGCCCTCCTGGGCGATGCGGTAGGCGGTGCGGCCGGTGGAGGCGGGGACGGTGGGCGCGCCCTCGGCGGTGTCGACGTCGAGCTCCAGGACGACGTCGGCGCCGGCCTCGCGGGACTCGGCGACGAGCGCGTCCAGGGTGGCGAGGGTCGGCTGGGGCCGGTCGCCGCCGCCGTCGCCGTTCTCCCCGGGCGCGCGCAGGACGCCGATGATCTCGCGCAGGTCCTGGAGCGCCTCGTGGGCGCTGTCGCGGATGACACCGGCCGCGCGGGCGACCTGCTCGGGCGGGGCGTCGGGCCGGAATTCCAGGGCTCCCGCGTGGACGCTGAGCAGGGTCAGCCGGTGGGCGAGGACGTCGTGCATCTCGCGGGCGATGGCCTCGCGGGCGAGCCGCTGGGCCTGGGCGGCGCGGAGTTCGGCCTCGGCCTCGGCGCGGCGGGCCCGCTCGCGGAGGGCTTCGACGAGCTGGCGGCGGGAGCGGACGAGCATGCCCCAGGCGGTGACGAGCAGGATGAGGACGAAGCCGAGGAGGATCGCGATCCCGGCATTGAGGGTGGGGTCGGGGCGGACGAAGACCTGGACGGTGGAGGCGGCGACGGCGAGCGCGCCGAGCCAGGCGACCTCGCGGAAGGGACGGCGTACGGCGACGCTGAACAGGGCCGCGAGGACGGCACCGCCGGCGACCGGGGCGACGACGCTGACCAGGGAGAGGGCGACGGCCAGCCCGACGGGCCACCGGCGGCGGAGCCAGAGCGCGCAGCAGGCGGCGGCGCCGACGAGCTGGTCGAAGAGGATGACGGGCTCGCTGCTGTACTGCGCGCCGGCGTCGGCGGCGACGAGGCCGACGAGGGCCGCGAGGAGGAAGAGCGAGGTGTCGACGATCCAGTCGCGGACGGTACGGCGGGGCCTGCCCGTGCCGCTCTCGCCCGGTTCGACCAGGTGGGAGGGGAGCAGCCAGCGCTGCCGTTCCGTACGGGTCATGTCGGCAATGTACGCAGCCGGGGCCCCCGAGCGGGTGAGGGGCGGGCCGGGACGCTACCGAAGTCGCACGGGTCGATACTTCGGTAGCGGTGGGCATGGACCGGAGTCGGACGCGGCGGGAACCGCCACCCGCTCATGATCGAATCATGAAGAGATTCCTGGAGGTCACCGGTTTCCTGCTCGTCGTGTTCGGTGTCTGCGGGGTGATCCGCGAGCTGACGGACGGCTGGTTCAGGCTGATGGGCCTGACCCGCTTCCTGACCGAGAACGTCTGGTTCATGGAGGGCCGGGAGTTGTTCGTCAACATCGTGATCGCCGTGCTCGGCCTGGTCCTCCTGATCCTGTCGGACCGGGTGCGGAAGTCCTGACCGGGCGGGCGCCCCGGGCGGTCAGACGCTCGCGGCGTCCAGCCGGGTCCTCTCTGCGTGGTGCTCGGCCGCCCGGTGGGCGGAGGAGCCGATGGCGGTGAGGACGGAGCCCGCCACGGCGAACGGCAGCGAGGCGCCGAGGTAGCCGAGGAGCCTCGGCCAGTCGCGCGCCTCCGCGCAGACCCGCGAGGTGTCGTGGAGGTCGTCGGCGGTGATGCGGGCGTGGCACGTCGTCGTGACGTAGTTGTGCTCCACCTCGTACGGGGTGAGGAGCAGGACCGCGAACCCGATCCAGAGCAGGCCGGCCACCGTGAGGAGGCCGAGGCCCCAGCCCTGGGTGCGCCGGGCACGGGCGCGGAACCCGGCGTCATAGGCAAGTGAACTCATGATCGGAAAACCTACCGGGCGTCCTCGTCGGCCGTGCGGCGGCCCCAACTGGTGCCCGCCAGAACGAGGATCGCGCCCACGAGGCCGAGGACTCCGGGGCGGTCGCCGGCGAGGGCGATGCCCGCGGCGGCGGCCCAGAGGGGCTCCGTACCGAGGAGGAGGCTGACCCGGGACGGGGAGCTGCGGCGGACGGCCCACATCTGCACGAAGAAGGCGAACAGCGTGCAGAAGACGGAGAGGAACAGCAGCCCGGCCCATTCGCGGGGGCCGAAGTCGAGGGCCGTGGCCCACGGCGAGGCGCCCGTGCCGGGGAAGGCCGCGATGACGGCGAAGACGGCGACGGCGGAGCCGAGCTGCACGGTGGTGAGGGAGAGCGAGTCGGCCGACCGGACCGCCTTGATCCGGGACATGGCCAGGACGTGGACGGTACGGGCGACGGCGGCGAGCAGCATGAGGAGGTCGCCGAGGGAGGGGGCGGTGAAGCCACCGCCCTGGGTGAGCAGGACGACGCCCGCGACGGAGAGCGCGGCGGCGGCGAGGAAGGCGCGGGGCGGCCTGACCCGGGTGACGGCGGCCTCGGCCAGCGGGGTGAGGATCATGGTGAGGCTGATGATCAGGCCCGCGTTGGTGGCGGAGGTGTGGACGACGCCGTACGTCTCCAGGAGGAAGATCCCGCTGAGGATCAGCCCGAGGGTGGCGGCGCCGCGCCACTGGGGCGCGGTGAGCGCGCGCAGCTTGCGCCATCCGGCGACGACGAGGACGGGCAGCACCACCGCGAAGCGCAGCACGAGGACCGCGATGACGGTGTGGGTGGTGGTGATGCCCTTGGCCGCGAGATAGCTGGCGCCCCAGACGACGGCGACGAGCAGGACGGGCAGATCGGTGAGCCAGGCCCGGCGCGGGGCGCCGAGGGACACGGGTGCGGCGATCGAAGACGAAACCGACATTGCGGGCCGTTTCTCCAACTCTTGTGGCGGGGTGGAGACTTCAGTGGCTCGCACGCGGAGCGATCACCGTACCCGGACCGGCCGGTGGTGGCTACACCTTTCCGGGGCTTTTCCGCTGGTCAGTAGCTGCCGTAGGTGGGGCGCCCGCCGAGCTCGTACGTGAGGATCGCGACGCCCGAGCCGGTGGTGCGCGCATCGGTCTGCCGGAAGGCGGTGGGGCGCACCCCGTCGGTGAAGAGGCGGCGGCCGGTGCCGAGGATCACCGGGAAGACGAGCAGGCGGAGGGTGTCGATGAGGTCGTGGTCGAGCAGGGTCCGGGCGAGGCCGCCGCTGCCGTGCATCTGGATCTCCCCGTCGAGGCTCTCCTTGAGGTCGGCGACCTCCTTCACGACGTCACCGCGGAGCAGGGTGGTCCCGGCCCAGTCGGCGGTGTCGAGGGTGGTGGTGGCGACGTACTTGGGGAGGGCGTTGAGCTTGCCGGCGATGGGGTCGTCGGGGTCGGTGTGCTTCGGCCAGTAGCCCGCGAAGATGTCGTACGTGCGGCGCCCGAGGAGGAAGGCGGTCGGGCGGGTGAAGACCTCGTTCATGAACTGTCCGAAGTCCTCGTCGCCGTACGGCACGGACCAGCCTCCGTGCTCGAACCCGCCGCTGGGGTCCTCCTGCGGGCCGCCGGGCGCCTGGTGGACGCCGTCGAGGGTGAGGAACTGGGTGAGGCTGAGCGTGGCCATGACGAGTGCCTTTCTGGTCCTGTCCATCGTGTCTCAGAAGCTCGGATCCATCGTGTCTCAGAAGCTCGGACCGCACCGCTCGACGGAACTCATCGGCGATCGGGTCGCCGTCCGATTCCCGCCGGTGCCCGACCGCCCTGCCGAGTTTCATTGAACCCGCAACGACCAAGCATTTCTGACGGAGGTTTCGGGATGTCCACGATGAACGGCACGGCGGTTCTGGTGACGGGCGGCAGCCGCGGGATCGGCGCGGCCACGGCCGTCCGCCTGGCGCGGGAGGGCGCCGATGTGGCCTTCACCTACGTACGGGACGAGGCGGCGGCCAAGGAGGTCGCCGCGCGGATCGAGGCGGCGGGACGCAAGGCGCTGCCGCTGCGCGCCGACGCGGCCGACGCCGGGGACGCGGCGGGCGCGGTGGAGTGGGCGGCGGACGCCCTGGGCCGGCTCGACGTCCTCGTGAACAGTGTGGGCGCCGGGGTCCTCGGCCCGCTGGAGTCGCTGACCCTGGCGGACGTGGACCGGGTCCTCGCGGTGAACGTCCGCGCGGCCTTCCTCGCCTCGCAGGCGGCGGCCGCGCGGCTGCCGGAGGGCGGGCGGATCGTCACGATCGGCACCTGCATGACGCAGCGGGTCCCCGGGCCGGGAGGCACGCTGTACGCGACGAGCAAGGCGGCGCTGATCGGGCTGACGAAGGCGCTCGCCCGGGAGCTGGGCGGGCGCGGCATCACGGCGAACATCGTCCACCCCGGTCCGATCGACACCGACATGAACCCGGCGGACGGCCCGTACGCGGAGGGCCAGGCGGCGATGACGGCCCTGGGCCGCTTCGGCACGGCGGACGAGGTGGCGGCGATGGTCACCTTCCTCGCGGGGCCGGAGGGCCGGTACGTGACGGGGGCGGAGTTCGCGGTGGACGGCGGCCACGCCGCGTAACCGCGGGGAGAGAGGCCGTCACCCACGGGACCGGCGAGTGAGCCGAAGGGGCGCGGCCGGGGGAACAGCGCCGAGCGCGCGGAGGCCCCGACGAAGGAGGGGTCGAGCACGGTCGGGGCTGTGAGCCCGGCTTGAGCGCCCCGTGGGGGTCCCCCCGGCGAAGGTAGGGGGAGAACCGAGCCCAAAAAAAAGGGGGCGCGAGGGCGCACCGGTGCTGTCGGTCGGTGCGCCCTCGCGGGCCGGGCGGGGTGTCGTGCCCGCCCAGTTCAGGGGGAGGGGCGGCCGTCAGCCGCCCAGGTCCCGGTCGTGGGCCGTCAGCCGCCCAGCTCCTGGTGGCGGGCGGTCAGCCGTGCCGCGCCGGCCTCGGTGAGGGAGCCGAAGAGGCGGAGGCGGGAGATGCCGCCGTCCGGGTAGATGTCGATCCGGATCCGGGAGCCGACGGCCGGGGTGTCGAGGACGAACCGGTGGTTGGTGTCGGGCTGGAGGCGGGTCCGGGGCAGGATCTCGGCCCAGTCCTCGGAGCCTTCGGCGGCGACCGAGAGCGCGGCCCAGCCCGCGCTGTTGCCCTTGAGGTACGCGGTGTCGATCTCGACGGCGCGGATCTCGGACTCGGCGACGAGCTGGTAGCGGATCCAGTCGTTGCCCTTGTCGCGGCGGCGGCGGGTCTCCCAGCCGTCGTCCATCTTGCGGGAGCGGCCCGGCTGGATGGTGTTGGTGGCCGGGGAGTAGAAGCGGTCGGAGGCGTCCTCGACCTGGCCGCCGTTCTCCAGGGCCGCGAGGTCGAAGGTGCCGAGGACGGCGAGCCAGCGCGGGTCGGGGGCGACTTCGCCGTAGACGCGGAGGCGGGCGATGCCGCCGTCGGGGTGCTGGTTGACGCGCAGGTGGGTGAAGCGCTGCTCGACGTCGACGGCGAAGCCGTTGGCGGCGTGGCCGCCGACGGCGGTGCGCGGGACGAGCGTCGTCCACTTGACGTCGTCGGCGAGGAGCTCCTCGGGCGAGGGCGAGCCGGCGACGGAGGTCGCCTCGACGGAGACGGCCTGCGGGTAGTTGCCGCGGAAGTGGGCGGTGTCGAGGACGATGCCGCGGACGACGCCGGGGGCGCCGAGGCGTACGAGCGCCCAGTCGTGGTCGTCGTCGGTGGGGTGCGGCTGCTGGGCGGAGATGCCACGGCGGCGGCGGGTCTCCCAGCCGTCCATGATCTTGCCCTTGTGGCCGAAGTGCTCGGGGTCGAACTCGGCGGCCTCGGGCTTCAGCAGGTTCTCGCGCTCGGCGAAGAACTCGTCGTTGGCCGCGACCACGCCCGCGCCGAGACGTCGGTCGGCGAGGTCGGCGTACTGGGTGAAGGGGAAGTCGGCGGTCCGGTAGTCGGCGTACGGGTCGCCGCCGCCGTAGGGGCTCGCGTCACCGGTGAAGCTCGGTATGGCGGAGGACACGTCAGTTGTTCCTTTCGAGGAGGCGGCCGGAGGGCTCGGCGAGGGTGCCGTGGTCGACGATCCGCTCTCCGCGCAGCCAGGTGGAGGCGACGACGCCGCTGAGGGTCTTGCCCGCGTAGGCGGTGATGCGGTTGCGGTGCTGGAGTTCGGCCGGGTCGACGGTGAAGGTCGCGTCCGGGTCGATGACGGCGAAGTCGGCGTCACGGCCGGCCTCGATGGCGCCCTTCCGCGACAGGCCCGCGAGTCGTGCGGGGGCCTCGGACATCCAGCGGACCACGTCCTCCAGGGAGTGGCCGCGGCGCCGGGCCTCGGTCCAGATCGCGGGGAGGCCGAGCTGGAGGGAGGAGATGCCGCCCCAGGCGGAGGAGAAGTCGGGGGTCTTCAGGTCCGCGGTCGACGGCGAGTGGTCGGAGACGATGCAGTCGATGACGCCGTCGGCGAGCCCCTGCCACAGGGCGTCCTGGTTGGAGGCCTCACGGATGGGCGGGCAGCACTTGAACTCGGTCGCGCCGTCCGGGATCTCCTCCGCGGTGAGCGTGAGGAAGTGCGGACACGACTCGACGGTGACCTTGACGCCGTCCGCCTTCGCGGCGGCGATCAGCGGCAGCGCGTCGGAGGAGGACAGGTGCAGGACGTGGACGCGGGCGTTCAGCCGTCGGGCCTGGTTGACCAGGTTCTCGATCGCCGTGTTCTCGGCGTCCCGGGGACGGGAGGCGAGGAAGTCGGCGTACTCGGCGGAGGACTTCTGCGGCGCGGCCGCGAGGTGGTGGGGGTCCTCGGCGTGCACGATCATCAGACCGTCGAAGCCCGCGATCTCGGCGAGAGAGTTCGCCAGCTCCTCCTGGTCCAGCGACGGGAACTCGTCCACGCCGGACGGCGACAGGAAGCACTTGAATCCGTAGACCCCGGCGTCGTGCAGCGGGCGCAGGTCCTTGACGTTGTCGGGCAGCGCGCCGCCCCAGAAGCCGACGTCGATGTGCGCCTTCGGGCGGGCGACGTCCTGCTTCACCCGCAGGTTCTCCACCGTCGTGGTCGGCGGGATGGAGTTCAGCGGCATGTCGAGCAGCGTGGTGATGCCGCCGGCGGCCGCCGCGCGGGTGGCGGTCCAGAAGCCCTCCCACTCGGTGCGGCCCGGGTCGTTCACGTGCACGTGGGTGTCGACGAGGCCCGGCAGGACGACGTCGTCGCCGACGTCCTCCAGGCGAGCGCCGGCCGGTACCTCGGCGTCGTACGGCAGCACGGCCGCGATCGTCCCGCCGGAGACGGCGATCGACGCCGGGCGGGTCCCCTCGGGGGTGATCACGCGAGTCGAGCGCAGGACCAGGTTGACGTCCACCCGTACCCCTTCTTCAAGCGATTCACTGAGGAACCGGGAAATTCAACGAACTGTTGAAGGAGTCTTCACTTCCGGACGACATGTCGTCAAGGGCACACTTCCAGCATCGACCCTCGACGAACCCGACTTAGATGTTTCCACAAAGTGGAATGGAAATTCCGTACAGTAGAACGTAGCTCCACACATGTGGGGCGGAGCCGGACCACGCCGAGCCCTCCCCGACACCGGACAAACACCCCCTGACCGGCCCGTACGCCGGTACCGGCACCAGGTGTCCCGGCCGGTGGCCCGGTAGGCTGCTGACTTGCCCGCCTGCCTCGAAAGGACCGTTGACGTGCCGACGTCCAGCGCCAGCACCACCGACGCCGCCAAGCCCGCAGCCGCGAGCGGTGGCGTCCAGTCCCTTGAGCGTGCCTTCGACCTCCTTGAGCGGATGGCCGACGCCGGGGGCGAGGTCGGGCTGAGCGAGCTCTCCGCCAGCAGCGGACTGCCGCTCCCCACCATCCACCGTCTGATGCGCACCCTCGTCGCCTGCGGCTACGTGCGCCAGCAGCCCAACCGGCGGTACGCGCTCGGCCCCCGCCTCATCCGGCTCGGCGAGTCCTCCTCCCGCCTCCTCGGCACCTGGGCCCGCCCCTACCTGGCGCGGCTCGTCGAGGAGACCGGCGAGACGGCCAACATGGCGCTGCTCGACGGGGACGAGATCGTGTACGTCGCCCAGGTGCCGTCCAAGCACTCGATGCGCATGTTCACCGAGGTCGGCCGGCGGGTCCTGCCGCACTCGACCGGTGTGGGCAAGGCGCTCCTCGCCGACACCCCGGCGGAGGAGGTGCGCGCGCTGCTCGCCCGCACCGGCATGCCGGCGGCCACCGAGAAGACCATCACCACGCCGGACGGCTTCCTCGACGCGCTCGAAGCGGTCCGCGCGACGGGGTACGCGGTCGACGACAACGAGCAGGAGATAGGAGTCCGCTGCCTCGCGGTGCCGGTCCCCGACTCCCCCACCGCCGCGGCGATCTCGATCTCGGGCCCGGCGGGCCGGGTCACCGAGGCGGCCACGGAGAAGATCGTCCCGATCCTCCAGCAGGTCGCCCGCGAACTGTCGGCGGCCCTCGCCAACACGACGGGCAACGGCCAGGGCTGACACCGTCGTGGGGGCCGACATCGACGGGCTGATCGAAGTGCGCGGGCCCGGTGGCCGCTGGGAGTTCTCGCTCGGCCTGCCGGACTCCGCGCTCCGGCGCGACCGGCACGCCCGGGAGTGCCTCTTCGGCTACGGCGGAGCCCTCCAGGTGGAACGGCCCCTGTTCGACCTCCGAGGCGTCCCGGACGACGCCTCGGACCCGGTCCCGAGCACGTACGACGAACACCACCACGGCCACTCGTACGCCACCTGGGCCGAGATCGCGGCGGTCGACTGGGACGCGCCGCTCTGCGACGGTCCCGACGGCAACCACATCGGCGCATGGCGGCCCGGCCCGGACGGCGTGCTCGTCCTCCACGACGTGCTCTGGACCCCGATCGAGGTACTCGACGCGGCGGAGAAGCTCTTCGGCGAGGACCTGATGCCACCGGAGTGGCCACCCGGCGGCGAGGTCCACCGGAACGGGGCCGTGTACCGCCCGGTGACCTTCACGCCCGGCATGTTCGTCCCGCCGGACGGTGACTGGGGCCCGGTGTGGGCGGCGATGCGCGACCGGGCGGCCGTCCACGGGGGAGAGAACGTCCGCCTGGTCGTCTGGTTCGGCTGACCCCCCGACAGCGGGCCGCCCGACCCGGGGCTCAGGCCGTCACCGACTCCGTCAGCCGGCCGTCCCGGACCGTCACCGTGCGGTCCGTGCGGGCCAGATGGGTCCTGTCGTGGGTCACGAGCACCGTCGCCGTGCCCCGCTCGGCCGTCAGGCCGGCGAGCAGGTCCATGACCGCCGCCCCCCGCTCGTGGTCCAGGGCGCTCGTCGGCTCGTCGACCAGGAGCACGGACGGCTCGTTCATCAGGGCCCGCGCGATGTTGATCCGCTGCCGCTGACCGCCCGACAGCTGGTGCGGGCGGCGGTGCGCCTGGTCCGCGAGGCCCACCGCGTCGAGCAGCTCCATCGCCCGGCCCCGTACCGACTTCGGCGCGCGCCCCGACAGGTGCGCCATCACCTGGAGCTGTTCCGCCGCGCTCAGCGAGGGCAGCAGGTTGGGCTGCTGGAAGACGATCCCGATGTGCTCGCGCCGCAGCTCGGCGCGGGCGGCGGGGGTGAGCGGCCCCGTGTCCGTACCGGCGACGACGACCTGGCCCCGGTCCGGGGTCACCAGGGTCGCGGCCACGGCCAGCAGGCTGGACTTGCCGGAGCCGGAGGGGCCGACGACGGCCGTGAGGGTGCCCGCGGGGACGGTCAGGGAGACGGCGTCGAGCGCGGTGAGCCGGCCGTCTCCGTCGGGGTAGGTCAGGGTGACGGCGTCGAGGACGAGGCTCATCGGGCGCTCCCGAGGGCGGTGAGGGGGTCGACGGCGGTGATCCGCCGGATGGACAGGGCGGCGCCGAGCACCCCGAGCACGATGATCACGGCGGCGGGCCCGAGCACGGTGAGCGGCTCCAGGACGAAGGGCACGTTCCCGCCGCTGACCAGCGCGCCGATGCCGACCGCGAGGGCGGTGCCGAGCAGGGTGCCCGCGGTGAGCATGAGGACGGCCTGCCCGAGGGCGTCCTTGAGGAGGTACGGCGTGGAGGCGCCGAGAGCCTTGAGGACGGCGACGTCGCCGCTGCGCTGGATCGTCCAGACGGTGAAGAACGCTCCTATGACGAGCGCGGAGATCGCGAAGAGGAAGCCGCGCATGAGCTGGAGCGAGCCGTTCTCGGCCTGGTAGGACCCTATGGCGGTGAGCGCGCCGTCGATGGTCCGCGCCTCGGTCCCGGCGGCCTTGTCGCCGGCCGCCCAATCAGCCGCGTCACCGCTGAGCGCGATCACGGTCGCCTGCTCTTCCGGGGTGGTGCCGCTGTGCCCGAGCTTCTGCCAGTCGTCGAGGGAGGTCCACACGACCGGGGTGTGGCTGTACGAGGCGTCGCCGGAGACGGCCGTGACGGTGGCCTCCAGGGGGCCGAGGCGCAGCGCGTCGCCGACGCCCACGCCCAGTTCCTCCGCCGCGGACTCGGAGAGGACCGCCTTGCCGGCGCCGAGCCGGCCGCTCTCCGGCGCGAGTCCCGTCCCCGGCTCCGTACCGAAGGCGGAGACGGCGGCGGTACGGTCCCCGGCGGCGGCGTTCAGCGTACGGATGCCGAGCGGCGCGGCCTCGGTCACGCCGGGCTGCTCCGCCCACTCGTTCCACTGCTCTTCCGTCACCGTCGAGTTGGTGAAGGACGCCGACTGCCCGGACGGCGGCGCCGCGAAGGCCAGCCGGTCGGCGGGCAGGCCGGTGATCGCGGAGATGTTCTCTCGCGCGAGCCCGGCCGTCAGCCCGGACAGCAGCCCCACGAGCAGGGTGATCAGGACGATCACGGTGCCCATGAGGGCGAACCGCCCCTTGGCGAATCTCAGGTCTCTCCATGCCACGAACATGCTGACCAGGGTGGTCCGAGGGGGGCCGTCCGGGCATCGCGCCACGGATGGCTCCACAATCAAACTTTCGGTTGAGTCCGGATTGTCCGATCCCCGTCAGCCCGCTGTCTACGCTGGAGGGGACATGGATCCCCGCACTCTCACCCCCGCCCTGCGCGTACTGCGCCTCTGCCTGCATCTGCTGATGGCGGGCCTGCTCGTCCTCGCGGCGGTACGGGCCGACTCGGCCGCCGGGACGGCGATGGCGGTGGTCGTGGGCGCGGTCTACGCGGCCGGCTCGCTGCTCCCGTCCGTGGGCCGCTCGCAGCGGGCCGCCGCCGTCTGGCTGGGCGTCCTGGGCGCGTCCTGGCTGGGACTGCTCTGGCTGACCCCCGACGCGCTCTGGGTGGCCTTCCCGCTCTACTTCCTCCAGCTGCATCTGCTGCCCACGCGCTGGTCGCTGCCGGCCGTCACGCTGACGGCGGGCGCGGCGATCCTCTCGTACGTGGGGCACGGCGCCGCGCTCAACCCGGGGGTCTTCATCGGGCCGCTGCTCGGCGGTGCGGTCGCGGTGGCGACGGTCCTCGGCTACCAGGCCCTGTACCGGGAGAGCGAGCGGCGGCGCCGGCTCATCGAGGAGCTGATCGAGACGCGGGCGGAGCTGGCGGCGGCGGAGCGGCACGCGGGGACGCTCGCCGAGCGCGAGCGGCTCGCACGGGAGATCCACGACACGCTGGCGCAGGGCCTGTCCTCGATCCAGCTGCTGCTGCGCGCCGCCGAGCGGGCGCTGCCGCCGGACTCCCCTGCCGCCGGGCACATCGACCGGGCGCGGCAGGCGGCGCAGGACAACCTCGCGGAGGCGCGGCGCTTCGTCAGGGCTCTGTCGCCGCCTGACCTGGAGCACGGCTCGCTGGCGGCGGCCCTGGAGCGCCTGTGCGAGCCGGGGGCCGGTTCGGGTCCTGACGGGTCCTACGGCGCCTACGGACCGGGGGCGGGGCCGCGGGTCCGGTTCTCGGTGAGCGGCACACCGGCCGAGCTGCCCACCCCGTACGAGGTGGCGCTGCTGCGCATCGCGCAGTCCGCGCTCGCGAACACCGTGCGGCACGCCTCGGCCTCGCGGGCCGAGATCACGCTGTCGTTCATGGGCGCCTCGGTGACCCTGGACGTGGTCGACGACGGCAAGGGCTTCGATCCGGGCTCCGTACGGCAGTCCTCGGAGGGCGGCTTCGGGCTTCCGGCGATGCGCTCGCGCGCCGAGTCGCTGGGCGGCACGTTCACCGTCGAGTCGGCACCCGGCCAGGGCACGGCGGTGGCCGTGTCCCTCCCTCTCCCCGCTGGAGTCTCCGCATGACCGTCGATCCGGCCGGCGCCCCGGCCATCAGGCTTCTCCTCGCCGACGACCACCCGGTGGTACGGGCGGGCCTGCGCGCGGTTCTCGACACGGAGCCGGGCTTCACCGTGGTCGGTGAGGCCGCCACGGCCGAGCGGGCCGTGGAGCTGGCCGCCGCCGGGGGCGTTGACGTGGTCCTGATGGACCTGCAGTTCGGCTCCGGGATGCACGGTTCGGAGGCGACGGCGGCGATCACCGCGGCCCCCGGCGGGCCGAAGGTGCTGGTCCTGACGACGTACGACACGGACGCGGACATCCTGGCGGCGGTGGAGGCGGGTGCCTCCGGCTACCTCCTGAAGGACGCGCCGCCGGAGGAGCTGGCGGCGGCGGTACGGACGGCGGCGGCCGGGCAGTCGGCACTCGCCCCGGCGGTGGCCCACCGGCTGATGGACCGGATGCGGACACCGGCGGAGGCGCTGACGAAGCGGGAACTGGAGGTGCTCCAGCTGGTGGGCGAGGGCCTGTCGAACCAGCAGATCAGCAAGGCGCTGTTCCTCAGCCAGGCGACGGTGAAGTCGCACCTCGTGCACATCTTCGCGAAGCTGGGCGTGGATTCGCGGACGGCTGCGGTGGCGGCGGCGACGGCCCGGCGGCTGATCAGGCGGTAAGGGGGCCGTAAGACGGCGGCCGGTCAGACTGCGGGGCCCTGCGGCGGCGTACCGAAGTGCTCGACCGCTCGGCGGACGGCGGCGAGCCCGTCGGCGAACGCGCTCACGGAGCCGATGGAGCCGGCGATCAGCAGCAGCGAGCGGCGCAGCCGGCGCACCTCGGGGACACCGCTGAGCGCCATGGCGTCCAGCGCGGCGAGCTCGTCCTCGGCGATGCCTCGATCGGCGAACTCGGCCCGATGACCCGCCAGGTCCCGACGGAGCCGGGACACGGCCGACCGCAGTTCGGCCACCCTGGGGTCCACACCCTCGCCGGTCACTCGCCTCTGCCCCACGCTTCGCAACACGGTTCTCCCCCTCGCACGACACTGTGCGCAGAACACTCCGAACACGCCACGACGACCCGCCGGGCGGCGGTCGGGCGCCGGGAGCCGCGGCCAGTTAACTCCTTCGCCACCCCACCGCGCCACCCTCCTCGGACGGAATTCAGGCGACCGTGTCATTCCGCGTCATGAGGTATGCAGTCCCCATGACGTCGACTGAAGATCGAACCCCGCTCGTCGCCGGACTGCTGCTCGCCGCGGGAGGCGGGCGGCGGCTCGGGGGGCGGCCCAAGGCCCTTCTGTCCCACCGGGGGCGCCCCCTCGTCGAGAACGCGGTGCGCGTGCTGCGCGAGGGCGGCTGCGAGGTGGTGCACGTCGTGCTCGGCGCGGCGGCCGGGACCGTACGGGAGCGGGCCGAGCTGCCCGGGTGTGTGCTGGTGGAGAACCCGGAGTGGGCCGAGGGGATGGGTTCCTCCCTGCGTGCCGGGCTCGCGTCGCTCGCCGCGGATCCGCGCGGGGTGGACGCGGCGCTGGTGTTCCTGGTGGACCAGCCGGGGATCGGACCGGTGGCGGTGGCCCGGGTCCGTGCGGCGTACCGATCGCGGGAATCGCTCGCGGCGGCCTCGTACGACGGGGACCGGGGTCATCCGGTGCTGTTCGGCGCCGGCCACTGGGCGGGGATCGCCGAGGGGGCGGTCGGCGACCGGGGCGCACGGGACTATCTGGCGGCGCACCGGGATGCGATCACGCCGGTGGACTGTTCGGATGTGGCCGAGCCCTACGACATCGACACGGAGGCGGATCTGGCCCACCTGGAGTGACGGGCGCGGTACCCGGCGTGGCACGGAGCGCCACGTTCTGTCGATCCGGAGAATCTCGACATCAACAAACCATTGAACTTCCACCATGAGGAAACTAGTATCCACTGTTCAGAAGCGCCTGCCAGTTCAGAGGGCGCTCGCGGTCGTATCTCGGCGCCTGCGGCACTCCGTGCCGTCCCGCGACGCCCGGCGGCCGCCTGGCACCGCCCGTGAAGTTCGCTGAAGGAAGTGACAGTTCATGTCCGCACCAGCGCCGTCCCCCCTGGCCGTCGTCGATGCCGAGCCCCTGCCGCGACAGGAGGAAGTGCTCACCGAGGCCGCTCTGGCCTTCGTCGCCGAACTGCACCGGCGGTTCACTCCGCGCCGGGACGAGCTCCTCGCCCGCCGGGCGGAGCGTCGCGCCGAGATCGCCCGCACGTCCACGCTGGACTTCCTCCCGGAGACCGCCGCGATCCGCGCCGACGACTCCTGGAAGGTCGCACCGGCCCCGGCGGCCCTGAACGACCGCCGTGTCGAGATCACCGGTCCGACCGACCGCAAGATGACGATCAACGCGCTCAACTCCGGCGCCCGCGTGTGGCTCGCCGACTTCGAGGACGCCTCCGCGCCGACCTGGGAGAACGTGGTCCTCGGCCAGGTCAACCTGATCGACGCGTACGCCCGGAACATCGACTTCACGGACCCCCGTTCCGGCAAGTCGTACGCCCTCAAGCCCGCCGACGAGCTCGCCACGGTCGTCATGCGGCCCCGCGGCTGGCACCTGGAGGAGCGTCACCTGACGTTCGACGGCCGCCCGGTCCCCGGCGCGCTCGTCGACTTCGGCCTGTACTTCTTCCACAACGCCCAGCGTCTGATCGACCTCGGCAAGGGCCCGTACTTCTACCTCCCGAAGACGGAGTCGCACCTGGAGGCCCGCCTCTGGAACGACATCTTCGTCTTCGCCCAGGACTACGTCGGCATCCCGCAGGGCACCGTCCGCGCCACGGTCCTCATCGAGACCATCACGGCCGCGTACGAGATGGAGGAGATCCTCTACGAGCTCCGCGACCACGCCGCCGGCCTGAACGCGGGCCGCTGGGACTACCTCTTCTCCATCGTCAAGAACTTCCGTGACGGCGGCGCCAAGTTCGTCCTCCCGGACCGCAACGCGGTCACGATGACGGCCCCGTTCATGCGCGCCTACACCGAACTCCTCGTCCGCACCTGCCACAAGCGCGGCGCGCACGCGATCGGCGGCATGGCGGCCTTCATCCCGTCCCGCAAGGACGCCGAGGTCAACAAGGTCGCGTTCGAGAAGGTCAAGGCCGACAAGGACCGCGAGGCCGGCGACGGCTTCGACGGCTCCTGGGTCGCGCACCCGGACCTGGTCCCGATCGCGATGGCCTCCTTCGACGCCGTCCTCGGCGAGAAGCCGAACCAGAAGGACCGCCTCCGCGAGGACGTCTCCGTGGCGCCCGGCGACCTGATCGCGATCGACTCGCTCGACGCGAAGCCCACGTACGACGGCCTGGTCAGCGCCGTCCAGGTCGGCGTCCGCTACATCGAGGCGTGGCTGCGCGGCCTCGGCGCCGTCGCCATCTTCAACCTGATGGAGGACGCGGCCACCGCCGAGATCTCGCGCTCGCAGATCTGGCAGTGGATCAACGCGGGCGTGGTCTTCGAGAACGGGCAGACGGCGACTCCGGAGCTGGCCCGCAAGGTCGCCGCCGAGGAACTGGCATCGATCCGCGCGGAGATCGGCGAGGAGGCCTTCGCGGCCGGCAAGTGGCAGCAGGCGCACGACCTGCTCCTGCACGTCTCCCTCGACGCGGACTACGCGGACTTCCTGACGCTCCCCGCGTACGAGCAGCTGGTCGGCTGACCTCGTAGAAGAACCGGCTGATCCGGCTGCCCGCACAGCTGCCGAACAGCCTCCCGTACGACCGCTGGACAGGGCTCCGCCCCCGGTGCGCGCACATGCGCCGGGGGCGGAGCCCTGTTCTGTCACAGGCGACGTGACGCAACCGAGATATGCAGCTACCTAGCGGTAACAAGCCACGCCGTGCGAGATTCCGCCTGCCACCGGCCGGCGGCTGTCCCCCACGTCACTGCGCATCGCATACCGCAGGAGCACAGCCATGCCTTCGACCCCCCACCGTGCACTGCGCGGATTCCTGGCTCTGTGTACCGCCGCCGGGCTCGCCTCCGTCGCCGCTCCCTCCGTCGCCCACGCCTCCCCCGGCACCGGGCCCACCGCCGTCGTCGCCATGGGCGACAGCTACATCTCCGGCGAGGCCGGACGCTGGCTGGGCAACAGCCTGACCAATTCCGGCAGCCGCAACGGCACCGACCGGGCCTGGACGGGCAGCGCCTACGACCCGTCCCGGGTGTACGGAGCCACCGCGGGCGGCTGTCACCGCTCGGACACCTCGGAGGTGAAGAGCGCGGGCGCGATCGCCTCCTCCCTCGTCAACCTCGCCTGCTCCGGGGCGACCACGGAGAACGTCATCCGGGCCTCCCAGGGCGGCCAGGCCTACAAGGGCGAGGCCCCGCAGGCCGACCAGCTGGCGGCCGTGGCCGCCTCGCACGACGTGGAGCTCATCGCGCTCTCCATCGGCGGCAACGACCTGGGCTTCGCCGACATCATCGCCACCTGCGCGAAGGACTACATCGTCTGGTACTCGTACTGCCACGACGACCAGCAGGCCGAGGTCGACGCGAAGATCGACGGCGTGATGGCGGACGTCGGCCGGTCGGTCGACGAGATCCGGGCCGTGATGACGGCCGCGGGATACACGTCCTCGGACTACCGGATCGTGCTCCAGTCCTACCCCTCCCCCATTCCGCGCGCCGCCGAGAACCGGTACGCGGAGAGCGGCTGGGCCCGCACGAACACCGGCGGCTGCCCCTTCTGGAACGCCGACTCCACCTGGGCGCGGGACTCCCTCGTCCCCCAGCTCGCGAACCGGCTGAAGGGGGTCGCCGCCGCCAAGGGCGTGCAGTTCATGGACCTGCGGGACGCGCTCCAGGGACGCGAGGTCTGCGCGAAGACGAGCAAGCAGGTCTCGTCGACCGTGCCGGCGTCGGCGACGACGAGCGAGTGGGCGCGCTGGATCGACAGCCAGAGCACGCAGGGGCTCGTCCAGGAGTCGATGCACCCGAACGCCTACGGCCAGCAGGCCCTGGGACGGTGCCTCGCCCTCGTCCACGCCCGCCCCACCGGGAACCACAGCTGCAAGAACACGGCGGGTTCCGGAGCGTCGGGGATGTACCTCACCGCGGGGTAGGAAGGCGCCTCAGGGCAGGGTGACGCCGAGCGGGCCGAGGACCCGGGCGGTCTCGTGGCGGTCCGCCTCGGCCATCGCCCGGACCAGGCCGGCGGAACCGCCGGGCCAGGCGGCCGCCGCCGCGTCGAACGCGGCGCGGCGGGACTCCAGGGGCCCCTTCTTGCCGGGCAGTCCGTCGAGGACGTACAGCGCCCGGGCCGAGGTGGGGACCTGGAGGTGGTCGGCTCGCTCGCCCCTGGCGCGCAGGATCTCGTGGGCGTACTCGCCGATCACGGGGTCGCGCAGGGCGCCGCGGAGGGCCTCGGCCGGGGCGGCGGCCGTGTCGAGGACGCCGAGGAAGCCCCTGGCGGCGGCCGCGTCGGCGGTGCCCGCGTGGACGGTGCCGAGGGCGGTGAGCAGCTGGGACCAGGCCTCGGCGGTGTCCACGCGCGCGTGGAGCCAGTCGGCGAGGACGCGCGCGGCGGACGACACGGACCAGCCGGTGGCGGCGGCGACCAGGGCCGACGCGTCCCAGGCGGCGGTCTCGGCCGCGACGGGAGCGGCGATCCCCCGCACCCGGAGCAGGTAGCGCACGACGCCCGCGCCACGCGGGGTCAGCCCGAAGGCGTCGCCGGTGCGGAAGAGGAGGCCGGTGGCGGCGAGCCGGTCGACGACCGCGGCGAGGTCGCGGGCGGGTCCGGTGAGCCGTTCCCGGTCCGCCTCGGTCAGCTCCGGCGTCCCCAGGAGCCGTACGAGCTCCGCGAGAGGCGGGGTGGTGTACGCGGGGGGCGCCTCGTCCGGTACCGGCACGGGCAGGTCCTCCAGGGCCGGGTCGACGCTCCAGTCCTCGTACTCGGCGGCCTTGCGGGCGACGGACTCGGCGGAGCAGCCGCGCTGGTAGACCACGTACAGCAGGTGGGCCGCCTCGCCGCCGTAGGGGCCGGACTCCTCCTCGGACAGGCTCTCGACGGCGGCGGCGAGCGCGTCGGCGTTCTCCTCGACGGCCCCGGGCCCGGTCGGCGCCTCGACGGCGGGCGGCGGTGGGACGGGGTCGGCGGTGTCGCCGTAGTAGTCGAGGTGCTCGTCGAGGAGGGCGTCGGCCAGGACGAGGTGGGGGAAGGAGTCGGGGCCGGGGGCGAAGCGGGCGTACGGCCCGGCGAGCTGTTCGGCCAGCCCGGCGGCGGTCCACCGGTCCAGGAGCGCGGCGGCCACCTGTCCGATGCCGGTGGCGACGGCGTGGTCCGTGAGAAGCGGGCCGGCGGCCGGGGAAGTCTCGGCGTCCCGTACGTACGCCCGGGTGAGCGCCTCGGCGAGCAGCACCTCGGCGAGGGCCGTACGGCCCATGAGGTCGGCCCTGCGCACCCCGTCGGGGAGCGGCGCGCCGTCGAGGGCGGCGAGCCGGCGGCGTACGTCCTCGGGGTCGGCGAGATCGGTGCCGCAGGCCCGCAGGAGGGAGGCGTACCAGCGGTTCCAGGTGAGGTTTCCGGGGTCGGTCATGGCGCGCTCGAAGTCGGGCGCGGCCTCCGCGACCACGGCGACGACCCGCTCGCCCCGCCCTCCGTCGAACCGCGCGGCGAGCGCCGCGAGGACGGCGGGATACGCGCCGAGCTCCCCTGGCGCCGCGTACACGAACGTCGGCAGGTCCTCCACGAGGAGGTGCCGCACGAGCCCGGGCGTCGGCTCCGGCAGCCCGCTCCCCCGGTCCGCCCCGCGCAGGGCGAGCAGTCCCAGCACCGCTTCGGCGGCGCGCGTGAAGACGGGGTCGCGGCGCTCGGGCGTTCCGTCGAGGAAGCTGTCGAGCCCGGTGTTGGTGAGAACGGTCTCGGCCACGCTTCCCAGGGTAATTCCGGGGAGGGGATTCCGGGCATGCGAGACATTCGGGTCAGCGCACTCCGCGCGCTGCCGCTCAGCGGACCACCACCACGCGGGGTGCCGAGAAGTCGCCCCAGGTGCCGTCGGGGAGGCGGGCGCGGAGGGTCACGGTGTAGCGGGTGCCCGGGGGGTCCTGGACCGGGAAGGTGTAGGTGGCGCGGCCGGGGGGCGGGGTGGTGCCCCAGACGATGGTGGTGGCGAACCGGCCGTCGAGGTGGAGTTCGTGGTGGGTGACGGGGGCTCCGGTGTCCGGCGGGGTCCAGGTGAGGGTGATCTCGCCCTCGGCGGCCGTGGCGGTGAGGCGCTCGGGCGCGGTGTTCGGGGGTGCGCCGGGCGCGGGGGTGGTGGTGAGCTCGACGCGGGGGCTGTCCGGGGAGGAGTTCTCGGCGGCGTCGCGGGCGCGGACCGTGAACGCGTAGGCGGTGCCGGGGCGCAGGCCGGTGACGCGGGCGGTGGTGGCGGTGCCGGGGGCGGTGTGGACGCGGGTGTCCGCCTGGTAGACGTCGTACGCGGTGACGCGGGTGTCGTCGCGGGACGGGGTCCAGGTGAGGGTGGCGGCGCGGCTGCCGTCGGCGGTGGCGCGGAGCACCCTCGGGGCGGTGGGGGGCGTGCGGTCCTCGGTGTCCGCGGGGAGGGTGGTGGCGGCGACGGTGGCGCTCGGGGGCGAGACGTTGCCGGCGGCGTCGCGGGCGCGGACGGTGAAGGCGTGCGGGGTGGCGGGCGCGAGTCCGACGACGTCGGTCATCAGGGTGGTGGCGGGGAGGTCCCTGACCTTGCGGCCCGCGCGGTAGACGGCGTAGCCGGTGACCGCCCGGTCGTCGGTGGCGGCGCTCCACATGACATGGACGGTGGTCGCGCTGCCCGCGGTGGCGGTGACCCCGGTGGGGACGGTCGGGGCGCTCGTGTCCTTCGGAGGGGGTTCCGGGGCGCCCGAGCAGGCGGCGAGGGTCAGCAACATGGCAGTCAACAGGCTTGCGGCGAGCGGGCGTTGCACGGGAAGCCCTCCGTCCGTCGAAAAGGTCCAGACCTATATCGCACAGTCGGGCCGACCCCGGCAAGAGGTCGTTGTCAGTGGCGTGCGCTTCACTGGAATCGTCACGCTGAGTAGTCAATTCTGGGGGAATCATGACGGACCGTACGACCTATGTGACGCTCACCGGCGTGCGCCGCCGCGGCTGGACCGACTCGATGGTCCGGGACCTGCTCGGCTCGCCCGACGTGCAGGGCCGCGACCCGCGCCGCTGGTCCCTCGCGCCCGTGCGGCTCTATCTCCTGGTCCGCGTGGAGACGGTGGAGCGGACGGCCGAGTTCGCCGCGGCCTCCCTGCTGTCGAAGGCCAGGTCGGCGGCCGCGGGGGTGTACGCGGCGCGGCGGCGGGCCGCCGTGCTCACCGCGATCCGTGCCGCGCCGATCGAGGTGCCGCTGCTCCCCGGCCCGGAGCTGGAGCGGCGGGCCGTCCGCCACCGGCATCTGCTGGGCGGCGGCCGGAGCCCGGGAAGGACCGGGCCGGAGCCGGACGGGGCGCTGACTGACGGGACGTTGACTGACGGGGCGCTGACGCGGTGGCAGGTGAGCTACCTGCGGCATGCCCTCTCGCGGTACGCGTCGCTGCTCGACGGGCTGTACGGGGAGACCGGTCGCGGGGATGCCGAGCGGTTGCTGCGGCGGCGGCTGTACGAGGCGATCGCCGCGGCCTACCCGGCCCTGGCCCACGAGTGCCTGCGGCGGATCGCGGTGGAGCGGTGAGGAGGCGTCAGCCGGCCAGCAGGCGGGAGAGCGCGCGGCAGGCCGCCGGGATCGGGGCGACGACCTCGACCGCGCACCGGGCGCGCAGCTCCTCGGCGGCCTCGCCGAGCGGACCGCCGCCGATGACGACGGCGCGCGCCCCGTCCCGTTCGGCGCAGGCCCGGACCGCCCGCTCCAGCCGGTCGAGGAGCAACGACGGGTCGGCGGAGAGGCGTTCGGGGGTGCCGGCGGTGAGCCGGATGCCCGTGTACCGGTCGGCGAGGCCGAGCGCCGCCACGCGCTCGGCGATGGCCTCGGCCAGGAGCGGCGTGGTGGTCGCCACGCCGAACGGCGCGCCGCCGGCGGCGGCCTCCAGGAGGGCCGCCTCCCCGAGCCCCGCCACGGGCAGGCCGGTCGCGGCGCGCAGCGCCTCGAGGCCGGGGTCGCCGAAGGCCCCGACGAGGAGCGCCGCGCAGTCGCCCTCGGCCGCGGCCCGCAGTCCGGCGGCGAGCACCTCGGGGGCGGCGGCGCGCAGGGCGGCGGGGTCGGTGAGCATGCCGGGGCCGCGGGAGACGGTGACCCCGCGGACCGCACGGCCCTCCGGGCGGGCCCCCAGCGTCCGTTGGGCGATGGCGGTCATCATCGCGGTCGTCGCCGTGGAGGTGTTGGGGTTGATCAGCACGACGGCCCCGGGCCCCGCGGCGTGCGCGGGGACCGGGGCGGTCGGTGGGGCTACGAGCGGGTTCAGTGGACGTGCGCCGCCTTCGCCGTGGCGCTGCCGGAGATCTCCTCGCCCGGCTCCATCGGCGCGGTGACCTGGTCGTCGTCCCGGCCTCCGCCCAGGTGGTTGAATACCACGTTGAGCAGGACGGCCGCGACACAGCCGGTGGAGATGCCGGAGTCCAGGATGATCTTCGCGGTCTCCGGGAAGGCGTGGTAGAAGTTCGGCGCCGTGATGGGGATGATGCCGACGGCCAGCGAGACGGCCACGATCAGGACGTTGTTGTCCTTCTCCAGGCCGGCCTTGACCAGGGTCTGGATGCCGCTGGCGGCGACCGAGCCGAAGAGGACGACGCCCGCGCCGCCGAGGACCGGCCGGGGCACGACCGAGATCAGCGAGGCGGCGACCGGCGAGAGCCCCATCAGGACCAGGAAGCCACCGCCGCAGGCCACGACGAAGCGGCTGCGGATCCTGGTCATGGCGACCAGACCGATGTTCTGGGCGAAGGCGCTGCACATGAAGCCGTTGAAGAGCGGGCTGATCGCCGAGCCGAGGGTGTCGGCGCGGAGGCCGGCCGCGATGGTCTTCTCGTCGGCGGGGCGCTCCACGATCTCGCCGAGCGCCAGCATGTCGGCGGTCGACTCGGTCATGGAGACCAGCATGACCACGCACATGGAGATGATCGCGGCGAGCGCGAACTGCGGGGCGCCGAAGTGGAACGGGGACGGGAAGCCGACGATGTCCGCCTCGGTCACCGGGGAGAAGTCGGTGACCCCGAACGGTATGGCGATGAGCGTGCCGATGACGAGGCCGACCAGGACGGCGACCTGCTTGAGGAAGCCGCGGGTGAAGCGGCGCAGCAGCAGGACCACGACGAGTGTGATGGCGGCGAGGGTCAGGTACGTGGTCGAACCGTAGTCCTTGGCCGTGGGGTTGGGCCCTTGGGCCCAACCGAAGGCGACCGGGAGGAGGGAGACACCAATGAGGGTGATCACGGTGCCGGTGACGACCGGCGGGAAGAACCGCACGAGCCGGGAGAACCAGGGGGCGGCGAGGAAGCCGAGCAGTCCGGCGACGATGATCGCGCCGAAGATGACGGGGAGCGCGTCGGACTTGTCGTCCGTCGTGTCGACGATCGCGAGCATCGGGGCGACACCGGCGAAGGTGACTCCGTTGACGAACGGCAGCTTGGCGCCGATCTTCCAGACACCGAGTGTCTGGAGGAAGGTCGCGAGACCGGCGGTGAACAGGCTCGCGCCGGTCAGGAAGGTGAGTTCGGTGCCGGAGAGGCCGACGGCCGCTCCGACGATCAGGGGCGGCGCTACGACGCCCGCGTACATGGCGGCCACGTGCTGGAGGCCACTGGTGAGCATCTTTACTGGGGGCAGCGTCTCGTCGACCGGATGCTTCTCACGGTCTTCGGGGGCGGAGCCTGCGTCTTGTGCATTGCGAACCTGGGGCTTGGCGGCCACGGCGGTTCCTCCGGTCGGTTACACGTCGGCGGGGACGCGGGGTTCATGGAGGTGGAGCGATGCGGTGCGAAGTACAGGAGGTGCGGCTCGTTGCGGGGTGGAGCGGTGCGGGCGCGGGGTGGAGACGTACGCACGCGGGGTGGAGAGGTGTACGCGGGAGGAGGCGCTGCGCGGGGACGGGTGCCCTACAGGGGGGTGCGGGCAGGCATCACCTTCCCGGGAGGTGCCGTACGTCTTCTGCGTACGGCACCTCCCGGTCGGGCTGCCGCGGACCCCGCTCGGGTCCGCGGCGACCGACCGAGGGCCGTCCCCCTCGGTCGGACTCCATGGGGAGGGTCAGCTCTGGGCCGTGATACGGGCCAGGCGCTGCGCCTCCGCGCGCGCGTCACGCGCGATCTGCTCCTCGTCGGCGAACAGCAGTCGATTGTTCTCGACGATCTGCTTGCCGTTGACGAAGGAGGCGGTGACCGGGGCCGCGGCGCCGAAGACGATCGCGGTGACCGGGTCGGCGATCGAGGAGTGGCCGAGGCCGTCGATCTTCCAGAGGACGAAGTCGGCGAGCTTGCCGGCTTCGAGGGAGCCGATGTTGTCGGCGCGGCCGAGGACCTGCGCGCCGCCGTAGGTGCCGAGGCGCAGGGCCTGGCGGGCGTTGAGCGCGGACTCGCGGTGGGCGCCGAGGCGGTTGATGAGGAGCGCGTTCCGCAGCTCGGTGTGGAGCTCGCCGGACTCGTTGGACGCGGTGCCGTCGACGCCGAGGCCGACCGGCACGCCCGCCTTCAGCATGTCCGGTACGCGGGCGATGCCGGCGGCGAGGCGCGCGTTGGAGGACGGGCAGTGCGCCACACCCGTACCGGTGCGGGCGAAGGCGGCGATGTCGGAGTCGTTCATGTGGACGCAGTGCGCCATCCACACGTCCTCGCCGAGGAAGCCGGTGGACTCGAAGTAGTCCGTCGGGCCCATGCCGAAGAGCTCGTGGCAGAACTTCTCCTCCTCCACGGTCTCCGAGCCGTGGGTGTGCATGCGCACCCCGAGCCGGCGGGCCAGCTCGGCACCCTGCTTGAGCAGCTGGGTGGAGATGGAGAAGGGGGAACAGGGAGCGACGGCGACCTGGGTCATCGCGTCGAAGGAGGCGTCGTGGAACTTCTTGACGGTCTCCTCGGTCGCGGCGAGCGCGCCCTCGGTGGACTCGACGGCGAAGTCGGGCGGCAGGAAGCCGTCCTTCTCGCTCATGTCCATCGAACCGCGGGCGAGAGTGAAGCGGACACCCATGTCGGAGGCGGCACCGATGATGGCGCCGGACAGGTCACCCGAGTTCTTCGGGTAGACGTAGTGGTGGTCCATGGCGGTGGTGACGCCGCCGCGGGCCATCATCGCCAGGGAGCCCTGGGCGGCCACGCGGACCATCGACTCGTCGATCCGCGACCAGGTCGGGTAGAGCGCCACCAGCCAGTTGAACAGGTTGTGGTCGGTGGCCAGGCCTCGGGTGATCCACTGGTAGAAGTGGTGGTGGGTGTTGACCAGACCGGGCGTCACCAGATGACCGGTGGCGTCGATCCGGCGGACCACGTTCTCCAGGCCCTCGGGCGCCTTGCCGGCACCGATGGACTCGATCCTGTTGTCGGCGACGACGAGGTAGCCGGAGGCGTACTCGGTGTCGTTCGCATCGACGGTCGCGATCGCCGCGTTCTCGATGACGATGCGCTGGGCTGCCGAAGGTGCTGCCATGGCGGTGCTTCCTTCATTCCTCGGGGGTGGTGTGGGCACGGCAGGACCCTAGGAGGATTTGAGTGCCGGAGCCGCGTGACGGCTCCGGGTGCCGAGATGGTGGAAGAACAAGTTGAGCAGGACGGCGACGAGCGCCCCCGCGCTGATGCCGGAGCCGAGCACGGTCTGCGCCCAGGCCGGGAAGTCGGCGTAGAAGGTGGGAGCGGCGAGCGGGATGATGCCCGCTCCGAGCGCGACGGCCACCAGGATGATGTTGGAGCTGTCGTCGAGTCCGGCTTCCGAGAGGGTCCGGATGCCGCTGACCGCGATCGAGCCGAAGAGGACGATGCCGGCGCCGCCGAGGACGGGCATCGGGACGGTGGAGACGATCGCGCCGAGGACCGGGAAGGCACCGAGGACGATCAGGGCGCCGCCGGCGACGGCGACGACGTACCGGGAGCGGACCCGGGTCAGCGAGACGACGCCGACGTTCTGGGCGAAGGCCGAGGTCGGGAAGCCGCCGAAGACGGGGCCGAGCAGGGTCGCGATGCCGTCGGTGCGCAGACCCCGGGTGATGGTCTTCCCGTCGCTGCGGCGGTCGCAGATCTCGCCGAGGGCGAGCATCCCGGCGCTGGACTCGGTCATCAGGACGAGCATCACGATGCACAGGGAGAGGATCGCGGCGGGCTGGAACTCGGGGGCGCCGAAGGCGAAGGGAGCGGGCAGGGCCGCGACGGGCGCCTCGCGCAGGGCCGTGAAGTCGGCCATCCCGAAGGGGATCGCGGCGAGGGTGCCGATGAAGAGGCCGAGCAGCAGGGCGATCTGCTTGACGAAGCCCTTGCCGAAGCGCTGGAAGAGCAGGATGACGACGAGGGTGAAGCCGGCGAGTGCCAGGTACTTCATGGCGCCGAAGTCGGCGGCGGTCTTGTCGCCGCCCTGGGCCCAGCCGACGGGCACGGGCATCAGGGTCACCCCGATGAGGGTGATGACGACGCCGGTGACGAGCGGCGGGAAGAACCGCAGGAGCTTCCCGAAGAAGGGGCCCACGGCGAGGCAGAACACTCCGGCGACCATCACCGCACCGTAGATGGCGGGGAGTTGGTGCCCTGGGGCGCTGGTCTCGGCGATGGCGAGCATCGGGGCGATGCCGGCCGAGGAGGCGGCGTTGACGAACGGGAGCCGGTTGCCGGCGAACGTCCGGATGCCGAGGGTCTGCAGGATCGTGGCACAGCCGGCGATGAGCAGGCTTGCGGCGATGAGCCGGGTCATCCCCGCCGCGTCCAGGCCGACGGCCTGGCCGATGATGAGCGGAGGAGTGACGACGCCGGCGTACATGGCCGCGATGTGCTGGAGTGCCGCGGGGACGAGCCGCGAGGCAGGAAGCTTTTCGTCCACCGGATGGACCTGGTGTGTGGTGTCCGGTGGGGTGGAACACGGGCCTTCGGCGGATGCCGGCCCCATTGCGGGCTGTGCCATCGGAATCCCTCCGGTGCGGGCCCCGCCCGACTGCGGGCGGGCGGGGCCGTCACTCAGATGCCGCTTAGAGGTTGGTCATGTCGACCGGGATCAGCGCCGTGGCTCCGTCACGCAGCACGGTGGCCTCGATGAGGCCGTACATGCGGTCGGCGGCGTAGTAGACCTCGTTGTCGTTCTTCAGACCGAAGGGCTCGAGGTCGACCAGGAAGTGGTGCTTGTTCGGGAGCGAGAAGCGGACTTCGTCGATCTCCGAGCGGTGGTTGATGATGCGCGTGGCCATCTGGTACAGCGTCTGCTGGAGGGAGTACGAGTACGTCTCCGAGAAGGCCTCGAGCATGTGCTTGCGCGTCTGCTCGTAGGACCGCTCCCAGTTGGGCATGCGCTGGTCGTCGTCGGTCCAGTTGAACCGCCACCGGGCGGACACCTGCGTCGCCAGGATGCGGTCGTACGCCTCCTGGAGCGTCGTGTACTTGTCCTTGATGTAGCCCCAGAACTCCGAGTTGGTGGAGTTCATGACGACGAGGTCCTTGAGGCCGGAGATGACCTCCCACTTCTCGCCGTCGTACGTCACCTGGGTGACGCGGGTCTCCTGGCCCTTGCGGGCGAAGGAGTGGTTGACCTCGTCGGCGCCGATGAACTTGGAGTTGGCGTCCGAGGAGGCGATGCGCTCCCAGGAGTACTCCTCGATCCGGATGCGCGCCTGCTTGATCGGCTCCTGGCTCGTCACGAAGTGGCGGGCGAGGTGGATGCCGAACTGCTCGGCGGACTCGATGCCGTACTCCTTGGCGAACGCGAAGATGGTGTTCTTCGTCGTGTCGGTGGGGAGGCAGTGGGCGTTGGAGCCGGTGAGGTGGACGTCGTCGAGGTCGCCGGAGAGGGCGACGGAGACGTTCAGGTCCTTGATGTGGTGGGTGTCGCCGTCCCGCGTGATCTTGACGACGCGGTTCTCTGCTTTGCCGTACTGGTTCTGGCCGAGAATCGTGGGCATGTCTGCTAGCTCCCTCGGTAAACGGAGTAGCCGAACGGGTTGAGCAGCAGCGGTACGTGATAGTGCTCGCCCGGCTTGACGGCGAACGTGATCGCCACCTCCGGGAAGAACGCACCGCTGTCCCTTACGCGGGGGGCGTCCTGCTGCGCCTCGGCTTGCTTCTTGGAGAAGTACTCCTCGACCTCGAAGTCGAGTCGTACGTGGGTGGTTTCTTCCGGCAGGGCCGGCAGGTCCTTGCAGCGCCCGTCCGCGTCGGTGGCGGAGCCGCCGAGCGCGACCCACTCGCCGTCGAGGCCCTTGCGGGCCGCGAGCGTGATGGCCACGCCCTCGGCGGGGCGGCCGATGCTGGTGTCCAGGATGTGCGTGGACACCGAGGCCGTGGTGTCGGTGCTCATGCGGAGCTCTCTTCCTCGGAGGTCTCTACGAGACGGGTCAGCCGGATGCGGTTGATCTTGCCCAGTTCGGTGCGGACGATCTCCCGCTCCGCCTCGGGCGAGTTGCCGATCCGCTCACGGACCGCGTCGCGCATCTGCTCGCCGGTCCTGCCGGTGGCGCAGATGAGGAAGACATGACCGAACTTGTCCTGGTAGGCCAGGTTGAGTTCGAGCATCTCGGCCTTGAGCTCCTCGGAGGCGCCGGCCATCCCGCTCTGTTCGCGGGAGGAGGTCGGGTCCCCGGCCTTCGGACGACCGATCGGCGGGTGGCCCGCCATCGCGTCGGCCAGGTCCTCGGCGGTCAGCTCGGCCATGGCGGCGTCGCTGGCGAGGAAGAGGGCTTCGGCGGTGGCGTACGGGCGCTGGGCGAGCAGTTTGCTCCCCCACGCCGAGCTGGAGCACACCTCGTGGAGCGCGGCGAGAGCCTCGCTGTCCGCCGAGGTGTTGAACCGGGTCAGACCCGGTGTCGTACCTGAAGTCACGGGAAGCCTCCGTGGCTGTTTTTCGCTGTGCGTCGGACGGGCTGCGGATAGCTAACGCCCTCCGCAACACAACGTCAACACTTTGTTGAAAAGTCGGCCACACAAAAGCCGTCGTCCCGACATCTGGACGACGGCTCCTGGTCACACAAGATCAACTAGCTGCTCTCGGCAGCCTTTTCCCTGTTCAGGGCGGTCTCCCTGTTCAGGTAGTTGTACACGGTGAAGCGACTGACGCCCAGCGCCCCCGCCACCGTCTCCACCCCATGGCGCACCGAGAAGGCACCGCGTGCCTCCAGAACGCGCACCGCTTCCTGCTTCGCCTTGCGGTCGAGTTCGGCCAATGGCATCCCGTGCCGTCGTTCCATCGCCGCGAGGATGTGATCCAGGGAATCCGACAGCTGCGGCAGCCGCACGGCGAGCACGTCCTCCCCCTCCCAGGAGAGGACGACGTCGTCGCCCTGCGCCTGCGCGGGGCCGAGCAGCTCGGCCCCCATGGCGTCGACCAGCGGCTTCACTGCCGCGACCAGCGGGTGTTCGGTCACTTCTCGCCCTCCCCGATCACATTCACCTGGAGGGAGACCCGGGTGGCACCGGCCGCGAGCGATCTGCGCAGCAGCGCGTCGACCGCGCCGAGCACCTCGTCGGCACCGCCTTCCGCCGTGTTGCCGAAGGGGCCGACATCCACCGCGTCCAGTTCGGCCGACTGGATGACCTCTCGGGCCACGACCGCGTGCGCCGGCGCCTCGTCGAGGTCGAACGGCTCGGTCGTGAACTCCACTCTCAAACGCACCATGCCCCCAAAGTACGGCCCCGCTCCGGCCGGCGGGAGCCCCGGACCTGCGGGGACCTCTTGACAAGGAGGACAACCTGCTTGCAACATTCCGTCAGACAGAAACTTACTTCCGCGATACGGAAGGAGCGCCGCCCCTCATGGCCCGCTTCTCAGCAGGCGCAGGCACGGACCAGCGCTTCGATGTGAACCTGTCGATCCTCTTCACGGAACTCCCGCTCCTGGAGCGCCCCGCGGCCGCCGCCGCGGCGGGCTTCACCGCGGTCGAGCTGTGGTGGCCCTGGATCGACACCGCCACCCCCGAGCAGAGCGAGCTCGACGCCCTCAAGAAAGCCCTTGAGGACGCCGGCACCCAGCTGGTGGGTCTGAACTTCTACGCCGGGCAGCTCCCCGGCCCGGACCGCGGTGCCCTCTCCGTACCCGGGGACGAGTCGGACCGCTTCCGCGCCAACATCGAGGTGGCCGCCGACTTCGCCGCCTCGGTCGGCTGCAAGGCGCTCAACGCGCTCTACGGCAACCGCGTCGACGGCGTGGACCCGCAGATCCAGGACGCCCTCGCCCTGGAGAACCTGGTCCTGGCCGCCCGCGCGGCCGACCGGATCGGCGCGATCCTCCTCGTCGAGACCCTCAACAAGCCGGAGTCGCCGCTCTACCCGCTGGTGAGCGCCCCCTCCGCGATCGAGGTCATCGACAAGGTGAACGCGGCCACCGGCCTCGGCAACGCCAAGTTCCTCCTCGACATCTACCACCTGTCGATGAACGGCGAGGACGTCAGCCAGGTCATCGCGGAGTACGCCGCCAAGACCGGCCACGTCCAGATCGCGGACAACCCGGGCCGCGGCGCGCCGGGCACCGGTGAGCTCCCCCTGGAGCAGCTCCTCGGCGAGCTCAAGAAGGCCGGCTACGACGGCTGGGTCGGCCTGGAGTACAAGGCCGCCGACGCCGCCGCGTCCTTCGACTGGCTCCCGGTCGAGGCCCGCCCGGCCCGCTGACGCGCGGCCCCGCCGTCACCCTCCCCAAGTACCACCTGTTTTTGAGAGGCACCCTCACCATGAGCAATCTCCCCAAGATCGCTTGGATCGGCCTCGGCATCATGGGCTCCCCCATGTCCGAGAACCTGATCAAGGCCGGCTACTCGGTCACCGGCTTCACCCTGGAGCAGGACAAGCTGGACCGCCTCACCGCGGCCGGCGGCACCTCCGCCGCCTCGATCGCCGAGGCCGTGAAGGACGCCGACGTCATCATCACGATGGTGCCCGCGTCCCCGCAGGTCGAGGCCATCTCCTACGGCCCCGCGGGCATCCTGGAGAACGCCAAGCAGGGCGCGCTGATCGTCGACATGTCGTCGATCACCCCGCAGACCTCGGTCGACCTCGCCAAGAACGCCGCCGAGAAGGGCATCCGCGTCATCGACGCCCCGGTGTCCGGCGGCGAGGCCGGCGCGATCGAGGCCGTGCTCTCGATCATGGTCGGCGGCGAGCAGGCCGACTTCGACGAGGCCCTCCCGATCCTGGAGACCCTCGGCAAGACCATCGTTCTCTGTGGCCCGCACGGCTCCGGCCAGACGGTGAAGGCCGCCAACCAGCTCATCGTCGCGGTCAACATCCAGGCCTGCGCCGAGGCCGTCGTCTTCCTCGAGAAGTCCGGCGTGAACCTCCAGGCCGCCCTGGACGTCCTCAACGGCGGTCTGGCCGGCTCCACGGTCCTGACCCGCAAGAAGGACAACTTCCTGAACCGGGACTTCAAGCCCGGCTTCCGGATCGACCTGCACCACAAGGACATGGGCATCGTCACCGACGCCGCCCGCAACGTCGGCGCGGCCCTCCCGGTCGGCGCTGTCGTGGCCCAGCTGGTCGCCTCCCTGCGTGCGCAGGGTGACGGCGGCCTGGACCACTCGGCCCTGCTGCGCGCCGTCGAGCGCCTCTCCGGCCAGCAGGTCTGATCCCAGGGGTGGCTTGCGGGCCACCCACAGCCCCTTCACCGGGGCCCCTGATTTCCGGTCGGCGGCGGCGCTGACACCTGTCCTGTCGCGCCCAGGCGTCGCCGCCGGCCGGAACACCTCACTTCATTTTCAACAAACTGTTGACGTTACGTTCAAGCCGAATTTACGCTCCTCGGACCGTCAGCAGAGTTCCCGTACGGAAGGTCACGATGTCGAAGCGCGTGCTTACGACCGAGTCCGGCGCCCCCGTCGCCGACAACCAGAACTCCGCCACCGCCGGCGTCGGTGGCCCCATCCTCCTCCAGGACCAGCACCTGCTGGAGAAGCTCGCGCGCTTCAACCGTGAGCGGATCCCGGAGCGCGTGGTCCACGCCCGCGGCTCCGGTGCGTACGGCTACTTCGAGGTGACCGACGACGTCACCGCGTACACCAAGGCCGACTTCCTCGGCGAGGTCGGCAAGAAGACCGAGACCTTCATCCGGTTCTCGACCGTGGCCGACTCGCTCGGCGGCGCGGACGCGGTCCGCGACCCCCGCGGCTTCGCCCTGAAGTTCTACACCGAAGAGGGCAACTACGACCTCGTCGGCAACAACACCCCGGTGTTCTTCATCAAGGACCCGATCAAGTTCCCCGACTTCATCCACTCCCAGAAGCGCGACCCCTTCACGGGCAAGCAGGAGGCGGACAACGTCTGGGACTTCTGGGCGCACGCCCCCGAGGCGACGCACCAGATCACCTGGCTCATGGGCGACCGCGGCATCCCCGCCTCGTACCGCCACATGAACGGCTACGGCTCGCACACCTACCAGTGGACCAACGAGGCCGGCGAGGCCTTCTTCGTCAAGTACCACTTCAAGACGAATCAGGGCATCCGCAGCCTCTCCGGTGAGCAGGCCGCCGAGCTCGTCGGCAAGGACGCGAACTCGCACCAGACCGACCTGCTCCAGGCCATCGAGCGCGGTGTGAACCCCTCCTGGACCCTGTACGTCCAGGTCATGCCGGCCGCCGAGGCCGCCGAGTACCGCTTCAACCCGTTCGACCTCACCAAGGTGTGGCCGCACAGCGACTACCCGCTCCAGCGCGTGGGCCGTCTGGTCCTCGACCGCAACCCGGAGAACGTCTTCGCCGAGGTCGAGCAGGCCGCCTTCTCCCCGAACAACTTCGTCCCGGGCATCGGTCCCTCGCCGGACAAGATGCTCCAGGGCCGCCTCTTCGCCTACGCGGACGCCCACCGCTACCGCCTCGGTGTGAACCACACCCTGCTGCCGGTGAACGCCCCCAAGGCGACCACGGCCGAGAACTACGGCCGCGACGGCTTCATGGCCACGCGGAACGGCTCGCGCCACGACAAGAACTACGAGCCCAACTCGTACCAGGGCCCGGCCCAGACCGACGCCGCGCTCTCCGCGCCGCTCGCGATCCACGGCTGGACCGGCACCCACGAGGCGCCCGCCCACACCAAGGACGACGACTTCTTCCAGGCCGGCGAGCTCTACCGCCTGATGTCCGCCGAGGAGAAGAACCGTCTGATCGCCAACATCGCCGGCGGTCTGTCCCAGGTGTCCCGCGAGGACGTCATCGAGAAGAACCTCGCGCACTTCGCCGCCGCCGACGCCGAGTACGGCAAGCGTGTGGCCGAGGCCGTCCGCGCCCTGCGCGAGGACTGAGCGGACAGCACCACCCAGACTGCGTACGGCGCCTGACGGGAGGTCAGTGCCGTACGCGGTCCGGATCGCCGGCCCGGATGAGGGGTGGTCGGCGGACCGGACAAGCGTGAGGACCGCGGCGGCGTCGAGCCAGTGCGGTGGTAAGGGCGTCGGGCTCCTCTTCTTGACCTGAAAGAAGAGGACAGCCGGCACGCCCGTCGCCGCCGCCGCGGTCCTATCGCCCAGCCCCCTCCCCCTCGGGGCACCCTCAGCCCCGAAAGCGGCTGCACCCACAGACTCCGTCCGGCGGCGCGAACGTCCTGTCGCGCCAGCCTCGCGCCGTCGGACGGGTACAACGGGAGAGCGCGGAACCAGGTTTACGGTCCCTGGTTCCGCGCTCTTCTTCGTATGTACGGGGACTTCGGCGGCGCCCAGCGCATCGTTTCTGCGGTCAACTTCTTGGTCCTGGAGGATCGAGCTTGTCACCCGATCCGTGGAGGGCCGTGATTGCAGGTGGAGCGCGGCTGGCTGTCGCGTGGTCCCCCGCGTCCGGAATCAGCGTGTGCTGACTCTGGGGCGATTGACTGCGCCCCGCTTCCACACAGCGTCGCCACGGTGGGCGATATTGCGGGAGCCGTTGTGGTCCGCGTGCATGACGGTCCCGCAGGACCGGCAGACGAACCGTGCTTGAGTCACCCTGTTCGTTCGATGGGTGTGCCAGCACTCCGAGCACTGGCGGGAGGTATTGCGCGGGTCCACGAAGACCACGGGCACCCCCGCCCGACGTGCCTTGTACTCGACAAAGGCGCCGAGCTGGGCGAACGCCCAGGAGTGCAGTCGTGCCCGCTGGTCCTTCTTGGCCGTAACCCTCTGCCGGATACCCGAGAGGTCTTCCAGGGCGATCCCGCGCGAGGTGCGTTCAGCGGTGGCGACGAGCTGTTTGGCGATGATGTGGTTGGTGTTCGCGGCATGCCGCGCCTCACGGCGACGGACACGCTTCAAGACCCGCTTCGCGGACTTGGTCCGCTTCTTCTGCAACTTCTGCCGCAGATCACGGTGCCGCTGCCGATAGCCGTTGAGCCCGCGCCCGGCCATGATCTCGCCGTCCGAGGTAGTGGCGATGTTGACGACGCCCAGGTCCACACCGAGGAAGCCGCACGGCTCGAACACCTCCGGGTCGGGCACGTCGACGGTGGCGATCAGGAAGAACCTGCCATCCCGCATCACCAGGTCCGACTCCCCCTTGCGGGACACAAGGAGTTCCATGGCCTGCTCGGAGCAGACGAACGGGATGTGTTTGATGCGCCCAGCCACGGTCCAGATCGACACCGTGCCGGCGTCGAGGTTCCACGTCAAGATGCGGTCGTCGAACGGCTGCGCCGCGTCCTCACGGAAGACGATCGGCTTCGACTCTGCACGTACGCGCCGTTTCGAGCCTTCCCGGCCGAGGTTCCCGGCCTTGATGTTGCCCTTCAGGGTGGCGTAGGCGTCGCAGACCTTCTTCACGACCCGCACAGCGGGCTGGGCCCCAAGGTCGTAGTCCGCCTTGAGCGCGAAGTACACCTCCTGCTGCAACAAGTTCCGCCGCTTGAGGCCCTTGATGAACGCCACCGACGACGCGTGGTTCGCGGCCCGGTTGCAGGCGCGCAGGGTCGCCGCCAGCGCGTCCGCATCATGCGCGGACGCTGGCAACAACTTCACCTGCGCGACAATCTTCACGCAAAGAGCACTACTACGATCGACCGCGGGAAACTGACCATCCCTCAGAGCGAACCGAAGCGAACTCCGCCGCCGCGCGGCTCCGCTCCAAGAAGCCGATCCCTCCCAGGACCGAAGCCCCGGGCTTCCTGACTCAGCAGGAGAGGGGTGAAGATCCGCACCCGCTCGGAGGAGCGCACCGCGATTCTCTCCCCGTGCGCCCCGCGACCGCCGCTATCCACTGGTACATGATCAAGAACCTGATGCGCGGCCTCGCGCCGCTCGCGCTGATCCTGTCCCCCCTCGCCGTCCCCTCCCCCGCCCTCTCCGCCGGCGTCGTCCTCTTCCCCGACGCGCTCGCCGAACTCACCGAGGCCTCCGAGGACCCGGACGGCTACAAGGAGTCGGCGTTCCGCCACTGGAACCAGGGCCTCGACGCGGCGGACGGCTGCGACACCCGCGCCGAGGTCCTCGTCGCCGAGGCCGTCGACGCCCCGAAGGCGGGCGCGGGCTGCGCCCTGACCGGGGGCCGGTGGACCTCGTACTACGACGGGCAGAACGTCACCGACCCGGCCGCGCTCCGCGTCGACCACGTCGTCGCGCTCGAAGAGGCCTGGCAGTCGGGGGCCTCCGGCTGGACGGCCGCCCGGCGCGAGAAGTACGCCAACGACCAGGGAGCCGCCGCGACCCTCGTCGCCGTCACGGCCCGCAGCCAGAAGGAGAAGGCCGGCCGCGACCCCGCCGAGTGGGTGCCCGCGGACAACGCCCGGTACTGCCGCTACGTCGGCGAGTGGGTCAGCACCAAGCTGCGCTGGGGCCTGTCCGCCGACAAGGACGAGGTGGAGGCGCTCAAGCTGTTCGCCGACGGTCCGTGCGAGGACACGGTCGTGCACCGCTCGACGGCGCCTCACTAGGAAGCGGTTCCCGGGTACCCCGGTCGGCCCGGTCGGCCCGGTCGGCCCGGTCGGCCCGGGCGAGCGCCAGGGTCACGGTGAGCGAGGCGAGGGCGAGCAGCACCATCCCCGTACGCGGTGACGTGTACTGGGCGAGGGTGCCCGCCAGCGCCGCGCTCACCCCCTGGAGGGCGAGCATCCCGGAAGTGTGCAGCCCGAGCGCGTGACCGCTCAGCTCGGCCGGTACCAGGGCCATCAGCCGTTCCTGGTGCAGCAGGCTCGCTCCGTACCCGACGGCCGAGACGGCGACGAAGGCGAGCGCGAGCGGTAGCCCCGGGTCGAGGGCGAAGAGCAGGAACGGGGCGGCGAGCAGCGCCTGGAGCGGGAAGCGGAGCCGGCCGCGCAGCCGCGCCGGTACGAAGCGGCCGACGGTGAGGTCCCCCACCAGCATCCCGAGCGCAGCGAAGGCGAAGAGGAGGCCGGCGCGCTCGGGGTCGTACGGCACGAAGAGCGACTCGCAGCCCACGATCAGTCCGTTGGGCAGCCAGAGGGCCAGGTAGGTGCGGCGACGCGCGGGCGAGGACCAGAGCCGCCGGTTGGTGCGCCAGGTCTCGGCGACCGAGGCACGCCCCGCGGCACGGGGCGCCCGCTCCGCGAGGCCGAACCGGGCGAGGAGGGCCGCGGCGAGGTAGAGCGCCGCGCCGACGAGGACCGTGCCGCGCGGCGAGAGGAGCGCGACGAGGACGCCGCCGGTCGCGAAGCCGCCGATCTGACAGACGCCGACGGCCATGTTCGTCACGGAGCGGCCGAGGAGATAGTCCTCGCGGGGCAGGATCTCGTTGAGGAGCCCGTGGCGCACGCCCCCGCCGAGTGAGGCCGCGAGCCCCTCGGCGAGGAGCACCACGAAGACGGCCCAGGTCGGCAGGGCGGGGAGCGCCAGGAGGGCGGTGCCGAGGGCGAAGAAGAGCGCGAGCCCGGCGATCGTGGCGCGCGGCCGCAAACGGTCGGCCGCCGAGAGCAGGGTGGTCGCGCCGATCAGCTGGGCGAGGGAGGGCCCGAAGAGCGCGAGGGCGGAGAGGAGCGGGGAGCCGGTCTCGCGGAACACGAGCGTGGCGAGACCGAGCCCGGCGATGGTCTGGGCGGCGTTGTGGGCGGAGCCCGTGAGGAAGAGCGGGGTGAACTCGGGGGTACGGAAGAGGGTGCGGTAGCGGGGCATGCGAGGAGCTTCGGGGACACCGGGCAACGGGGATATTGTTTCGCTCGGTGGCGAAACCAACGGGTCGTGGCGAAGGTGCGGTCGTAGGCGTATGGGCTGGTGGCAGATCGGTACGGACTCGCTCGCGGGGAGTCGTTTCGTCGTCTCGCCGCTGACCGAGACGATCGCGGCGCTGAAGATCCTGCACGCGGCCTCGGGCTCCCACCCGGGCGAGCAGGCCTGGCTGGCCCGGCACCTCCCCGCCTACCGGGCGCGCCTGGCGGCCGAACCGCTCGACGGTCTGCTCGTCGGTGCCGCGATCGGTCGGACGTGGAACGCGGACTTCCTGACACCGACGCCGCTCGGCGAGGGCGAGCAGTCCTTCGAGGAGGAGGTCGAGGCCGTCCGCGCGGCCGATCCGGCCGCTGCCGTACCGCAGTTGGCCGTCGCGCTCGGCGGTCCCGTACCGGAGCCGCTGCGCTCGGCCCGCGACCTGCCGGAGCGGATGGCCGGGGTCCTGACGTGGGTGTGGCGGGAGACCGTGCTGCCGGACTGGGCGCGACGCCGGAGGATCCTCGAAGCCGATGTGGTGGCGCGGACGGCCCAGTTGGTCCGGGGCGGCTGGGCGGCGGCACTCGACGAGCTGTGCCCGGGGAAGATGCGCTGGCTGGGCGACGGCCGGCTCCAGGTCAACTCACGGAACTATCCGCCCCGTTCCGTCGACGGCGGCCGTCTGCTGTTCGTGCCGGTGACCGCGAACACGGGGTGGGTGTCGTGGGAGGGGACGGAGCGCTACGCGGTGGTGTACGCGTGTGCGGGCGTCCTGGCGGACAGCGCGGGGCCCGTCGTGCCCCAGGCGCTCGGGGCGCTGCTCGGCACGGCCCGGGCGGGCGTGCTCGTACGACTCGAAACTCCCAAGTCCACCAGCCAATTGGTGGCGCTGACCGGACAGGGGCTCGGCTCGGTGGGCCGCCACCTGAAGGTGCTGCTCGACGCCGGGCTCGTACGCAGGGGCCGGGCGGGACGCTCGGTCCTGTACGAGTGGACGGACGCGGGCGCGGTGCTGGTGACGGCGCCCGGGGGCGTACGGGAGGGGTGAACGCGGAGCGGCCCCCGTCCCGGTGCTCCTCGGGACGGGGGCCGTGTCACTGCGGCCGGGATCGGACCTTCAGGTCCTTCAGACCTTGAGGGGCTTGATCGCGGTCGGCGCGTGGCCGGGCTCGGTCGCGAGCTCCTCGAACTCGGTGACGTCGCTCATGTCGACCGTCTTGCTCATCGCGATGTTCGTGATGCGCTCCAGGATGGCCTCGACGACGACCGGGACCTGGTGCTCGACGGCCAGCTTCTTGGCCTGCTCCAGGGCCTCCCCCAGCTTGTCCGGGTCGGTGACGCGGATGGCCTTCACGCCCAGGCCCTCGGCGACCTTGACGTGGTCGACGCCGTAGACGCCGATCTCCGGGGTGTTGATGTTCTCGAACTCGAGGTTGACCTCGAAGTTGATGCCCAGGTTGCCCTGCGCCTGGCGGATCAGGCCCAGGTAGGCGTTGTTCACGAGGACGTGGACGTAGGGGACCTTGTGCTGGGCGGCGACCGCCAGCTCCTCGATCATGAACTGGAAGTCGTAGTCGCCGGAGAGGGCGACGACCGGGGTCTCCGGGTCCGCGGTGGCGACACCGATCGCGGCCGGGATGGTCCAGCCGAGCGGGCCGGCCTGGCCGCAGTTGATCCAGTGGCGCGGCTTGTAGACGTGCAGGAACTGCGCGGCCGCGATCTGGGAGAGGCCGATGGTGGTGACGTAGCGGGTCTCCGGGCCGAAGGCCTTGTTCATCTCCTCGTAGACGCGCTGCGGCTTGATCGGGATGTTGTCGAAGTTCGTGCGGCGCTGCAGGGTCGCCTTGCGCTCCTGCGCGGAGGCGGTCCAGGCGGAGAAGTCCGGGAGCCTGCCCGCGGCCTTCCACTCCTTGGCGATCTCGACGAAGAGCTCCAGCGCGACCTTGGCGTCGGAGGCGATGCCGTAGTCCGGGGCGAAGATCTTGCCGATCTGGGTGGGCTCGATGTCGACGTGGACGAACTTGCGGCCCTTGGTGTAGGCGTCCATGTTGTAGCCGGTGTGGCGGTTGGCCCAGCGGTTGCCGATGCCCAGGACGAAGTCCGACTCCAGGAAGGTCGCGTTGCCGTAGCGGTGCGCGGTCTGGACACCGACCATGCCGGCGGCCAGCTCGTGGTCGTCCGGGATGGTGCCCCAGCCCATCAGGGTGGAGATGACCGGGACGTTGATCAGCTCGGCGAACTCGACGAGCAGGTCGGAGGCGTCGGCGTTGATGATGCCGCCGCCGGCGACGATCAGCGGGCGCTCGGACTCCAGGAGGAAGCTCAGGGCCTTCTCGGCCTGGGCACGGCTGGCCTGCGGCTTGTAGACCGGCAGCGGCTCGTAGGTCTCCGGGTCGAACTCGATCTCGGTCAGCTGGACGTCGATCGGGAGGTCGATGAGGACCGGGCCCGGACGGCCGGAGCGCATCAGGTGGAAGGCCTGCTGGAAGACGCCCGGGACCTGCGCGGCCTCCAGGACGGTCGTCGCGGCCTTGGTGACCGGCTTGGCGATCGAGGCGATGTCGACGGCCTGGAAGTCCTCCTTGTGGAGCTTCGAGACCGGGGCCTGGCCCGTGATGCAGAGGATCGGGATGGAGTCCGCGATCGCCGAGTAGAGGCCGGTGATCATGTCGGTGCCGGCGGGGCCGGAGGTGCCGATGCAGACGCCGATGTTGCCGGCCTTGGCGCGGGTGTACCCCTCCGCCATGTGCGACGCGCCCTCGACGTGACGAGCGAGCGTGTGGCTGACGCCGCCCACGTTCTTGAGCTCGCGGTAGAAGGGGTTGATCGCCGCGCCAGGCACGCCGAACGCGTTGGTGACGCCTTCGCGCTTGAGGATCTCAACGGCCGCTGCGGCGGCGGTCATACGAGGCATGGGAGTGCTCCTGCTTCGGCCGGTCGGAGACAAACGCACCCGGCGGCTCGGGGAGCCCGGGGAGGCTTGTTTCCGTAATGCGGAAATACTGTTCTGCTATACGGAAGCAATGTAGGTCGGGTCCCGGAGAACCGTCAAGAGAAGTCCGCCTCGCGGGATCAGCGAAGTGGCCGAACTCCCTCCCCCGAGGTGGCCGATGGGTGGACGATGGGGCGGAACGACAGGGGGTAAGGGTTGTGGCTGAGTCGGTACCGGTGCGCTGTCCGGAATGCCAGCGGACGCAGGCGTACGCGGCGCCCGTCTTCCCCTGCGCGTGCGGGAGCCCGGTGGCGCCGCCGGTGACGGCGGGCGGGACGGCGGAACCGATCACGCACCGGAACTGGACGGACGAGTGGGTCACCGTCCGCTGCGGCGCCTGCGGCCGCGAGGACGACTGGCCCCACCCGGAGCTGGGCTGCGCCTGCGGCACGGTCCTCCGGGTCCCGGTCCAGCCGGTGCGGCCGATGGGCGCGGAGCCCGACGCGAGCGGGGGCGCCGGTGACGGGGCGGCTCATGGCCGCCGGGAGCCGGACGTCCCTGGCGGGACGGGGGCCGTCGGCTCACGGCCCGACGCCCTCCGGCGGGCCGAGGTGCCGCGACCGGCCGAGCGGAGCGCGCCCTTCCCCGGGCCGGCCCTTCAGCCGCCCCTCACCCCTCCCTCCCCTCCCTCCGCGGACGGGCCCGGCTCGGCCGCGCCGAACGCGGGCCCGGCGGGCAGGTCCGGCCCCTCGGAACCGTCCGGTACGCGCCCGGGCACCGACCCGCGCGGCCCGGGGCTCATCCCGCCGACGGCCACCGGCGGGACCTTCGGCGCCCGGCCCGAAGGGGCGCCCCTGCACCCCGGTACGAGCGGGCTGTCCGGCGCGCCGGGAGCGGAGGCCCCCGGCGGCCCGGCCCGGCCCCGGGCGTTCGGACCCGGCTCGGAGTGGTTCGGCCCGGGACCGGCCGCCCCGGACGGGAGCACGCCGGGCGGCCCGGACCGCAGGATCCCGGGCGGCCCCGACGGCAGCGCTCCGGGCGGCCGGGACGTCCCGCCGCGGGCAGGCGCGCACCGCACGTTCGCCGAGCGGTACCCCGCGCACATCCCGCTGCCGCCCACGGCCCCGCGCCCCGGACCGGTGCGGGGCACCTTCCGGCCGGTGACGATCCGGACCGCGCGGGACGCGGTGGCCGCGGCCGCCGGGTACCTCCGCTGGCTCGGGTTCCGGGACGTGGTCCAGCCCGAGGACCGCCCCGCCTCCGGCGTGGACCTACGGGCGCCGGGCCTCGTCGCCCAGGTGGATCCGAGCACGCGGCCCGCCGGGCTGCGGGCCGTCGAGTGCCTCTGGCTCAACGGCCTGAGCACCCCCGACACGAGCGTGAGCGTGTTCTTCTCGCTGGCCGGCTACACCCCGGAAGCGCGCAAGCGGGCCGCCGAGATCGGCCTCCCGCTCTTCGTCCTCGACCTGACGGGCACCCCGCAGCCCGCCAACCACGCCGCCGACGAACTGGCCGCCGACGGCGCCTGACCCTCCCGCCGGGGCCGCGCGCACCTCACCGCGCCCCCGCCCACAACACCTCGCCATCCGAAACCGGCCATTCACGCGTGACGATCACGCTCCCCCGGGCACAACACCCTCGGGGGGTGGCGTCATGTCGACGGCGATGTGGTGGTTCATCGGGGTGGCCTGCGCGGAACTGGTGCTCGCCGCCTTGCTGTTGCGAACCCGCAGCCAGGAAAGCGGAGCGTGGCCCGGGGGCGCCGAGCCACCGCCGCAGGCCCTCGCGCTGCTGCGGGGAGGGCGCCGGGCGGCCGTCACGGTCGCGCTCGTGGCACTGCACCAGCGAGGTGCGGTCGCCGCCGGCCGCAAACGTACAATTCGGGCCAACGGAGGGCCGGGCCGGACCCGTGACCCCGTACAGCTCGGGGTGCACGGCGCTCTGCACCGGGCCCTGGCGCTGCGGGCGCTCGCCCTGCGCCCCGAGGCGCGGCGGGCCGTGGACGCCCTGCACGGCGAGCTCGGCCGGGCCGGTCTGCTGCGGCCGACCGCCCGGCTGCGGGCCGCCCGCGCCCTGCTCGTCTGCGTCCCGCTGACGGTCGGCGCCGGACTGCTCTTCTCCTGGGCGCGCCACGGCCACGGAGGCGGGTACGCCGACGGATCCGGCGGCGTGGGTCTCGTCGTCGCGGTCGCCGTGCCGCCGGTCCTCGCCGCGGTGGTGCTGCTGCGCCTGCGGCCGGCCACGCGGGCCGCCCGGCACCTGCTCGCCGGCCTGCGGGAACGGCATCCGCTGCCGGCCCACCGGCGCGAGGTGACGGACGGACGGCTCGTCCAGCTGTACGTGGCGCTGTACGGGGATCCGGCGCTGGCCCTGTTCCTGCCCCGCTTCTCCCGGGACGGCGGGCTGCTCGACCGCCCGCGCGAGCCGGACGAGAACCGGCCGCCGCCGGAGCCGGGCGGGGGGACGGGCCGCACCGCTCGCTGACGCCGCGCCATACTGTCGTATGCGCATCAGAGCGGCCGCTCCGGCCGAACTCCCGCTGCTCCAGGACATCGAACGGGCGGCGGGCGAGCCGTTCCGTTCTCTCGGCATGGCGGCGATCGCCGACGACGACCCCCTGCCCCTGGACGTCCTGGAGGCGTACCGCTGCGAGGGCCGGGCCTGGGTGGCGGTGGACACGGCCGACCGTCCGGTCGCCTATCTGCTCGCCGACACGGTCGACGGCTCGGCCCACATCGAGCAGGTGTCGGTGCACCCGGACGCCGCCCGCCGGGGCGTCGGGCGGGAGCTGATCGAGCACCTGGCAGCAGCCGCCAGGGAGCAGGGCCTGACGGCCCTGACCCTGACGACCTTCACCGAGGTCCCGTGGAACGCCCCGTACTACACCCGGCTCGGCTTCCGCCCGCTCGCCGACTCCGACCCGGCGCTCACGGACGGGCTGCGCGCCATCAGCCGCGCGGAGGCGGCACACGGCCTGTCGGTCTGGCCCCGGGTCTGCATGCGCCGAGAGGTCTGCTGACGCGGGGGCGCCGCCGGCGCGGCAAGACCCGCTGCCGCGGGGCGGTCAGTCGGTCCCGTACCGCTGCCGCAGCTCCACCTTCCGGACCTTGCCGCTGACCGTCATGGGGAACTCGGTGAGGATCTCCACCCTGCGCGGGATCTTGTAGTGGGCGAGCCGGTCGCGGCAGAAGGCGGTGATCTCCTCCAGGCCCGGCGGGTCGGCCGGGTCGCGGGGGATCACGCAGGCCAGGATCTCCTCGCCGTACCGGGCGTCGGGCACGCCGACGACCTGGACGTCGGCGATCTTGGCGTGCCCGTAGAGGAACTCCTCGATCTCGCGCGGGTACACGTTCTCCCCGCCCCGGATGATCATGTCCTTGATGCGGCCGACGATCTCGACGTAGCCGTCGTCCCGCATCACGGCCAGGTCCCCGGTGTGCATCCAGCGGCCCGCGTCGACGACCTCGGCGGTCTTCTCCGGCTCGTCCCAGTAGCCGAGCATCACGCTGTAGCCGCGGGTGCACAGCTCCCCCGCCGTGCCGCGCTCCACGGTCAGTCCGGTCCCGGGGTCGACGACCTTGACCTCGACGTGCGGCAGGACCCGGCCGACGGTGCCGGTGCGGCGCTCCAGGTCGTCGTCGCGCCGGGTCTGGGTGGAGACGGGCGAGGTCTCGGTCATGCCGTAACAGATCGACACCTCCGCCATGTTCATCTCGGCGACGACCCGCTTCATCACCTCCACCGGGCACGGCGAGCCGGCCATGATCCCGGTGCGGAGCGTGGAGAGGTCGTAGGCGGCGAAGTCGGGGTGGTCGAGCTCGGCGATGAACATCGTCGGCACCCCGTACAGCGAGGTGCAGCGCTCCTCCTGCACGGCCCGGAGGGTGGCGGCGGGGTCGAACGACGGCGCGGGGATCACCATGCAGGCGCCGTGCGAGGTGGCGGCCAGATTGCCCATCACCATGCCGAAACAGTGGTAGAACGGGACGGGGATGCAGATCCTGTCCTGCTCGCTGTAGGCGATCATCTCCCCGACGAAGTAACCGTTGTTGAGGATGTTGTGGTGGGAGAGGGTGGCCCCCTTCGGGAAGCCGGTGGTCCCCGAGGTGTACTGGATGTTGACCGGCTCGTCGCAGGAGAGCGGCTCGGAACGCAGCCCGCCCGCCGTACGCGCCAGCAACACGTCCCAGCTCGGGTCCCCGAAGTGCACGACCTCCCTCAACTCCGGACACTCCCCCCGTACTTCCTCGACCATGGCCCGGTAGTCGCTCGTCTTGTGGGCGAGCGAGGCGAAGAGCAGGGAGATGCCCGCCTGGTTCAGCACGTACACCAACTCGTGGGAGCGGTAGGCGGGGTTGATGGTGACCATGATCGCGCCGATGCGGGCGGTGGCGTACTGGACGAGGACCCACTCGGCGCAGTTCACCGCCCAGATCCCGACCCGGTCGCCCTTCCGGACGCCGCTGCCGAGCAGCGCGCCGGCCAACCGGTCGACGTCGGCGCCGAATTGGGCGTAGGTCCAGCGCCGTCCACCGGGGACGTCGACGAGGGCCTCCCGGTCGGGCCAGGTGGCGACGGCCCGGTCGAGGTTGGCGCCGACGGTGTCGCCGAGGAGGGCGGTGCCGGACACCCCGTGCGCGTACGAGAGTTCCGTGGTCGTCCCCTTGGTCATCCCCGCTCTCCTTCGGCGTACTCCGTGCCGGCGCCCTCGGCGGTGAGCCGGCGCAGTTCCACACGCCGGATCTTCCCGGAGACGGTCTTGGGCAGCTCGGCGAACTCGATGCGCCGGATCCGCTTGTACGGGGCGAGGACCGCGCGCGAGTGGGCGAAGAGGGCCTTCGCCGTCTCCGCGCCCGGCTCCCAGCCCGCGGCGAGGACGACGTACGCCTTGGGGACGGCGAGCCGCAGCGGGTCCGGGGCGGGGACGACGGCCGCCTCGGCGACGGCCTCGTGCTCCAGGAGGGCGCTCTCCAGCTCGAAGGGGCTGATCTTGTAGTCGGAGGCCTTGAAGACGTCGTCGGCACGCCCGATGTACGTGATGTACCCGTCGCCGTCCCTGGCTCCGATGTCACCGGTGCGGTAGTAGCCGCCCGCCATCGCCTCGGCCGTACGCTCCGGGTCGCCGTGGTAACCGGTCATCAGGCCCACCGGGTTGGCCGACAGGTCGAGACAGATCTCGCCCTCCTCCACGTCCGCCCGGCCGGTCACCGGATCGACGAGCGTGACGCGGAATCCGGGGCTCGGGCGGCCCATGGACCCTTCCTTGAGCCGCTGGCCGGGGCTGTTGGAGACCTGCACGGCGGTCTCCGTCTGGCCGAAGCCGTCCCGGATGGTGACGCCCCAGGCGCGCCGTACCGACTCGATGACCTCGGGGTTGAGGGGTTCGCCGGCGGCGACGACCTCGCGCGGCGGGGTCTTCAGCTGCCCGAGGTCGGCCTGGATCAGCATCCGCCACACGGTCGGCGGGGCGCAGAAGCTGGTGACGCCGTGCCGCTCCATCTCGCTCATCAGACGGGCCGGGTCGAAGCGCGTGTAGTTGTGGATGAAGACGGTCGCCTCCGCGTTCCAGGGCGCGAAGAGGTTGGACCAGGCGTGCTTGGCCCAGCCGGGCGAGGAGATGTTGAGGTGCACGTCCCCGGGCTTGAGGCCGATCCAGTACATCGTCGAGAGGTGGCCGACCGGGTACGAGGTGTGGGTCTGCTCGACGAGCTTCGGCCGGGCGGTCGTCCCGGACGTGAAGTACAGCATCAGCGTGTCCTCGGCGAAGGTCACGCCGTCGGGCTCGAAGTCCGCGGACTCCTGGGCCGCGTGCTCGTAACCGAGCCAGCTCACCCCGTCGCCGCCGATCGCGATGCGGGTGTAGTCGCCGGGGACGTCGTCGAACTTGGCGGTGTCCTCGGCGCGCACGATGACATGGCGGGCGCGGCCCCGCTCGACGCGGTCGCGGAGGTCGGCGGGGCCGAGGAGGGGCGTGGCGGGGATGACGACGGCGCGCAGCTTCATCGCGGCGAGCATCGTCTCCCACAACTCGGCCTGGTTGCCGAGCATGACGATGATCCGGTCCCCGGCGCGGACGCCCTGGGCTCGCAGCCAGTTCGCGACGCGGTTCGAGCGGGCGGACATCTCGGCGAAGCTCGACGTCGTCCCGGAACCGTCCTCCTCGACGATGTGCAGGGCGGTTCTGTCGTTGCCGGCGGCGATGACGTCGAACCAGTCGAGCGCCCAGTTGAAACGGTCGGGCCGGGGCCACGCGAAGCCCTCGTAAGCCGTCTCGTACTCCTCGCGATGCCGGAGCAGGAAGTCCCGGGCGGCCCGGAACATCTCCGTCGCGCTGGTCGCGCTCGCTTCCGTCATGTGTCCTCCTCGTTGCGGGACCGGTCCCGGACATCGTGTAATCGGTGACCCAGGTCTCACTACCCCCGTTCGGGGGTGAACCGGCCGCACAGCCCAACGGACAGCGGGGAGAGAACGGTGCGCGAGCACGTCGAATCGGTGGAGCTGCGCGGCGCGCTGCTGCGGATGCGCCGCACCACCGGTCTCCCCGTGGTGTTCGGGGGGCTGCTCCACGAGGGCCGCGTCCTGCGGATCGCCGAGCTGAACGGGGCGGTGACCCCGGCGCTGCACGGGCTCGCGATCTCGACCGGCTGGGGGCTCGGCGGAAAGTGCCTGGCCCTCGCCCGGCCGTGCGCGGTGACGGACTACCCGACGGCCCGGCACATCACGCACGAGTACGACGTGCCGGTCTCCGCGGAGGGGCTGCGGTCGGTGATCGCGGTGCCGGTCGTGGTCCGCCGCAAGGTGCGCGGGGTGCTGTACGGGGCGCTGCGCGACGCGCTGCCGATCGGCGAGCGGGTCTTCGACGCGGCGGTGGCGGCGGCCCGGGACCTGGAGCAGGCGCTCGCGGTACGGGACGAGGTCCGGCAGCTGCTGACGCCGCCGCCCTCGGAACCGTCCTGGGAGGAGGTGCGCCAGGCGTACGGAGAGCTGCGCGCGCTGGCTCCGCGGGTGGCGGATCCGGAGCTGCGGGAGCGGCTGCTCGCGGTGTGCGGACGCCTGGGGGCAGCCTCCGGCGCGACGGCGGCACCGGTCCCGGGGGCTCCTGTACCGGGGGTGTCGCTGACCCCGCGCGAGACGGACGTCCTGGCGGCGGTGGCGTCGGGGGCGACGAACGCGACGGCGGCGTCACGCCTTGGGCTGCGGCCGGAGACGGTGAAGGGCTACCTGCGCTCGGCGATGCGGAAGCTCGGCGCGCACACCCGTCTGGAGGCGGTGGTGGCGGCGCGCCGGGCGGGGGTGCTGCCGTAGTACTCGTGGTCACTGATGGACGATGTCGTACGGGGTGCCGGGCGGCGTCATGATCCGGAGGGTCCGCTCGGCCTCGGCGGCGAGCTCGGCGCGCTCGGCGCGTGTCACGGGCGCGAAGGGCTCGATGGTGAGGGTCGTGCGGGTGGTGCGGGTGGTGCGGTCCTTGGCCTCGTCGAGGCGCCAGATGCCGGCGAGGATGCCGTCGAGGAGGAAGACGGAGAAGGCCCGGTTGCCCTGCCAGGTCCGGGAGCGGATCTCGGGGGTGACGACCCGGGTGCGGTCGGCGTGCGACAGGAGCAGGTTGTCGAACTCGGGCAGGAACCGGGGCGGGGCGGGGGTGTCCTCGTCGGGGCGGGGCGCGTCGGGAAGGTCGAAGAGCTCGGTGCCGCGCTCGTCCTGGAAGACGAGGAGCCGGGGCCTCAGGCGCTCGAAGGACTCACCGAGGCGGGTCAGGCCGCACCAGGTCTGCATGTCCTTGACCGAGGCGGGCCCGAAGGCGCCGAGGTAGCGCAGCACGGTCTCGTCGGTGTCGGCGGTCTCCGCGGGGACGGCGTCCCCGAACCACACGTCGGTGGTGGTGAGGGCGACCTGCCCGCCGCGGCCCCACAGGCCGCGCGGCGTGACCTGCACCAGGGGGAGGAGGCAGCGGGCGGCGAGGGAGAGGGACTGCGGGTCGGCGTGGGGCCACACCGTGAGGAGCTCGTCACGGAGCTGCTTGGGGGTACGGGGCCGGTCCTCGACGAGCGCGCGGGAGAGCGCGGCGAGCCTGTCGAGGTCGACACCGTCGAGCCCCTTGCGGCCGACGAAGATGGCGAGCTCCCGGTCGATGGCCCCGGGCTGCACGAGCCGGCGCAGGGCGACGGCGTCCCGGGCCGTGTGGGTGTGGACGGTGGAGCGCATGGTCACGATGCGGGCGACGGCGTGGGACTCCATGAGCGCGGACAGCTGCTCGGGCCGGAACCCGTCGAGACGGGCGGCGAGCGCGTAGTACGGGGGCTTGGTGTTCTGTGCCTGGAGGCCGAGCAGATGGGCCACGGCGTCCTCGACGCCGAGCGGGGCGCGGCGCAGGAGGAGCTGACGGTCGAGGGTGGCACGGTTCAGGGCGCGGGGGCTGAGGACCGGGTGCTTCGTCGTGGAGGCCATGAGAGGACGCTACTGCGCCTTGCGGACAGATTCGGTCCGCAAGGCGCTGCGGATCAGCCCGAGCCGCAGCGACAACCGCCGGATAACATGCCCAAAGCCCCACAGACACCACGCGACACCCCGCGACACCCCGCCGGCACTCACCGGCCGGCACCCACAGGAGGAGGGGAAGACCCGTGTCCGACCGTCGTCCCCGCGCGGCCTGGCGCCGCCACCCGGACCAGCCGCCCGAGCCCGCGTCGGCGCCGAGCCGCGCCGACCGGCCGAGCGTGGTGCAGGCGAGCCTCTACCGCGAAGGCCTGCGGGTCTCCTCCCCCGCGACGCTGGCGGACACGTTCCGCCAGCTGCGCGAACACCCCGACGGCATGGCGTGGATCGGCCTGCAACGCCCGACGGAAGCGGAACTCCACTCCCTGGCCGCGGAGTTCGACCTCCACGAACTGGCGGTGGAGGACGCGCTGGAGGCCCACCAGCGCCCGAAGCTGGAGCGGTACGGCGAGACCCTGTTCGTCGTCCTGCGCGCCGCACGGTACCTCGACGCCCAGGAGGAAGTGGAGTTCGGCGAACTCCACATCTTCGTGGGCCCGGACTTCCTCATCACGGTCCGCCACGGCGCGGCCCCGGACCTCTCCACGGTCCGCCGCCGCATGGAGGAGAACCCCGACCTCCTCGCCCTCGGTCCGGAAGCGGTCCTGTACGCGATCCTCGACGCGGTGGTCGACGGCTACGCCCCGGTGGTGGCGGGCGTGCAGAACGACATCGACGAGATCGAGACGGAAGTCTTCGGCGGCGACCCCGCGGTCTCGCGCCGCATCTACGAACTCTCCCGCGAAATGGTCGAGTTCCAACGAGCGACCCGCCCCCTGGTGGGCATGCTCCACGGCCTGATGGCGGGCTTCGCCAAGTACGGCACGGACGAGGAACTCCAGCGCTACCTCCGCGACGTCGCCGACCACGTGACCCACACCAGCGAACGCGTGGACGGCTTCCGCCAGGCCCTGACGGACATCCTCACGGTCAACGCGACCCTGGTCACCCAACAACAGAACGCGGAAATGCGCGCACTGGCGGAAGCAGGCTTCGAACAGAACGAGGAGATCAAGAAGATCTCCTCCTGGGCCGCCATCCTCTTCGCCCCCACACTCGTGGGAACGATCTACGGCATGAACTTCGACGCGATGCCTGAGCTGGACTGGGCGTTCGGCTACCCGTTCGCGATCCTGCTGATGGCGGCGGTGTGCACGAGCCTGTACTTCGTCTTCAAGCGCCGGGACTGGCTGTAGACGGAAGACCGGAAACGCTCAGCAGGCGAGTTCCATGGCCACGAGGGAGCCGGCTGACTCCTTACTGATGGGCGCCGGGTTCACTGCCTGGCCAGGTGCATGCGCATCTCGCTGTCCGCGTCGGTGATGAGTTCGCCGGACAGGTCGACGGTCACGCTGTGGAGTGTTCCGGTGAACCGGAACGGTTCCCGGTAGTCGGCCGTGACCGGCTGGCCGGGGTTGGCGCCACAGGTCAGACCGCCGGGGTTGAACATGATGGGGGTGGTCACCGGGAGGTCGGCCTCCGCCACGAGGCGGCGGTCGATGTACAGCTGGGCGCGGCCTGGTGCGCCCTTGCCTGCGGAGAGGTCGGGTTCGCCCGTCGGTTCGAACTCGAAGCGCAGTTCGTGCCGGCCCGTGGGCACCGGGTCGGGAGACGTCACCGTGTAGACGGCTCGCGAGACGTAGTTGTGGACGTAACTCAGCTTGCCGTCCTTGATGTACAGGCTCCAGCCACCGGCCCCGGAACCCTGACTCATCAGGACGCCTTCGGCGCCGTCGGCGGGGATCTCCACGTCTGCGGTGACGCTGTGCGGCCGGTTGAGGACCCGGGGGGCGACGGAGGGCGGCAGCGTCTGGGTGCCGGGCCGCAAGGTGTAGCTCGATCGCGCCGTGGTGATCTGGGGGCGTTCCACGGTCATCCGTGCGAGGACGCTGCTGTCGATCGGCAGCACGCCGTACTTGCCGGCCTCCACATACCACAGGGACACCATCTCGATGACCTTGTCGCGCTGCTCCGCCGCGATGTCCCGGGTCTCCGCGAAGTCCTCGTCGACGTGGTAAAGCTCCCAGGAGTTGGCGTCCAGCCCGGCGAGCGTCTCGGAGGTGATGGGCGTGCCGAAGGGCTGATGCGCCTCGGAGAAGGAGGGACCGGGCCAGGGGCATACGGCGCGCCATCCGTTGTGGTCGATGGCGCGGTGTCCGAGCATCTCGAAGTACTGGGTGTGGTGCAGCGTCGGCGCGTTCGGGTTGTCGAAGGTGTGGGCGAGGCTGACGCCGTGCAGGGGGGACTGGGTGACGCCCTTGATGGTGTCGGGCGGTTCGATGCCGAGGACGTCGAGCACGGTGGGGACGATGTCCACGAGGTGGGCGTACTGGGTGCGCACCTCTCCTCGGGCCGTGATGCGCTGCGGCCAGTGGACGAGGAACGGGTCGCTGGCGCCGCCGCGGTACGTCTCCCTCTTCCAGCGCCGGAAGGGGGTGTTGCCGGCCCATGTCCAGCCCCACGGATAGTGGTTGAACATGGTCGGGCCGCCGAGTTCGTCGATCCCCTTGAGGCTGTCCTCGATCGGTTCGGGGGCGTTGTTGAAGAACTGGGCCTCGTTCGTCGTCCCGGTGACTCCGCCCTCCGCGCTCGCCCCGTTGTCGGAGACGACCAGGATCAGCGTGTTGTCGAACTCGCCGATGTCCTTGAGGAAGTCCAGCAGCCGCCCGATCTGGTGGTCGGTGTGGGAGAGGAATCCCGCGTAGACCTCCATCATGCGTGCGGCGAGGTGCCGGGCCTCCGGGGTGAGGGAGTCCCAGGCCGGGACGTCGGGGTCGTGGCGGGAGAGTTCGGCGCCGGGCGGCACGACACCGAGTCTCTTCTGGTTGGCGAACGTCACTTCGCGGTAGGCGTCCCAGCCGTCGTCGAACCGGCCTCGGTAGCGGTCCGCCCATTCCCGGGGTACATGGTGCGGTGCGTGCGTGGCCCCGGTGGAGAAGTTGAGGAAGAACGGCTTGTCGGGGGTGACCTGCTTGGCGTCGGAGATGAAGAGCATCGCCCTGTCCGCCAGGTCCGCGGTGAAGTGATAGCCCTGATCCGGTGAGGCGGGGGGCTCGACCTGGTGGTTGTCGTACACGAGGTCCGGATACCACTGGTTGGTGTCGCCGCCGAGGAAGCCGTAGAACCGTTCGTAGCCGCGGCCGAGCGGCCAGCGGGTGTAGGGGCCGGCGGGGGACTCCTGTTCCGAGGGCATGAGGTGCCACTTGCCGAGCATGTACGTGTTGTAGCCGTGCTCCAGCAGCATCTCGGACAGGAATCCGTTCTCGAACGGGATGTTGCCGTTGTAGCCGGGGTATCCGGTGGCCATCTCGGTGATCGCGGCCATGCCGTTGGCATGATGGTTGCGGCCGGTGATGATGCAGGAACGCGACGGCGAGCACAGCGCCGTGGTGTGCATGTTGTTGTAGAGCAGACCGCCGGCCGCCAGCGCGTCGAGACGGGGCGTCTGCAGCGGACTGCCGTAGCAGCCGAACTGCCCGTAGCCCGTGTCGTCGAGCACGATCATCAGCACGTTGGGGGATCCGGGTACCGCCCGCGTCGGCTCGGGCCAGGCGGGGGTGGACTCGTCGGCGGTCCTCCCGATCATTCCGGGGAAGGCGCTGCCTGGCTTGTACGTGTTCACTGGCATCGTGGCTGTCCTCAATCCCGCCGGGCTGCCGGGCAGCTCCAGCGAGTGGACCGTGACGGTACTGCTGCCGCTCGCTGCGCCGGCCATGTCGGTGGGCCGGGCGGAAGGGCCCGTCCGCCGGACGCAGGGGCGTCGTTGCGTGCCCGTGCCATCGGCTTCCGCCCGGGGGAGAGCCGACATGCGGCCCGCTCCGCGAAGTCGCTTCGCACCAGCGGCGGTTACGGCCAGAGCAAGGGCACACGCGGTTTCAGCTCGGTGAGCGCCGGGACTCGGTGGGTGAGGCCCGGTTGCCGGACTGTCGCGCATGCCGCACCGTTTTCATCGTAGATCCGCACCAGGCCGGTTTCCACCGGGGCAGCCGGACGCCGATCCGTCCGCGGCTCCCTGCGCCTGCGCTGGACGGCGGAGCACGGAAAGGGTGCTCATGGTTCGGCATTGGTATCCGCTCGCCCCAAGTGACGACGCGTTCCTCGGGTCCGCGCCCTTCCGTTACGTGCACTCCGTCGAGACCACGGCCTCCTCGGAGCGCGGCCTACGTGCGGGCCCGGCGGCCTGCGGCTCCGGGTAGGACAGCCCGGCCCGTCCGCGCCCTGGCCTGGCCTGGCCTGGCCTGGCCTGTGAGCGTGGACACAGCGGCCGATTCGGCCGCTGTCCCGTGCGTACGATATGCGCGAAATGCCGCTCCGTGCGTTGCGGGGCTTGGGAGGCTTCAGCCGGCGCGTGTCCTGGCGTACGAAAGGCGAGCCTCTCCGGTGATGCGCGGAAGGCTCCTCGGATGGTGGCTCCCCGGACGGTGCGACTGGCTTCCTCGGACGACGCGCGCGTGCGTGCCGTGGGCGAGGCACTGGCCCCTCATGCCTGGCGAAGGCTCACACCCGGCATGATCAGCCGTCGTGCACTCGCCGCGATCGACGCACGCGAGCGGGCGGACGCGACGCCGGTGGCCCGCCATGACGAGCGGATCGACATCCTCGTCGAGTTCCTCACCGGCTGCCGCTGGCGCTCGCTCACGGCCGACGCGTTGAGCCGCCACCTGGTGACCGCCCTCGACGCGTGGCATCACGAAAGCCAGTGGCTGGAGATCGAACTGCTCTGGTCGCTGGACCGCAACGGCTGAGACGCCGGGAGATCTCCCGGACCACGACGGATCCCGACGGATCCCGACGGATCCCGACGCCCCGGACGTCCGGCGCCGCCTCACGTCTCCGGGTGGTCCAGGCGGCCGAGCCTGCCGCGTGCGGGGGTTTCGGGTACGGGAGTGCCCTCGCGCAGGTCACGGGAGGCGGCCGAGGCCTTCTCGTGCCAGCGGCCGTACCGCTCGGCGAGGGACACGGCCGAAACGCCGTGCAGGAGGACGCTGAGACCGACGGTGACCGCCACCACCCTGCCCAGCAGTTCCACCCCCGGGACGTGCTCCTCCACGACGAGCAGCGCCAGGACCACGGACGCGAGCCCGCGCGGCCCGAACCAGCCGATGTACGCCACCGTGGGCGGCCGCAGCCCGCTCCCGGCGAGCGAGAGAGCCACGGGCAGCATCCTGACCACGGTGAGACTGAGCACCGCGTACAGGATGATCCGCCAGCTCAAGTGCTCCAGTGCGGGGCCGAGCAGCACCGCCCCGAAGACGAGAAGGCTGATCGCGGCGAGGAGCCCCCCGAGGTTCTCGGTGAACTCGGCAGTGCGGTCCGGCTGCCCCTTCTCGCTGTCGGCCCTGTGACGGCGCAGGGCGAACCCGCAGGCGAACCCGGCCACCCAGGCGGCGATGAAGCCGCTGCCGTCCGTCACCACGGCGAGTTCGTACGCCCCGGCCGCGACGGCCGGCAGATAGACCTGCCGCCACTGCCCCGTGATCCAGCCCCTGGCCCGGGACCACTGCAGAAGCCGGCCACCCACCCACCCGACCAGCAGGCCCAGTGCGGTGCTCAGCACCAGGGCGCGCCAGAAGACACCCGCCACGCCCTCCTCCGCGTAGTGGGTGCCAGGGATGGCTGCCAGGAACAGGAGGAAGAAGGGCAGCACCATGCCGTCGTTCAGGCCGCTCTCGACATTCAGCCCGTGCCGTACGACGGCCGGCACACGGGGGTGCGAGATGGCGGTCTTCCCGAGGGCGGCGTCGGTCGGGGCGAGGATGGCGCCGACGAGGGCGAGCTCCCACATCGTCAGCCCCGGCAGCAGAGGCCAGGCGAGCAGCCAACCGGCCCCGATGCTCAGCGGCAGTCCGATGCCCAGCAGACGCCCGGGGAGGAATCCGCCGGTCCGAAGGTCCCTTCTGCGCACCGTCATGGCATCGGTGAACAACACCAGAGCCAGGGTGACTTCGAGAAGCGCGACGATCGGCGCGGCGTCTTGCGTCAGGTCGATGATGTCCAGCACCGCGGGCCCGAGAAGGATGCCCGCGCCGACGAACACCATCGCCGACGAGATCGGTGTCGAGGACAGCCGACGCGAGCCCAGTGCGTATGCGGCGGTGACGGCCGCCACCGCCGCGCCGGTCCAGGCACCACTGCTCATGTTCCAGTCCTCCGGATGCTCGCCCGTGCCCCCTTCTACAGGTCGGCGAAGAGCTGTCCGCCGACATCCACGGGGACACGCCGGACAGCACCGCCCATCCGCACACCGATCTGATCCAGTGAGCGGGCGCCCGCCGCTCGATGCGGTGGGCGCCGGTGTTCTCGTTGCCGGGCAGAGCCCGTTCAGCAGGGGTTGACGGTGATCTTGAAGTTGGTCGTGTTCCGGATGTTCTCGACGTTGTCCTGCATGCGCAGGCAGTTGAAGGTCGCCTCGCCGACGGGCGGGCCCTGGCCGGGCTCGGGCATCTCGTTGGCCCAGACGCCGATGCCGGACTTGGCGTCCCAGGCGTCACCGCTCCGCTTCGCGCCGGTGATGGAGATGTCGGTGAAGACGGTGTCCTTCACGGGGTTCTCTGGCTGCGAGCCGGTGTACTTCGTCTGGAACATGATCCCGCTGTACGTGGGATCCACGATGTCCACGTGGCTGACCCGGATTCCCTGGAAGACCTTCGAGGCGGAGAACAGCCAGATGCCGGGGAAGGCCTGGTTGCCCCAGAAGTGACCGCCGGACCGGACGATCGAGATGTTCTCGAAGTTCGTCGGGATGGTCCCGAAGCCGTTCATCGGGTAGCCGAAGTCCAGCGAGGAGATCGTGATGCCGGAGTAGACGAGGGTGTCGGCGATGTGGATGTTGCGGAAGGTGTTGTTGTAGCCGCCGTACACCGCGACACCCGCGGCCCGCCAGGTGAGCGTGGAGGTCAGGTTCTCGTAGACGTTGTTCTTCATGTCCGCGCCGCCGGCGTCGATCGCCGAGAAGAGCGCGAAGCTGTCGTCGCCGGTGGCCCGGGCGTCGTTGTGGGCCACCAGGTTGTCCGTGGACCCGTTGGTCATGTTGATGCCGTCGGCGAACATGTTCCGGATCCGGGAGTTCTTGATCGTGATCCGGTCGGTGTTGGTGCCCCAGTACAGGCAGACCATGTGCTCGTTCCAGATGTCGGCGATGACGATGTCGGCGACGTTCTGGAAGTCGAAGACCTTGCCCGGGCCGTCGATTCGGGTGACGTAGTTGCCGAAGTAGGCGAAGCCCTTGAAGAGCGAGCCGTTCGCCGTGGCCTCGGCGCGGAAGCCTATGTCGGTGTTGTCCTGCGTGGTGGGCGCGTGGAACTTCGTGTACCAGGGGCCGGCGCCGACGACCTTGACCGCCTTGCCGTAGACCTGGAACTTGCTGGAGGTCTGATAGTCACCGGGCGGCAGGTAGACGCCGACGAGTTTGCCGGTGGTGTCCATGCGGACCTTGTCGAGCGCGTTCTGCACGTCCTGGTGCGTGAAGCCGGCCGGCACCGTGTACGTGGCCGGGTCCGGGTTGGCGACCGGCGCGACCTGCTCCAGGTCGACGAAGTCGATCGCGTAGTGGGCGGCGGAGTTCGCGGCGTCCTTCTGCAGCCTGATCCTGCTGCCGGCGGGAACGGTCTCGCCGAACATCAGGTGCGCCTCGTCGTAGATGTGGCGCGGGGCACCGGAGCCCGGGTCGTTGCCGGGACCGGCCTCGGCGCCGTACAGCCAGGAGTACTTCGAGGTGAGCGGCAGGGCCTTCTTGAACACGCCGTCGACGTAGACGTTGACGGTGGAGTCGATGCCGCCGCCACCCGGGGCGTCCGGGAGGGAGAAGCGGGTGACGAGGGTGTTGGTGGCGGCGCGGGTGGTGAACTCGACGTACTCGCCGGTCGAGTCCAGGGTGACGGCCTTGCGGCCGGACGCCTCACCGGCGATGTCGCCCACGGTCCGGTTGGGGCCGACGACGGCCGCTCCGCCGCCGGCGGTGCCGTCCTCCGCCTCGTACATCGTGTACGGCATGTCGGCGCCGCGTCCGACGAACAGCGGCTGCGTCCGGGTGTTGTTCTCGCGCTTGACCGGCAGTTCGTTCGCATCGTCGGCGAGGACGGTCCTGACGGTGTACGAGCCGTTCACGGCGGTCCACGTGCCGAGGCTCACCTCGGCGGCAGCTCCGGGTGCCAGCGCTCCGCTGTGGGCCCCGGTCAGCGTCCTGACGACGCCGCCCTGTGCGTCGACCAGCTCCAGCGTGACGCCGTGGCCGCCGCCCGCGGTCGCCTCGGTGCCCTGGTTCCTCACCGCGACCTTGAACGTCACGGCGTCGCCGGCGGTCGGGCTCGACGGGACGGTCGTCACCGAGGTGGCGACGAGGTCCGCGCTCGCGACCGGCTTGACCACGAGTGCGGTGGGCCGGGTGTAGCTGTTGTTGGTCTCGTTCTGCTCCAGGACCTGGTTCGCCTCGTCCGCGACCGCGCCGAGCTCGTAGGAGCCCGATGCGCGCACGCCGAGGGAGACCGGGACGGTGGCCTGCTCACCGGGGGCCAGGGCCGGGGCCTGCCCGGTCGCGACCTTGGTGCCGCCGAGGCGGACGGCGACCTTGCTCGCCGGTGCGGCGGCCGTTCCGTCGTTGCGGACGACGGCGGAGACGGTGATCTCGTCGTCCTCATCCGGCGAGGCGGGCTCCGTGGACAGTCCGGTGACGGTGAGGTCCGGGTTGGGCGCGGGCACCCCGACGACCTGGAACTCGGCGATCTGGCCGGCGGGCGCACCGGAGTTGGCGGTGAACCTGAGCCGGACGTCCGCCAGCCGCTCGGTCAGCGGGATGGTGACGGTGTTGCCGCTCGCGGGGTCGAAGGCGTGGCTCTTGGCCGCGATCTCGCTCGTGAAGCCGGTGGCGCTCTGCTCGCGGCCGAGGACCTCGATGGTCTGGGTGCGGGCCTGCCAGGCCTGGGCGGGGTTGAGCTTGAGCACGAGCTTGTCGAGGTCGGCGTTGGCGCCGAGCTTGACGGTGAGGGTCTGCGGGTAGGTGCCGCCCGCGCCCTCCCAGTAGGTGGCGGTGTCGTTGTCGTTGGCGTTGCCCGCGACGAAGGTCCCCGTGGTCGAGGACGCCTCGACGGACTTGCCGACGGCGAGGTCGGATCCGTTCCCGCCGCTTCCGTTGCGGGTGACGCTGCCGGAGGTGACGGAGGTGTTGCCCGCCGCGTCCCTGGCCACCACGTGGTACGTCACGGTGGCGCTCGCCGGCTGGGTGTCGGTGTACGTGGTGACGGTGCCCGCGACGCTGCCGCGCAGGACGTTGTTCGCGTAGACGTCGTAGGCCGTGACGCCCCTGTTGTCGGTGGAGGCGTTCCAGGCGAGTGTGACCTGGCCGTTCGTGGGTTCGGTGAATCCCAGGTTCGCGGGGGCGGTCGGGGCCTGGGTGTCGCCGCCGTCGCCGATGCGGGTGACGGTGTTGCTGTCACCGGACTGGTTGCCGGCCGCGTCCTTCGCGCGGACCCGGTACGAGACCGTCTGGTCCGCCGGCCGGTTGTCGGTGAAGGTCGTGACGTCGCCGGCGACGGTGGTGAGCAGGACGTTGTTGGCGTAGATGTCGTACGCCGTGACGCCCTCGTTGTCGGTCGAGGCGTTCCAGGCGAGCTTGACCTGCCCGGTGGCGGGCTGGGTGTAGGTCAGGTTCGCGGGGGCGGTCGGGGCCTGGGTGTCGCCGGTGGCCGGGCCGTAGATCTCCAGCTCGGATATCTGGGCGGCGGGCTGGACGGTGTTCGCGGTCACCAGGACGCGCACGTAGCGGGTGGTGGTGGAGTCCAGGGTGATCGTCGCGGTGTTGTCGTTGCCCGCGTCGAAGGCGTAGGCCCGGGAAGCCGAGAGGTCGGTGAACGCGGTGCCGTCGGTGCTGCCCTGGATCTTCAGGGTCTGGCTGCGGGCGCCCCAGCCGGCGGGCAGTTTGAGGACGACCCGGTTGACGGCCACGGCGGCGCGGAGGTCGGCCTGGAGCCATTGCGGCAGGGCGTTGTTGGCGCTCTCCCAGTAGCTGGCCCGGTTGCCGTCGTTGGCGTTGGGCGCGGCGTACACCTCGGCGTGGCTGCCGGCGGTGAGGGTCTTGCCGGCGGCGAGGTTCGCCGAGGAGCCCTCGGCGGCGTGCACCTCCAGTTCGGAGAGCTGCGCCGCCTGCCAGGTCGTGTTCGCGGTGATGGCGACACGGACGAAACGGGTCTGCGTGGCCGGGAAGGCGACGGTGACCGTGTTGGCCGAACCGGGGCTGAAGGTGTAGGTGGCGGAGCTCTTCAGGGTGGTGAAGCTGGTGCCGTCGGCGCTGCCCTGGATGGACAGGGTCTGGTTCCGGGCCTCCCAGCCGGCGGGCAGCTTCAGCACGACCTCGTCGACGCGGGTCGCGGTGCCGAGGTCGGCCTGGACCCACTGGGGCAGGGAGGTGCCGGCGCTTTCCCAGTACGAGCCCTGGTCGCCGTCGGTGATGTTGCCGGCGGAGTAGCCGGACTGGGCGCTGCTGGAGGAGGCGGTGTCACCGAGCGCGATGTTGGGCCCGCCGGCCGCGTGGGCGGCCGTCAGGGGGCCGCCCAGTGCCAGCAGGCTCGTCGCGATCGCGGCGCTCAGGCACCGTGATCGCCAGGTGGGGGTTCTCATCGTTCCTCGCTTCGTGGATGGCGGGGGGGTGCGGTGGGGACGCCGGGATGCGGAGCCGGGCGTCCCCACCGGTGGCGGGGCGTCAGCCCTGGTTGAAGACGAACTGCGTGCCGGGCTGCGAGCAGACGTCGCCCTTGGCCGAGTTCGTGACGGTGACGTCCGTCAGCGTGGCGCTGCCGCGCGCGCCGCCCATCGCGAGGATTCCGCAGCCGTTGAGCGACTTGTCGATGCGTACGTTCGTGACCTTGACGTTCGGCATGGCGCCGCCGCCGGTCTTGAACTGGATGCCGTCGTACGTCGACTCGTGGATGTCGGTGTCCCGGATGGTGACGCCCGGGATGTCGGGCCCCTGGGCGAAGAGGGTGATGGCGCCGAACTCCTGGTCCTCGTTCCAGAAGGCTCCGCCCGTGCGGTACAGGGCGTTGTTGGCGATCAGGGTCTGTCCGGAGAAGGGGATCGGGTCGTGGTCGGTGGCGAGCATGATCCCCGGGTAGTTCATGGTGTCGGCGACGACGTTGTTCTCGATCGTGTTGCCGTAGCCGCCGTAGACCGCGATGCCGTTGGCACGCCACGGGAGCTGGACGGTGTTGTTGCGGAAGTGGTTGTCGTGGCCGACGTCCACCGAGGTGTCCTTCACGTACTTGTTGGCCCACACCGCGAGGGCGTCGTCGCCGGTGTTGCGGAAGGACGAGTTGTAGACGGTGGAGTTGCGGGTGCCGTTGGAGAAGTTGACGCCGTCGGCGTAGGTGTTGCGGATCCGCATGCCGCTGAACTCCAGGCCGTCACCGGGACCCCACAGCTCGGGGATGTTGGAGTAGTCGCGGCCGACCCAGGCGGCGACGTTGGCGTGCTCGATCCAGACGTTCCCGATCTTCGTGTTCTTGCCGAAGCGTCCGTTGAGCCCGACGCCTCCCTCGGCGTTGCCGTCGCCGCCCCGGATGGTGCCGGAGCCGAAGATGGCGATGTCCGAGATCTTGGTGTTGTCGTCGATGTCGAAGCCGAAGTTGCCCTCGTGCGGGTGGTTGATCCCGTTCGCCAGGTGCGGCGGGGTCAGCGTGTAGAGCTGGGAGTGCCACATGCCGGCGCCTCGGATGGTGACGTCCCGGATGCCGACCTGGTTGTGGGTGCCCCGGTTCAGGGGGTCGTCGGTGAGGATCTTCTGCTCCTGGCGCCACTGGCCCGCCGGGATCCACACACAGGGGATCTCGCCCTTCTGATCGGCGGTGACGGCGCGCTGGAGGGCGTCGGTGTCGTCGATGCCGTCGTTGGGGACCGCCCCGTACGTGGTGATCGAGACGCACTCCGCGGGCTTCGCGGCCGGCGGGGCGACCTGCTCCAGGTCGATCAGGTCGACGATGTAGAAGGCGGCGGTGTCGCCCGCGTCGCGCTGGAGGCGGAACTTCGTGCCGGCCGGGTAGGACTGGGTCAGCAGGGCGTGGGACTCGTCGAAGAGACGCCGCGCGTCACCGCCCGGGGTGTTGGTGAGCCCCTCCGGCTGGTCGGTGGTGCCGTAGAGCCAGCTGTGCTTGGAGGAGAGGGTCAGCTTCCGCACGAACTGCCCGTTCGCGTACAGGCTCAGTGTGGCCTCCTGGCCACCGCCGCCCGGGGCGTCCGGTATCGAGTTCCGTACGACGACGGAGTTCGCGGCGCCGGCGGAGGTGAACTCCACGTAGTCGCCCGTGGTGTTGAGGCGTACCGACTCGCGGCCCGAGGATTCGGTGGCGAAGTTGGTGTGGCCGAACGGGCGGGTGGAGTCGGTGTACAGGAGCGTGCCGCGGTACGCCGCGTCCTCCGCCTCGTACTCCGTGTACGGGACGGCGGCGCCGCGCCCCACGACGAGGGATCGGCCGAAGACGTTGTTGTTCTCGTTCGTCTCGGTGACGGTGCCGGTGGCGTCGGCGGTCGCGGTCAGCGTGACGCCGCCGTCGGTGGCCGTCCAGGTGCCGGTCAGGGCGACGTCGGCGGTGTCCCCCGCGGCGATGGCCGGGGTCGTGCCCGACAGGGTGGTCGGACCCACCGTGAGGCGCGTGACGCTGCCGGCCGGGACGGCGGACGTACCGCGGTTCCTGACGGCGACCGTGAAGGAGACGGGCGCCCCGACCGCGGGTGTGGCCGGGTTCGGGGTGATGCCGGTGACCGTCAGGTCCGGGCCCGGGGTCTGCGTGACGTTCAACCTGTCCGTGGCGGTACGGCTGTTGTTGCCGTTGTCGAGCTCGGGCACCGTGTCGGTCGGGTCGACGGCCGCCGAGACGGTGTAGGAGCCCATCGGGCGCTTGCCGATGGCGACGTTCACGGTCGTCGACTGGCCCGCGGCGAGCGCGGGTACGGGGGCGGAGCCGGCGACGGTGCCCTCGGCGCTGACGTTCACCGTGGTCGCCGCGGCCGGGGCGGTGCCGGCGTTGCGTACGGTGACCTTGGCGGTCACGTCGTCGGCTTCGGACGGGGTGGCCGGTTCCCAGGTGAGCTCGTTGACGACGAAGTCCGGGGCGGGCGCCGCCTTGCCGAGCACCTGGACCTCCGCCACCTGGACACCGGGTGCGCCGGTGTTGGAGAAGCCGGTCAGCCGCAGGTCGGACACGCGGCCGGTGACGGGGATGGTGACGGTGTTCTGGCCTGCGGACGGGCTGAAGGCGTAGTCGGCGCGCGGCTTCAGGGTGGTGAAGGCCGAGTCCGCCGAGGCGCGGCCGAGGACTTCCAGGGACTGGTTACGGGGGCCCCAGGCGGAGTCCGGGTCGAGCTTGACGACGACGGCCTCGATGTCGGCGTCCGAGCCGAGCTTGACCGTGAGTCCGCTGGGGAAGCCCGCCGACTCCCAGTAGGTGGAGGTGCTGTCGTCATTGGCGTTGCCGGCCACGTAGTTCTGCGTCGTGGACGTCGCCTCGATCGGCTTGTTCCGCGCCAGGTTCGTGCCGGTGACCGGCGGCGGGTCGCCCGGGTCGCCGCCCCCGGCCTCCCCGTAGACCTCCAGCTCGGAGAGCTGCGCGGCGTTCCAGGCCGTGTTGGACGCCACCTGGACCCGTACGAAGCGAGCTGTGGCCGAAGGCAGGTCGATGTTCACCGTGTTCGCGGCGGACGGGGCGAACGACCGGGCCTGGGCGGCGGTGAGGGTGCTGAACGTGCTGCCGTCGGCGCTGCCGAGGACGGCGAGGGACTGGTTGCGTGCCTCCCAGCCGGTGGGCAGCTTGAGCGCGAGGCGGTCGAGGTCGACCTGGGTGCCCAGATCGACCTGCACCCACTGCGGGAACGAGCCCAACGGGCCTTCCCAGTACGACTGCTGGCTTCCGTCGGTGACGTTGGAGGCCGGGTAGCCGCCGTTCGCGCCGCCGGCCGTCGCCGCTCTGCCGAGGGCGAGGTTGGTCTCGCCCGCGGCCTGCGCGGGGACGGGGAGCAGTCCTACGGAGATCAGGCCCGCTGTCAGCAGACCGACCCCCAGCCGCCTGCTCGGATGTGTGCCTCTCATGGTGACCTCTCCACGATGTGGGCAGGGCCCGTGACCCGTCGCCGTCCTGAGCAGCCCTCACCGGCGGACGCGCGAGGGAGCTCGGAGGAGTTCGACAGGGTCACGCGCCGGGAGCCCGACATGACTCCGACAAAGATCGAATGACAGCCAGCCATGTTCTTGAGTAACTCTGTGGCTCATTTGCGCTGTCAGCCCGCAAGGTTTCTACTGGATGACGACTTTGTCAACGGTCCCCGTCCACTCGCGAACAACCGACATCCTTCGGAAACGCCGACGGCACCGGTGTCCTAGCCGCTCGGGGCAGGGATACCGGTGCCGTCAGGTGATGGCTGTTCAGTTGTCGGGGCGCGCCCCCGGGATCAGCGGGCGGACGGCGGGGCCGTCGAGCCGCGGACGACGAGCTCGGGCTCGAAGAGCAGCTCCCCGAGGTGGTGCTGGGTGCCCTGGATCTGTGCGATCAGCAGGTCCACGGCGGCGCGCCCCATGGCCTCGATGGGCTGGCGCACCGTCGACAGCGGCGGCTCCGTGCAGGTCATGAAGGCGGAGTCGTCGAAACCGACGACCGACACGTCCGACGGGACCGACAGGCCGCGCCGACGGGCGGCCCTGATCGCGCCCAGCGCCAGCGGGTCGCTGCCACAGGCGATGCCGGTGACTCCACGCCCCAGGAGGCGGGTGGCGGCGGCCTGTCCGCCCTCCAGCGAGAAGACCGACCGCTCCACGAAGGCGTCGTCCCACTCCATGCCGGCGGCCGCTGCGGCCACGCGGGCGGCCTCCAGCTTGCGGCGGGACGGCACGTGATCCCCGGGGCCGAGCACGAGTCCGATCTTCTCGTGGCCCAGGGAAGCAAGGTGACGCCAGGCCTGTTCGATGGCCACGGCGTCGTCACAGGAGACGCAGGGGAAGTCGAGTCCTTCGATCGACGCATTGACCAGGACGACCGGGATGCTGCGCTCGGCCAGCCGGTAGTAGTGGTCGTGCGGGGCATCGGCCTGCGCGAAGAGCCCACCGGCGAACACGACACCGGAGACCTGCTGCTGAAGCAGCAGCTCCACGTAGTCGGCTTCGGAGACACCGCCCTTCGTCTGCGTGCACAGGACCGGGGTGAGCCCCTGCTGGGCGAGCGCGCCGCCGATGACCTCGGCGAACGCAGGGAAGATCGGGTTCTGGAGCTCCGGGAGGACGAGACCGACGAGCCGGGCTCGCTCACCGCGCAGCTGTGTCGGCCGTTCGTAGCCGAGCACGTCGAGCGCTGTCAGCACGGACTGCCGGGTCGCCTCCGAAACCCCGGGCTTGCCGTTGAGGACACGGCTCACCGTCGCCTCGCTGACCCCCACCTTCTTCGCCACCTGAGCAAGTCGTCGCGTCATACACGCAAGTCTAGCGCAAATCACGCAAGAGAATTGCGTGAGTTTGCCAACGCAGGCGGACTTTCCGACGCAAATGAACCGGGTGACCGCCGCGACGTGCCGGGGACCGTCCCCGGACTCAGGCGCGCAGCCAGGCGGCGGTGTCCGGAGGGAGGGTGCCCGCGGGGTCGAGGGGGCCGCTGGTGAGCAGAAGCGTGGAGTGGGCGGGGAGTTCCACCGGTCCGTCGGAGTGGTTGACGACGCAGGTCAGGCCGGAGTGGCGGGTGAAGGCGAGGACGCCGTCGGGGGCCGGGAGCCAGGTGAACGGCCCGTCGCCGAAGCCGGGCTCGGAGCGGCGCAGGGCGAGGGCCGTGCGGTAGAGGGTGAGCATGGAGTCGGGGTCGGTGCTCTGCCGGTCGACCGCGTAGCGGGCCCAGTCGCCGGGCTGCGGCAGCCAGGAGTCCGTACCGGGCGGGGTGCCGAAACCGTAGGAGGGTGCGTCGGCCTTCCAGGGGAGCGGCACCCGGCAGCCGTCGCGGCCCGGGTCGGTTCCTCCGGAGCGGAAGTGCATGGGGTCCTGGATGCGGTCGCGCGGGACGTCGACCTCGGGCAGGCCCAGCTCCTCGCCCTGGTAGAGGTAGACGGAGCCGGGCAGGGCGAGGGTGAGGAGGGCGGCGGCGCGGGCGCGGCGGGTGCCGAGCTCCAGGTCGGTGGGGGTGCCGAAGGTCTTGGTCGCGAACTCGAAGGCGGTGTCGGCGCGGCCGTAACGGGTGACGGTGCGGGTGACGTCGTGGTTGCAGAGAACCCAGGTGGCGGGGGCGTGGACGGGGGCATGTTCGGCGAGGGTGTCGTCGATGGCGCGGCGCAGCCGCTCCGGCTCCCAGGGGCAGGCGAGGAAGTTGAAGTTGAAGGCGGTGTGGAGCTCGTCGGGGCGCAGATAGCGGGCGAAGCGCTCGGCGTCGGGGAGCCACACCTCACCGACGAAGACGCCGCCGTACTCGTCGGCTATGGCCCGCCAGGAGCGGTAGACGTCGTGGATCTCGTCGAGGTCGATGTACGGGTGCGGGTCGACGCCCTCGGTGAAGTCGCGGAGCCCGGGGTCCTTGGTGAGCAGGGCGGCGGAGTCGATGCGGACGCCGGCGACGCCGCGTTCGAACCAGAAGCGCAGAACGTCCTCGTGTTCGCGGCGGACGTCGGGGTGGGACCAGTTGAGGTCGGGCTGTTCGGGGGTGAAGAGGTGGAGGTACCACTCGCCGTCGGGGACGCGGGTCCAGGTGCAGCCGGAGAACTGGGAGGGCCACTCGTTGGGCGGGAGTTCGCCGTGCTCGCCGCGGCCGGGGCGGAAGTGGAAGCGTTCGCGGGCGGGGCTGCCGGGTCCGGCGGCGAGGGCCTCCCGGAACCAGGCGTGCTGGTCGGAGACGTGGTTGGGGACGATGTCGACGATGACGCGGAGGCCGAGTTCGGCGGCCTCGGCGATCAGCTTCTCGGCCTCGTCGAGGGTGCCGAAGGCGGGGTCGATGGCCCGGTAGTCGGCGACGTCGTAGCCGCCGTCGACCATCGGGGAGGCGTACCAGGGGGTGAACCAGACGGCGTCGACGCCGAGTTCGGCGAGGTGGGGCAGTCTCGCCCGGACGCCCGCGAGGTCCCCGGTGCCGTCGCCGTCGCCGTCGGCGAAGCTGCGGGGGTAGACCTGGTAGATGACGGCGTCGCGCCACCAGTCGGTGGTGCGGGACGGAATGGGGGCTGCCACGGGACGGTCCTTTCGGGCAGGGTCGGCGGGTAGGCAGGAGTTCCTCGCCGCCGGCCCGGAGGAGCGGGGACGGGATGGGCCCGGGACGACGGCGAGGGCTTGGGGGGAGGAAGGGACGGTGCGCGGCGTCAGCCCTTGAGGCTGCCGGCGGTGAGGCCGCCCATGATGTTGCGCTGGAAGACGAGGAAGACGAGCAGTGTCGGGAGGGAGGCGATGGTGAGGGCGGCGATGAGGACGTTCACCGGGACCCCGTTGGCGAGCGAGTAGATGCCCACGTTGAGGGTCTGCTTCGCCGGGTCGGGCAGGGTGAGCATCGGCCAGAGGAAGTCCTTCCAGACGCCGACGACCGCGAAGATCGACACCACGCCGAGGATCGGCCGCGAGACCGGCAGGACGATCGACCACAGGATCCGCAGCGGGCTCGCGCCGTCCATGGACGCGGCGTCGAGGAGTTCCTTCGGGATGGAGTCGAAGAACCGCTTCAGCAGGAAGATGTTGAAGGCGTTGGTGACGGACGGCAGCCAGATCGCCCACGGGGTGTTCAGCAGGTTCCGCTCGACGATCGGGACGTCCAGAACGGTCAGGTACTGGGGGACGACGAGGACCGTCGCCGGGATCATCAGGGTGGCGAGCATCAGGCCGAGGATCGCCTTGCCGAGCACCGGGCGCAGCTTGGACAGCGAGTACGCCGCCGCCACGTCGAGGATCAGCTGGAAGGCGAGGGCGCCGAAGGCGTAGTAGAAGGTGTTGAACAGCAGGGAGGACAGGTCCATGACCTCCCAGGCGCGGCTGTAGTTCTCGGGGGTGAAGCTCTCCGGCACCAGCGTCGGCGGGGTCCGGACGACCTCCTGGGTGTCCTTGAATCCGCTGGAGATCAGCCAGTACAGCGGCCCGAGGAACACCAGGGTGAAGCCGCCGGTGACGAGGGCGAAGGCGCTCCAGTACAGGCGCTTGCCGCGGCGCTTGCCGAGCACGGCCGGTGAGATGAGCGTACGTGTGGACATGCTGGTCTCCCGGTCCTACTCGTCCTCGGCGCGGCTGAGCTTGACGTACGCCGCCGAGAAGCCGGCGAGCAGTACGAGCAGGAGCAGGCCGAGGGCCGCCGCGGCGCCGTAGTTGTTGAAGTTGAAGGCGTATTGGTAGATGAGGTAGACGACCGTGGTCGTGGACCCCTCCGGTCCGGCGCCGCCGGTGAGCAGGAACGGTTCGACGAAGACCTGCATGGTCGCGATGATCTGCATCAGCAGCATCAGCGAGAGGATCAGGCGCGTCTGCGGGATCGTCACGTGCCAGATCTTGCGGAACAGGCCGGCGCCGTCGAGCTCGGCGGCTTCGTACAGCTCGCCGGGGATGCCCTGGAGCGCGGCGAGGTAGATCAGGGTGGCGCCGCCCATGTTCATCCAGGTCGAGGCGACGACGAGGGAGAACATCGCGATGTCCGCGTCCTGGAGCCACTGCTGTTCGGGCAGGTGGAGGAAGCCGAGCAGCTCGTTGAGGAGGCCGTAGCCCGGGTCGTACAGGTACTGGAAGAGCAGGACCGCCGCGACCGGCGGCAGCATGACGGGCAGGTAGACCAGGAGCCGCAGGTAGCTCTTGCCGTGCCGGAACTCGTTGATCGTGATCGCCAGGACGAAGGGAACGGCGAAGCCGAGGACCAGGGCGAGGGCGGTGTACCAGAGGGTGTTGCCCCAGGCCTGCCAGAAGGCCGGATCGTTGAAGACGGTGCGGAAGTTGTCCAGTCCGACCCAGACGGAGTCGCCGCTCTCGGTCTTCTGGAAGGCCAGGAGAAATTCCCTGACCATCGGATACCAGGAGAAGACGGCGAAACAGAGGACGGCGCCGATGAGGAACGAGTGGGCCGTCAGGTTGCGCCGCAGGCTCTTGGCGAAAGCGCCGCCGGGGGCCGCGGGCCCCTCTGGGCGGGGCTCGGGATCGCGGGAACGCCCCGCCTTGGTCGGGGTCAGGCTCGGGGCCGACATGCGTGCTCCTTGGTACGGGACTGCCGTGTCCGCTGGCGGGTGGGGAGTGCCGGGCGGGACGGCCGGTGGCTGACGCCCGCCCCGCCCGGTTCCGTCACTGGTTGGCCAGGACCTGGTTGACCTGCGTCTCCGCGGTCGACAGGAGCTTGTCGACGTCGGCGTCCTTGTTGGTGAGGAGGCCGGACATCACGTTGTCGAGCACCTTGTAGACCTCCTGGGCCTTCGGCGGCTCGGCCTTGCCGGGGACGGGGCTGTCCGTGAACGCCTTGAAGTTGGCGACCGGCATGGTGGCGTTCTGGGTACGGGAGGCGTCGTCCTTGGCCTTGGAGTCGTTCAGCCAGAAGTTCGGCTGCGGAAGACCGACCGGCAGGCTGTCGGCCTTGGTGCGGGCCCAGTCGAACTGCCCCTTGCCGACGGTGGTGAACTTGAAGTCGAGCCAGGCGATGGCGGCCTTGATCTTGTCGGGCGATATGCCCTTCTTGATCATGTAGCCGTTGCCGCCCGCGAGCGTGTTCTTGCCGCCGGGGATCGGGCCCATGCCGAAGTTCTCGTACTTCGCGCCCAGCTGCTGGACCATGTACGTGATGTCGTCGGGGGCGGCGAGGAACATGCCGAGCTTGTCGGTGGCGATCTGCTTCTGGAGGTCGCCCCACTTCAGCAGCTGGGTCTTGCCCATGCTGTCGTCCTCCCAGCGCATGGCGTGGAGGTTCCTCGCGACCTGCTTGCCGAGGTCGTTGTTGAAGGCGGCCTTCGTGCCGCTCGCGTCGACGATGTCGCCGCCGAGGCTGTACAGCTGGGCGGTGAAGTGCCAGCCGCCGGTGTTCCCGGCGCTGTACTCGCCGAACCCGGAGACGCCCTCGCCCAGGCCCGCGATCTTCTTCGCGGCGGCGCGGACCTCGTCCCAGGTCCGCGGCGGGGTGTCGGGGTCGAGCCCGGCGTCCTTGAAGAGCTTGCGGTTGACCAGCAGGCCCATCGTGTAGTTGCTCGTGGGCAGGCCGTACAGCTTGCCGTCCTTCTTGAGCGTGCCGAGGACGTTCGGGTCGATGTCCTTCAGCCCCGGGACCGTCTTGTCGCTGACGTACGCGCTGATGTCGGCGGCGCCGTCCTCGGAGAGGACCTGCGGCAGGTCGGTGAAGTAGGTGTAGAAGACGTCCGGCTGCGACTTGGCCTTGAGCATCGCGGTGAACCGCGGCGGCTCCAGGCACTGCCCCGGAGTGGAACGGCCTTCGATGGTGACGTTCGGGTACGTCTTGTTGAACTCGGCGACGTCCTCCTTCCACTCCTTCAGCTCGGCCGCCTTCGCCGCGGGCGGCATGCAGTCGATCGTGATCGACACCTTCGTCTTCGGGTCCAGCGGGGCGGAGGCGTCGGGCGAGCCGCTCTGCTGCGAAGCACCGCCGCCGCCGTCGTCGCTGCTGCTCGTGCCGCAGGCGGCAAGCGCGGTCAGCGTCATCGCGGAGACGAGGGTGACCGCGCTGGCGCGGCGGGTACGGCGGAGCCTGGCAGTTCTCATCGAGTGGTCCCCTTCGGGCAAGAACGTGGAGGTTGCCCCACCGGAGTCGGCGACTGCGGTGTGGGGCGCGGCACACTCAACCACCGCCGACAAGTGAACGCAAGATATCGCGCCGATTTCGTAATTGCTCGACAATCGAGGCCCCGCCGGCCTCCACACCCGCCCGTGACGGCGTCGGCGCGCACCCAGCTGATCAAGTCGCGTGAAATATTTTCATGATCTCTTCAAGTTTTTCCATCAACCCGTTACCTTGGTGTACTCGACCACTGCCGTCGGTCACCCTGGCCCTGTCCGTCGCCGCGGGCGACTGCCCTCTTCATGGCCTTCGTCATCGGGTCGTGGGAGCAGCTCGCGCTCGTCTACGTCTCCCGGATCGCGCGGCGCGCGGTCGGGGGACGGGCGCGGAGCGATGAGTTTCGGGCGGCCCGGCGGTCTGCCCTGCATGGACAACACTTCACCCATGGAACCGATCGATCTCGGCGCGGCCGCGGAGCGCGTCGCCCGGCTCGCGGAGGGCATCGACGACGAGCGGCTCGGCGATCCGACGCCCTGCCCCGAGTACGCGGTACGGGAACTGCTCGCCCACCTCGCCGGGCTCAGCGTCGCCTTCCGCGACGCGGCCCGCAAGCAGTTCGGCCCGACGACCGGCACACCGCCCGGCTCGTCCCGTCCGGTACTGGCGGACGACTGGCGGACGGCCCTGCCGAAGGCGCTGGCCGAACTGGCCGCCGCCTGGCGGGAACCGGACGCCTGGAAGGGGGACACCCAGGCGGGCGGCATCGACCTGCCGGCCGCCGTCATGGGCCGGATCGCACTCGACGAGCTGCTCATCCACGGCTGGGACCTGGCGCGGGCGACCGGCCGGACGTACGAGGCGAGCGAGGAGGAACTACGGGTCTCCGAGGCGTTGTTGGCGCCGTCCGACGAATCCTCCGAGGAGGGATTCTTCGGCCCCGTCGTCGCGGTCCCGGACGACGCGCCCCTGCTGGACCGCGTGATCGGCCTCAGCGGCCGCCGGCCGGACTGGCGGCCGGCCCAGGGGGTGCTGCGTGGACGGTGAGGGCATCGCGTTCACCGGTGCTGGTGACCCACGTCGCGCGCGAGGTCCAGGCCGAGGACGCGGTCGAGGAAGGCGAACGTCTCGAACTTGGCACCGGCCGGTACGTCATCCCGCGTCGCCAAGGTGCCCAGCGTCTCCAGGACCGCGGGGACGCCGAGATCATCAGCCAGCACGGCGTGGGCGTGCCGCAGCACATCGGCTGGGACCGGCCTGGACGGCTCCTCCGCCCAGTCGGCCACCAGCAGCCGCCAGTCCCCCAGCGCCCGCCGGGCCTCTTCGAGCGCGGTATCGGTGACCGTGACCGGCGTGCCGTAGGGGTGGCCGAGCATCAGCATCCTCACGGCCAGCGGATCGGTCCCCGCCGGAGCCACGGCGTCCAGGAGCCCCGGGGACAGGAGGTGGGAACGGTCGGTGGCGTCCGTCTCCCGGGAGGCCGGGACGGCCCGGCCCACGTCCATGTGGACCCCGCCGGCCGCGCCCTGTGCGGTGGTTCCGTACGCGCGGACATGCACGTCGGCAGCGGCGCAGAGCGTTCCGTCCGGAGGGTGCGCACCGAGGGTGGCGGGCGGGTGGACGCCAAGGGCGGACATCGCGCGATCAAGCGCCACGGCCTGCTCATGCGGCAGATGCGGCAGGTCCGGCATGGTGAGGAACGTGCGGGACTGCAGGCCGTGCAGCTCCGCTGTGCGCGCCAGTACGTCGCCGACCAGCAGCGTCCGAAGGTCCATCATGCCGATCCCGGCGTCGCTGACCGGCAAGTGGACGCAGATGCTCAGCAGATGACGGCGTACGGAGGGAATCTCCGCCAGGTGGCCGGTACGGGTGTCGACGATACGCAGCATGATGCGGAGGCTAGCCGTGGAAACCGTCGGGCCCGGGGAGGAACTCACCGGACGCTCGGCCCGTCAGTCGTCGAATGCGTCGAGGTGCCGGCGCAGCAGGCCAGTGACGTCGTCGCGGCTCCCCTCGGCCGGCAGGGGCGAGGGGGTGTCCTCCCCGTTCGCCATGGCGAGGCTGCTCGTGAAGCGCACGAGGTTCGGCTGCGGGGCGAAGGAGTCGCGCAACCAGACGGCGAAGACGCCGGCTTCGCCTGCGGTCACGTCGGTGAGGGTGATGTAGGCGTAGTCGGGCCCGGTGAGGGCCGCGGTGCCGTCCACCCATACGTCCGGTGCCAGCTCGATCTCGAAGTCCAGCACGGTCATCTCGTGGACGCCGGATCTCCGGTACCCGACGACGGGATCGGGGAACGCCTCCCGCAGCGCCCGCTCCAGGGACTCCACCGTGGCCTGCCATGCTCCGCCGTGGCCCTCGGGGGGATGGAAGGCGAAGTTCGTCCTGAACTCGATGTACATCGTCACTGCACTATATGTGCAGGAAGAGCCGTGGATGCCACTGCTCGCCGCACCACCGGCGGCACCCACAAGTGCGACGGCGCCAACGGCAGCGCCCACGCGTCGAAGGTCCCGACGCCGGTCGGCGGCTGCCAGTTCGAGATCGAGAACGGCGACCGGGTCGCGTTCACCTGGACCTCGTTCTGACAGCCACGACACTCAGCGCGTAGGTGACGCGGCCGCCCTCCGGTGCCTGAGGTTGACGGAGGCTGCCTTCGTCACCGCCGCGGGGTTCAGGAAGCGCAGCGGGCCGATCAGGCGCGAGGCGAAGAGATGCATGTGCCGTGCCAGCGACTCGTCGCGCGCCGCCGCCGAGAACATCAGGCGTTCCATGGGGTTGAACGGGCGGGCCTTGGCGAAGTCCGCGGCCAGGTTCTGGTGGGCCGACAGCCGGCGCCGGTGCGTGCGGGCGTACGTCGCGAGCGCCTTGTCGAGGTCGAGGTCGCCCCTGCCGGTCGCGGTCGAGGCGACCGCCTCCGTCAGCCATCGCGCGGACTCCAGGGCCCACCCGCAGCCCACGCCCCACAGGGGGTCGCCGGTCAGGGCGGCGTCGCCGACGAGCGCGACGCCCGGTGCGGCCGCCTTGCGGCTGCGGAGCGGGTAGTCGATCGTGCCGATGATCTTCGTGATGCGCTCGGCGGAGTCGATGGGCGGCGCCTCGGGCAGCGCGCGGACGAATGCGAGGAAGCTGCCCTCCAGGTCGTCGCGGAAGGCCGGCAGTCGTTCCTTGTCCGGGACCACGGCCATGACCGTCACCCCGTCGTCGTTCGGGAACGCGTACGCCATGTCGGGTTCGAGGAACCAGGTCTGGGCGATCCCGCCGGGCAGCGGAAGGTTGCGGAAGTGCGCGAGGTAGGCGAACCGCGTGTTCTCGTACTGCCGGGTGGGGATGTCGGCGAACTTCGCCACGGCCGAGTCCTTGCCGTCGGCACCGACGACCAGGCGGGCCCGGATCTCGCGCTCGCCCTGGGGTGTCGACGCGCGCACCCCCACGGTTCACCCGGCTTCCCGGACCAGTCCGGTCACCTGATGGCCGAGGAGCAGATCGACGCCCGGGGTCTCCGCCGCTCGGGTCCTGATCAACGGGTCGAGGGTGCTGCGCCGGATGTTGTACCCGTACGGGAGCGGCGGGCCCGCCGCCGCGGCCCGCGGCTCGATCCAGCCCCAACGGGTGTGCCAGCGGGCCTCGTTGCGGACGGCTCCCGCCTTCTCCAGGGCGGGGACGAGGCCGAGTTCGTCCAGGACCGGGTAGGCGTTGGCCGTGAGGGAGTGGGTGCACAGCACCTTGTACGCCTCGGGGTCCGAGCGGCGTTCCAGCAGGGCGACGCGGACACCGCGTCGAGCGAGCAGGATCGCCGCGGCGCTGCCGGCGAGGCCGGCTCCGCTGATGACGACGTCGTAGTCGTGTACCGCGCTCTCCGGCTTGGTCATGCGCTGATCGCTCCCTTGGGGTGGGGTGCCGTTCACGGGAGTGTGCAACGCTCATACTGTCAGGCGCATGACCAATCCGGTCCACGTCAGTCGATCGTCCACTGCTGCAAGGACGAGCCCGTGTCGGGCTGTTGGGTGACCGAGGCCCCGTTCGCGGTGGACGCGGTGGTGAGCAGGAGGCCGCTCTTCACCGAGGCGACGGTGTACGCGCCGTTCGCCAGCCGTGTCACGGTCCAGCCCTGGTTGGCGCCGCCGGTGCAGGTCCACTGGATCACCTTGGCTCCGGCGGCCGTCGACCCGCCGTCGACGTCGGCGCAGAGCCCCGACTCGGCGTTGGCGAGCTCGTAGGAGCCGTCGGTGCGGCGGGTGAACCGCCACGTCTGGTTGGCGCCGCCGTTCGCGGTCCAGGTGACGAGCTGCGTACCGGGAGTGGTGCTGTGACCCGGGTTGTCCAGGGCCTTCCCGCTCGCGCCGAGGGTGTGGTCGCCGTCGGCGATCCCGTCGGGGACCTGGCCCACCGCCGTGAGGGTCAGGGTCTGCTCGCCCGCCGTGCGCGTGCCGCCGACCGCGTTGCCCGTGGTGTTGGTCCACGAACGGGTCGGGGTCGTCTCGGCCAGTCGGTTCGCGGTGCCGGACAGGCCGATCACGAGGCCGCTGTAGCGGTTGACCAGGCGGTACGTGCCGTTCGGCGAGCCGTCCGCGGAGGACGCGCCGGGTATCACGAACCACTGCTGACCCACGGTGGGGCCGCCCGCGGGCGCCGCGGTGACCGTCGGCCTGGTGCCCCAGGCGCGGTTGCCCGTACTGGCGGAGTCGACGCCGAGGAGCTGCCCGGTGGCGACGTTGGCGATCCGGTGCGACCCGTCGCCGTTGGCGGTGAAGATCCACGATTCCAGGTCGCTGCCGGTGGCCGACGGTACGGACGTGGTGGCCGGGCCGCCGGAGACCTGGGCGAGGACGCGACCGCCCGCGGCGGCGATGCGGTACGCCTTGCTCGTGTCGACCGGCGCGGCGGGCGCCGAGGTGCCGATCGACAGATTGACGTACTCGCTCGACGTTCCGCCCGAGCAGCCGAAGGAGCAGTACGAACGGAAGTTCTTGCCGACGATCCCCGAGCCGGTCTTGTTCACGCTGTCGAGGAACCAGCGGTACCACGACGCGTTCTTGTAGCTGCCCGTGTCCCCGAGGCGGAACCACTTCTGGGTGGTGAGGTCGTCGGTGGCGTAGATCTCCTGGGGCGCGTTCCCGCTCTGGTCGACGGCCTGCGGTTCGCCGATGTACAGCCCCAGGTGCGCGTTGTACGTGATGTCCATGACAAACAGGGGCGATGTGGCGGGCATCTCGCCCGCCGCGACCTGCTGGCTCACCGTGCCGGGGGTCGCCGGGTCGTACTCGCCCCCGACGGGGGTGTAGCCCGTCGTGTCGGTGCCCCCCACCGGCGTCATGTTGCTCTCGCGGCCGCCGACACCGGGCTCGGTCCAGGCGCCGTCGTACCACTTCTTCCAGGAACCGGGCGCCATCTTCCCCGAGATGGGGGCGCGGGCCACGTGCGCGTGGAAGGCCTTCCAGCCGCCGCCCTTCTCCACGATCCGGGAGCCGTAGAAGGCGTAGAAGTACCCCGACGCGGTGTCGACGAACAGGCGCTGGTCACCGTCGCCGTAGTGGTACGTCTGCTGCGGGAAGGCCGCCGTGTCGCCCCGCTTGGTGCTGAACGGGGAGGTGATGACGTGGTCCTTGATGGTCCAGGTCCGGCCCTGGTCGGTGGAGACCGCGTAGTCGATCCCGTCGTAGTGGACGCCGTCGCCGAAGGGCTGAGGGGTGAACTCGTTGTGGACCAGGCCGTACCAGTCGCCGGTGTCCGGGTCGACCCACACCCCGGCCAGGTCGCAGAAGTTCCGCTGGGAGTAGCCCGATCCGGCCGGCGGGTAGGTGGACTTGAGGCCGGTCGGACTGTTGTTGCACCGCCAGGTCGTGTCGTTGTTCCGGTCGTTGCCGTTCGCCGGGTTCACGGCGTCGCTGAGGGCGCTCGACCGGGCGGCGGTGTCGAAGTTCGTCCCGGTGTAGAACGTCCACTTGCGCGGCTGCGTCGATCCGTAGAGCGCGTGGGCCTGCTGGAAGTAGAACGTGCCGTCCTTGTCGATGTAGGTGGCGGCCGGCGTGTCGTCGGGGTGCGACCACGTGCCCTTCGCACCGACGGTGACGCTGTACGTGGCGGCACTCGCGCCAGTTGGTTCGGACGTCGTCGCCGATGCCGGCGCCGTCACCGCGGCGCCGCCTCCGACCATCGCGAGGGTCACGGCGACGACCGTACCTATCAGGCTTCTTCGAGGAGTTGACAACGGTGACTCCTTGGCTGGTCTCCGTGCGCAGCTCTTCATGACTGCGCTACCTCGCCGACCGGAACCCTGCGGGGCGCCCGCGGCGGCTGGGTCCACAGAACCGCGCGGCGCAGACCGTGCACATAGACGCTTGGCCGCAGGGACTTGGACTTTCCGGGCCGGGGACTCGCGGAGGAGTACGGGGGGGACCTGCCGAGGGCCGGAAGCTACGACTGCGGCAGCCGGTCCAGCTCCACCTCGACGGCCTGCGCCATGAGGCTGCGTGCGTGGTCGATCGCGAGGCCGCCGCTCAGCCAGCGCATGCTCAGGCCCTCCAGCAGAGCCGTGAGCCGTTCGGCGGCCGCGGCGAGCCCGACCGCCGGGGCCAGCGGCCGCACCTGACCGAGGAGCCCGGCCACCTCCTGCACCCACACCATCGTCGCCCGGGCGAGGTCCTCGCGCAGGACGGGGTCGAAGACGGCGCTCGCTCGCAGTTCGCCCCACGCCGTGCTGTTCTCCCGCACCTCGGGGGTGTCCTGGAGCTCCAGGAGCAGCACCTGGTCGAGCTCCTCGCGGGGGCTCAGCGGCTCCGCCGCCTCGTCCTGCGCCGCGGTGTACCGCTCGGCACGGTTGTTGATGAACTCCAGCGTGTGGCGCAGGATTCCGGTGCGATCCTTGAAGTGGTAGTAGATCAGACCGGTGGAGACCCCGGCCTCTTCGGCCAGTTCCTCCACGCGGAGCCCGCGGACCCCGCGCCGGGCGATCACCCGGGCGGCCGCTTCCAGGATCTGAGTACTACGAGATGCCATGTCACGAACCCTATCCGGACCACCGCGCGGCACCCGCGCTCGGTCCGGCCACCGCCGCCGCCACCCGGGGGCCGAGGACGCTCAGCCGTTCCGCCGGTACTGGCTCAGCACGAGGGTGACGGGCCCGCCGCCGGAGGCACCGTCGACCAGTCGCGCCACGACGAGCCGCTTGCCGTCGGCGGCGCGGACGCAGAACGGCCGCTCGTCGGCGAGCTCGTCGAACGGCAGGCTCGTCACCGGTTCCGCGTCGAGCCCGCGCTCGCAGTCGGCCGGGCCGAGCACGTACCCCGAGGCGACGAAGGCGTCGGCGTCCTCGGGGAGCACGAAACCGCCCTTGTCCCGGGCGAGGTACCAGTCGGCGGTCTCGGCGGGCGCCACCTTCCCGGCGCCCAGGTCGAACTCGTAGCCGTCGTCCGGAGCGGTCAGTTCCGCGTCCGCGTAGCCCGGCGTGTACCCGGCGGCCGGCCGCGCGCCGCCGCCCCGATCCGGATCGGCCGCCGGCCAGTACGCGACGCCCGCCACCACCAGCCCGGCGAGGACGGCGGCGCCACCGGCCGCCAGAGCCGTACGACCGCGCCGCTTCCCGGGCCGGCCACGCCGTACGCCCGGTCCGCGCGGCGGTGCGGGCGGGGGGACGCGCGCGGGTACGGGCGCGGGGACGCGCGGGGGTACGGGCGTCATGACCCGATCCGTGGGCACCGGGACCGCGGGGGCGGCCGCCCGTGTGGGGTCGTCGTGCGGCGAGCGCCCGTCGAGAGTCGCGGTCGGCCACCGCTCGTCGGGCAGCCGAAGCTCCTCGGGCAGCCGGAGGTCGCCGGGATCCGGCGAGGGGCCGACGGCCGGGTGCGCGCGGACGGCGGCGATCAGCTCCGCCGGAGTGGGACGCCGCTCCGGGGCCTTGGCCAGGCAGTGCCCGACGAGCGCGCGCAGCTCCGCCGGTACGCGCGAGAGGTCGGCGGGCTCGTGGACCACGCGGTAGAGGGCCGCCGACTCGGGCCCCGACCCGAAGGGCAGGGCGCCCCCGGCGACGTACGCGGCCAGCGCGCCGAGCGCGAAGACGTCGGTCGCGGGCGTCACGGCGTGCCCGAGGGCCTGCTCGGGAGCCATGTACGCGGCGGTGCCGATGCGCAGACCGGTGCCGGTGAGCCCGGTGGCGTCGGCGGCGCGCGCGATGCCGAAGTCGATGACGCGCGGGCCGTCCTCGGCGACGAGGACATTCGCGGGCTTGAGGTCACGGTGGATGACACCCGCCCCGTGGATGACCTGAAGGGCCTCGGCGATCCCGGCGACCAGGCGCAGCACGGTGGGCGCGGGGAGCGGGCCGTGGCGCTCGACCACCTGCTGGAGCGAGGGGCCCGGGACGTAGGTGGTGGCGAGCCAGGGGACGGCGTCGTCGGCGCCGGCGTCCACCACCTGCGCGGTGAACAGGCCGTGGATGCGGCGCGCGCTCGCGACCTCCTGGGCGAACCGCAGGCGGAACTCCGGGTCGGCCGCGAAGTCCTCCCGCACCACCTTCAGGGCGATGGGCCGGCCGCCGGGGGTGTGGGCGAGGTAGACGACCCCCATGCCACCGGAGCCGAGCCGGGCGTGGACCCGGTAGCCGCCGATCTCTCGGGGGTCGTCGGGTGTCAGCGGGAGGTGGGCCGGCTGAACCACGGGCGGCGGGGTGGAGGACATGAGCGGCTCTTTCGGCGGTACGGAACGGCGGACCGATGGGGCGCACGGCGCGCCCTGCGTCCGAGAGTGCCCGTTGACTAAAGTTTCAGTCAATATAGCCTCCGAGTACCCATGCCCTCCCTCCCTGGCTGTTTGACTGAAAATTCAGTCAGTGCCAGAATGAAGCTCACGGCCACCCCCACTCACGCCGCTGCCCAGCCGTCTCCACGGCCGCTGTACGCGTGAAGCCAAGGCCCGCGATTCCGCCGCCGCGCCGCGTCACCGCGATCCGCCGGCCGCCGCCGGATACTCTCGCCAGCCCACGATCGGAGCACGCTGTGTCCCACTTCATCCCCACCCGCCGCACCGCCCTGCGCGCCTTCGCCGGAATCGGCGCCGCGCTCGGCCTCGGTGCCGCCGCCTGCGGACCGGAGGACTCCGCACTCGGGGGCACGGCCGCCGCCCCCTCCCGTACGCCCGCCGCCGACGGGGAGCGGCGCTTCGGCGCCGAGTGGGAGAGCCACGTCCGTACGTTCATGTCCTGGCCGGCCCTCGCCTCCGTCTGGGAGGAGGACCTGCCCTACGTACGGGATGACATCGCCCGTATCGCGCGGGCCGTCGGGGAGTACGAGGCGGTCGTGATGATGGCCCGCCCGGAGCAGGTGGCGGCGGCGCAGCGGGCCTGCGGCAGCCAGGTCGAGGTCATCCCGCTCGCCGTCGACGACCTGTGGGCCCGCGACACCGTCCCGGTCTTCGTCGAGGACGCCGGCGAGGTCATCGGGGTCGACTTCAACTTCAACGGCTGGGGCGACAAGCAGGAGCACACCAACGACGCGCAGGTGGGCCGGAAGCTCCTCGCCAAGTACGGCATCCCGCGCGAGCAGGCTCCGCTCGTCGCCGAGGGCGGCTCCTTCGAGACGGACGGCGAGGGCACGCTCCTCATCACCGAGAGCTCGATCGTCAACGACAACCGCAACCGCGGGAAGAGCCGGGACCAGATCGAGGACGAGCTGATCGAGACGCTCGGTGTGGAGAAGGTGGTCTGGCTCGCGGGCGTCCGCGGCGAGGACATCACCGACGCGCACGTCGACAGCCTCGTCCGCTACACCGCGCCCGGCGTGGTCCTGCTCGACCAGGCGTTCCCCGGCACTCCCCCGGACTCCTGGTCCCGCTCGGCCGACCAGGCCCGCTCGGTGCTCGAGAAGGCGACCGACGCGCGGGGCCGGCGCTTCGAGATCATCGACCTGCCGCAGCCCGACCTCGACAGGATCACCGGAGAGGGCGACGACTTCGTGTCGACCTACGCGAACTTCTACGTCGCCAACGACTCGGTCTTCCTGCCCAAGTTCGGCGACCGGAAGGCCGACGCGCGGGCGAAGGCCATCCTCCGGGAACACTTCCCGAAGCGGGACGTCGTCCAGCTGCAGATCGACACCATCGCCTCGGGCGGGGGCGGGATCCACTGCGCCACCCACGACGAGCCGGGCAAGCCCGCCGCCTGACCGTTCCCGGCGGCCCGCCCCCCGTCGCCCGCCCCTCCGTCACGGCGTCCAGTAGCGCGCGAGCGCACCCTCCCGGTACGGCGCCGGACTCACGCTGAGTTCGCCGGCGAAGGGGCGGTCAAGGACGAAGACCAGGAGCAGGCTGAAGCCGATGAGGGCGGCGACGGAGGCGACGAAGAGAAGCTGGATCCGCAGCTTGCGCATGCCGTAGAGGAAGGTGAGCGGGATCAGGACGAGTGCGCCGCCGAAGGCCAGGGCCTGGAGCAGCGGGGGAAGTTGCTGCTCGGCCATGGTCAGGCGGGCCCGCCGCTGGGAGGCGACGTCGTTGAGGTGGTCGACGGCCTCCCCGTAGAAGACCTCCTCGTGGGCGGTCTTCGGCTCGTACTCCTGGAGCACGTCGTAGACGGCCTGGAACTTGACGGCGGTGGCCTCGTAACTCGGCACGCCCTCGCGCATCAGGGGCCACTGGACTTCCACGACGGCGTGGACGTAGTCACTGAGGGCGTCGTCGAGGCGGGCGCGGACCGGGGGCGGGAAGGCGGCGGCGTCCCGGGCGATGAGGGCCATGTCCGTGGCCTCGGCGGCGACGATCGTCTGCGTGCTCTCCAGTTGTGTCCAGAGGGTGACGATGACGAAGGCGAGGATGATCCCGTAGATCGCGCCGAACATGCCCAGCGTCACGCCGACCATGTCGTTGTGTTCGCCCTCCGCCAGGGAGGGGTACCTGCGGCGGAGCAGCACGCTGCCGGTGACGGCCAGGACGACGGTCCCGCCGACGGTGGCCACGGCCAGGGTGAACGTACTGAAGTGATTGAGCAGCCAGAGCGACATATGCGGGGAGTGTAGGGATACGTGGGGATACGCCGGACCGTCGCCGCCCGCCCGCCGGCGGGGGCGCATGAGGGTCCGTCACCCGCGCGGGCGGTGGGACACGCTCCGTTCGTCCACGTCGCCGCGCGCCGCCACCCGTGAGAGTCCACACCATCGAGTGAGACGGCGGTCGGCGCCCGGGCATCACCGGGGTCGGCGCGATGACACTCGGCCGTATCCGGCCCTCCCCGCTCGCGCTACTGCCCCACTCGTCCGTCCACGCACTCGCGCAACAGGTCGGCGTGCCCGCAGTGGCGGGCGTACTCCTCGATCCGGTGGACCATCAGCTCGCGGACGGCGATGCCGTCCTTCGCCAGGCGCTCGTTCAGGTCCGGGTGGCCGGCGAGCACGGCGTCGGTCGCGGCCTGCTCGCGCTCCAGGTCGGCGTAGGCGGCGTCGACCACGGCCTGGTCCGCCACGGCGCCGAGGAAGTCCCCGTCGTCCTCGCCGTACAGGCTCGGCAGCGGTTCGCCGTCGACGATCCAGTTCTGCCAGTCCCGTTCCACCTCGGCGAGGTGCCGGATCAGGCCGAGCAGCGACATCGTCGACGGCGGCACCGACCGGCGGGCCAGCTGCTCCGGGTCCAGGCCCTCGCACTTCATCCGCAACGTCAGGCGGTAGCCCGAAAGGAAGTCCAGCAGCGTCGCGAGCTCGCCCTCCGGGGCGTCTCCTTCGCTGTTGCGGGGGTCGTCGTCCGGGTCCGCCCACATGTCGGGGTAGACGCTCGCCTGGCTCCATCGCGCGGGTCGGTCACTCATACGCCCCATGATCGTCCGTGCGCCACGGGTCGGCCAATGGTTTTGCGAGCGCTGCGCGTGAGGTTGGTGCATGAGACCGGAGGATGCGAGCGTTCAACTCGTAGCAAACTCACAAATGCCGGTCTGTGAGGTCGATCTGATGCGCAATCATGGTTCTCGGGTGAGCCGGTCGGGTATCACTGGGCGCAGCCGCCGCCTCGACCGCTCGAAGGGGATCGACGATGACTCGTCACAGCGCCACCGCACCCCGCTCGCATCCCGTACGCGCCGGAGCCTTCTCCGTCTGGGGGGACGTGGCCCATCCGGCCAGTCTCACCGTCGCGGACCTACGGCAGGGCTGGGCGCAGCACCGGGCCGACGTCGTCTTCGACTGCGCCACCGCGGGACCGCAGCACCACACGTTCACGGGGCCCCTGCTCCGCGACGTCGTGGCCGGGACCCGGCCGACCGCTGCGGGGCCCGGTACGTCAGCGCCGTCACCGGCATCTGGATCGGCTCGTGCCGCACTCCCTCGACGCCCTCCTCGATGTAACCGCTCGATGGGCCCCGGTCAGCGATCCCGGTGGTGCGGCTTGAGCCGGCGCAGGGTGTAGCCGTCGCGGGCCGGGTCCAGGGGCCTGGTGGCCTGCTTGAAGAGGAACTCGGCCCGCTCGTACGAGAGTCGGCGGCGGCCCGTGTCCGGACACAGGTCGGACGCCCCGGGCGTACGGGCCGGGCCGGGGCGGCGGTCGGAGAGGAAGACCGGGCCGCGTGTCCGGCCTTCGAGCAGCCGGGGCAGGAGCCGGGCCGCTCCGGAGCGCCAGCTCACCCAGGCGCCAGGGGAGTCGGGCGAGCCGGAGCGGGCGCGGCGGTCGTCGAGGTCCAGGTCCTCGACGTTCAGGGAAAGGACCGCGGTCGCCCCGGCGCCCGACTCGTTCAGCAGCCGCCACAGCGTCTCCTCGCGCAGCGGCAGGTCCGGGAGGCCCCAGACCGCGTCGAGCTGCGCGGGGCCGAGAGGCAGTGCCCGGGGGCGGGTCCCGGCGCGGCGGTCGAGCCCCGTGGTGAGGTCGTCCAGGTCGGCCCAGGCGCCGAAGGACCGGACGGCTGCGCGGTGCCGGTTCCAGGTCGCCGCCGCCGCCTCGCCCCAGGCCGTCGTGAACACCCGCGTCACCTGGTCCGCCGTGAGGGACGCCAGCGGCTGCCGGTCGCCGAGGGTGCGGCGGAGGCGGCGCAGGGTCTGCCCGTACGAGCGGCTCGTCGCGGGGTCCAGGTCGTCCCGGCGCAGGAACTCCTCAGCCGCCTCCCCCAGGACGGGGCCCGCCGGAGCGGCGGCACCGAGCTCGTCCGCGCGCCGCTCCAGGAAGGCGCGCTCGGCGGCGTTCCGCGCGAGGGACGCCGCCCGCCGGAACTCGACGCGGGCCTCGTCGAAGCGGGCGAGCCGGGCCAGCAGGTCTCCCCGGACGCTGGGGAGGAGGTGGTAGTCGCGCAGCACCGGATCGGTGAGGAGGGCGTCGGCCAGTTCGAGCCCCGCCCCCGGCCCGTACGCCATCCCGACCGCCACGGCGCTGTTCAGCCGGACGACCGGCGTCGGCAGGATCCGGGTCAGGGCCTCGTACAGGGAGGCGATCTGGGCCCAGTCGGTGTCCTCCGCGCTCCTGGCCTGTGCGTGGCACACGGCGATCGCCGCCTGGAGCATGTACGGGCCGGGGGCGCCGCCCGCCTCCCCTTCGGCCAGACCCTCCCGGGCCTTCAGCATCGCGGTGAAGCCTCGGCGGATGAGCAGCTGGTCCCAGCGGCCCCGGTTCTGCTCGTGGAGGGGGACGGGCTCGCCGGACGGGCCGGTGCGGGCGGCGGCGCGGGACGCCTGGATCTCCATCAGCGCGACGAGCCCGTGCACCTCGGGTTCCCCCGGGGCCAGTTCGGCGAGGAGCCGGCCGAGGCGCAGGGCCTCCAGGCAGAGTCCGGGCCGCATCAGATCGTCGCCGGAGGTCGCGGAGTACCCCTCGTTGAAGATCAGGTAGATGACTTCGAGGACCGAGGAGAGCCGCTCGGCCAGGTGGTCGCCGTCCGGCAGCTCGAAGGGGACGCCCTCCTCGGCCAGTGTCCGCTTGGCTCCGGCGACGCGCTGGGTGATCACCGTCTCGGTGACGAGGAAGGCGCGGGCGATCTCCTGGGCCGTCAGGCCGCCGAGCAGGCGGAGCGTCAGGGCGGCACGGGCCTCGGTCGGCAGCACCGGGTGGCAGGAGAGGAAGACGAGCCGGAGGACGTCGTCCGGCTCGTCGTCCGGCCGTGCGTCGGGGTCGTGGTGGTGGTCCTGTCGCTGTCCCAGCTCGTGCGCGAGCTGCTCCTGCTTGCGTTCGAGGCGCCGGCTGCGGCGGAGGTGGTCGAGGGCGCGCCGCTTGGCGGTGGTCGTCAGCCAGGCGCCGGGGTTGTCGGGGACGCCCGAGACGGGCCACTGTTCGAGGGCGGCGACGAGGGCGTCCTGGGCCAGCTCCTCGGCAAGACCGACGTCGCGGACCATGCGGGTGAGCGAGGCGACGATCTTCGCCGACTCCAGTTTCCAGGCCGCATCGACCGTGCGGTGAACGTCCGGCAGCACAGGAACGATCACAGCACCCGCCGCGGCTCGGTCGCAAGCCGCGGGGGTGCTGTGATCGGGTGTCTCGGGTATCAGGGGCCGAAGACCTCCTGGACGACGCTCTCGCCGTCGCCGACGATCCGGCGGAAGCGGCGGGCCAGCTCGATCGCCTCCTCCTTGGAGCGGACCTCGATCAGCGCGAAGCCGGCCACGGCCTCCTTGGCCTCGGCGAAGGGCCCGTCCGTCACGGTGATCTCGTCCCCCGCGGAGGTCACGCGGACGCCGCCCGGCTCCAGGCCTCCGGTTGCCAGGAGCACACCGGCCGCCGTCAGCTCCTCGATGAACCGGCCCATCTCGGCGTACAGCTTCTCGTCGGGGGCGGTGTCGGACGGCTTGGTCGTCATCAGGTAGCGCATGGGGATCTCTGGTCCTCTCATCGTTCCGGTCATCGTGCCGGTGATCGTTCCGGGTGGTTCTGCCTAAGCGTCGAACAAGTCCATGTGACAGGGAATGCGGGCGTTCCCTGTCACATCGCCGGATCGACGTGTCATCGAGAAGCAGATCGCCCCGGACACCGGAAGAGAGCCCCGACATGGCCACCACGCAGACCGCCCCCCGCACCGCCGCGACCGTCGCCCCCTCCCCCTCCACCACCCGCTCCCTGCTCACCGTCGCGGTCGTGGCGCAGCCCCTGTGGGCTCTCGTGGCGCTCACCCAGGCCGCCACCCGCGACGGCTACGACATCACCCGCCACCCGCTGAGCGCGCTCAGCAACGGGTCCCTCGGCTGGATCCAGATCACCAACTTCGTCCTCGCCGGTGTCCTGACCGTCATCGGCGCCGGCGGACTGCGCCGGGTCCTGCGGGGTACGCCCGGCGGGACGTGGGCGCCGCGGCTCGTACGGCTCAGCGGTGTCGGCATGATCGCGGCGGGCGCGTTCGTGATGGACCCGGCCGACGGTTTCCCCGTCGGGACGCCGGACGGGATGCCCGCCGCGCTGTCCTGGCAGAGCTACGCGCACTTCGCCGCCGGTTCGGTCACGTTCATCTCGCTGATCGCCGCCTGCTACGTCCTGGGCCGGCACTTCGGCCGCGCCGGGATGCGGAAGCACGCCATCGGTTCGCGGATCGCGGGTACGGCGCTGCTGCTCGGCAACGGCTGGGCGATGAGCGGCGGCAAGGCCGGCACGCTCACCCTGGCGATCGGCGTGATCACGGCGATGGTGTGGATCGCCTCGGTCGCCGCCCGGTACCGCCGCGCCCTCTGAGCCCCGCCGGCTCAGCCCGCCCGCTCAGGCCCGCTTGCTCAGCCCCGCCCGCTCAGCCCCGCCCTCATGGCGCGGCGCGGCGCAGCGCGAGCACCATGGTCAGGCCGCCGCCCGGGGTGTCCTCGGCGGAGAGGGTCCCGCCCATCGCCTCGACGAAGCCCCTGGCCACCGCGAGACCCAGCCCCACGCCCGCCCCGCGTGGGGCGTCGCCGTACCGCTGGAAGGCCCCGAAGATGCGGTCCTTGGCCTCGTCGGGGACGCCGGGGCCCCGGTCGACCACGCGGAGTTCGACGCGGTCGGCGATCGTGCTCGCCGCCACGAGGACGGGTGCGCCGTCGGGGCTGTACTTGACGGCGTTCTCGACGATGTTGGCGACGGCCCGTTCCAGGAGGCCGCGGTCGACGGCGACCATCGGCAGGGTCTCGGGGATGTCCAGCTCGACGCTGTCCTCCGGTACGCCCGCCAGCGCCATCGGGACGACCTCGTCGAGGTCGGTCTCCCGGATGACGGCGGTGACGGTCCCGGTCTCCAGACGGGAGACGTCGAGGAGGTTGCCGACGAGGTGGTCGAGCCGGTCGGCGCCCGCCTCGATGCCTTCGAGGAGTTCGGCGCGGTCCTCCTCGGACCACTCGACGTCGTCCGCCCGCAGCGAGGTGACGGAGGCCTTGATGCCGGCGAGGGGTGTGCGCAGGTCGTGGCTGACGGCGGCGAGCAGGGACGTACGGATCTTGTTGCCCTCGGCCTGTTTCCTGGCCTCCTCGGCCTCGCCGACGAGCCGCTGACGGTCCAGTACGACGGCGGCCTGGGCGGCGAACGCGCCGAGGACGCGCCGGTCCTCGGCGGGCAGGACCCGGCCGGTCAGTGCCAGGGCGAGGTGGTCGCCGACGGGCATGTCCACGTCGGCGTCCTCGGGGCGGCCGACGGACCGGGGCCCGACGACGGCGACGCAGTTCCAGGGCTCGGCCTCCTCGGTGCGCTCCAGGAGCGCCACCGACTCCATGGCGAAGGTCTCCCGGACCCGTTCGAGGAGGGCTTCGAGGCTCGTCTCGCCGCGCAGGACGCTGCCGGCGAGGAAGGACAGGGTCTCGGCCTCGGCCCGCAGGCGGGCGGCCTGATGGGTCCTGCGGGCGGCGAGGTCCACGACGGAGGCGACCGAGATCGCGACTCCGACGAAGATCACCAGGGCGACGATGTTGCGGGGGTCGGCGATCGTGAGTTCGTGGACCGGCGGGGTGAAGTACCAGTTGAGCAGCAGCGATCCGACGGCCGCCGAGGCGAGGGCGGGGCGGAGCCCGCCGAGGAGCGCGGCGGCGACGACGAGCGTGAGGAAGAGCAGGACGTCGTTGGCCAGGCCCAGGTCGGGGCTGACGGTGCTCAGCAGGAGCGTGAGCAGGGCCGGTCCGGCCAGGCCGGCCACCCAGCCCCAGATGGTCCGGGAGCGGCCCAGCCGCGCGCCGCGGGCGACGGGCAGGCCGCGGCCCTTCGCCGCCTCGTCGTGGGTGACGATGTGGACGTCGAGGTCGGGGCCGGACTCGCGGGCGACCGTGGCGCTGACTCCGGGGCCGAAGACGTAGTGCCAGGAGCGGCGGCGGCTCACGCCGAGGACGATCTGGGTCGCGTTGACCCCGCGGGCGAATTCGAGCAGGCCGGAGGGGATGTCGTCGCCGATGACGTGGTGGAACGTTCCGCCGAGGTCCTCGACGAGGGTCCGCTGGACGGCCAGCTCCTTCGGCGAGGCGGCGGTGAGGCCGTCGCTGCGGGCGATGTAGACGGCGAGGACCTCGCCGCCCGCGCCCTTCTCGGCCAGCCGGGTGGCCCGCCGTATGAGCGTGCGGCCCTCGGGGCCGCCGGTCAGACCGACGACGATCCGCTCGCGGGAGCCCCAGATCTTCGAGACGCGGTGCTCGGTCCGGTACTCCTGGAGGTACTCGTCGACGCGGTCGGCCGTCCACAGCAGGGCCAGTTCGCGCAGGGCGGTGAGGTTGCCGGGGCGGAAGTAGTTGGAGAGCGCCGCGTCGACCTTGTCGGATGTGTAGATGTTGCCGTGGGCCATGCGGCGGCGCAGGGCCTGGGGCGACATGTCGACCAGTTCGATCTGGTCGGCGCGGCGCACGATCTCGTCGGGGACGGTCTCCTTCTGCCGTACCCCGGTGATCGACTCGACGACGTCGCCCAGCGACTCCAGGTGCTGGATGTTGACCGTCGACACGACGTCGATGCCCGCGGCGAGCAGCTCCTCGACGTCCTGCCAGCGCTTGGTGTTGCGGCAGCCGGGGACGTTGGTGTGCGGGAGCTCGTCGACGAGGGCGACGGCCGGCTTCCTGGCCAGGACCGCGTCGACGTCCATCTCGGTGAAGCTGGTGCCGCGGTACTCGACGGTGCGGCGCGGGACCTGTTCGAGGCCGTGGAGCATCACTTCCGTACGGGGACGGTCGTGGTGCTCCACGAAGGCGACGACGCAGTCCGTACCGCGCTCGACCCGCCGGTGCCCCTCGGAGAGCATCGCGTACGTCTTGCCGACACCCGGCGCCGAGCCGAGATAGATCCGAAGCTTGCCGCGTCCCATGGTGTCGTTCGTCCTCAGGCTTCGAACCGGTAACCCATACCGGGTTCGGTGATCAGATGGCGGGGGTGGGCGGGGTCCGCCTCCAGCTTGCGCCGCAACTGGGCCATGTAGACCCGGAGGTAGTTGGTCTTGCCGCTGTAGCTCGGCCCCCACACCTCCTGGAGCAGCCGGCGCTGGCTGACGAGTACCCCCGGGTTGGTGACCAGGATTTCGAGCAGGTGCCACTCGGTCGGCGTCAGCCGTACGTCGTGGCCCCCGCGGCGGACCTTCTTGGCCGGCAGATCGACGGTGAACGCGTCGGTGCTGACCACCATCGCCGTCTGCGGCTGCGGCGGCGACTCCCGCGTACGGCGGGTGGCGGCCCGCAGGCGGGCGAGCAGTTCGTCCATGCTGAACGGCTTGGTCATGTAGTCGTCGGCGCCCGCGTCGAGCGCGCGGATCTTGTCCTCGGAGCCGCTGCGTGCGGACAGGACCAGGACCGGGGCGCGGCTCCGGCCGCGCAGGCCCTTGATGACGTCGAGGCCGTCCATGTCGGGCAGCCCGAGGTCGAGCAGGATCATGTCCGGCTGCTCGGCGGCCACGAGCCGGAGGGCGGTGGCACCGTCGGGTGCCGCGTCCACCACGTACTTCCGAGCCTGGAGGTTGATCACCAAGGCTCGTGCGAGCTGAGCGTCGTCCTCCACGACCAGCACCCGGGTCATCGGCGTGCTGCCTGCCTTCCTCTTGTCGTCCCACGGGACGTCGTCCCATGTGCGGCGGGAGTCGACGGGCCCCGGTCGCTCCGGGGCCCGCCGACTCCCACTCCGATGCGATAAGACCATCAGCCCTTGGTCAGTTCCTTGAGGGCGATGTTGAGCTGGAGCACGTTGACGCGGGGCTCACCGATGAAGCCGAGGATGCGGTCGTCGGTGTGGTCGGCGACGAGCTTGTCGACCTGGGCGACGGTCAGCCTGTTCTTCTCGGCGATCCGGTGGACCTGGAGCTTCGCGTACTCCGGGGAGATGTGCGGGTCCAGGCCGGAGCCGGAGGAGGTGACCGCGTCCGCCGGGACGTCGGACGGCTTGACCGTGTGGCCGGCCGTCGAGTTGTCCTTGATCACGGCCGCCTTGGCGTCCTTGACCCACTGGATCAGGTCCTCGTTGTCACCGGAGCGGTTGGTCGCGCCGGAGAGGATCAGCGTGTACTGGCCGTTGACGCTGTTGGTGCCCAGGCCGTTGGAGGGACGGGGCTGGAACCACTTCAGGTCCGGGGCCGCCGTCTCCTCGCCGTCCTTCAGCGGCAGGTTGTAGGTCTGGCCGATGAGCTCGGAGCCGACGACCTTGCCGCTCGCGTCGGTGATCTCGGAGCCGTTCGCCTTGCCGGGGAAGACCAGCTGGGCGACGCCGGTGACGGCGAGCGGGTAGAGGACGCCGCACACGACGGTCAGGACGAGGAGGGCGCGCAGGCCTGCCCAGAGGACGCGCCCGGTGTTTCCTACGGAGTTGTTCATCGTGGGTCAGCCGATTCCGGGGATGGTGGAGAGGAGCAGGTCGATGATCTTGATGCCGATGAACGGGGCGATCAGGCCGCCGAGGCCGTAGATCCCGAGGTTCCGCCGGAGCATCGAGTCGGCGCTGCTCGGCCGGTAGCGGACGCCCTTGAGGGCGAGCGGCACCAGGGCGATGATGATCAGCGCGTTGAAGATGACGGCCGACAGGATCGCGGACTCGGGCGAGGCCAGGCCCATGATGTTGAGCTTGTCCAGGCTCGGGTAGGCGACGGCGAACATCGCGGGGATGATCGCGAAGTACTTCGCCACGTCGTTGGCGATCGAGAAGGTCGTCAAGGCGCCGCGGGTGATGAGGAGTTGCTTGCCGATCTCGACGATCTCGATGAGCTTGGTCGGGTTGGAGTCGAGGTCGACCATGTTGCCGGCCTCCTTCGCGGCCGACGTACCCGTGTTCATCGCCACGCCGACGTCCGCCTGGGCGAGCGCCGGTGCGTCGTTGGTGCCGTCACCGGTCATCGCGACGAGCTTGCCGCCCGCCTGCTCCCGCTTGATGAGGGCCATCTTGTCCTCGGGGGTGGCCTCGGCGAGGAAGTCGTCGACACCCGCCTCCTCGGCGATGGCCTTCGCGGTCAGCGGGTTGTCGCCCGTGATCATGACCGTCTTGATGCCCATGCGGCGCAGCTCGTCGAACCGCTCCCGCATGCCCTCCTTGACGACGTCCTTGAGGTGGATGACGCCCAGGACGCGGGCGCCCTTGTCGTCCTTGACCGCGACGAGCAGCGGCGTACCGCCGGCCTGCGCGATCCGGTCGGTCAGGGTCTCGGCGTCGTCGGCGACCGTGCCGCCCTGCTCACGGACCCAGGCGACGACCGAGCCGGTCGCGCCCTTGCGGGTCTGCTTGCCGTCGACGTCGACACCCGACATACGGGTCTGGGCGGTGAACTCGATCCATGTGGCGTGGGCGAGCTCGCCCTGGTGGCGCTCGCGCAGGCCGTACTTCTCCTTGGCGAGGACCACGATCGAGCGGCCTTCGGGCGTCTCGTCCGCGAGGGAGGAGAGCTGGGCGGCGTCGGCCAGTTCGGCCTCGGTGGTGCCCTTGACCGGGACGAACTCCGAAGCCTGCCGGTTGCCCAGCGTGATCGTGCCCGTCTTGTCGAGCAGCAGCGTCGACACGTCGCCGGCGGCCTCGACCGCTCGGCCCGACATGGCGAGGACGTTGCGCTGCACGAGCCGGTCCATGCCGGCGATGCCGATCGCCGAGAGCAGGGCGCCGATCGTCGTCGGGATCAGGCAGACGAGCAGGGCCGTGAGGACGATCAGGGAGGTCTGCTTGTCGGCGCCCGCGTAGATCGCGAACGGCTTCAGCGTGACGACGGCGAGCAGGAAGACGATCGTGAGGGACGCCAGCAGGATGTTGAGGGCGATCTCGTTGGGGGTCTTCTGGCGCGCGGCGCCCTCGACCAGGCTGATCATCCGGTCGATGAAGGTCTCGCCGGGCTTCGTCGTGATCTTGACGACGATGCGGTCGGAGAGGACCTTCGTACCGCCGGTGACCGCACAGCGGTCGCCGCCGGACTCGCGGATGACCGGGGCGGACTCGCCGGTGATGGCGGACTCGTCGACGGAGGCCACGCCCTCGACGACGTCACCGTCGCCGGGGATGACGTCGCCGGCCTCGCAGACGACCAGGTCGCCGATGCGCAGCTCGGTGCCGGGGACCCGCTCCTCGTTCTTGCCGATGACGCGGCGGGCGACGGTGTCGGTCTTGGCCTTGCGCAGGGTGTCGGCCTGGGCCTTGCCGCGGCCCTCGGCCACCGCCTCCGCCAGGTTGGCGAAGATGGTGGTCAGCCACAGCCAGACGGTGATCGCCCAGCCGAACCAGTCGCCCGGGTTCTTGATCGCCAGGACGGTGGTGACCACCGAGCCGATCAGGACCACGAACATGACGGGCGACTTGATCATCACGCGCGGGTCGAGCTTCTTGACCGCGTCGGGGAAGGACTTGATCAGCTGCTTGGGGTCGAACAGTCCTCCGCCGATCCGTCCGGTGGCCTGGTGTCCCCCGGACAGGTCGCCGTGGGGCGCCTTGGTCGGGGTGGTGGACACGCTGTCCTCGGACTTCTCTGCGTCGAGCTTCTTCACGTCGGTGTTCTTCACGTCGTTGGTCATGCCGCGAGCCCTTCGGCGAGCGGTCCCAGCGCGAGGGCCGGGAAGTAGGTGAGACCGGTGATGATCATGATCGTGCCGACCAGGAGGCCCGTGAACAGCGGCTTCTCCGTGCGGAGCGTGCCCGCGGTCTCGGGCACCGGCGTCTGCTCGGCGAGCGAGCCGGCCAGGGCGAGCACGAACACCATCGGCAGGAACCGGCCGAGCAGCATCGCGATGCCGATCGTCGAGTTGAACCACTGTGTGTCGGCGTTGAGACCCGCGAACGCGGAGCCGTTGTTGTTGGCACCGGACGTGTAGGCGTACAGGATCTCGGAGAAGCCGTGCGCGCCGGAGTTCGTCATCGAGTTGGACGGGGTGTCCAGGGCCATCGCGACGGCGGTGAAGCAGAGCACGAGCGCCGGGGTGACGAGGATGTAGCAGGCCGCGAACTTGATCTCGCGGGTGCCGATCTTCTTGCCCAGGTACTCGGGGGTGCGGCCGACCATCAGACCGGCGATGAACACGGCGATGACCGCCATGATCAGCATGCCGTAGAGGCCGGAGCCGACGCCGCCGGGCGCGATCTCGCCGAGCTGCATGCCCAGCATCGTGATGCCGCCGCCGAAGCCCGTGTACGAGGAGTGGAAGGAGTTGACGGCGCCGGTCGAGGTGAGCGTGGTCGCCACCGCGAAGATCGACGAGCCGCCGATCCCGAACCGGGTCTCCTTGCCCTCCATCGCACCGCCGGCGAGGTCGAACGCGGGACCGTTGTGGGCGAACTCCGTCCACATCATCAGGCCCGTGAAGACGAGCCAGATGGTGGCCATCGTGCCGAGGATCGCGTACCCCTGCTTGATCGAGCCGACCATGCGGCCGAAGGTGCGGGTCAGGGCGAACGGGATGACCAGGATCAGGTAGATCTCGAAGAGGTTCGAGAGCGGGTTGGGGTTCTCGAAGGGGTGGGCCGAGTTGGCGTTGAAGTAACCGCCGCCGTTCGTGCCCAGCTCCTTGATGACCTCTTGCGAGGCCACGGCCCCGCCGTTCCACTGCTGCGTGCCGCCCATGAACTGGCCGACCTCGTGGATGCCCGCGAAGTTCTGGATCGCGCCGGTGGCGACGAGGACGAGCGCGCCGATCACGGAGATCGGCAGCAGGATGCGGACGGTGCCGCGGACCAGGTCGGACCAGAAGTTGCCCAGCTCACCGGTACGGGAGCGGGCGAAGCCGCGGACGAGGGCGACCGCCACGGCGATCCCCACCGCCGCCGAGACGAAGTTCTGCACCGCGAGGCCGCCGGTCTGCACGACGTGGCCCATGGCCTGCTCGCCGTAGTACGACTGCCAGTTGGTGTTCGCCACGAACGAGGCGGCGGTGTTGAACGCCTGGTCCGGGTCGATCGAGACGAAGCCCAGCGAGCCGGGCAGCGAGCCCTGGAGCCGCTGGAGCAGGTAGAGGAAGAGGACGCTCACGGCGGAGAAGGCGAGGACACCGCGCAGGTAGGCGGGCCACCGCATCTCGACGGTCGGATTCGCGCCGATGCCCTTGTAGATCCACTTCTCGACCCGCAGGTGCTTGTCCGAGGAGTAGACCCGGGCCATGTAGTCGCCCAGCGGGCGGTACGAGAGGCCCAGCGCGACGATCAGTGCGAGGAGCTGGAGAACCCCAGCAAGAACAGGACTCATGGTCGTACCTCAGAACCTCTCCGGCTTGACGAGGGCGAGGACGAGATAGCCGAGGAGGCCGGCGGCCACCAGCAGACCGATGATGTTTTCGGCATTCACAGCTTGGCCACCCCCTTGGCGATGAAGGCCACCAGCGCGAAGATCGCGACCGTGGTGGCGACGAAGGCCAGGTCGGCCATCGTGAGCTCCTGAGTGAAGAACGGATTCTCGGACGAGATGAGCAAACCGCCTTCCAGCCAGGTGGCGGCTTCCGTTAACGCCCCCCATACGTCCCGCAGCGCGCTCTTGACGCGTCCCCTACGCGACAGACTTGGATGCGGGGCTCTCAGACCGCGCAGGGCAGCGAGACGACCATGGTCAGGCCGCCGCCCGGGGTGTCCTCCGGGGTCAGCGTGCCGGACATGGCCTCGGTGAGGCCGCGGGAGAGCGCCAGGCCGAGGCCGACGCCCGTGGTGTTGTCGGTGTCGCCCAGGCGCTGGAACGGTTCGAAGACCCGCTCCCGGTCGCCTTGGGACAGTCCGGGGCCGCGGTCCACGATCCGGAGCTCCACCCGGCCGGCGAGCACGCTCGCGGTGAGCAGGACGGGGTGGGCGGGCGGGGCGTACCGGCTGGCGTTGCCCACCAGGTTGGCGATCACCCGCTCCAGGAGCGGAGGGTCGGCGAAGACCGGCGGGGCCTGCTCCAGGCCGCGCAGGACGGGCCGGGGCGCGTCGGGCGGCAGGGCGTCGAGGGCGGCGGCGAGGACCTCCTCCAGGGCCGTGGCGCGGAGCGAGAGGTTCAGGGCGCCCGCCTGGAGGCGGCTCATGTCGAGGAGGTTCTCGATGAGCCGGGCCAGTCGGGCCATGGACTCGTCGGCGGTGGCGAGGAGCTCGTCGCGCTCGTCCGGGGTGAACTCCACGTCGGTGCTGCGCAGGGAGGCGACGGCGGCCCAGCCGGCGGCGAGGGGCGTGCGCAGGTCGTGGCTGACGGCGGCGAGGAGGGCCGTCCGCATCCGGTCGGCGGCCCGTACGGGTTCCACCAGGGCGGCGGCCTCCGCGAGCCGGGCGTGTTCGGCGGCCGCGGTGACGTGGGCGGCGAGGGCCGCGAGGACGCGACGCTCGGAGGACGGCAGGGGCCGGCCGCGCAGGACCAGGAACCGGCCGTCTCCGACGGCCACTTGGCTGACCGCCGGATCGTCCGGGTGCGCGGCGGTGAGCCGGGTGACGGCGGCGAGGTCGGCGGAGTCGACGAGCTCGGCGGATTCGGCGCCGAAGATCTCGCGGGTACGGGCGAGCAGGGCGGGCACCGTGTGGTCGCCGCGCACGACCGACCCGGCGAGCGAGGAGAGGATCTCGGCCTCGGCGGTGGCCCGGGCCGCGCGCCGGGACAGCCGGAGGGACCGGTCGACGGCGCCGGCCACGACGGCGGCGACGAGGACGAACACGCCGAGGGCGAGCATGTTGTCGGCGTCGGCGAAGGTGAAGGCGCCCTCGGGCGGGATGAACCAGTAGTTCAGCAGGAGCGACGCGGCGACGGCGGCGACCAGCGCCGAGACGACCCCGCCGAGACAGGCGACGCCGACGACGGTGACGAGGAACAGGAGCGCCTCGCTGGTCAGGTTGAACACGCCCCGCGTGCGGTCGAGGAGCAGCGTGAGCAGGACCGGCAGGACGAGCCCCGCGACCGGTCCTGCGATGCGGCGCCAGGCCGGCAGCGTACGGCGGCGGTACGGGAGGAGGCGGCCGTGACCGGCCCGCTCGTGGGTGACCGTGTGGACGTCGATGTCGCCGGAGAGCGCGACGGTCGTCTCGCCGATGCCGCGGCCGGTCAGGAAGCGTTCGAGGCGGCGGCGTCTGCTGGTGCCGAGGACGAGCTGGGTGGCGTTCTCGGCACGGGCGAACTCCACGAGCGCCGTGGGGACGTCGTCCCCGACGACGGTGTGGTAGCTGCCGCCGAGGCTCTCCGCGAGCCGCCGCTGGCGGGCGAGGGCGGCGGACGAGGTGCCCGCCGCGAGGCCGTCGCTGCGGACGACGTGCACGGCGAGCAGCCGGCCCTGGGCGGTCCGGGCGGCGATGCGGCTCGCGCGCCGGATCAGGGTGTCGCCCTCGGGGCCGCCGGTGAGGGCGACGACGATCCGTTCGCGGATCTCCCACACCCCGCCGATGCCGCGCTCGGAGCGGTACCTCCGCAGGGCCTCGTCGACGCGGTCGGCGACCCAGAGGAGGGCGAGTTCGCGCAGGGCGGTGAGGTTGCCCGTACGGAATTGGCTGGCGAGGGCGGCGTCGACCTCCTCGGGCGGGCGTATGTTGCCGTGGGCCATCCGGCGCCGCAGTTCCTGCGGGTCCATGTCCACGAGCTCGATCCGGTCGGCGCGGCGGACGACGGCGTCGGGGACGGTCTCGTCCTGCGGCACTCCGGTGATCTTCTCGACGACGTCGCCGAGCGACTCCAGGTGCTGGATGTCGACCGTGGTGGCGACGTCGATGCCGGCGGCGAGGAGTTCCTCGATGTCCTGCCAGCGGTGGGTGTTGCGGTGGCCCGGGGCGTTGGTGTGGGCGAGGTCGTCGACGAGGAGCAGACCGGGGGCGCGGCGCAGGGCGCGGTCGAGGTCGAGTTCGGGGCGGCCGGCGTGGACCCCGCGGGCGGGCTCCAGGGTGTCCAGGCCGGCGAGCAGCGACGCGGTGTGGGGGCGGCCGCGGCATGCGGCGACGCCGACGACGACGTCGGCTCCGCGCGCGGCTCTGCGGCGGCCCTCGTCCAGCATCCGGCAGGTCTTGCCGACCCCGGTGGCGGCACCGACGAAGACCTTGAGCCTCCCCGGACGGATCTCCGGGTCGGCGGGCTGCGACGGCGCGGGAGGGTTCAGAACTTCTCCGGGCGGATCAGCGCGGCCACCAGGTAGCCGACGAGGCAGACGGCCACGATCAGTCCGACGATCTTCTCCACACTCATGCGACCACTCCCTGGTGATTCCCGGCCGAAGGCCGATCGGTGTCCCTGTGGGGAGGAAACCCGCTGAGCGGCGTCCCTACGAGCACCTTGACGGGTCTCTGACGGGGTCTTGACGTGTCTCCCCAACGTCCGTCAGGGGGGCGTCAATTCGGGTGTTCCGAGGCGGCCTCCGCCGCCCGGTGGGCCTAGCGTGCTTCTCGGTCGCTCACCGGCCGTGGACGTCAGTGGCCTGATCGTCCCCGGACCGCGGGGGCGCGGCAGCACACCCATCCGGCTGCCGCGCCCCCGCTTCCCGAGCGGCGCTGTCCGTCCGCAGCCGCCCTGTGGGTGCCCGGAGAACCTTCCGGCGCCCACGGGACGCGGACGAGGACACCCCTGCCGTGCTCTCCCGGCTCTCCCGGCCTGCGCCGATCGGGCGGACGGGCGGTCGGGCTATCAGAAGGTCTTCCGCGATGCATTCCCGCGCGCCCCAGCAGGCGCCCTCCGCTTCCCTGATGCCGACCGGTCCGACCGGCCCGATCGCCCCGCCCGCGGGGACCGGTCCGCCCCGCAACCCGGCCCCCACGCCCAAGCGGCGGCGCTCCGCGCGGAGCAGCGGCCTGCTCGATCCCGTACAGCTGGTGACGTGCTTCCCGGAGGCCGTGCGCAAGCTGCATCCGCGGACCCTGGTGCGCAATCCCGTGCTGTTCGTCGTCGGGGTCGGTTCGGTGCTCACGACGCTGTCGGCGCTGGTCAACCCGTCGGTGTTCACCTGGGTGATCAGCGTCTGGCTGTGGCTGACGGTGATCTTCGCGAACCTCGCCGAGGCGGTGGCGGAGGGCCGCGGCAAGGCCCAGGCCGAGTCGCTGCGCCGGGCGCGTACGGACACGGTGGCGCTGCGGCTGCGGCACTGGCGGTACGGGACGGACCTCGACCGGGCGGAGACGGAGGCCGTCGCCGCCACCGACCTGCGGCTCTTCGACTTCGTGCTCGTCGAGGCGGGCGAGCTGGTCCCGGCCGACGGCGACGTCGTCGACGGCGTCGCGGCGGTCGACGAGTCCGCCGTGACCGGCGAGTCCGCGCCGGTCATCCGGGAGTCGGGCGGCGACCGGTCGGGGGTCACGGGCGGGACGACGGTCCTCTCGGACCGGATCGTCGTACGGGTCACCTCCCGCCCCGGCCACTCCTTCATGGACCGGATGATCGCCCTCGTCGAGGGCGCCTCACGGCAGAAGACGCCGAACGAGATCGCACTGAACATCCTGCTCGCCGCCCTCACCGTCGTCTTCGTCCTGGTGGTCGTGGCGATCCAGCCGATGGCCGCGTACGCCGGGGCCCTGCCCTCCACCACCGTGCTCGTCGCCCTGCTCGTGACCCTGATCCCGACGACCATCGGCGCGCTGCTCTCGGCGATCGGCATCGCCGGCATGGACCGGCTCGTGCAGCGCAACGTCCTCGCCATGTCGGGCCGCGCGGTCGAGGCCGCCGGCGACATCGGCACCCTGCTCCTCGACAAGACCGGGACGATCACCCTGGGGAACCGGGAGGCCGCCGACTTCGTCCCGCTGCCGGGCGTCGACGAGGCCCGGCTCGCGAACGCCGCGCAGCTCGCCTCCCTGACCGACGAGACGCCCGAGGGCCGGTCCGTGGTCGTCCTGGCCAAGGAGCGGTACGGGCTGCGGGCGCCGGCCGAGGGCGAGCTCGCGAACGCCCGGTTCGTCGAGTTCAGCGCGCAGACCCGGATGAGCGGCGTCGACCTGCGCTGGGACAACGGCGCCGTCTGCCATCTCCGCAAGGGTGCGTCGGCGCAGGTCATCGCCTGGGTCGAGATGTACGGCGGGAAGGTGCCGGGCGAGGCGCGCGCCTGGAGCGACCAGATCTCGGGCGCCGGCGGCACCCCGCTCCTGGTGGCCGTCAACGACTGGGACGGACCACGGGTCCTCGGGATCGTCCACCTCAAGGACGTGGTGAAGGACGGCATCAAGGAGCGGTTCGCGGAGCTGCGGCGGATGGGCATCCGTACGGTGATGATCACCGGCGACAATCCGCTCACCGCGCGCGCCATCGCCCACGAGGCCGGGGTCGACGACTATCTGGCCGAGGCGACCCCGGAGGACAAGCTCGCGCTCATCAAGCGGGAGCAGGAGGGCGGCAAGCTCGTCGCCATGACGGGCGACGGCACCAACGACGCCCCCGCGCTCGCCCAGGCGGATGTCGGTGTCGCCATGAACACGGGCACATCGGCCGCGAAGGAGGCCGGCAACATGGTCGACCTCGACTCCAACCCGACCAAGCTCATCGAGATCGTCGAGATCGGCAAGCAACTCCTCATCACCCGGGGCGCCTTGACGACCTTCTCGATCACCAACGACGTCGCGAAGTACTTCGCGATCATCCCGGCCATGTTCGCCGGCGCCTACCCGGGGCTCGAAGCGCTGAACATCATGGGGCTGCACAGCCCGACGTCGGCCATCACGTCGGCCATCATCTTCAACGCCCTGATCATCGTGGCGCTCATCCCGCTCGCGCTGCGGGGCGTCCGCTACCGCCCGAGCTCCGCGCACGACCTGCTGCGTCGCAACCTGGCCGTGTACGGGCTCGGTGGCCTCGTCCTGCCCTTCCTCGGCATCAAGGTCATCGACCTCGTCGTCTCCACCATCCCCGGCCTGGGGTGATCCGTCGTCAGGGGGGCGTCAGGGAAGGCCCGTCGGGCTTGTCGCCTCCCGCCGGCTCGGGTTCGATGGACAGCATGAACAGCGCGTGGCTCCTGACCGACCGGCCGCCCCATCGGGCGCCCCGTCGTGAGCCCCGCTGTCCGGAGACGTCCGCCCGCCGCTGACCGTCTCCGGCTCTGCCACGGGGCGTCGTGACATCACTGTCCGACGCCCCGTCCGCGTACCCGATCCACACTCTTCACCCTTGAGGGACTGACCAGTCATGTCCGTATCCGACCTTTCCTCCCGTACCGTCCTGGTGACCGGTGCCACCTCCGGTATCGGCTACCAGACCGCGCGACTCCTCGCCGAACGCGGCGCGACGGTGCTCGTCCACGGCCGCACGGCCGAGGAGGCGCACGCCGCCACCGACCGGCTCGTCACCCTCGCCGACGTCGACGGGTCCCGACTGTGCGCGTTCGGCGCGGACTTCACCCGCCTGGAGGAGGTCGAGCAGCTCGCCGCACGGGTCCTCGCCGAACACCCGCACCTCGACGTGCTCGTCAACAACGCGGGCATGGCGGCGCCCGAGCGGCACACCGTCACGGCCGACGGCAACGAGATCGCGTTCCAGGTCAACTTCCTCGCGCACTACCTGCTCACGCACCTGCTCGAACCGGCGCTGACCACCGACCCCGGCGGCCGGGTCGTCAACGTCTCGTCCTCGCTGCACCGCACCGGCTCCATCGCGTGGAACGACCCCAACCGGGTCCGCCGCTACTCGCGCCTCGCCGCCTACGCCCAGTCGCAGCTCGCTCTGACGGTCTTCGCGGCCGACCCGCGGGTCACCGCCGTCTCCGTCCACCCCGGCATCTGCACCACCAGCCTCCTCCCCCTGTACGCCCACGAGGGCGTCGCGCCGGCCGAGGGCGCCGCGCACGTCGTGCGGCTCTGCGACCCGGCCGTCGAGATCGTCAACGGCGCCTACTACGACCGCGATCACCGGGTCGCCCCCGCGGCCGCCGCCTCCGAGCCCCGCACCGTCAAGCGCCTCACCAAGCTCGCCGACCTCCTCGTCGGCCAGTCCGCCTGACGGCCTGAAAGGAACCCGTACCGCCATGTCGAAGCGCGCACGCAAGAAGAAGGACCGCCGCAAGAAGAAGGCGAACCACGGCCGCAGGGCCGGGGCTCGCTGAACCCCCCGGGGGCGGCCCGCACCCGGGCCGCCCCCGCTTTGTTCCTCCGCCCGCCTTCCGCACCAGGAGGTGCCGTGATCTCCCACTCGTCCCACCAACCACCCGCTCCCGCCCGCGTGTTCCTGTCCGGCGCGCCCGGCACCGGGGCCCTCGCCGAGCACGTCCTCGCCACCGGCCACGGCCAGTGGTGGACCGACCGGGCCGAGAAGCCCCGCGTGGTGGCGGTGACGTGCGGCGGACACGCCCTCCTGGCCGGCGATCCCAGCGCCGTCACCCCGGACGAACTGGCCCCGCTCGCCCGGCACTACGTCGACACGTCCCGCCGCTTCGTCCCCGTCCTCGAAGCCGCCTTCGAGCAGCTCGTCCCATGGGAGCAGATGCTCTACCTCCACCGCGCCGTGGCCGTCGCGCCGCGCGTCCCCCGGGGCGTGACCGTGCGCCGCCTCACCCCCGAGGACGGCCCGGCGCTCGCCGCGCTCGACCCGTCCATGGCCTGGATCCACGGGAGTTGGGAAGGACCCGCCGCCCTCGCCGCGTCGGGCGCGGGCTGGGTGGCGGTGCGCAAGGGCCGGGTCGTCGCCGTGGCGTGCAGCCGGTTCGTCGGCAGCCGCTACGAGGACGTCGCCTGCGCCACCTCGCCCGAGGAGCGCCGTCAGCACCTCGCCCTGGCCTGCGTGTCCGGGCTGACGGCCGACATCGCGGCGCGCGGCCGGCTCGCCGGCTGGAGCTGCTCCCGCGACAACCGGCCCAGCCGCCTCCTCGCCTGGACCGCCGGCTTCCGGCTCGCGCACGAGTACGTCCACCACGTCGCCGGACCCGTCAGTCCCGTCAGCCCCGCGTCAAGGTCGGCGGCGGCCGCATAGGTACCGCGTCAAGGCGGAGTCACACGGGTCGGCCGCCGTCCTAGCGTCCGTGCCATGGAGCAACGATTCGTTCCGCCGTCGGAGCGCGACGACCGCACTGTGCACGACACCGAGTGGGCCCGCGACGCCCGGGCCGCCGCCGGCTGCGCCGGGCTGCTGCAAGCCGTGTCCCTGGCCGTGGACGCCGGGGACGACGGCCTGACCCTGACGAGCACACTGCTGTGGATCGCGCTCTCCGTCGCGCTCTTCGTGATCCTGCTGCCCGACCGGGTCGTCGCGGCCCCGGGCCGGGTCGCCGTCCGGGGCCTGTGGACCCGCCGTACCGTACGCACCGACCGGCTCGCCGCGGTCCGCTGGCCCACCGGCGTCGAACAGCGCGTCGACCTCGTCGACACGGACGGCGGCCGGGCCCGGATCGAGCTGCGCGTCCTCCTCGCCAACCCGCGGCTCTGGCTGCTCCTGGAGGACGGCGCACGCTCCTCCCACGCCCGCGGCACGCTGCGGGAGGGCGCGAAGGACCTCGACCGGCTCGCCCGCCGCGTCAATCGGCACAGCGCCCACTCGGAGGGGTCTTTGACGGATCCCTGAGGAGGCCGGGCCTCAGAGGCCGACGTCGCGGGCTCGGAGGTCGGCCAGGGTCTCCCGGCGGACGAGGAGCCGGGCGCGGCCGTCGAGGACGGCGACCACCGGCGGGCGGCCCACGAGGTTGTACGCGGACGCCATCGACAGGTGGTACGCGCCCGCCACCGGCAGCGCGAGGAGGTCGCCGGGGCGGATGTCGGCGGGCAGCGGGACGTCCTCGGCCAGGACGTCCCCGGCCTCGCAGTGCCGGCCGACGACCGTCACGCGCTCGGCACCGGCGCCCGAGTGGCGGCCGATGAGGCGGGGCGTGTACCGCACTCCGTACAGCGCGGGGCGCGGGTTGTCGCTCATCCCGCCGTCCACGGCCACGAAGGTGCGGCCCGGCGTGCGCTTCACCACGAGGACCCGGTAGACCGCGACCCCGGCGGGGCCGACGACGGCCCGCCCCGGTTCGATGATCAGGCGCGGGACGGGAAGTCCGGCCGCCGCGCAGCTCTCGGCGAGTTCGGCGCGCACCTTGCGGGCCAGGGTGGTCAGGTCGAGGGCGGGCTCGCCGGGGCGGTAGGCGACGCCGTGGCCGCCGCCGAGGTCGAGCTCGGGGAGCGTGACCCCGTGGGCGTCGCGGACCCTGGCCATGAGGCCGACGAGCCGTCGCACGGCCACCAGGTACGGCTTGACGTCCGCGATCTGCGAGCCCAGATGGCAGTGGATGCCGGTGAGTTCGAGATGCGGCTGGTCGAGGACGCGGGCAATGGCGTGCTGGGCGTGGCCGTCCCGGAGGGAGAGGCCGAACTTCTGGTCGTCCGAGCCCGTACGGATCTTCCGGTGGCCGCCCGCGCTGATGCCCGGCGTCACCCGGACCATGACCTTCTGGCGGCCGTCGGTGCCGACCGCCGCGGCGATCCGGGCGATCTCGGCGGGGGTGTCGATGACGATCCGGCCCACGCCGAGGCGGAGCGCGGTCTCCAGGTCCTGCGGGGACTTGGCGTTGCCGTGGAGCAGGATCCGCTCGGCCGGAAAACCGGTGGTGACGGCGAGCTCCAGCTCCCCGGCGGAGCACACGTCGAGGCCGAGCCCCTCCTCCTCGACCCAGTGGGCCAGGGCACGGCACAGGAAGGCCTTGGCCGCGTAGTGGATCTCGGCCTCGGGGAAGGCCGTGCGGTAGGTGCGGCAGCGCTCGCGGACCTCGGCCTCGTCGAGGACGTAGACGGGAGTGCCATGGCCCTCGGCGATCTCGGTGAGCGGTACGCCGCCGACGAGGAGCTGTCCGTGAGGCCGCTCGGTGGTGGTGGCGGGCCAGACGGAGAGCGCGTCGACGGGCGCGGTTCCGGGGGAGCCGGGAGTGCCGGACGGGGCCGTGGCAGGGGCGGGCAGGGGCAGAGTGGTCATCTCCGAGGCTCCCTTCAGCTCGCGAGCGCGGTGAACGTGAACGGGCGCGGGTCGGCCACGGGGGCGGGAGCCGGCTTCGGGCTCGGCCTCTGGCTCGGTTTGAGCTCCGCCTTTGGCCGCGGCTTCGGGCTTGCCGCACCGACCGGGACCAGAGCCGGGGCCGAGACGGGTACCAAGGCCGGGGCCGGGGCCGAGAACGCCGGGTCGATCCTCAGCGCGTGGACGCCCAGCGGCTCCGTGAGCGCGCGCAGCGCCGGTTCCGCGAGGAGGACCCACGGCTGAGTGGCCCCGAGGACCGCCCTCAACCGTCCCGGATCCGTGAAGGCGACGGCGGTCCTGCCGCCGGCCGGCGTCCGGAAGAGCCGGGTCGCCCAGCCGCCGGCGCACGGCCGGACGGGCACGCAGAGTCGTCCGGACAGGGGCTGTTTGAAGGGTTCGGCGTCGTCTCCGAACAGAGCGTCTGCCATCGGTTCCTCCCGAGGAGCGAAACACGGTCCCCAGCACGGTCGCGCCGGGGGTGCTCTTCGACGCTATGCCCGGTGATCGCCGGTCCCTGGTCCCCCCTGACGCGGCCCTGACGGAACGAGGCGGGACGCATACGCCGCACATACGCCGCGCCTCCCTCTCGCAGACGCCTGCGCAGGCGTCTGCGCGGGCGCCGTGCCCGGTTTCGGCCCGTCCGCCTCCGTACGAGGGCATCTTGACGCTTTCCTGACGCGCCCGCCCAGGCCCGTCGCACACCCCGTGCATACGCTGGCTCGGCCATCCGTGCGATGGCCGGAAATCCCCCCTCATCGAGCAGCACCCCAGGAGCACCCCCATGGCCACCACGAACGACACGCGCACCGGACGATTGCGCGCGTGGATGCTGGAGGGCCTCTCCGACATGGGGAAGGGCAAGCCTTCCCGGCCCAAGGAGGCGGCGCCGGACAGCGGGCACGCGGGGCAGCGCTGGTGGCGGGTGATGTGTCTGACCGGTGTCGACTACTTCTCGACACTCGGATATCAGCCCGGCATCGCCGCCCTCGCGGCCGGTCTCCTCTCCCCCATCGCGACCGTCGTCCTCGTCGTCGTGACCCTCGCCGGCGCCCTGCCCGTCTACCGCCGGGTCGCCGAGGAGAGCCCGCGCGGCGAGGGGTCGATCGCGATGCTGTCGCGGCTGCTGTCCTTCTGGAAGGGCAAGCTGTTCGTCCTCACCCTGCTGGGCTTCGCCGCGACGGACTTCCTCATCACCATCACGCTCTCCGCGGCGGACGCCTCCACCCACCTGGTGGAGAACCCGCACCTCGAAGAGGCGCTGCACAGCAAGCAGATGGTCATCACGCTCGTTCTGATCGCCCTGCTCGGCGCGGTGTTCCTCAAGGGCTTCCTGGAGGCGATCGGGGTCGCCGTCGCCCTCGTCGGGGTCTATCTCGCGCTCAACGCCGTGGTGGTCGTCACCGGCCTGTGGCACGTGATCACCGAGGGGCACGTGGTGACGGACTGGAGCGCCGCGCTGACCGCCGAACACGGCAACGTGTTCGCGATGATCGGCGTCGCCCTGCTCGTCTTCCCCAAGCTCGCGCTCGGCCTGTCGGGCTTCGAGACCGGTGTCGCCGTCATGCCGCACGTCAAGGGCGACCCGGGTGACACCGAGGCCCACCCCGCCGGCCGCATCCGGGACACCAAGAAGCTCCTGACGACGGCCGCGCTGATCATGAGCGTCTTCCTGATCAGTACGAGCTTCATCACCACCGTCCTCATCCCCCACGAGGAGTTCGAGTCCGGCGGCGACGCCAACGGCCGCGCGCTCGCCTACCTCGCCCACGAGTACCTCGGCAACACCTTCGGCACGGTCTACGACGCCTCGACCATCGCCATCCTGTGGTTCGCCGGTGCCTCGGCCATGGCCGGTCTGCTCAACCTGATGCCCCGCTACCTGCCCAAGTACGGCATGGCCCCGCACTGGGCGCGGGCCGTGCGCCCCATGGTCATCGTCTTCACCCTGGTCGCGTTCCTGGTCACGTGGATCTTCGACGCCGACGTCGACGCCCAGGGCGGCGCGTACGCCACCGGTGTCCTCGTCCTGATCTGCTCGGCCGCCATCGCCGTGACCATCGCTGCGCGCAAGGCCCGTCAGCGCGGCTGGACGATCGGTTTCGGCGTCATCTCCGCCGTCTTCCTCTACACCACCGTCCTGAACGTGATCGAGCGCCCCGACGGCGTGAAGATCGGTGCCTGCTTCATCGCCGGCATCATCCTCATCTCCCTCCTCTCCCGCCTCGGCCGCGCCTTCGAGCTGCGCGTCACGCACGTCGAGCTGGACGAGCTGGCCGAGCGGTTCGTCCGCGACATCTCCCACCGCACGCCCCGGTTCATCGCCAACGAACCCGACCGCCGCGACATCGCCGAGTACCGCGAGAAGATCGAGCAGATCCGCGCCGACAACGACATCCCGACCTCCGAGGACTTCGTCTTCGTCGAGGTGACGGTCACCGACCCGTCCGAGTTCGAGGCCGGTCTGACCGTACGGGGCGAGGTCCTGCACGGGCGCTACCGCGTCCTCACCATCGAGTCCTCCTCCATCCCCAACGGCCTCGCCGCCCTCCTCCTCCACGCCCGGGACACCACCGGCACCCGCCCGCACATCTACTTCGAGTGGACCGAGGGCAATCCGTTCGCCAACTTCCTCCGCTTCTTCCTCCTCGGCCAGGGCGAGGTCGCCCCGGTCACCCGCGAGGTCCTCCGGGAAGCGGAACCGGACCGGGACCGCCGCCCGCGCGTCCACGTCGGCTGACGTCGACTGACGCCGGCTGACGTCGGCCGAGTCGTCCGACGTCTTTCCCGCCGGCGGCGGGAACCCAGCCCGCCTCTCGTCCGACTTCCTGACCACATCGGTGCAGATCGTGCAGGATCGTCGAAGGGCAGAGGATGGGCGGACTCGACCTACGCATGCGCGGAGTCGCCTGCCGGCACGGCCGCGCCGAGGCGGTCACGGGCGTCGACCTGGAGATCGCCGCCGGTGAACGCGTCGCGCTGACCGGGACGAACGGCTCCGGGAAGACGACGCTGCTCCGCGCCGTCCTCGGGCTGCACCGGCGGACGAGCGGCACGATCGAGGTCGGCGGCCGCGAGGCCCGGTCGGCCGCCGACTGGGCGTGGCGGCGCCGGTCCTGTGCGTGGATCCCGCAGAAGCCGGTCGCCGGTCGGTTCCCGCTGCGCGGGGACGAACTCCTCGCGAGCAGCGGGGCGGCGGCCGAGGCGGCCGCAGCCGCGGAGCTGCTGGGCGTCGGCGCGCTGACCGGGAGGCCCGTGGACACCCTGTCCGGCGGGCAGCTGCAACGCATGTACCTGGCACGGGCGATCGGCTGTGTGGCGGCCGGAGCGCAGGTACTCCTGGCCGACGAGCCGACCGCCGCCCTCGACTTCGGCGGCCAGGAGGAGGCGGCCGGCGTGCTGACGGCGCTGCCCGTCACGCTCGTCGTCGTGACCCACGACCGGGCGCTCGCCGCGCGGTGCGACCGGGTCCTGGAGATGGCCGCCGGCCGGCTGCGGGAGGTGCGGTGAACGCGCTCGCGACCGCCGACCTCGGCGCCGTGCTCCAGCTCGTACCGGTGCAGCGGGCCGGGCTCGCCCTGCTCCTCGCGGCCGTCGGCCTGCCGGTCATCGGCGTCGTCATCGTGGGGCTCGACATCATGCCGGTGCGGTTCGCGATGATGCACGTGGCGCTCCTCGGTATCGCGGTGGGGCTGCTGACCGGGCTCGATCCGATGCTGTGCGCGCTCGTCGCGTGCGCCCTGTCGGGAGCGGGGATCGCTCCGCTGGCACGGACGCCGGACGGGCTCTCGGGGGCGATGGGCCTGCTGATGAGCCTGGCGATCGCCGCCGCGCTGCTCGTCCTCGCCGTCTCCGGGGTCAACGCCTCCGGGGCGTTCGCCCTGCTGTGGGGGTCGATCCTCTCGGTCGGCACCCCCGACCTCGTGGTCCTGGGTGTCCTCGCCGTGGTCGTGCCGTCCCTGTTCTGGTGGCGGCGCCGCGAGGTGGCGCTGCTGCTGTACGACCGGGAGCTCGCCCACTGCTCGGGCGTACCGGTCCGCTTCCTCACCACGGCGCTCCTCGTCCTCGTCGCGGTGTCGGTCGCCGGGGCCATCAAGCTGACCGGCGCCCTCCTCGTCGACGCCCTGACCCTGCTGCCCGCGCTGGCCGCGCGCCGGCTGGGCCGCTCGCTGTGGTCGATCACCGTGTGGGCGGTCGGCATCGGCGTCGCGGTCAATCTGACGGGCTTCCTGCTGGCCCTGTGGCTGGACTGGCCTCCGGGCCCGGTCCTCGTCCTGACGGCGGGGGCGGTCGTCCTCGCCGCGCACCTCATTCCCGAACGGAGAAACCGCTCATGGCGCGCAACCGCGTCCGTACCACCCGTCTCGTTTCCGTCCTCGCACTGAGCGCGGCGCTGCCCCTCGCCACCGGATGCGGCACCGAATCCACCCCCGCGCCGGATCAGAAGGCCGCCGGCCGCAAGCCCGTCGTGGTCGTGACGACCACCTGGGAGGGGGCCTTCGCCAAGGCCGCCGGGGCCGAGGACGTCACGGTGATCGTGCCGCGGTCGGTGCACCACGCGCCGGACTACGACCCGAAGCCCTCGGACCTGGCGGCCGTCGCGAAGGCCGACTTCGTGCTGTACGCGCCCTTCGAGCCGTACGCGGCGAAGATCAAGGAGGCGGCGGGCTCGAAGGCGAAGCTCGTCGAGGTGAACCTCGACAACGACCCGGCCAAGGCCGGAGCCGAAGTCGCCCGGCTGGGCGGCCTGTTCGGCACGAAGGACACGGCCTCGCGGTGGAAGACCCGCCTCGACGACGAGGTGGCGAAGCTGAACGGCGAGCTCAAGGCCGCCTGGCCGGACGGGAAGAGGCCCTCGGTCGTCAGTCAGGTCTTCACCGCGTGGGCGGCGGGCCTCGCCGGGGCCACGACGGTGGGGACGTACGGCCCCGAGCCGGTCACCCCCGCCCAACTGGCCTCCCTCTCGGCGAAGAAGCCCGCGCTCGTCCTCGACAACGCGCACATGTCGACGGGCACGGTGCTGCCGGACTCGGGCGCGAAGCAGGTCGGGATCGTGAACTACCCGGGCGAGGACCTGGACTTGCTCAAGGTGTACCGGGATGCGGCGGCCGAGCTGAAGAAGGCGATGGGCGGGGTCTGACCGGTACGGAGGAGAGCCGACCCGCGCGGCTCTCCTCCGTCCGTGCCGTCACGCCCTGACGAGGGTGGTGGCCCGCTCCTCCGCGATCCGGTCCCGCAGGGCCGTGCGGTCCGGCTTCCCCGCGGCGGTGAGCGGCAGTTCGGGCAGGACGAGCAGGTGCTCGGGATGCTTGTGCCGGTCGAGCCCGCGTCCGGTCAGGTACGTGCCCAGCTCGGCCAGGCTCGGCACCCGCCCGCCCTTGGTCACCAGGCAGGCGGCGAGCCGCTCCCCCATCAGCGGGTCGGGGACGCCCACGCACACCACGTCCCTCACCCCCGGGTGGGCGACGAGTGCGCGCTCGACCTCGGCCGGGCTGATGTTCGCGCCGCCGCGGATCACCACGTCCTTGAGGCGGCCCACGACGTGGAGGACGCCCTCCTCGTCGAGGAGGCCGAGGTCGCCGGTGCGGACCCAGCCCTCGGAGGTGCGGTAGCGGGCGTCGAGGTCCGGGGAGGCCACGTAGCAGAGCGGGGTCATGGGGCCACGGGAGACGATCTCGCCGATCCGCCCGTCGGGCAGGGGCTCGTGGGTGTCGGGGTCGGCGATGCGGATCTCCGCCACCCGGGGGTCGGGCCGGCCCGCGACGACGCCGGAGCGGGCGGTGGGCGGCACGGAACGGCCCAGTCCGGTGTGGCAGTTGACGCCGTCGGCCGACCCGTACAGGTTGACGACGGGGCAGCCGAACGCCTCGGCGGCCGCCGCGGCGGTGACCTCGTCGAGAGGGGCGCCGCCCACGACGAGCGCGGTGGGCGCGGGCAGCGGGCCGTCCGTGTGCTCCAGCGCCTCCAGCATCATCCGGACCATGGTGGGGACGCCGAGGACGTGGGTGGGGGCGTGGTCGCGTACGGCGGCGAGGGCGGCCTCGGGTGTGAAGTGGTCGAGGAGGACGAGGGTGCCGCCGTGCCGGGCGAGGGTGACGGCCGTGCCGTTGGAGCCGAAGGCCGAGGCCAGGGGGACGAGGAAGAGCGCGCGGGGCGGGGCTCCGTCGGGCATGAGGGAGGCGAGGAAGTTGCCCCGGCCACCGGCCAGGGCGTTGTGCGAGTACGCGACCATCTTCGGCTCCGCCTCCGAGCCGGAGGAGACGAGGATGCGGGCCGCGCTGTCGGGGTCGGGGCGGGCCGGGACGAATCCGGTGGGGTCCGTACGCAGGAGGGCCGCGAGCCTAATCGTTCCCTCGGGTGCGGTGCCGGGGCCCGCGGCGATCACGTGCCGGACGGTCGGCAGGCCACCCGGGGCGAGGGCGACGAGGTCGGCCGCGGGCGTCCGGCCCCGGTGTGCCGTGGCTGCGACGACCGCCACGGCCTCGGCCCGGCGCAGCAGGCAGGCGGCCTCCGCGGCGCCGCGGCCGACGGGGAAGGGCAGGGCCACCGCTCCGAGCGCGGCGAGGGCCAGGTCGACGACGACGGCGTCGCGCCGGTCGGGGAGCTGGACGGCGACGACGTCCCCGAGGCCGATGCCGAGCCCGCGCAGGCCCTCGGCCAGACATCGGGCCTTGCGGTCGAGCGCGGTGTAGCAGAGCGGGCCCTTGGCGTCGACGAGCGCCGTGCGGTGCGGGTCGGCGATCCGACGCGCCCGGTACAGGCTGTAGACGTCCAGGTCGGGGCATGTGCCGTCCGCCGCCCAGGAGCGGCGGAGCGAGGCGGGGAGCAGATCGTTCAGGGCGACGGTCACGCGAGGCTCCAGGGGTCGGGAACGGCTGGTGCACCGTGCGCGTCCCGGCTGATCGAGCCGGAGAGGCGCGGGTCGTGGGAGAGGCCGGTCAGATCGGTGGTGACCCCGGTGGCCGTCAGTCCGTGGGAACGCAGCTGGTCGAGGGCGTCCTCCGTGCACATCCCGCTCAGGTCGTACGCGGCGGCGGCCGCCGCGCAGGTGTCGCTCGGGGCGATCCAGCCGTCGGCGGTCGGCAGCGGGTGCCGGAAGCCGGCGGGGCGCCGGGGGTCGGATCCGGTGGCGGCCGCGCCCAGGGCGGGGGCGAGGAGGGTGTCGGCGGCGCCGAGCAGGGACGACTCCACCCGTACGCCGTGGCCGGTGCGCTCGCGCAGAAGGAGGCCGGCGAGCACCGCCTCGGCGCCGTGCAGACCGCCCAGGACGTCGAGCAGCGTCATGAGGGACGGCGCGGGAGGCTCGCCGGCCGGGTGGACCGCGTCCCCCACGGCCGTACGGGCCTGCACCATGAAGTCGGTGCCCATGGGGGCGTCGGCCGGCCGGCCGGCCCAGCCGCCGGTGTACGCGTACACGAGGGACGGGTTGGCGTCGGCGAGGTGCTCGGCGTCGAGCCGCAGCTCGGCGGCCTTGCCGGGAGCCCAGTTGTGCAGGAACACGTCGGCCCCGGCGGCGAGTTCGCGCAGGCGGCGCCGGTCGCCGGACGCCTTGATGTCGATCTCGACGGCTTCCTTGCCCCGGTTGAGCGCGAGCCAGCGGGCGGAGATCCCGCCGCAGGCGGGCGGCATCCCGCGCAGCGGGTCGCCGCCCGGCGGTTCGACGCGGATGACGCGCGCCCCGAGGAGCCCCAACAGATGGGCGGCGAGCGGTGCTTGGATGCGGCGGCCCGCTTCGAGGACGGTCAGCCCGGCCAGCGGCCGGCCCGGCGCGGGAGGCATGACGACGGGGGCGTTCCCCGGCCGCAGCGGGGTCAGGGTCCACGGGTCGGCGTCGGCGCCCTCCGCGGGCTCCCCCGCCTCCCCTGCCCGCTCGGCGAGCGTGCGTACGCGGCACACCTCGGCCCCGGACTGCCCGGCCGCCCGCCGGATCCGCTCCCACGTGTGGTGCCGGGTCACGTCGTGCAGCTCGGCGGGGAAGGGGGCGCAGGCGGTGGCGTACCGGAACTGGAAGGGGCGCCAGCCCGCCCGTATCGGCCCGGCGGGCGCGTCCAGGACACGCCAGAACGCCGCCCACGCACCCGGGTCGAGCGTCTCCAGCTCGAAGAGGACACCGTCGGCTGAGGTGAACGGCGGTCCGCCCGGGGCGAGTTCGACCGACTCCTGCTCGTCGGCCCCGGCGGCGGCCAGGTACTGGGACACGGCGAGCAGGCCCGCGCGGTCGGCCGTCGTACGCACGTGCGACACCGGGATGCGGCTCCCCATACCGCCCCGCGCCTGGCCGATGAGGGCGGCGAGCAGGCCCTGGACCGTGAGCACGCCGGTGGCGGTCGCGAGGTAGTCGACGCCGAGGCCGCGTGGGGCCCCGTGACGGCGGCCGTGCACGGCCATCACGCCGGTGGCGGCCTGGGCGGTGGCCTCGTCCTCGATGCCGGAGCCGAGCTCGCCCCAGGCGGTGCGGGCCGTGACGGGCGCGAAACCGCCGCCGCCGAGGACGATCTCCCCGGCGTCCCCGTCACTCGCCCGCGCGCCGAGCCGCCGCAGGTGGTCGGCCACGACCCGGGTCAGGGCCGGCGGCCCCTCGATGCCGAAGCGCAGCGCTTCGAGCGGGCGGCGTACCGACGTATACGTGGTGGAGGTCGTGGTCGATGGGGGCGCCATGCCTCTCCTCTCTTCCGTCACGGTTGCGGGAACCGGCGGGCCGATGCGCCCGACCACTTCCACGGACAGACAGTCGGACGCGTGTTCTGTCGAGTTCCCGAGATGGAGGAAAACGGTGACGGATCATGACGTAGCGGATGTCGAGCCGCTGCGGGAGCGGGTGACCGCCTTCGTCCGCGACCGGGTGTTCCCGTGCGAGTCCGGGCTCGACGCCGGCGGGCCGGTCGCCGGCGACCTGCGGCGGCGCCTGCGGGCGGAGGCTCGCGAGGCCGGCCTGTGGGCACTGCCACTCCCGTACGAACTGGGCGGTGGTGGCATCCCGTTGCTCGACTACGCCTCGCTCGCCGAGGCCGAAGGAGCGAGCGACCACGGCCCCGCCGCCCTGGGGTCCGCGCCGCTGCTCGACGTGACGATGCTGTCCCGGCACGGTTCCGGCCGGGTGCGCGCGGACTGCCTCCCCGGCCTGGTCTCCGGTGACCTCCGCACCTGTTACGCGATGACGGAGCCGGACACACCCGGCACCGAGCCGGCGCTCACCGCGACGCGGGCGGAGCCGCGGCCGGGTGGCGGCTGGCGCGTCACGGGGCGCAAGTGGTTCGTGTCGCAGGCCGGCGACGCCGCCCTCGTCACCGTCCTCGCCCGCACGAGCGGAGCGGCCGGGGACCGCGACGGCCTGTCCCTGTTCCTCGTGCCCACCACCTCCCCCGGCTTCCGGGTCGTGCGCGAGCTGCCCGTGCTCGGCTCGGCCGGACAGTACGAGATCGCGTTCGACCACGTCGACGTCGACGAGGACCAGCTCGTCGGCGAGGCCGGCCGGGCCCTGGCCGTCGCGGGCGAACGCCTCCAACTGGGGCGCACGCTGCGGGCGTTGCGCTGGGTCGGTCAGGCCCAGCGGGCCTTCGACCTGCTGTGCGGGCGGGCCGTCGCACGGCAGGGCGCCCGGGGGCGGCTCGCGGACCGGCAGCTCGTCCAGCAGCACGTCTTCGAGGCGCTCCTGGCCCTGCGGACCACGCGGCCGCTCGTGCACGAGGCGCTGGCCCTGGTCGCGGAAGGGTGTGACGCGCACGTGGAGGTGGGGCTCGCGAAGACGGCGGCGGCCCGCACGCTCCAGGACGTCGCCGACCGCGCCGTCCAGGTCTTCGGCGCCGCGGGGCTGGGTCCGGACACCCCGCTCCCCGCACTGTTCCGCACGGGGCGGACCGCCCGGATACTCGACGGTCCCGACGAGTTGCACGTCTCCTCCGTCGCCCGGCGCGTCCTGCGCAGCCGTGAGGGCTCTGCGGTCACACCCGCGTGAGGTCGGCGCGGCCGAGGAGTGCGGCCAGGCCGAGGGCCAGGAAGAAGTCGCCCCACACGAGTTCGTGCCGGACGGCCGTACCGCCGGGGGCGTCGTAGCAGCCGTCGACGAGCATGCCGGGCGGGCGGGGACCGTCCGGCCCGGTGAGATGGGCGTGTGCCAGCCGGTGCAGGACCGCCCGCGCGCGGGCCGCGCACGCGGACGCCCACGGAGCCCCGGGGACGCGGGCGAGCTTCAGCAGGGCGACGGCCGTGATGGCGGCGGCGGAGGTGTCCAGCGGGCCGTCGGGGCAGGAGGCGTCGGCGGGCGGGACGAGCGGCCCGGTGAGGAACTCGCAGCGGGCGAGGAGCAGTTCGGTGGCCGCAGGCAGCACACCCGTAGCCGGGGCGAGCGAGAAGGCGTCCGCGACGGACAGGAGGACCCATGCCTCGCCCCGGGTCCAGCCGGGCGCCGGATCGGGCTCGGCGGCCCAGCCCGTGACCTCGTCCCAGCGCCAGGCCGGGGTGGGTCTCCCGGTGTCCTCGCGGGGCAGGCACAGGTCGAGGTGGCGGTGCAGGTGCGCGGCGGCCGCCGCCCGGCCCTCGGGTCCGGCGGACGCCAGCAGGGGGACGAGGCCGGGCACGCCGTCCGCACGCGCCCGCAGCCGGGGGCCGCCGAGCGCCGCGCCCCACGGGATGAGGTCGAGCACCGGGTCCCTGGCTTCGAGGGCGGCCCGCGCGGCGCGGTCGCGCAGGGCGCCGGCCGCCGCGTCCCCGTCGGCCAGGGCTGTGCCGTACCAGAGGATGAGCCCTCGGGTCGCGGTGTCGGCCTCGGCCCAGGGGGCGAGCGCGGCGGTGGCGGCAGCTGCCGCCGAGCGGTGCGCGGGGAGGCCGGTGTGCCGGGCGCGCAGCCAGAGGAGTCCTGCCCAGAAACCCCCGGTCCACGACCCCCGCCCGGTGGTGGTCCAGCGGCCGTCGGCCGGGTCCGCGTACAGGGGGAAGCGACCGCCCACCTGCTCGGCGGTCACGGTGACCCGCTGGAGGAGGAGGTGGAGGGCGTCCTCGGCCCAGCCGTCGCCGGTCATGCCGAGGCGCCTGTTCTCGTACGGCGGTCCCGCAGCGCCCAGGCGAGGGCGACGGCCGCCGCGACGGCGAACTCCGCCGCGACCAGGAACCACCCCTGGCCGTACCGGCCCCGCTCCGCGAGCAGTCCGAACAGCGGGGGCCCGACGGCGAATCCGGCGAAGAACCCGGCGGCGACCAGCGCCGAGTCCTGCCCGGCGCGGCCGGGCGCGGAGCGCTGCATCACCAGGACCATCGAGACCGCGTTGCCGGAGACGGCGAAGACGCCCACCGCCACGGCCGCCACCCAGACGAGGAGTTCGACGCGGACGGCCAGGGCGAGGAGCACGGCGGCGGCGACGGCCCCGCCCGCGAGCAGGCCCGGGAACCACGGCGCCCGGCCCGGTGTGGCGGCCCGGGACCAGCCGACCCGGCCGGCGATCCCGGCGACGCCGAGGACGGCGACGAGCGCGCCCGCCACGGTCGGGCCGAGGCCGAGGTGCCGGGCGCCGAAGAGGGCGAGGTAGGTGTTGACGGAGGCGATGCCCGCGCCGAGGAAGAGCGAGAAGGCGGCGAGCCAGGGCACGTGCCGGCCGGACGACGCGGGCGGCGCGGGCGGCGCGGGCGACGTACGAGCATCCGGCCTCGGCATCGACGCCGGCGCGGGCGGTGCGTCGGCCGGGAGCGTGCGCCACGCCCACACCGCCGCGAGGAGCGCCGCCCCGGCGGCCAGCGCCACCGCGCCCCGCCAGCCGACGAGACCGGCCGCGGCCGCGAGCGGCAGCCCGGCCACGAAGGCACCCAGCTGGACGCCGGACTGCTTGGCGCCGGTCACCGCGCCCCGCTTCGAGGCCGGGACGGCGGCCAGGATGGCCTTGTTGGTCGCCGGGTTGGCGAGCGCCTGGGGCAGGCCGCCGAGCGCGACGGCCGCAAGGAGCAGGGCGGGCCCGGGGGCCGCGCCGATCAGCCCGAGGGCCACGGCCGAGACGGCGAGCAGCGTCACGAGCGCGCGCCGGGGTCCGACCCGGTCCACGATCCGGCCGCCGACGGGCGAGAGGACGGCGGCCGTGCCGAACCCGACCGTGGTGGTGAGGCCCAGGACGGTCGCCGAGACGCCGAGGTCGTCGACGAGGCGCGGGCCGAGCGCCCCGATGAGGAAGAGCTGCATCATCGAGAAGGCCATGGCGGTCGTCAGCAGCGCGGTCCTCACCGACTGTCCCTTCTCTCGCACCGTGCGGGCACCCAAGGAGTCGTCGCGGCAGTGCAGGAAGTTCCCGAGGCGCTCTTGTGGGGCGCGCCACAGTCCCGTAGTCATGAGCCGACAGCAGACAGCCGTACCGGTCCGCGAGCCGCCGGAGGGGGTGCGAGGATGGGCGCGCCATGACACCAGGCCGATGTTCCCGAGGAGCGCGGGCCGCGATCTTCGCGGCCGTCTGTGTGCTGCTCGCGGCCACCGGACACATCGTCATGTCGGGTCAGGGGGTGCCCGGTTGGGCGATGACCCTCGCGTTCGCGGGTACCGTTTCGTTCGCCTGGATCCTTGCGGGGCGCGAACGCGGGCTGTTCGCCGTGACGGCGGCGACCATCGCCGTCCAGGGCCTGCTGCACACGGTGTTCTCCTGGACCCAATCGCCGGTCGCCACTGACCCTTCCATGGCTCACGCCGACCCGGCCACGTCCCATGCCGCCATGTCCCACGCGGCCATGTCCCACGCGGGCATGGGGCACGGGGGCATGGGGCACGGGACCGCCGAGCCGCCCGCCGCCCACGACATGACAGACATGGCGGCCATGGCGGAGATGTCGTCGTCCTCCCTGGGCATGCTGTCGGCGCACCTGCTGGCCGCGCTCCTGAGCGGGCTGTGGATGGCGTACGGGGAGCGGGCCGTGTTCCGCCTGCTGCGCGCCCTGCCGATGGGGCTTTTCCGGCCCCTGCGGCTGCTGTTCACGGCGGTCGTTCCCGTACCGCGGGACGTGCCCCGCGTCCGGCCGGTCCGCGCGGGTGACGAGCGTGCGCCCCGGCGGCTCCTGCTCGCCCGTTCCGTCGTCTCCCGAGGTCCTCCACAGGCACTCGCTGTCCTCTGACAGCCGGCTCCCCGAGCGCGACGGACAGGCGTCCGCCGCTCGGGCATCGGCCATGCCGTTCCGGCGGGCCGTACCAGTCACCGGTGCCGCCGTCCGCGCGCCGCCGGGTTCCCCTTGCCTCGTAAGGACTTGTGGCGATGACCGCTGCCCACGAAACCCTCCTCGACGTATCGAGCACCTCACCCCGCTCCGCGCGCTCGTCGGCCGCCGACGCGGTGACGACCCGGCTCGCGCTGGCGGCCCGGGACGGCGATCCGGCCAAGGCCGACCTGTTCGTCCGTGCCCTGCACCGCGATGTCTGGCGCTATGTGGCCTACCTCAGCGCCGACCGCCAGGCGGCCGACGACCTCACCCAGGAGGTCTTCCTCCGCGCGCTCGCCGCGCTGCCCCGCTTCCAGGGGCGTTCGTCGGCCCGTACGTGGCTGCTGTCCATAGCCCGGCGGACCGTGGTCGACAGCCTGCGGCACGCGGCCGCCCGCCCCCGTCTCTCCGACCGCGACGACTGGCAGGCGGAGGCCGAACACACCCAGCCCCGGGGGCTTCCCGGCTTCGAGGACGGCATCGCGCTCGCGGAGCTCCTGGCGGCCATTCCGGCCGAGCGGAAGGACGCCTTCGTCCTCACCCAACTCCTGGGCCTGCCCTACGCCGAGGCCGCCGAGGCCATCGGCTGTCCGGTGGGCACGGTCCGCTCCCGCGTGGCCCGCGCCCGGGCCTCCCTGATCGCCCTCCTCCGCGGCGAGGAGGACGCGGCCCCGCAGACGCCCCCGGCCGGCCCCACCCCGCCGGCCAGGCGATTCCCCCGGGCGCCCGCCCTCGCCTGACCGGGGCTGTTCCGACCCCCCGTCATATCGGCCGCGGTGCCCGGGAACCTTCCCGGGCACCGCCACGTTCTACAGAAGCGTAGAAGCAATCGACGACGTCTGGAGTGACGGAACATGGCCCTGTGGGACCGCATCAAGGAATCCGCATCGACGATGCAGACCCAGCTGGAGGCGCGGAAGAACGACCTGAAGAGCGGCGCTTTCCGGGATGCCGGCATGGCGATGTGCGCGCTCGTGGCCGCCGCCGACGGGACGATCGATCCGGCGGAGCGCCGCCGGGTCGCGCAGCTCATCTCGACCAACGAGGTGCTGCAGAACTTCGACGCGGCCGACCTCCAGCGCCGGTTCGACGAGAACCTGAACAAGCTGACGGCCGACTTCGACTTCGGCAGGGTCAGCGTGCTCCAGGAGATCGCCAAGGCGAAGAAGAAGCCCGCCGAGGCCCGCGCCGTCATCCAGATAGGCATCGTCATCGGCGGCGCCGACGGCGACTTCGACAAGACCGAGCAGGCCGTCGTCCGCGAGGCGTGCTTCACCCTCGGACTGCCGCCGCACGAGTTCGACCTCTAGAAGGGACCCCGGCCGCCCGGAGGCCGGCCGCTACATCGGGGTGGCCGCCCGCAGGACGAGGAAGAGGGTGACGGCCGAGTTCGCCGAGGACAGGGCCGACACCGTCGCGCCGAAGGCCGCGCCCCAGGCCGCGAACCCGACGGCGGTGAAGAGCGAGGGCCAGGCGCGCCCCGCCGGGGCCGGTCGCAGCAGGGCCGCGACCCGGCGGGGCACCGGCCCGGCGCCGGTGACCGCGGGGAGCAGCGCGGTGGTCGAGGGCGGGGCCAGCAGGGCGGCCGTGCCGATCGCGCGGGCCACGCAGCGGCGGCTGCCGACCGCCGCCGCGGCCTCCTCGTCGGCCCAGCGTTCGGCGGTGTACGCGACGGCGGTACGGAGCGGGCGCAGGAACGGGTGGGCGCGGGCCGCGAGATGGACCGCCAGGAGGTGCCGGTGGTGACGCCCCGCCAGATGGGCCCGCTCGTGGGCGAAGAGGGCCCTGCGTTCGCGGGAGGTGAGCGCGGCGAGCATGCCGGTGCTGACGACGACCCGGCCACGCCGACGGCCCGGCAGCGCGTACGCGTAGGGGGCGGCGTCCGGCAGGACGGTCACGGAGGTCCGGGGCAGACCGGCGAGCGCGCCCTCGGCCCGTCGGCGTGCCCGCACCTGGCGCCGGGCCGCCGCGCCGCACGAGACGAGGACGGCGAGCAGGGCCGGGATCGCCGCCCGGCCGGCCACCTCGTCGTACGGCAGGGCCGCGCGTACCTCGGGGTCCGACCAGGCGTCGGGCAGCGGGTTGCCGGGCAGTTGGGCCGTGCCGACGATCATGAGCAGGACGAGACACAGGGTGCTGCACACGGCGAGGACGCCGGCGACGGCGGACAGGAGCCTCGTCGCGGTGCGGGGATGGAGCCGGCTCTCGGCGAGGCGGGCGATGGGCCAGGCGGTGAGCGGAAGGACGAGCGGAAGGAAGACGAAGACTCCCATGACTGCCGCTACCGGTCCCGCTCGGAGAGCCGGGGCTGACCAGGCTGACCGGACTCACCGGACTCACCTGGCTGACCGGACTCACCGGACTCACCGGGCCCTTCGGCGAGGAGTGCGCGCAGGAGCAGCTCGTCGTTCGGGGAGAGCGCGGTGACGAAACTGGCGAGCACGGCCTGACGGTCCGCCTCGGCGTCCAGCACCTTGCGCATCCGCAGCGCGGCGAGCCCCGCCTCGTCGGCCACAGCGGTCCAGACGAAGGAGCGCCCCGCCCGCTCGCGCTCGACGGCGCCCTTGCCGTGGAGCCGGGTCAGGATCGTGATCACTGTGGTGTACGCGAGGTCGCCGCCGAGGCGCTCCTGCACCCACGCCACGGGCACCGGTTCGGCGGCGCCCTTGAGCACGGAGAGGACGTGCGCCTCCAGCTTTCCCTGGCCGCGTCTGCGCGGCGAGGGCTCCGCCGCGCTCTCGCCCTCGCTCCGGTCCGTCATGCCGCCGCCCTCCCGCCGTTCCCGTACCCCTCACTCGTAGCCTACGACCGGTACGCCGCAGGTCAGTGACGCAGTGACGCTTCCCCTCAGAAGACGGAGAGGCCCGTGATGGTGGTGAAACGGTCCAGGGCGGCGACGCCGGCGACCGAGTTGCCGCGCTCGTCGAGGCCGGGGCTCCAGACGCAGAGGGTGCAGCGGCCGGGGACGACGGCAATGATGGCGCCGCCCACCCCGCTCTTGCCGGGGAGCCCCACCCGGAGGGCGAAGTCGCCCGCCGCGTCGTAGGTGCCACAGGTCATCATCACGGCGTTGACCTGCTTGGCCTGGCTGCGGGTGAGCAGGCGGGTGCCGTCGGCGCGGATGCCGTGCCGGGCGAGGAAGCCGGTGGCGACGGCGAGGTCGGCGCAGGACGCCTCGATCGAGCACTGCCGGAAGTACTCGCGGAGCAGGGTCGGGACGGGCGTGGTGATGTTGCCGTACGAGGCCATGAAGTGGGCGAGGGCCGCGTTGCGGTCGCCGTGGGCGGTCTCCGAGGCGACCACGTCCCGGTTGAAGTCGAGGTCCGGGTTGGCGGACTCGGCGCGCAGGAAGTCGAGGACACAGCCGGATGCGTCGCCGGTCATCCGTTGCAGGCGGTCGGTGACGACGAGGGCGCCGGCGTTGATGAACGGGTTGCGGGGGATGCCGTGCTCGTACTCCAGCTGGACGAGCGAGTTGAAGGGGTTGCCGGAGGGTTCGCGGCCGACGTGCTCCCAGAGGCTGTCGCCTTCCCGGGCGAGGTCGAGCGCGAGGGTGAAGACCTTGGTGACGGACTGGGTGGAGAAGGGCTGCTGCCACTCCCCCACCCCGTACACCGAGCCGTCGAGCTCCGCCACGGCCATGCCGAAGCGGCTCGCGTCGACGGCGGCGAGGGCCGGGATGTAGTCGGCGGGGCGGCCCCGGCCGGCGAGGCTCTCGATCTCCTCGCCGATGCGTTCGAGTACGGGTAGGAAGGACTGCACCATGAGCGCATTGTGCCCGGTGGCGCCCGGCTCAGCTCTCCGCCGTGTCGGGGACGCCGGTCTCCGGCGTCTCGTCCAGCGCGTACGGGTGCACGTACCGCGCGTCGTCGAACGGCGTGAACCACGTGCCGAAGCCGAGCGCCGCCACGCCGCCGTCCCCGGCGCCGTTCGCCCCCTCGCTCTGGAGCCACGCGAAGTCCATGTCCTCGTAGACCTCCCCGGCGAAGCGCCCCAGGGCGGCCGCGACCTCGTCGTCCAGGAGTCCGTGCAGGTCGAGGGTGACGTGGGCCTGTTCGAGGAGGAGCTTCAGGACGAGCTCCTCGGCGAGGCAGCCGAGCCGCCGGAAGCTGCCGTCGGTGAACCGGGTGGTGAGGGCGATCGCGGTCACCAGGAAGCGGCGCGCGAAGAGTTCGTCGTACTGCGGGGCGTGGCGCGAGGGCAGTTGGTCGAGGTGCCACAGGTGCCCCTGGCACTCGGCGACGGTGGTGTCCTCCTCGGCGAGGGCCTGGACGTCGTCGTACAGCTCGTCGATGAGGACCTCGGCGCCGTACACCAGGGAACCGGCGGCCAGTTCGGCGCTCTCGGGAGTGACGCCGACGGACCCGTCCGCCGACTCCTCCTCCCCCGCCACCGTGTCAGGCGCCTCGTCCGGGACACCGAAGGTCGCCGGGGTGAAGGAGCGCAGGCGGGTCGCGAGGGCGCGGAACGCGGCTTCGTGGTCCTGCGCCTCCCCCTCCGCCTCGTCGGCGGTGTCGGGCTTCGCCGTGTGGTGGGCCCGGCGCGCCTGCGGGTCGCTGGGCGGGGCGCCGGGCCCGTCGGCGGCTTCGAGGCTCTCGCGCGCCGCGTCGGTGTGCAGCTGCACCTCGCTGCTCTCGACCGTCCACTCGGCCAGCAGCTCCGAACGTTCCAGGACTTCCTCGCTGACGGAGCCGACCGCCTCCTCGGCGAACTCCAGCGACGGTGCCGCGACCATCACCCTCAGGATCGCCCCGCCCGGATGGACCGCCACGGCGACGTCGAAGAGGTCCATCTCCATGCCGTCGGCGCCTTCGATACCGGCCACCGACGCGAAGCCCTGTTCCAGCAGCGCGGAGGCTCCCACGCGGTGGAGCCCGTCCAGCTCCGGAGCACCCTCCGGAATGCGTATTTCCACGGTTACGACATAGGTCACGGACGAAAGCGTGCCAGGCCGGGGCGGGTGGACGCGGGTGTTCGCGGAAGCTTTTCGCGTACGGCATGCGCGTACGGCGGGAGCCGGTGCCCCCCGAAGGGGACACCGGCTCCCGGTGTGGGGCTGGGTTCAGGCGACGAGCTCGGACTTCTCCGTGCCCTCCGTGCCCGACGCGTCTGCCGCGTCCGCCGCGTCCGCCTCGTCTCCGGGGGCGGCCTTCTTGCCGTCCCGCATGACCAGGGTGGCGAGGGCGGCCGCCGCGAGGACGCCGATCGCGCTGATCGTGAAGGTGGTGGACATCGAGGTGGTGAAGGCCTCGCGGGCCGATTCGATCATCGCGGGGTCGCCCTTGGCGGCGGCCAGCGCCCCGCCGATCGACTGCTTGGCCCCCTCGGAGGCGTCAGCCGGCATCTCACGGGAGAAGGTGCTGGTGAGGAGCGAGCCGAGGATCGCGATGCCGAGCGCGGTGCCGGCCTGCTGGATGGTGTCGTTCAGGGCGGAGCCGACGCCCGCCTTCTCCTCGGGGATGGTGCTCATCAGGGCGCCGACGGCGGCCGGCATCGCGAGGCCGGCGCCGAGGCCGAGCAGGCCCAGGGCGATGGCCGGGACGGTGAAGCCGGAGGCGGCGTCGACCGTGGTCAGCAGGGCGAAGGAGCCGGCCATGACGAGCATGCCCGCCAGGACCAGGACGCGGTTGCCGACCTTGGCGGCGAGTCCGGCTCCGGCGCCGTTGCCGATGAGGGCGGCGACGGCGAGCGGGACGAAGGCGAGACCCGCCTTGACCGGCGAGTAGCCGAGGACGAACTGCAGGTACTGGGTGAGGACGAGGAGCAGGCCGCCGTTGCCGATCTGCACGAGGGTCAGCGAGAGCGAACCGCCGCTGAAGTTGCGGTTCTTGAAGAGGACCAGCGGCACCATCGGCTCGGGGGTGACGTTCTCCCAGATCACGAAGCCGACGAGGGAGACGACCGCGACGGCCAGGGTGACGAGCGAGCGGCCCTCGAAGGCGCCGTGCTGCGGGATCTCGATGATCCACCAGATCAGCGCGGTCATGCCGACGGCGGAGAGGATCGCGCCGAGCGGGTCGGGCTTCTGCCAGGGGCCCTTCGACTCCGGCATGAGGGTGAGGGCGGCGACGACGGCGAGGACGACGACCGGGACGTTGATGAAGAAGATCGACTGCCAGGAGAACCGGTCGATCAGGACGCCGCCGAGGACCGGGCTGCCGACGAGGCCGAGCATCGACACGGAGCCCCAGGCCGCCATCGCCTTGGGCCGCTCGTCCTCGTCGAAGACGGTGATGAGGATGGAGAGCGTGGAGGGCATGATCAGCGCGCCGCCGACACCCATCGTGATCCGCGCGGCGATGACCTCGCCGGGGCTGGTGCAGAAGGTCGCGGCCAGTGATGCCGCGCCGAAGAGCAGCAGACCGAAGATCATGATCTTCCGTCGGCCGAACCGGTCTCCGAGGCTTCCGGAGGTGAGGAGGAGTCCCGCGAAGACCAGGATGTAGGAGTCCAGGATCCACTGGATGTCCTGGGCGCTCGCGCCGATGTCCTCGGTCATCGAGGGGACCGCGACGGTCAGCGCCATGCTGTCGACCACCAGGACCAGGGTGCTGAGGCACAGCACGACCAGGATCCACCAGCGGCGTGGGTTGCGGTTTTCCATGGGACTTCCCCCTCGACTTTCGTCTTCTTCTCGTGCCGTTTTCCTTCGGTGCGAACACTGTACGCAGACGCGCACAGTGTTCGCAACCTCTTGCACCTGTACGCTGGATGCGAACGCCGTACGCCGCGAAGGAGGACCCGTCCCATGGCCACCAAGGCGAACCCCGTCCCGTCCGTATGGACGCGACAGCAGTCCGCACCCGATCAGCCCGCCCTCAGCCGGACCGCGATCGTCCGCGAGGCGATCGTCATGCTGGACGCCGACGGCATCGAGGCGCTCAGCATGCGCAAGCTCGGCGCCCGCCTCCACGCCGGCGCCGCCTCCCTCTACCGCCATGTCGCGACCAAGGACGAGCTCATGGAGCTCGCCGTGGACGAGGTCGCCGCCGAGATCGCCGTCCCTCCGGCCGAAGCCGCCCGCGGCGGAGCCGGCTGGCGCGCCGCCGCGACCGAGGCCTCGGAATCCTTCCGCGCGACGGCCCTGCGCCACCCCTGGCTCTCGTCCGTCCTCGGCCAGGCGGGCCTCGCCTACCTGGGCCCGAACCTGATGGCGTACTCGGAGCGGCTCGCCGCCCTGTTCACGGCGGCCGGGTTCCCGGAGCCGAGCCGGGCGATCGACACGCTCCTCTCGTACGTCATCGGGATGAGCACGACGGAGGCCGCCTGGCTCACCACGGTCGCCCGCTCCGGCGAGAGCGAGGCCGACTTCATCGCCCGCCTGATGCCCGCCGCCCAGCAGGCCGCGGCCGGCCACGACCACCTCACCGAGGCGTACGCCGACTCCGCCGTCCACGCGGTCGTCGACCCCGTCGCCATCCGCGACGAGAAGTTCGCCTACGGCCTGAACGTCGTCCTCGACGGCCTGGAGATGCGCCTCCCTCGATAGGCGCTACGCGGCCTCCCCGCGCGGCCAGCGGCGGTGCAGTTCGTCGATGTGGAAGTCGTGCGCGTGGCGACCGCCGCCGCCCGCCTCCACGAGATGGGGGTGGCCGGCGGGGAGTTCGGGGTGGACGTGTGCCAGCGTGGCCGGGTCCGTACGGGGCCACAGGCGGGTGGCGGCCAGGGCGCCGAGCAGGGCGATCCCGGCGAGTACGGCCGCCGAGGCCATGAGTCCGGCCCGCGCGGCGAGCCCGCCGGCGAGGGGATAGGTGAGCAGCCAGCAGGCGTGCGAGAGGGAGAACCGGGCGGCGAAGGCGGCCGGCAGGTCGGCGCTCCGGGCGGAGCGGCGCAGCAGCCTGCCGCCGGGCGTCAGGATCGCCGACGTCGCCGCGCCGAGCAGCAGCCAGACCGCGAGCAGCCCGGGCCAGGCCCAGTCCCCCGGCGGCAGCGCGAGCCCGAACGCGAACAGCCCGAGGGCCCCGGCCAGGACGAAGGCGGCGCGCAGCATGAGCGCCCGTTCACCCCCCGGGGCAGGCCGGCCGGCGGGCCGGCGGTCGAGCGCCCGCGGGAGCAGGAGCGCGACCGCCATCGAGCCCGCCCCGTACGCGCCGAGGGCGAGCGGGACGTCTCCGGGGGTGCGGCCGAGGGTGTCGCGGACCAGGACCACCGTGTTGACGAGCACCGTCGCGCCCGCCGCCGCCACCGCGACGTCCAGGGCGAGCAGGGCCCGCAGGCGCGGGGTGCCGAGGAGGAGCCGCGTACCGAAGGCCGCTCTGGCGCGGAGTCCCCCCGCGCGTGCGGCGGGCGTGGGCGCGGGCAGGGTGGTCGCGCGGACCAGGATGCCCGAGGCGAGGAACCCGGCGGCGGTGCCGGTGAAGAGCCGGTCGTACGGGACGACGGTGAGCAGCGCGGCGGCGAGCACCGGGCTGAGCAGGCTCTCCAGGTCGTAGGCGAGCCGCGAGAGGGAGAGCGCCCGCGTGTAGTCGCGCTCCTCGGGCAGCACGTCGGGGATGGTCGCCTGGAAGGTCGGCGTGAAGGCGGCGGAGGCGGTCTGGAGCAGGAGGATCAGGACGTAGATCTGCCACACCTGGGTGACGAACGGCAGGGACAGGGCGACCCCGGCCCGTACGACGTCCATGGCGACGAGCAGGTTCCGGCGGGGCAGCCGGTCGGCGAGGGCGCCGACGACCGGGCCCATGCCGACGTACGCGGCCATCTTGATCGCGAGGGCGGTGCCGAGCACGGCGGAGGCGTTCGTCCCCGCGAGGTCGTAGGCGAGGAGGCTCAGCGCCACGGTCGCGAGGCCGGTGCCGGCGAGGGCGACGACCTGGGCGGTGAACAGGCGCCGGTAGGTGCGGTTGCGCAGCACGGACAGCATGGGGACGCCCCCGGTCGGCCAGGGCGGTCGGCGGACCTCTTCACCGTAGCCGATATGTGCATAGGTGCGCACACGTTGACGCCAGGTGGGCTCAGTCGTGCCAGGGTTCGCCGCTCACCACGTGGTCGGCGCGGCTGATCGCCTCGACGACCAGCCGCTTCAGGTGCCCGTCGGGCATCGCGTACACGACCCGCCGCCCGTCCTTGCTGGACTGCACGAGGCCGCCGAGTCGCAGCTTGGCCAGGTGCTGGCTGACGGCCGGGCGCGCGGCCCCGCACGCCTCGGTCAGGGCGCTGACGTCGGCCTCTCCGCGGGTGAGCAGCCACAGCAGGTGGAGCCGGGTGGGGTCGGCGAGGAGCGCGAACACCTCCGCCGCCGCGGCGAGTTCCCGCGCTCCCGGGGTCCGCTCGTGCGGACGCGGACGTGACACGGCGGCCGCCTCGGCATCCGCCGCCGGATCCGTCGTGGGGTCGTCGGGGCCTGCGGCGTCTGCCGGATCTGCGCGCTCGGACATGGGGCCATCGTAGGCAGAGGCGTCCCCGGCTCAATCTCCGGCGGGAGCCGGGAGCGTGCCCAGGAAGCGGATGTGCGGGTGGCCTCCGGGCGTCGGCCGGGTCACCGTGGCGCGTACCCGGTACACCTCGGCGATGAGCTCCTCCGTCAGGACCTCGTCCGGGGTGCCGCGGGCCACCACCCGGCCCTCCGCGAGAACGACGAGCCGGTCGCAGTACATCGCCGCGAGGTTCAGGTCGTGCAGGGCGACGACGGCGGTCAGGCGGAGCCCGGCGACCAGGGTCAGGAGGTCGAGCTGGTGCTGGATGTCGAGGTGGTTGGTGGGTTCGTCGAGGAGGAGTTCGCGCGGTTCCTGGGCGAGGGCGCGGGCGATCTGGACCCGCTGGCGTTCGCCGCCCGAGAGCGTCCGCCAGGAGCGGTGGGCCTTGTCGGCGAGGCCGGTGCGGGCGAGGGCGGAGCGGACGGCGGCCTCGTCCGACGCCGACGCGGGGGTCCAGGCCCTCCGGTGCGGGACGCGGCCCAGCCGGACGGCGTCGAGGACGGTCAGGTCGACCTGGGTGTCGGCCTGCTGCTCGACCGCGGCGAGGCGCCGCGCGACCGTGCGGCGGCCGAGGCCGTCGAGGGGATCGCCGTCGAGGGTGACGACGCCGCTGTCGGGGGCGAGGACGCCGGCGAGGAGGCGCAGGAGCGTCGACTTCCCCGAGCCGTTGGGACCGAGCAGGCCGGTGACGGTGCCGGGACGCGGGGCGAGGCTGACACCGTCGAGGACGGGGCTGCCGCCGACGGTGCGCGAGACCCGGTCGGCGCGGAGCCCCGTGGCCGTGCCCGCCTCCGCGGTCATCGCGTACCCCTCGTGCGGTAGAGGACGAGGACGAAGGCCGGTACGCCGATCAGCGAGGTCACCACGCCCACCGGGACCTCCTGGGGATCGAGCACCGTACGGGCGAGGGTGTCCGCCCAGACGAGGAAGACCGCTCCGGTGAGCGCCGTGACCGGCAGCAGCCGGGCGTGCCCGGGGCCGACGAGCGCGCGGGCCGCGTGCGGCAGGACGAGACCGACGAAGCCGATCGCGCCGGCCGCGGAGACCAGCGCGGCCGTCAGGAGGGCGGTGACGCACAGGAGGACCGTCCGGGCGCGGGTGACGGCGACGCCCAGCGACGCGGCGGCGTCCTCGCCGAAGGCGAAGGCGTCCAGCGTCCGCGCGTACCCGCCGCAGATCAGCAGGGCCGCCACGAGCACCGCTGAGCACACCCGCACCTCGTCCCAGCCGACCCCGCCGAGCGAGCCGAGCAGCCAGAACAGCACGCCGCGGGTGGTCTCCGCGTCCGCGGCCGTCATGACGACGAAGGAGGTCAGCGCGGAGAAGAGCTGCATCGCCGCGACCCCGGCGAGGACCACGCGGTCCGGCGAACCGCCGAGGGTGTGGCTGAGCAGCAGCACGAGCGCGAAGGAGCAGACCGCCCCGAGGAACGCGCCGCCGGTGACGGAGACGACTCCCCCGCCGACGCCGAGGACGACGACCAGGACGGCGCCGGTCGAGGCCCCCGAGGAGACGCCGAGGACGAAGGGATCGGCGAGCGGGTTGCGCAGGAGCGACTGCATCACCGCCCCGCACACGGCGAGTCCGGCGCCGCACACGGCCGCGAGGAGGGTGCGGGGCAGGCGCAGGTTCCAGACGATCCCGTCCCGGATCGGGGACAGGTCCGAGGCGCCCCCGGTCAGATGGGCGACGACGACGGACCACACCTCGCCGACGCGGATGTCCGCCGGCCCGATGGTGATCGCCGCGGCGACCGACGCGCAGAGGACGGCGAGCCCCGCCACGGCCCACGCCAGTGCCCGGCCGCCGCGCCGCACCGTGGTCGACCGGGTGGGAGGCCGGGAACCGGGAGGACGGGGCGCGGCGGGGCGGGCGGGGCGGGTGAGGGTCACTTGGCGAGCCCGTACGAGCGGAGCGCGGCCGCCACCTTCTCGACGCCTTCGACGGTACGGATCGTGGGGTTCATCGCCTGGCCGCTGAGCAGCACGTACCGCTTCTTCCTCACCGCCGTCATGTTCCTCGTGACCGGGTCGGACTCCAGGAACGCGATCTTCTTCGCGGCGCTCTCCGCCGACTGGGAACGGCGGGTCAGATCGCCGATGACGAGCACGTCCGGGTCGCGGTCCGCGACGGTCTCCCAGTTGATCTGGGGCCACTCCTCGCGCGTGTCGTCGAAGACGTTCTTCGCGCCGAGCGCGCGGGTCACGATGCCGGGGGCGCCGCAACAGCCCGCCATGTAGGGGGACTCGGCGTTGGCGAACCAGTAGAGGACGGAGACGTCCTTGAAGTCGCCCGCCGAAGCGGCCTTCGCCACCCGGCCCCTGAGCTCGGCGACGAGCTTCTCGCCTCGCTCCGGCACTCCGAACACCCGGGCCAGGTCCCGGATCTCGCCGTGGACGGTCTCCATCGTGAGCGGCCGGGTGCGGACACCGTCGCCGTCGCCGCTGTTGTCCTTGTCGGCACAGTCGGTCGGCGAGACGTAGGTGGGGACGCCGAGCTTCGCGAACTGCTCGCGGGGCGCGACGCCGCCCTTCCCGAGGGTGTACGCGAACGAGGCGGCGGCGAAGTCGGGTTCGGTGTCGAGCACCTTCTCGAAGGAGGGGTAACGGTCGGCGAGGCGCGGCACCTTCGCGTTCTGCGCCTCAAGCCCCTTGAGGACGGGGTCGGTCCACGTTCCGGTGCCGACCATCCGGTCGGCCAGGCCGAGGGAGAGCAGGATCTCGGCGGCTCCCTGGTCGAGCGCGACGGCCCGCCGGGGCGGGCGGTCGATCCGTACGCGCTCACTGCAGTTGTCGAGAGTCACGGGGTAGCCGGAGCCCGAGCCACCGGCTGAGCTCTTCGCCGACGGCGTCGTGGCGGGTCCGCCGCCACAGCCCGTCGCGGTCACGAGCAGGGTCAGGGTGCCGGCGAGAAACAGCGCGGCGGAACGGACGGGGTGTGCGAGCGGCACGGAGCATTCCTCTGCGTCCACGGCTCATACGCGGAGCCTGTCGTACGGTGCTCCCCGGTCGACGGCGTGACGCCGGGGCCGCCAGCAGGTCTTCGGACTCGGGGTCATCCGGACGGGGCGCCTTCCCGGGCCTGTTCCGCCGCCCAGTGGCCGATGCTCCGCCCGTCGCCCTCACCGCTGCGCGTCAGCTCCGGTTTCCCACCGGATTCCCTGACCCGTACGCTCGCCCGTTCGGGTGAGCGCAAAGGTGCGACTGGCCTCGGCACAGTACCACCGGGGACCCGTCGCACCTCCGGCCGCGAGCCCGGCCTGATCGGCAAGACACCCCGCAGGTCAGAGGCGCAGCTCCTTCGCCTCGAAGCGGCCGTCGCCGAGGACGAGGACGAAGGTGACCTGCTGGCCCTCGGAGACCGTCTGCAGCTCTCCCTCGATGTCCGCGGCGCTGAAGTACACCTGTTCCTCGGAATCCACCGGGACGACGAAGCCGTACCCGCCGAGACGGTTGAAGGACTGCACGAACCCTTTGCTTCTGCCTTCCACGGCGGCCTCCCTGTCGTCACCGGCGAAGTGCCTCTCAGGGGAGATCTACCCCGTCGGCCCGCACTTCGCCCGTCATGGGAGACCGCCATGGGAGACCGTCGCGGGAGACCGTCGTGGGTGTTCCCTACACCGTGAAACGGAGGCGGCAGACGACGGCGTCCGTGTCGCGGCGGACGGCCCGGGCGACGAGCGCGCCCCGGCGGTTCTGGAGAGGCCGCTGCCAGAGCCGTTCCGGTTCGGCCTCCGGGATCAGGACGGTGATCCGGGTGTCGGGTTCGGCCTCCCGGAGGCCGTGGACGTACGCGGTGATCGGGCGCCCGAGCGTGCGGCGCTCCGAGGGGAGCCGGACGAGGGGGACGCCCGGGTTCCACAGGGCCCAGTCGCGCTCCAGGGCTTCGGTCAGGGCCCGGTCCTCCGGGTCCGGGTGGCAGACGGTGACCGCCCGGACCTCGTCGCCGAGGGAGACCGCGGCGGTCAGCGCCTCGCTGGTGAGGCGGTTCAGGGACGAGACCGGGACCAGGACGAGGGAGCGCGCGCGGTGCGGCGGCTCGGGGACGCGGCCGACGCCGAGCCGCTCGCCGATCCGGCCGTAGGCGCGGTGGACGGCCTCGAAAGCGAGGACCAGGACCGGGAGGGCGATCACGATCAGCCAGGCCCCGTCGTGGAACTTGGTGGCGGTGACGACGATCGCGGAGACGCCGGTGAGGACGGCGCCGAGCCCGTTGAGCGCGGCCCTGCCCCACTGACGGGTCGCCCGCCAGTGCAGGACCATGCCGGTCTGCGCGAGGGTGAAGCCGACGAAGACGCCGATCGCGAAGAGCGGGACGAGGGTGTTGGTGTCGCCGCCGGAGAAGACGAGCAGGGCGGCCGAGACCACCGCGAGCCAGACGACGCCGTGGCGGTGGACCTGGCGGTCGGCCTTCAGGCCGAAGACGTGCGGCAGGTAGTTGTCGCGGGCCAGCAGTTTCAGCAGGACGGGCAGGCCGCCGAAGGAGGTGTTCGCGGAGAGCGCGAGCAGCACCATGGTGGCGAACTGGACGACGTAGAAGGCCCAGTTGTGGCCGAGGGAGGCGTCGGCCAGCTGGGCGAGGACGGTGACGCCCTCGACCGGCTGGAGACCGAAGCGGGAGATCAGTACGGAGAGGCCGATCAGCATCACGCCGAGGAGCGCGCCGAGCGCGACCTCCGCGCGCATCGCCCGCTTGGCGGCGGGGGTGCGGAACGACGGGACGGCGTTGGCGATGGCCTCGACGCCGGTGAGGGCGGAGCAGCCGGAGGCGAAGGCCTTCAGGAGGAGCAGGGCGCCGACCGTGGTGGCGTCGGCGGCGAGCGCGGAGGCGTGGCCGGCGGACGCGGCCGTGGAGACCGGGCCGTCACGGAAGAGGCCGACGACGATCAGGACGAGGATCGCGCCGATGAACACGGCGGTGGGGGCGATGAACGCCCGGGCGGAGTCGACGATCCCGCGCATGTTGACGGCCGTGATCAGGACGAGGACGGCAAGGCAGATCCCCAGCCGGTCGTCGTGGAGGCCGGGGAAGGCGGAGGTCAGGGCGGCGACGCCGGCCGTGACGGCGACGGCCACGTTCAGGACGTAGTCGAGGACCAGGGAGCCCGCGGCGACCAGGCTGGTGCGGCGGCCGAGGTGCGCCTTGGCGACCGCGTACGAGCCGCCGCCGTCCGGGAAGGCGGCGATGACCTGCCGGTACGAGGCCACGAGGACGGCCAGCAGGCCGGCGATGGCGAGGGTGACGGGAAGCGTGAAGCCGAGCCCGTAGCCGCCGGCGGCCGCGAGGACCAGGACGATCGCCTCGGGGCCGTAGGCCACGGACGCCATCGCGTCGAGCGAGAGCGCGGCGAGCCCCGTCAGGGCGGTCAGCTTGTGGCGATCACCGGTATCCGGGGGTTCCTCAGCGGCGGGCGCGACACCGTTCTCGGTGGTCAGGACGGCCATGTGTCTGGATCCTCATTCGTGGCGGGACGTGGTGGGACGTGGCGGGGACGTCGTTTCGGGACGTCCCCGCCGGTCCGCTCAGCGTGCGGCCGTTCCGGAGTGACCAGGAACCCCTTGCCCGTCGTCTTCCCGCCGTCTTGACGCCGCGCCCCCGGGTCCGTACGCGTTCTTGACGCGGGTGCCGGGTGACCTGGACGGCCCCGATGTGCGGCCACCCTCCACGATCTCGTAGAATCTTCAACAGAGGCCCGGTGCCGGAGATCCCCCGTGTCCGTCACCGGGCCTCGCCGACTTCACGGCACCTCCTGGGGCCCGCCGATCAGTCCCGGGTCCATACCGTGCCGCGGGCCTCGTACTCGAGCATCGCCTCCAGACCGTTCGCCGCGTCCGGGCCCAGCTCGCGGCGGACCAGCCAGAGGGCGAGCTCCAGACCGGACGTGACGCCGCCGGCGGTCACCAGGTCGCCGTCGTCGACCACCCGGGCCCTCTTCAGGACGCCGCCCTGCCGCTCCAGATCGGGCCGGGCCTTGTGGTGGGTGGTGCAGGGGCGGCCCCGGGTGAGCCCGGCCGCCGCGAGAAGCATCACGCCCGTGCACAGGGCGCTGACGGTGAGCCCCGGCCGGACCGCCGCCGCGAGGGCACGGGGCAGGACGCCCTTGTCGATCTCGGCCCACACGCCGGGGCTGTCGCGGCGCGCGTAGCCGCCGCCGGGCACGACGAGCAGGTCGGCCCTGTGCGGGGCCCAGGGGTGCTCGACGCGGAGCTTCGTCCCGTAGGCGGCGGTGAAGGTACCGGGGCCGGAGGTGGCGACGTAACGGACCTCCACCGGGCGGTCGGTGAAGAATCCGGCGGCCGAGAGCACCTCGTAGGGCGCGGCGAAGTCGAGCTCCTCGACGCCGTCGAAGAGGACGAGCTGGACGCGTAAGGGCTTCTCTGCGGCGGCTCCGGTGCGGGCGGGTCCCGTGGCGGCTTCGGCGGGTCCCGCGGCGACGCCCGCGACGGCGGAGGCGGCACCGAGGGCGGAGGTGGCACGGAGCAGGTTGCGGCGGTTCATGACTCTCCCCGGATCGTGGACGGACGAAGGGGACAGCCGCACGCGATGGCCGATCCGGACCGTCGTTCCCGGCGGTCCGTCCCGCCGAGTCAGTCGGACGGCCCCGCCGCCCGGTTCCCGCGCCCGGCCGGGCGGCGCCTCAGCAGCCGCCGGGGTACGCGGTCCGCGCCGTGATCCGGGCGATGCGCCGCGCCGACTCCTCCGGGGAGGCCACGGGCCGGACGATGTGGCTGACCGTGAGCCGCAGGATCGTCTCGACCGCGAGACGCCGCGACTCCTCGTCCACATCGGGCCACGTCTCGATCGCATACGCGTCGACCATCGCCGTCGAGGCGAGGAGAGCGCCCTCGCCGCCCCGCTCGGCCACCAGGACCCCCTTGATCAGCGGGTTGTCCGCGGCCTGCTGAAGGGTGTAGCCGACCCCGGCGGCGGCCGCGGCCTCCAGTTCGCCCCGGTGGGCGTCGAGTTCGCGCTGGATGCCGCGCAGGAAGCCGTCCAGCTCGCGCCGGACCAGGGCGTTGCCGATGGCGTCCTTCGAGCCGAACTCGTTGTAGAGCGTCTGGCGGCTGATCCCGGCGGCCCGCGCGATGGCGGTCATGCGCAGCCCGCCCCAGCCCTCGGCGGCGACGACGCGGTAGGCGGCGTCGAGCACTTGCTCGCGCAGGAGAGACCGGACGCTCTCGCGGAAACGTGTCATCGTGGCCCCACTTTATCCACGGTGACAGGCCCGCCCGTCCCCGTACGGACGGACGCCCGGCCCGTCCCGTCACCCGCTCCAGGTGAGCCGCCCGCCCAGATACGTCGCGGTGACCGCGGCCTCCTCCGGGAGGCGTTCCGGCGGGACGGTGTACGGGTCTTGGGCGAGGATCGCGAGGTCGGCGCGGAGTCCGGGGCGCAGGGTGCCGAGCTCTTCGTCGAGGTGGAGCTGCCACGCGGGGTGGGCGGTGACCGCGAGCAGGGCCTCGTCGAGGGTGAGCCGTTCCGTCGTGCCGTGGACCCGGCCGCTCGCGGGGGTGCGACGGGTGAGGGCGGTCGCGACCGAGGCCAGCGGGTCGGTCGGCGAGCACACGCCGTCGTTGTGGAGCGAGACCCGATGGCCCGCGTCCCAGGCCGAGCGGACCGCCATCCAGCGGTCGGCGACGTCCTGGCCGAAGAGGTCGTCCGCGAGGACGTCGCCCCACCAGCGGACGTGGTCCATGAACAGGCTGACGGTGGCGCCGAGTTCGGCGGCGCGGCGGTACTGCGCGGCGGTGACCGCGCCGCAGTGTTCCATGCGGGGGCGCAGCGCGCGGAAGGCCTCGGGGTCGGCCGCGGCGGCGCGGGCGTAGGCGTCGAGGACGGCTTCGAAGGTGACGTCGCCGTGGACGTGGCAGGCCATCGGATAGCCCTGTGCAGTGAACGCACCTGCCAGTGCGGCGAGTTGGTCGGGGGTGTAGTTCATCGGGGCGTGGTTGCAGCGGCCCGGCCCCATCGCCCGGGTGGCGGCGCTGTCCAGATAGGGGAAGCTGGTCGCGACCGTGCCCTCCCAGGCCGTGCCCTCCGCCCACAGTTTCATCCCGGAGATGCCGAACAGCTCCTCGGCGGGGGCGTGTCCGGGGAACCGGCGGTCCGGATCGGCGGCGAGTTCGGGGGTGCCGATGAGGTACGAGCGGACTCGGACGGCGGCGCCGGGGCGCTCCGCCGCGGCGCGCAGCGCCGGGAGGAGACGCGGCTCGGTGGCCAGGTCGGCGACGGTGGTGATGCCGACGCGGGCGTGTTCGGTGTAGGCCCAGTCGAGCGCGGCGGCGAGCCGGTCGGGCTTCAGCCGGTCCCCTGCCACCACCCACAACAGGGCCTCGACGGCGCCCCCTTCGTGGGCCTCGCCGGTGGGTTCGCCGTGCGCGTCGCGCAGGAAGCGGGCGCCGGCCGGGTCGGGGGTGTCCCGGGTGATGCCGGCGGCGCGCAGGGCGGCCGAGTTGGCCCAGGCGGCGTGGCCGCTGTTCGCGACGACGACGAGCGGGGCGTCGGGGCGGAGCGCGTCGAGCTCCGCCCGGGTCGGGGGCGTCAGGTCACGCTGGAGCAGCGGGTCGACACCGTAGGCGCAGACCGGTTCGCCGGGCCCGGCGGCGGTCACGGCGGCCCGGATCCGGTCGAGGACCCCCGCGCCGGTGGGCACGGTGAACGGCCGGACGTCCACGGCGGGCGGGGCGACGGCGAGGGCGACCATGACCGGGTGGCCGTGGGCCTCGACGAAGCCGGGCAGCAGGGCCCGGCCGGCGAGGTCGACGACCTCGGTCGTCCGGCCGCGCTGCCGGAGGATCTCATCGCGGGTGCCGACGGCGGTGATGCGCCCGTCGCGGACGGCGAGGGCCTCGGCGCGGGGACGGGCGGGGTCCATGGTGAGGACGGGCCCGCCGATGAACACGAGGTCGGCGGTGGGCGCGAGGTCGGGGGCGGGCACCAGGTCGGCGGTGGGCGCGAGGTCGGGGGTGGCGTCGGGCTCAGGCACCGGGGGTCTCCTTCCGCAGCCAGTGGGCGGCCGCGGCGAGCAGCGCGGTCACGCCGATGGGGATCGTCGGCCCGGGTACGGGGGCGAAGTGGGGCGAGTGGTTGGCGGGGACGGTGTCGGGGAGGCCGTTCTCCAGGAGGGAGTCGGGGGCGATGCCCGCGTACAGGGCGGGGTCGGCGCCGCCGAAGTGCCAGAAGACGGAGGGGACTCCGAGCGCGGTGCCGAAGACTCCGAAGTCCTCGCTGCCGGTGATGACCTGGGGGAGGGTGAAGACCCTGCCCTCGCCGAAGGCCTCGGTGAGGGCGGACTGGACGAGGGCGGTCGCGGGCCCGTCGTTGACGGTGACCGGGAAGGAATTGAAGGGGACGATCTCCGGTTCCTTGGGGGCGCCCGAGGCGGCGGCCTCCGCGCGGACGATGCGGGTGACGGCGGCCAGGATCCGGTCCCGTACGGCCGGGGTGGTCGAGCGGATGTTGATCCGCAGCTCGGCGGTGTCCGGGATGATGTTCTCCTTCGTCCCGGCGTGCAGCGAGCCGACGGTGACGACCGCGGTCTGCGAGGCGCCGATCTCCCGGGAGACCACGGTCTGGAGGCGCATGACGACGGCGGCGGCCATCACCACCGGGTCGACGGCCGTCTCGGGGCTCGAGCCGTGGCCGCCGCGACCGAAGAGGGTCACGCGGAGGCTGTCGGACGCGGCCATGACGGGGCCGGGCCGGGTGCCGAGGAAGCCGACAGGTGCCGGGGCGACGTGCTGGCCGAGGCAGATCTCGGCGCGGGGGAAGCGGTCGAGGAAGCCGTCCTCGATCATGGCGGGCGCACCGCCGACCTCCTCCGCGGGCTGGAAGACGGCGACGACGGTGCCGCTCCAGGTGTCGCGGTGCGCGGCGAGCCGGTCGGTGGCGCCGAGGAGGCAGGTGACGTGCATGTCGTGCCCGCAGGCGTGCATGACGGGGACCTCGTTGCCGTCCGGGTCGGTGCCCGTGGCGGTGGAGGCGTACGGCAGTCCGGTCTCCTCCTTGACGGGCAGGGCGTCCATGTCGGCGCGGAGCAGGACGACGGGGCCGGGGCCGTTGGCGAGGACGCCGACCACTCCGGTGCCGCCGACGCCCTCGGTCACCTCCCAGCCCTGGGCGCGCAGCCGCTCGGCGGCGACACCGGCCGTGCGGAACTCCTGGAAGGAGAGCTCGGGGTGGGCGTGCAGGTCCTCGTAGAGGGCGAGGAGCCCGGGGAGCCGTTCGTCGAGCCCGGCGAGGAGCGGGGCCACGGCTGCTCGGGTGGCTTCGGTGGTCATGCGGATTCCTTTGCGGGGCTCGGGTGACGGGGGGCGCGGTCGGCCGCGGCGCGGAAGGCGGTGGCGTCCTGCGGGGTCAGGCACGCCATGACGGCGGCGATCACCGCGCCGAGGACGAGGAAGCCGAAGGCGACCTGGAAGGAGAAGGCGTCGGCGAGGGCGCCCATGACGGGCGGGGCGATGATGCCGGCGATCTGGCCGCCGACGATGATCACGGCGCTGCCCACCCCCACGTACTCCGGGGTGAGGCCGGACATGGGGACGGCGAAGATCGGCATGTAGGCGAGGGACGCGGCGAAGACGGCGAGGGTGCCGAAGACGACGAAGCCGGTGAGGGAGGGCGTGTTCGCCATGAGGAGCAGGGCGACGGCGGAGACGCCCATGCCGGGGACGATGATCTTGCGGTGGTGGCCGCCGAGCCGGTCGGAGAGCCGGCCGCCGAGGACGGTGGCGGCGGCGGCCCCGAGCGCCGGGATCGCGACGAGGGCCCCGGCCGCGGCGAGGGAGACCCCGTGCTCCTCGCCGAGGTACGTGGGGACCCAGGTGTTGAGGCCCCAGACGATCGTGCTGTAGCCGAACATCATGAGGGAGAACCGCCACAGGACGCCCTTGCGCAGGACCTCGCGGAGCGGAGGCCGGGCCGCGGCCTCCTCGGACGGGGTGGTGCCGTCCGTACGGGGCAGGGGGGCCGGGAGCCAGAGGCGTACGGCCACGAGGGCGACGAGGCCGAGGGCGGCGGTGGACCAGAAGGCCGAGCGCCAGCCGAAGACGGCGACGAGCGGGGCGACGGCCAGCGGGGTGATGACGGCGGCGATCGCGTTGGAGCTCATCACCGCGCCGTTGGCGCCCATGCGCTCCTCGGGCCGGGTGCGCTCGACCAGGACCTTCATGGCGGCGGGCGGGAAGACGCCCTCGGCGACGCCGAAGGCGAAGCGCAGGGCGAGGAGCACGGCGAAGGACCAGGCGAAGCCGGTGAGGGCGGTGAAGACCGACCAGGCCAGCAGGGCGCAGAGGGTCACCCGCCGGCCGCCGAACCGGTCGGCGAGCATGCCGCCGGGGATCTGGCAGAGGGCGTAGGCGAGGAAGAACGCGGAGACGACGAGCCCCTGCTGGGTGCGGTCGAGGTGGAACTCCGCGCCGATGGACGGCAGCACGAGGTTGATCACGAGCCGGTCGGCGTAGTCGACCAGCCAGGCCGCGAAGAGCAGGACGACCGTGATCCGGACGGTTCTGCGGTGCGCGGGCGGCGCCGCCGAGGGTGCGGGAAGGGTCGGAGCAGGCACGGTACTCCTCTCACCGGTGGCCGAAACTGGTCGTCGGCCCGAAGTGCCCCTACGATCCGGTCCATGAGCGCGAACCCCGGTGAACTGCCGGAAACCCTCGGTCCAGGCCTTCCTCCACCGGATTCCCGCACCGAGGGTTCCGCCACGGCGTTCTCCGAGCTGGATCTCGCACTGGTCGACGCGCTCCAGGCCGCCCCCCGCGCGCCGTGGACCCGGATCGGGCGGGCGCTCGGCGTGGACGCGACGACGGCGGCCCGCCGCTTCGAGCGGCTCCGGGCCGGCGGTCTCGCCTGGGTCACCGCGTACGACGCCGCCAAGACGGCGACGGTCGCCTACGTCGAGGTGCGGTGCCGGCCCCGGGCCTTCGACCGGGTGAGCGCGGCGGTGACGGCGCTGCCGTGGGTGTTCAGCGTCGACGAGACGGCCGGGGACTTCGATCTCTTCCTCTCCGTCGCCGCCCCCGACCTGCCGTCCCTGGGGCGCGCGGTCCACGGCGGGATCGGCGGCCTGCGCGGGGTGCGCTCGACCCGTACGAGGCTGGGCATCACGCTGTTCGGGGAGGGGCGCGACTGGCGGATGCGGGCGATGAACCCGGCGGAGCGGGCCGGTCTCGGCGGAGCGCACGGCCCGCACCCCCGTTCGTACAGCACGCACCTCCACGAGCGGCCCGGCCCGCAGGACCAGGCGCTCCTCGGCGCGCTCGGCGGTGACGGGCGGCTCGGGTACGCGGAGCTCGGCGCGCGGACGGGGATGAGCGAGCACACGGCGCGGCGCAGGCTCCAGCGGATGATCCGCGACGGGGACATCTCGCTGCGCTGCGATCTGGCGCACCCGCTGGCGGGCCTGTCCACGATGGTGGTCTACCGGGCATCCGTGCCGCACGGCCTCCTCGAACAGACGGGGAACGCGCTGGCCCGGCTCGAACAGGTGCGGATGTGCGTGTCGGTGAGCGGGCCGTACAACCTGCTCGTCCTGGTCTGGCTGCACGGCCTCGGCGCCGTGGACCCCTTCGAGGCGCTGCTCGCGGAGCGTTTCCCGGCGCTCGCGGTGCGGGACCGGACGGTGTCGCTGCTGTCCCGTAAACGCATGGGCTGGCTCCTGGACGAGCAGGGGCGGGCCGAGGGCCGGGTCCCGCTGGGACTGCCCGAGCACTGAAGCGACAGCTGCCTACCGCTCGCACCGACAAACCTTCTGATCGGTTTGTTTGCGGCCCCTCCTACTCCCTCCCCCGGCCTGGAACACACCCCGGGCCCCGTCGGAGGCGCATGCCGACGCCCTCCATGGGTAGGTAAATCCGACAACACCGAAGCGCCCCTGGATCGCGGCGAAAGCTCGTAGAATACCAATCAGTCGGTTTGAGGTCGTCGGGTGGTACGGCGCGACGGGGCGCAATTCCGTACCGCTGCGACGCATGGTGCTACTGGAGCCGTTGGTGACCAAACAAGAGCGGGGCACACGGACCCGCGACGCGCTGATCAGGTCGGCGGCAGGAGAGTTCGACCTGCACGGCTACGCCCTGGCCACACTGTCCGCGATCAGCGTGGGAGCCGGCGTCAGCCCCGGGGCGCTCCACTTCCACTTCGAGAACAAGGCGGCGATCGCCGAGGCCGTCGAGGGCGCGGCCTGCACGACGCTGCGGCGGACCGCCCGGATCGCGTACCGCCACCGGTCGAACGCCCTGCAGAACCTCGCGGACACCACACACGCGCTCGCCCGCCTGTTCCGCGAGGACATCGTCGTACGGGCGGGCTTCCGGCTCAGCTGCGCGAACGACTCCCGCACGGAGCTCAATCTGCGCCAGGAATGGCAGAGCTGCGTACAGCAACGGCTCGCGGAGGCGGCCGACGAAGGCCTCCTCGCCGCCGGTGTCGGGCGGCAGCAGGACCTCGCCCGCACGATCGTCGCCGCCACCGTCGGCCTGGTGACCCTGTGCCAGGACACCGGCGAGTGGCTCTCCCCTCAGACCATCACCGGTCTGTGGCGCACCCTGCTGCCGACGCTGACGGCCCCGGAGGCCCTCGCGGAGCTGGAACCGGCGGGCACCGCGGCCGTGATCACCCGCTCGCTCGACCCGGTCGGCTGACCGTGGCTCAGAGTGCGCTTCCTCCCGTGGCGTCCACGTACTGGCCGGTGATCCAGCGGGCGTCGTCGGAGACGAGGAACGCGACGATGTCCGCGATGTCGGCCGGTGTCCCGAGCCGGTTGAAGACCGAGTAGGCGGCGAGGGCGGCGCTCGCCTCGGGGGTCGCCCTGCGTCGCGCGTTCATGTCCGTCGCGACGAAGCCGGGGGCCACGGCGTTGACCGTGATCCCCCGGGGCCCCAGCTCCTTGGCGAGGGCGAGCGTCATCGTGTCGACGGCGCCCTTCGTCATCGCGTAGGTGACGGAGTCGGGGAAGGCGATCCGCGTCGCCGCCGAGGAGACGTTGACGATCCGGCCGCCGTCGCGCAGCCGGCCGAGGCCCCGCTGGATCAGGAACAGCGGCGCCTTCACGTTGATCGCGAACAGCCGGTCGAAGACCTCGGGGGTCAGTTCGTGGATGCGGCCGGAGCCGCTGGCACCCGCGTTGTTCACGAGGATGTCGAACCCGGGCTCCGCGCCGCACTCCACGAGACCGGCGTCCAGCGCCGCGTAGAAGGTGTCCACGACGTCCGGCGCTTCGAGCTCCGCGCGGAAGGCGAAGGCCCGCCCGCCCTGCTCCTCGATGGCCTTCACCGTCTCGCGTGCGGCGTCGCCGTTGCTGCCGTAGTGCACGGCGACGAGGGCTCCGTCCCTGGCCAGCCGCTCGGCGATGCCTCTTCCGATGCCGCGGCTCGCGCCCGTGACGATCGCGGTCCTGCCGGCCAACGCGGACATGTCGGTGGTGCCTTCTTTCGGTGCAGGTGCAGGTGCAGGTGCAGTTCAGGTTCAGGAAGGGTCGAGCAGATTCCGGTACCAGGGCGCGTGGGCCGCGAACCCGGCCGTGAAACCCGGCCCCGGGTCACAGCCGAGCTCCGCCCAGGGACGGCCGTCGGCGAACCAGTGGTCGGTGGCGAGCATGGCGAGGTGATGCCGGCCGAAGGGATGCCCGGCGAGCAGCTCGTGGGCCTCCGCGAGGTCCACCGCCGCCGCCCGGGACCGCCCCGCCCGCCCCGCCCGTCCTGCCAGGAGCTCCTCGCAGGGCGCGAGGAGGTCCGCCACCGGCACCGGCTCGGGATGGTTCACGTAGTACGGACCCGCCTCGGTACGCGGCGAGAGCGCCGCGCCGAGCAGGGCGCCCGCCAGGCTCTCCACGTCGATCAGGGAGTGCAGCGAGGCACCGGCGTCGAGCGGGCCGGGCAGCGCCGCGAGCAGCCGGACCAGGCCGGGGATCAGCTGCCGGTCGCCCGTTCCGTACACGAGGTGGGGGCGCAGGACGGCCCCGCCCGCGTCCAGGACGTGCCTCTCGCCCGCCGCCCGGGTACGGCTGGTCGCCGAGCCGGGGGCCAACGGCAGCGTGCCGGGGGCGGCCGCCCGGAAGGGGCCGCGGCCGTGGACGGAGGCGGTGCTCAGGGCGACGATCCGGGTCACGCCGGCGCGCACGGCCGCGTCGACGAGGGTCCGGGTGCCCTCGTCGTTGACGCTGCGGGCCAGCTCCTCGTCCCCGCCGATCGCCGAGGCGCAGTGGATCAGCACGTCGACGCCCTCGCAGGCCCGGCGCAGCGAGGCGGCGTCCCGGAGGTCACCGGTGACGGTCTCGGCCACCGGCCCTCCGTCGCGCTCCCCCGTCGCGGGGGCGGGCGGCGGCAGCGGGCGGCGTGCGAGCAGCCGAAGGTGGCCGGGCTCCGGTCGCGCCGCGGCCAGCGCCGCGACCCGGCCGCCGATGAACCCGGTCGTGCCGGTGATCAGAATGCGAGGCCCCATGGGTCCTGTCCGGTTCAACCGGCCAGGCGGCTGCCGAGGCCGCCGCCGGCGACCGCCAGGTCGCGTGACGGGGAGGTGAGCGTGCACTGGAACACCTCGTTGCCGTCCTGCCGGCCGAGGACACGGACCGTGGTGACCGAGGAGGCGGAGGCGGGGACGACCTCCGTCTCGATCCAGCACGGGCTGTCGAGCTCGGCGTAGCGCGAGAAGGAGGCGTCCATGACGGTGGGCAGGAAGGCGCGGCTCCCGGTCGTCATGGTCGCCGCCTGGCGGGCGGCCTCAAGGAGCACCATGCCCGGTACGTGGTCGTTCGGGCGGCGGAAGAGGGTGGTGTGCTGGGTGTTGATCCGCAGCTGCCACTGGCCGGGCCTGGTGCCCGGGGCCAGGACGACGTCCTTGGCGTTCTCACGGCCGACCAGGTGCGGGGCCAGGCCCGGTATGAGCGGGACCGGTCTGCCGAGGGCGGCCATGCGGTCGCCGCGGATCCGGCGGTACGCCAGGGCCGACGTGCAGCGGGCCAGGGCGCTGCCGGTGGCGAGGTGGCGGCCGTCGCGGGTGAGCACCACGGTGGTGCGCAGGTTCCGGATGCTGCCGCCGCGACGGGTCAGGTCGGAGCAGACGAGGTCCACGGTGACGTCCGAGGAGAGGCCGTCCACGGCGAGCGCCTCGGGGTCGGCGGCGTAATGGAGGCCCCACATGACGAACTGGTCGTCCACGGGTACCCCCAGCTCGGCATGAGCGACGAGCATGGTGGCCTGGCGTATCGTCTCGGCCACCAGCACGGGGTCGTGCCGGTCCCCTGAGACGGGAGAGAAGAAGGGATGCGTGGCAGGCCAGCGGGCGGATATGGAGAACCGGTTCTCCGTCAACTGCGTCCAGCCCGTGGGGAAGATGTCCGCTGGGTCGGCTCGGTGAACGAACTCCCCGGGGACCTGCGTCGTAGCTCCTCGACAGTTCTGATCCATGGATCCCCCTTGCGTCCCACGCCCCTGGGCGGTGTGTCCGCCCAACATAGAATACGTACAGCCCGGTTTTCTTTTCAATGCTTCACGTCACACGGTGAGCACAGACAGCGAGACAGCAGGAGGCGCCTTGGCGCAGCAAGCGCGTGCAATCAAGACCCGGCGGGCGATTCTGGAGTCGGCCGCCACGGTCTTCGCTGAGCGCGGCTACGAACGGACGACCATCGGGGAGATCCTGGTGCGCGCCGGGGTGACCAAGGGAGCGTTGTATTTCCACTTTGCTTCCAAGGAAGATCTCGCCCTCGGCGTACTCGACGCCCAGATGCTCGACGAGCCGCTGACCCCGCAGCCCATCAAGCTCCAGGAGCTCGCGGACCAGGCCTTCCTGCTCGCTCACCGGCTGCAGCGTGACCCGCTCGTGCGGGCCAGCGTCGCACTGGCCCTGGACAGTGGTGCCACCGGAGTCGACCGGGCGGCGCCCTTCAGAGCGTGGATCGACCAGGTGTCGGAGATCCTGACGGTCGCGAAGGCCAGGGGGGAGATCCTCGTCCACGTGGACGTCTCGGACACGGCCGAGCTCTTCTCGGGCGCGTACGCCGGCATCCAGACGATGTCCCAGATCCTGCGCGATCGCAACGACCTGACACACCGGGTCTCGGTGCTGCTCCGGTACCTCCTGCCGAGCATCTGCACCCCCGCCCTGCTGACGAGCCTCGACATGACCGAGGGTCGCGCCCGGCAGCTGGCCGAGGAGTACGACACGAGCCTGAGACGCCGTGAGGAGTTCTAGTCTCGCGTACACCCTCCGTTAACAAAACCGACCGCCCGGTCCTCTGAGCGCCCCGATGTGGAACAACGTCGGGGCGCTCTGGCGTCATGGCACTGAGTGTGTTTTGCTGAGGGTACTCAGTGCCAAAAGCGTGCCATCGGTGCCACAAGCGTCTAGGGGAGCTCCACATCATGGGCAAGGACTTCGACCTGTATCGGCCCTCCGAGGAGCACGACATGCTCCGGGAGTCGGTGCGTGCGCTGGCGGAGGCGAAGATCGCGCCGTTCGCGGCCGCGGTGGACGAGGAGGGCCGGTTCCCGCAGGAGGCGCTGGACGCGCTGGTCGCCAACGACCTGCACGCCGTGCACGTCCCCGAGGCGTACGGCGGCGCGGGCGCGGACGCGCTGGCGACGGTGATCGTGATCGAGGAGGTCGCGCGGGTGTGCGGCTCCTCGTCGCTGATCCCGGCGGTGAACAAGCTGGGCTCGCTGCCGGTGATCCTGTCCGGTTCGGAGGAGCTGAAGGCGAAGTACCTGGGCCCGCTGGCCAAGGGCGACGCAATGTTCTCCTACGCCCTCTCGGAGCCCGACGCGGGCTCGGACGCGGCCGGGATGAAGACCCGCGCGGTCCGCGACGGCGACTTCTGGATCCTCAACGGCGTGAAGCGGTGGATCACCAACGCCGGCGAGTCGGAGTACTACACGGTGATGGCCGTCACCGACCCGGACAAGCGCTCCAAGGGCATCAGCGCCTTCGTCGTGGAGAAGTCCGACGAGGGCGTGTCCTTCGGAGCCCCGGAGAAGAAGCTCGGCATCAAGGGCTCCCCGACCCGCGAGGTCTACCTCGACAACGTCCGCATCCCCGCGGACCGGATGATCGGCGACGAGGGCACCGGCTTCGCCACCGCGATGAAGACCCTCGACCACACCCGCGTCACCATCGCCGCCCAGGCCATCGGCATCGCCCAGGGCGCCCTCGACTACGCCAAGGGCTACGTCAAGGAACGCAAGCAGTTCGGCAAGCCCATCGCCGACTTCCAGGGCATCCAGTTCATGCTCGCCGACATGGCCATGAAGCTCGAAGCCGCCCGCCAGCTCACCTACGCCGCCGCCGCCAAGAGCGAACGCGTCTCCGCCGGCGGCGACAAGGAAGACCTCACCTTCTTCGGCGCCGCGGCCAAGTGCTTCGCCTCCGACGTCGCCATGGAGGTCACCATCGACGCCGTCCAGCTCCTCGGCGGCTACGGCTACACCCGCGACTACCCCGTCGAGCGCATGATGCGCGACGCCAAGATCACCCAGATCTACGAAGGCACCAACCAGGTCCAGCGCATCGTCATGGCCCGCAACCTCCCGTAATAGCAATCTCGTTGAAAGGAGACAGGCCGTGACCCTGAAGATCGCTGTCTGTGTGAAGTACGTCCCCGACGCGACCGGCGACCGCGGTTTCGCCGACGACCTGACGACCGACCGTGAGGCCGTCGACGGCCTGCTCTCCGAGCTGGACGAGTACGCGGTCGAGCAGGCCCTGCGCATCTCCGAGGAGTCCGACGACGCCGAGGTCACCGTCGTGACCGTGGGCCCTGACGACGCCAAGGACGCGCTGCGCAAGGCGCTGTCGATGGGCGCCGACAAGGCCGTCCACGTCAACGACGAGGACATCCACGGCTCCGACGTCATCGCCACCTCGGCGATCCTGGCCAAGGCCCTGGAGAAGACCGGCTTCGACCTGGTCGTCTGCGGCATGGCCTCGACCGACGGCACGATGGGCGTCCTGCCGGCCCTGCTCGCCGAGCGGCTGAACGTGCCGCAGGTGACGTTGCTCTCCGAGGTCTCGGTCGACGGCGGCACGGTCAAGGGCCGCCGCGACGGCGACTCCGCCACCGAGCTCCTGGAGGCCCCGCTGCCGGCCGTCGTCTCGGTCACCGACCAGTCCGGCGAGGCCCGTTACCCCTCCTTCAAGGGGATCATGGCCGCCAAGAAGAAGCCGGTCGAGGAGCTGGACCTGGACGACCTGGACATCGACGCCGACGAGGTCGGCCTCGGCGGGTCCTGGACCCTCGTCGACGCCGTGGCCGCCCGCCCGGCCCGTACGCAGGGCACGATCGTCACGGACGAGGGCGACGGCGGCAAGCAGCTCGCCGCCTACCTCGCCACCCAGAAGTTCATCTGACCACCGTCAGCCAGACACCCACTCAGGAGCAATGAATCATGGCTGAGATCCTGGTTCTCGTGGACCACGCCGACGGTGCGGTCCGCAAGCCGGCCCTCGAACTCCTCACCCTGGCCCGCCGCATCGGCGAGCCCTCGGCGGTCGTCCTCGGCGCCGGCGAGGCCGCGGCCTCCATCGCCGCCACGGCCGGCGAGTACGGCGCGGCCACCGTGTACGTCGCGGACGGCGCCGAGTTCACCGACCAGCTGGTCGTCCCCAAGGTCGACGCACTGACCCAGCTCGCGAAGGACAAGGGGGCCGCCGCCGTCCTGGTGACCTCGTCCGGCGAGGGCAAGGAGATCGCCGCCCGTGTCGCGCTGCGCCTCGGCTCCGGTCTGATCACCGACGCCGTGGAGCTGGAGGCCGGCGAGAACGGCCCGGTCGCCACCCAGTCCGTCTTCGCCGCCTCGTACCAGGTGCGCTCGACGGTCTCGCACGGCGTCCCGGTCATCACCGTCAAGCCGAACTCCGCCGCCCCGGAGGCCGCCCCGGCCGCCGGCACGGTCGAGAACGTCGCCGTCGCCTTCACCGGCAACGCCGCGAAGGTCGTCTCGCGCACCCCGCGCGTCTCCACCGGCCGCCCCGAGCTGACCGAGTCCGCGATCGTGGTCTCCGGCGGCCGTGGCGTCGGCGCGGCCGAGGGCTTCGCGGTCGTCGAGAAGCTGGCCGACTCGCTCGGTGCGGCCGTCGGCGCCTCCCGCGCCGCCGTGGACGCGGGCTGGTACCCGCACGCCAACCAGGTCGGCCAGACCGGCAAGCAGGTCTCGCCGCAGCTGTACGTCGCGGCGGGCATCTCCGGCGCGATCCAGCACCGGGCGGGCATGCAGACGTCGAAGACGATCGTGGCCGTCAACAAGGACCCCGAGGCCCCGATCTTCGACCTCGTGGACTACGGCGTCGTCGGCGACCTCTTCGAGGTCCTGCCGCAGCTGACGGACGAGATCGGCGCCCGCTGACCGTCCTCGTCGCCCAACGGTAAGGGGCGGGTGAATGGCACTCTGTGCCACTCACCCGCCCCTTCCGTGTGCCGTCGCGTGTCAGAACCAGCCGTCGAGCGGAACCTCCTCGCAGAGCCGGACCACCGGCCTGCGTCCGGTCACGCCGACGCCCGAGGAGAGCTTGACCCGGACCCCGGGGCGTACCGCGTGCAGCGGCCCGTCGACGCGGCAGCGCACGGTGAAGCCCTCCGACATGTACACCGGCCAGAGGTCCGCGTCGGCCGCGGCGACCCCACGGCGTACGGAGATCACGCCCTCGCCCTCGCTGAGTTCGGGGGTGAGCTCGGTCGACCCGCAGGTCGGGCAGAGCAGGCGCTGGAACGTCGTGGTGTGGCACCAGCGGCAGCGCTGGAAGTAGATCTCGGAGTCGGGGGCCGACTCCTCGGCGTGGACGGCGGTCCCGCTCCTCAGTCCCGTGTGGAACACGATGCCTTCTCCTTGCACTCGGCGGCTCGACCGTGCAGGGCAAAGATATGGCACTCAGTGCCATCAAATAAAGACCTGAGCCGGAGTTCCCTCAATTCGAGATACTGAGAACCCCTGCGGAGAACCCGCGAAGCACGCGAACCCCACCGTCAGTCCTCGCCGAGGCTCGACTCCACCTCGCGCACCACGCGCCACATCGGCGTGGACCGCTTGGTGATGACCACCACGACGTCCTCGTTCTCCTCGGCCGGCGCGTCCGCCGGCGCGTCCGGGCTCCAGGTCGCCCGGACGAACTCCAGGGCCCGGTCCACCTCCGCCAGCGGGTCGCCCTCGCCGCCCGAGCGCAGCCAGTGGCGCAGGGCGTGGTTGTGGGCGGCGACCACCGCCGCCGCGACCACGTTGGCGCGCAGGGTGCCGTCCCGGCGGTCGGCCCAGCGGGTGCGCAGATAGTCGCCGAGGGTCTTCTCGTACCGCCAGACGACCGAGAGCTCGTACGTCCGCAGGCCCGTCACCTCGCGGGTGAGCCGGTAGCGCTGCACGGAGAAGGTGGGGTTCTCGGCGTACATCCGCATGACGAGCCGGGCGGCGTCGCAGACGCGGACGACCGGGTCGTCGGAGTCGGCGCTCGCCGCGAGGAAGCGGGTCATGTCGGCGAGGCACTGCTCGTGGTCGGGGAAGACCACGTCCTCCTTCGACGGGAAGTACCGGAAGAAGGAGCGGCGGCCGACGCCGGCGAGCGTGACGATGTCGTCGACGGTGGTCTGCTCGTAGCCGCGCTCAAGGAAGAGCTGGAAGGCCGCGGCGATGAGGGAGTCCCGCATCGCGGGCTTCGGAGAGTTCGTCGAGGCAGTTCCCATGGCCCGAACCTAACACCCGAACCGCCCGATGCGGCACTTGGTGCCGGGTAATTCCGGCACCGAGTACCGCATCGAGGGTACGGAGGGTCGGCGTGGCCTCAGTACGGGCTCAGCGCGGGGCCATCCGCAGGGCGCCGTCCATCCGGATCGTCTCCCCATTGAGGTAGTCGTGCTCGACGATCATCGTGACCAGCCGGGCGTACTCCTCCGGGCGCGCGAGGCGCTGCGGGAAGGTGACGCTCGCCGCGAGACCGGCCCTGACGTCCTCGCCGAATCCGGCCATCATCGGGGTGTCGACGATGCCGGGGGCGACGGTGACGACCCTGATGCCGAACTGCGCCAGGTCACGGGCCGCGGTGACGGTCATGCCCGCGACGCCCGCCTTGGAGGCGGCGTAGGCGATCTGGCCGACCTGGCCCTCGAAGGCGGCGATCGAGGCCGTGTTCACGACGAGGCCGCGCTGCCCGTGCTCGTCGGGCTCGTGCCGGGCGATGGCCTCGGCGGCGAGCCGCATCACGTTGAACGTCCCCAGCAGGTTGACGTTGAGCACCGTACGGAACAGGTCGAGGTCGTGCGGACCCTTGCGGCCCAGGATGCGGGCGGAGGGGGCGATGCCCGCGCAGTTCACGGCGAGCCGGAGCTCGGCGCCGTCGGCGTCGATCGCGGCCAGGGCCTCGCGCACCTGGTCCTCGTCGGTGACGTCCGCGGCGAGCAGCCGGACGCCCTCGGGCAGCGGCCCGGCGGCCGCGACGGCCTTGTCCAGGTCGAGGCCGTAGACGGTGGCGCCGCGGGCGGCGAGCGCGGCGGCCGTGGCGGCGCCGAGGCCGGAGGCGGCGCCGGTGACGAGAGCGGCGGAGCCGGCGATGTCCATGGAACTCCTCGTTCGTGTCGTGCGGGTGGGACCCTGCCGCCGGGATGGCCGTCGGATCGGGCGCGTACCCGCGGAGAACCGCGCGGTCCGCGCGATCTGCGCGCCCACCATAGAACCGCAGGCAGCGCCGCCGGAAGCGGAACCAGGACATCCTCCGGCGGCGGTCGACCGGTCACGCACTTCCGCCACGGGGCGAACGAGTGATGCGCGGGAGCGCATCCTGAGCTCCGTATCAGAAGGGCTTGGTCGGCAGGTACTTGCCGTCGAGGGTGATGACGGCGCGCTCCCCGCCCTCGGGGTCGGCGACCTTCTTCACGTCGAGCGTGAAGTTGATCGCGGAGATGATGCCGTCGCCGAACTCCTCGTGGACGAGAGCCTTCAAGGTGGTGCCGTACACCTGGAGCATCTCGTGGAAGCGGTAGATCGTCGGGTCGGTCGGGATGCCGCCGTCGATCGATCCCCGGGTGGGGATCGTGCGCAGCAGTCGTACGGCGTCCTCGTCCAGGCCGAGGAGCTCGGCGACCGCCCGCGCGGACGCCTCGGGCAGGGCGTGCTGGCCGAGGACGGCGGCGGTGGTGAAGGCGACGGAGAATCCGGCGGCGTCCGCGATCCGCTGCCAGGTCAGGTCCTTGACGGTCTTGGCCTCGACGGCGGCGAGGGCGAGCTCGCGGCGGGCGGTGGGGTCGAACTGGGCGTGCACCATGAGAAGTACGTCCTTCGTTTCTGTGGGGGTCTCGGGGGGTCAGGCGGCGGCGAGGGCGGGGCGGGCGACGGTGTCGAGCTCCTGGACGGAGCCCTCCGCGATGTCGAAGACCCAGCCGTGCAGCCGGATGTCACCCGCGGCCAGCGCGCGGGCGACGGAGGGGTGGGTGGCGAGGTTCGCCAGCTGGGCGGCGACGTTCTCGCGCACCAGGGCGGCCACGTCCCCCTGGCTTCCGGCCGCGGCGGCGCGGGCCAGGGAGGCGTCCGCGTGCCGCAGCCAGGCGGCGACGGCGGGCGCGGAGCCGAGGTCGTGGCCCTCGGCGAGCGCGGTCATCGCGCCGCAGGCGGAGTGCCCGCAGACGATGACGTCCCGGACGCCGAGGACCGCGACGGCGTACTCGACGCCGGCGGAGACCGCGTCGGTGCCCGGGGCGTGGGCGGGGACGAGGTTGCCGGCGGTGCGGATGACGAAGAGCTCGCCCGGCTCGGTCTGGGTGATCAGCTCGGGGACGACGCGGGCGTCGGAGCAGCCGATGAAGAGGGTTCGGGGGCGGTGGACGGTGGCCAGGCGGGCGAAGAGCCCGGCCTTGGCAGGGAAGATCTCCCGCTGGAAGCGGTCGATTCCCTCGGCGAGATGAGGCATGTCTTCACCCTGCACGACCAGGGGCTATAGCGTCCAAGACCGGTCATCGATCTCTGTCATAGATGACATCTATACCCGGCCTACACTGGTCTCCATGCAGCCGGAACTCCGCCACCTCCGCTATCTCCTCGCCGTCGCCGAGCACGCCAACTTCACCCGCGCCGCCGAGGAGCTCCGTATCGCCCAGCCGACGCTGTCCCAGCAGATCAAGCAGCTGGAGAAGGCGCTCGGGGCCCAGCTCCTGGACCGCAGCGGCCGGACCGTGCGCCTCACGGACGCCGGGGAGACCTACGCGCGGTACGCCCGGCGCGCGCTCCGGGACCTGGCGGCCGGCGAGCGGGCCGTGCTGGACGTACGGGACCTGTCCCGCGGCCTCCTCCGGCTGGCGGTCACCCCGACCTTCACCGCGTACCTCACAGGTCCGCTCGTCGCCGCGTTCCACACGCGTCATCCCGGCATCACCGTGGAGGTGCGGGAGCTGACGCAGGACCGTATCGAGGCCGAACTCCTCGCCGACCGGGTGGATCTCGGCATCGCCTTCGACGGCGTCCATCTCCCGGGCGTCGAGGCCGTGGAGCTCTTCACAGAGACGCTGGGCCTCGTCGTCGGCCCGGCCCACCCGTACGCGGGCCGGACCGAACCGCTACCCGTGTCAGATCTGACCGATCATCACCTCGCGCTGCTGAGCGAGGACTTCGCGACGCGGCGACACGTCGACGCGTACGTGGCCGAGCACCGGGTAGGGCCCCGGATCGCGGTGGAGGCCAACTCCGTCAGCGCGCTCACCGAGATCGTCCGGCGTACGACCCTGGCCACGGTCCTCCCCGACGCCGTCGCCCGGGACCACCCGTACCTGACGCCCGTCCCGCTCTCCCCCGCGCTCCCGTCCCGCGGCGTCGCCCTGCTGCGCCGCTCCGGCGGCTACCGGAGCGCGGCGGCCGAGGCCTTCGCCGAACTGGCCCTGGAGGGCGACGAGACGGAGTGGGGTCATCCGATCGGTTGACCCGGGGGTCGGCCGTTGAGCCCTCGGGGTGCAGCCGGGACGCCGACGGGGTGAGGCGCGTGACGACACCAGGATGGAAGGGAGAGAGCGGGCCCCGGCTTCCCGACGGCCCTCGTGGTTCCCCGAGTTCCCTGGAGCAGACCCCATGAAGCACGTGAAGAAGGCCTCCTCGCGCACCCGTGCAGTGGCCGGTGGCGCACTCGCCGCGGCCATCGCGCTCGGCGCCTTCGGTGCCTACTCCGCCAGCGCCACGGACGAGGAGACGGCGGCCGCCCCGGCCGCCGCCGTCGCCAAGGCGGACGCCAAGAACAAGAACACGACGCGCTCGACGCACCTGACGATCGCGGCCGCGACGAAGGCCGCGCAGGCCACCCTTGACGCCGCCGAGAAGGAGAACCAGCGCGTCTCCGTCGCCGTCGTCGACCGCAACGGCAACACCCTCGTCACCCTCCGCGGCGACGGCGCCGGCCCCCAGTCCTACGAGTCCGCCGTGAAGAAGGCGTACACCGCCGTCTCCTGGAACGCTCCCACCTCCGAGCTCGCCAAGCGCCTGACGAACGCGCCCACGCTCAAGGACATCCCCGGCACCCTCTTCCTCGGCGGCGGCGCCCCCGTCACCGCCAAGGGCGCACCCATCGCAGGGATCGGCGTCGCGGGCGCCCCGTCCGGCGACCTGGACGAGAAGTTCGCCCAGGCCGGCGTCGCCAGCCTCGGCAAGTAGTCCTCGCCGACGGGACCCGCCCGCCCCTTGCCCCTACGCCGGGCGCGCCAGCCCCCGGCTGATGACCAGTCGCTGGATCTGGTTCGTTCCCTCGAAGATCTGCATGATCTTCGCCTCGCGCATGTAGCGCTCCACCGGGAAGTCGCGGGTGTAGCCGTAGCCGCCCAGGACCTGGACCGCGTCCGTGGTGACCTTCATCGCCGTGTCGGTGGCGATGAGCTTGGCCGCGCTGGCCTGGCGGCTGAAGGGGCGGCCGAGATCACGGCGGCGGGCCGCGTCCAGGTAGGTGGCGCGGGCCGCGTCGACCGCGGCGGCCATGTCGGCGAGGAGGAAGCCAAGACCCTGGTGGTCGACGATCCTGCGGCCGAAGGTGGTGCGCTCGTTGGCGTAGTCGACGGCGGCGTCCAGCGCGGCCTGGGCGAGACCCGTCGCGCAGGCGGCGATGCCGAGGCGGCCGCTGTCGAGGGCGCTGAAGGCGATCTGGAGGCCCTGCCCCTCCTCCCCTATGCGCCGGTCGGCGTCGATGAGGGCGCCGTCCCAGTACGCGGAGGTGGTCGGGACCGCCTGGAGGCCCATCTTGCGCTCGGGCAGGCCGAAGCTCAGCCCTTCGGTGGCGCCGGGGGCGAGGAAGCACGAGATGCCGTGGCTGCCGGGCGCGGTACGGGCGAAGAGGGCGTAGAAGTCGGCCCGGCCGCCGTGGGTGATCCAGGCCTTGGTGCCGGTCACGCGGTAGCCGCTGCCGTCGTCCTGGAGCTCGGCCTTGCAGGAGAGGGCGGCCGCGTCCGAACCGGCCTGCGGTTCGGAGAGGCTGTAGCCGCCGATGGTCCGGCCCTCCAGCATCGCGGGCAGCCAGCGCTCCTTCTGCTCCGCCGCGCCGAAGGTGTGGAGGGGGTGGCAGGCCAGCGTGTGGACGCTGGTGGCGACGGCGACGGCCGCCCAGCGCGCGGCGAGCTCCTCCAGGACCTGGAGGTAGACCTCGTACGGCTGACCGCCGCCGCCGTACTCCTCGGGGTAGGCGAGGCCGAGGAGCCCGGCCTCGCCGAGGGTGGTGAAGAGACCTTCGGGATAGGTCTCGGCGGCCTCGTGCTCGTTCACCCGCGGAGAGAGCTCCTTGTCGGCGATCTCCCGGGTGAGGGCGATGAGGTCCGCCGCTTCGGGGGTGGGAAGCAGGCGGTCGACATCCATGGCGACTCCAGCGGCGCGCAAAGTGGTACTGGGGAAGGTACTGCAGTACCGCTTAGCGTAGCGCAGGAGGGTGTGGGCGAACCCCCCCCTCAGCGGGGGTCGAGATTCCGCCGAGGGCGGCCTGGAATACTGACCGAGTGATCGAGACCCCCTCCGCCGACGCCCCGAAACCGACGGGCCGCGGGGCGGCGCGCCGCTCCGCCCTCTTCGAGGAGCTCGTCGCCCTGCTCGTCGGCGAGGGCTTCGCCCGCCTGACGCTCGACGACCTCGCCGCCCGCCTGCGCTGCTCGAAGCGCACCCTGTACGGCCTCGCCGGCAGCAAGGAACAGCTCGTCCGGGCGGCGGTCGTGCACTTCTTCCGGCGCGCCACCGCCCGGGTCGAGGCGGTCCTCGCCGCCGCGACCGACCCCGCCGAGCGACTGGCCGCCTATCTGCGCGCCGTCTCGGCCGAGCTGGCGCCGGTCTCGCCGCAGTTCTTCGACGACGTCGCCGCCTTCGAGCCCGCCGCCGAGGTGTACGAGCGCAACACGCGCGCGGCGGCCGGGCGGGTCCAGCAGCTCATCGAGGAGGGCGTGCGCGCGGGTGTCTTCCGCGAGGTGCACGTGACTTTCGCCGCGGACGTCATCTCCTCGGTGATGGTCCGCATCCAGCGGCGCCAGGTGGCCGCGGCGACCGGCCTGGCCGACGCCGAGGCGTACGAGCAACTGGCCGAGCTGCTCCTCAGCGGACTCCGGAAGGCCTGAGCACCCACGACCACGCACGGAGACGCGGATGGCCGGTTTCCGTCCGCGTTCGATCACTCTGCGCAGGTGATCCACTACCGTGAGCGGCGCCACTGACCACTCCGTCCCAGGGAGACCTCCGCGTGGAGCGCAGTCGTACCGCCTTCAGGATCCGTGCCGTACTCGCCGCCATGGGCGTGACCGCCGCCCTCGCCGCGGCCCCCGCGGCGCAGGCCGCACCCTCCGCGACGCCCGCCCCGCAGCAGGCCGCGGCGTCGCACGCCGCTCCCCCGGAGCCCTGCACCGGGGAGTTCCAGGGCGACAAGCGGTTCGGCCCGAAGTTCCTGCCGAGGAAGTGGCAGGAGCCGGTCGGCCCGCTGCTCAACCGCTACCACCGGACCGGGAAGCTCTCCTCCGCCGACTTCCTCAAGAAGTACTGGGAGGGTCCGGCCGACACCGGCAGCTGGAAGTACCCGCCGAACGACGGCTTCGGCGAGGTCAACGGCGAGATCGACAAGGCGCCCGAGCTGCTGGTGGAGGGCGAGCGCCTCGACCGCTTCGGCTCCGAGTTCGGCTCCTACCTGGCTCCGGCCGGTGACCCCTACGCCAAGCGCGCGCTGCCCCCGCAGAACCTCAACACCCGCGACGCCGCCTTCCCCTGCGACTACCACCTGTACGAGGTGACGCGGTCGTTCGTGGTCTGGGAGGGCTCCATCGCGCCCTGGTTCGAGCAGCCCGGCGGCGGCCGCCAGATCAAGCTGGACCCGGCCTTCCTGAACCCGGGCGAGGGCCAGCGCCTCAGCGTCAAGTGGCTGATCGACAACGGCTACCTGGTGCGCGTCCCCGCGTGACGGTGACCGACCGCCACGCGCTGGAGCGGGTACTCCGGGAGGCCGGGGTGCCCGAGGCGTACTACTGGATCGAGGGCGTCCACGAACCGGCGCCCACCCCGCCCGACTTCGTCTATCTGCGGACGCGGCCGGGCGGGGCCGGTGACGGCACGACGGCCTGGGAGACCGGGGTGTACGAGCGCGGGGTCCACGAGCCCGTCGCCACGCACGACACCGAAGCCGGGGCCTGCGCCCACCTCCGCACACTCCTGGGCGCGTAACCCCGCCCGAGCTTCGCCCGACTTAATTCAGGATATGCGTTAAACCTCAAAGGAAATCCCCCCAAGGGTCCCGGCAGCGGTATGTTTCGGTCAGGACTACTTCACCAGGGGGCCCAGTGACCACGCGGAACGGCCGCACGGTACGTGACCTGCGACGCGAGAACCGCACAGCCGTCCTCCACCGGCTCTACTTCGACGGGCCGATGAGCCGGTTCTCGCTGGGGCCCGCGACGGGCCTGAGCTCGGGCTCGGTCAGCAACGTGGTCGGCGAACTCGTCGCGGAGGGCCTCGTGGAGGAGGCCGGCAGCGTCGACTCGGCCGGCGGCCGGCCCCGTACCCTGCTGCGGATCACCCCCGGCAGCGGCTTCATGATCGGCGTCGACGTCGGCGAAACCCGGGTCAGGGTCGAGCTCTTCGACCTCACCCTCACCGAACTCGCGCGCACGGAACTCCCGTTGGCGGTCGACAGCCCCCATTCCAGCGACCGGTACGAGGTCGGGCTCGTCGTCGGCCTCGTCCGCGACGGCATCGCCGAGGTCCTGCGGACGGCGGGCGTCCCCGCCGAGCGGCTCCTCGGCGTCGGGGTCGGCGTACCCGGCATCGTGGCCCGTACCGTCGAGGACGGCGCCGTCGTCCACGGCCAGACCATCGGCTGGGACGCCGTCCCGCTGGAGCGGCTCCTGCGCGAGGCCGTGGAGCTGCCGGTCTCCGTCCCGTACCGGATCGACAACGGCGCCAAGACACTCGGCCAGGCCGAGATGTGGTTCGGGGCCGGGCGGGGCGCGCGGAGTGCCGTGGTCGTGCTCTTCGGCTCGGGCGTCGGCGCCTGTGTCGTCACGGACCCGATGGGGCCGGGCCGGGCGCTCGAATGGGGTCATCTGACGGTACGGGTCCGGGGGCGTCGCTGCCGCTGCGGCTCCCGGGGCTGCCTGGAGGCGTACGCGGGCGCGGAGGCGCTCCTGGAGCGGTGGCGCGAGGCGGGTGGCGCCGCGCCGGCCGGCGCGGACGAGGAGACCGCGCTGACGGCGATGCTGGCCGCCGCGTACCCCGCCGACGCGGGGCGGACGCCCGACGCGACGGCGCTCGCCGTCCTGGAGGAGACCGCCGAGTACCTGGGCGCCGGCTTCGGCGATCTGATCAATCTCTTCCAGCCCGAGCGCATCCTCGTCGGCGGCTGGGCGGGCCTCCAGCTCGGTGCCCGCTTCCTGGAGACGGTCAAGGGCTACACGAAGGAGTACGCGCTCGCGTACCCGGCGGCCCGGGTCGGCATCGCGATGGGGACGCTCGGCCCCGACGCGGTGACGGTCGGCGCGGCGATCCTGCCGCTCGCGGACTTCTTCGCCCGGGGCGGGCGGCGGGCCGAGGCGGAGGCCCCCGAGGAGGAGCCCGCCTGGGCGCCGACCGTACGGGGGCGGGGCGCGAAGAGCGACTGACCGAGGCCTCTGCGCGAGGGCGACGGCCCGCTGCTCGCGCCCCCCGGACGACGCCTGCCAGGAGGTGTTCCGGTTCACCCCTGGCCTTCGCTCACCCTCACCCGGTGACGGCTCGCGAACGCGTGGACCGCGTCGGGCAGTCGGGGGGCGGTGCCGAGGGGGGAGAGTCTCCGTGTGCTGATGCGGGTGACACCCCGGCTGTGGCGGACCCAGGTCGGGTGCTGGAATCCCGTGGGCAGCGGGCGTACCACGTCGAGGTGGAGGGACAGGTCCGTCCATCCGGCGTGCCGCGTCAGTTCCAGAGCCCTGATCTCGTGCCAGGGGATGACCACGAGGCTGTTGTGCGGGCCCACGCCGATGCCGCGATCGTTGAGCGTGAGGCCGTCCTTGGCCGTGCCGAGCAGGCCGAGGAGCCGAATGCCCAGCAGGAACGCCGCGATCCCGGCCACCGCCTGCAACGCGATGGGGAGATCGAGCGTGCCGCCCAGCACCGCCCCGCAGACGAGTCCGGCAATGCCGAGCATGTTGCGCAGGATCTGGAGGAACCAGACGCTCCTGCGCACGTGGTAGACGGCCAGGGGAGGCGCGGACGCCCGGAGAGGGTCCGCCGCACCGTCCTCCGCTTCCCGTGCCGGCCCCGGTGAAGAGGCGGACACCGTCGGCGGCGGAGGTGGCGGTGGAGTTGGCGGTGGAGTTGGCGGTGGCGCATCGTCGACCACCGTGGCCTCGTGCGTCGGCGGGGCGCCGACACGTTCCGCGCACAGGGCGAGCAGTCCTCTCGGGGACGGGCGGTCGGCGGGATCCTTCCGGAGGCAGGCGAGGACCAGGGGGCGCAACGACGACGGCACCACGGAGACGTCCGGGTCCTCGTGCACCACCCTGTACATCAGCCCGGGGGTCGAGCCGTGGCCGAACGCACTTCCGCCGGCCGCCGCGATCAGGACCGCACCGAGGGCGAACAGGTCGCTCGCCCCGGTGACGGGATGCCCGAGGGCCTGCTCGGGCGAGTGGTACCCGGCGGTGCCGACCACCACGCCGTCGGTCGTCAGCCGGGACTCCTCCACGGCGCGGGCGACCCCGAAGTCCAGGACGCGGGGGCCGTCGGAGGCCAGCACGATGTTGGCGGGCTTCAGATCGCGGTGCACGAGGCCGCGGGCGTGGATGGCCTCCAGTGCCTCCGCCAGCGCCGCGGCGAGTCGCCAGAGCCGCTCTTCGGACAACGGGCCACTCCGCGCGACCTCCGCGTGCAGGGTCGGTCCCTCGATGTAGGCACTGGCCATCCACGGCTGCGGGGCGTCCGGATCCGCGTCGACCACCGCCGCCGTGTGGAAGCCTCCGACCTTGCGGGCGGCCTCGACCTCCTGGCGGAATCGGTCCCTGAATCGGACGTCGTCGGCGTACTCGGGCCGGATGACCTTGATCGCCACGAGCCTGCCGGACAGCGAGCGCGCCAGGTAGACGGACCCCATCCCTCCGGTACCCAGCAGTCGCTGGACCGTGTAGTCGCCGATCCGCTCCACGGCCGCCCATTCCCTGCCTCACCCCGCGTCGCACACGGGCTCTGCCGGAACCGCCCCGGCTCTCACCGCGAGGGCGGAGGGCGGCACGTGGGGAACGGCGGGCCTAACCCGTAACCGCCTTCACGTCTTGCGCCATGCTCCGGAGCCGCGTGGCCTCTGTCGAGCGGTGATTCGGCCAAAGTGGACCGATGGCGCCGGAGCGGCGGACGACGCGGGGGAAGCGCCTGGGGACGCGGCGCCCCACCGGCTCCCGTCAGGCGACGGACCCTATGCGGCCGTCCGGCTCGCGGGGGCCGTCGTGGTGGATCGGGGTGTGCGCGCCGGTGAGCGAGGCGCCGGTGCCGCCGCGCCGGTTGGCGACGATCTCGGCGCCGATGGACAGGGCGGTCTCCTCCGGCGTACGGGCGCCGAGGTCGAGGCCTATCGGGGAGCGCAGCCTGGCGAGTTCGAGCTCGGTGACGCCGACCTCGCGCAGGCGCGTGTTGCGGTCCTCGTGGGTGCGACGGGAGCCCATCGCGCCGATGTACGCGACGGGAAGCTTCAGGGCGGCCTTGATCAGGGGCACGTCGAACTTGGCGTCGTGGGTGAGCACGCACAGCACGGTGCGGCCGTCGACCTCCGTCGACTCCAGGTAGCGGTGGGGCCACTCGACGACGATCTCGTCGGCCTCGGGGAAGCGGGCCGGCGTCGCGAAGACGGGCCGCGCGTCGCAGACGGTGACGTGGTAGCCGAGGAACTTGCCGACCCGGACGAGGGCGGCGGCGAAGTCGATGGCACCGAAGACGATCATGCGGGGGGCGGGGACCGAGGACTCGACCAGGAGGGTCAGCGGCTGTCCGCAGCGGCTGCCGTCCTCGCCGATCTCCACGGTGCCGGTGCGGCCCGCGTCGAGCATCGCGCGGGCCTCGCCCGCCGCGGTGCGGTCCAGCTCGGGGTGGCCCCCGAGCTTCCCCTCGTACGAGCCGTCGGGGCGGACGAGGAGGGCGGTGCCCCGCAGCTCGGCCGGTCCGTCGACGATCCGGGCGAGGGCCGCCGCCTCCCCCGTGGAGGCGGCCGCGAGCGCGGCGGGGAAGACCCCGCCGCGGACCGGGGTGACGAGGATGTCGATGATGCCGCCGCAGGTCAGGCCGACCGCGAAGGCGTCCTCGTCGCTGTAGCCGAATTGCTCGACGACGGTCTGCCCGTCTTCGAGGGCCTGCTGACACAGCTCGTAGACCGCGCCCTCCACACACCCGCCGGAGACCGAGCCGATCGCCGTGCCCTCGCTGTCGACGGCGAGAGCGGCTCCTGGCTGCCGGGGCGCGCTGCCGCCGACCGCCACGACGGTGGCGACGGCGAACGTGCGTCCCTGCTCGACCCACCGGTGCAGCTCTTCGGCGATGTCCAGCATTTCGGTCTCCTTGGGTGTGTACGGAGGGCGACGGTACGACGTCAGCTGACGCCCAGCCAGCTCTCGATGGGGTGAAGAGCGAAGAACACGATGAAGATGCCGGTCAGGCACCACATGAACGCGCCGACCTCGCGGGCCTTGCCCTGCGCCACCTTGATGACGGTGTAGGCGATGACGCCGGCCGCGACACCCGGGGTGATGCTGTAGGTGAACGGCATCAGCACGACGGTGAGGAAGACCGGGATGGCGACGGAGCTGTCGCCCCAGTTCACGTGCTTGGCGTTCATCATCATCATCGCGCCGATGACGACCAGGGCGGCGGAGCCGACCTCACGGGGCACGATCTGGGTGATCGGTGTGAAGAAGAGGCAGGCCGCGAAGAACAGGCCGGTGATGACGGAGGAGAAGCCGGTACGAGCGCCTTCGCCGACGCCGGTGGCGGACTCCACGAACACGGTCTGGCCGGAGGCGCCGGAGACGCCGCCGATAGCGCCGCCCGCGCCGTCGATGAACAGCGCCTTGGACAGGCCGGGCATCCGGCCCTTGTCGTCGGCCAGGTTGGCCTCGGTGCCGACACCGATGATGGTGGCCATGGCGTCGAAGAAGCCGGCGAGGACCAGGGTGAAGACGATCACGCCGACCGTGATGTAGCCGACGTCGCCCCAGCCGCCGAAGTCGACGTCGCCGAAGAGCGAGAAGTCCGGGGTCGAGACCGCGCTGCCCTTGAGCTCGGGCGAGCCGTTGGCCCAGGCGCCCGGGCCCTTGGCCGGGATGTCGGCGACCGCGTTGACGATCAGCGAGATGACCGTGCCGGCGACGATGCCGATGAGGATCGCGCCCGGGATCTTGCGGGCCTGGAGCGCGAAGATGGCGAGCAGGGTGACAGCGAAGATCAGCACGGGCCAGCCGACGAGTTCACCGCCGGAGCCCATGGTGACGGGCGGGCCGAACTGCGGGCCGGCGCCGACGAAGCCGGCCTTGTTGAAGCCGATCAGCGCGATGAAGAGGCCGATGCCGATGGTGATGCCGTGCTTGAGCGCGAGCGGGATCGCGTTCATGATCATCTCGCGGAGACCGGTGACCACCAGGAGGCAGATCACCAGACCGTAGACGACACACATGGCCATGGCCTGCGGCCAGGTCATCGCGGGCACGACCTGTGTGGCGAGCACACCGGAGACACTGAGACCGGCCGCGAGGACCAGCGGGACCTTGCCGATGAAGCCCATCAGCAGGGTGGTCACCGCCGCCGCGAGGGCGGTCGCCGTGATGACGGCGGAGGAGCCGAGAACGTTCTTCTCGACGTCCGGTCCACCGAGGAGGATCGGGTTGAGCAGGAGAATGTACGCCATCGCCATGAAGGTGGTGACGCCGCCGCGGATCTCCGTCGCGACGGTGGATCCTCTCTCCGAGATGTGAAAGTACCGGTCGAGCCAAGAGCGGCCGGCGGGGACGTTGGAGCCGGAGCCCGCGTCCTCCGAAGCGGTCTTGGGCTCCACAGACGACTGGGTCATGGGGCCTACTCCCAAGGTTCAAAGGGGCACCCGCATCAGACTTCGAAGGGATTCTGATCTGGTTGAAGCTGCGGGATTTGGGATGCTGCGTGGGCTGCACGACCCGGGGGACGGCCCGAGACGAACGGAATGAATCGGCACTGCGGGTACTACGGGGGTACTGCGGGTGCTGCGGTGGTGCTGGTACTGCGGGTGCCTGGTAGAGCGGGTACCGGGGGAAGTACTCCGGGCGGTGCGGGCTGGGAAGTGTGACGTTCCTGGGAGGCACACACCGCCCGGAGAGTCCTAGAGGGTGCCGGTGAGCGCCTCGGGGCGGACCGGCGTCTTGTTGAGCTCCAGGCCCGTCGCGGCCCGGATCGCCGCGAGGACGGCCGGGGTGGACGACAGGGTCGGGGCCTCACCGATGCCGCGCACTCCGTACGGGGCGTTCGGGTCCGCCAGCTCGAGGTAGTCGACCGGGATGGTCGGCGTGTCGAGGATGGTGGGGATCAGGTAGTCCGTGAAGGAGGGGTTGCGCACCTTCGCGGTCTTCGGGTCGACGATGATCTCCTCCATCACCGCGACGCCCAGGCCCTGGGTGGTGCCACCCTGGATCTGGCCGATCACGGAGAGCGGGTTGAGCGCCTTGCCGACGTCCTGGGCGCAGGCCAGTTCGATGACCTTCACCAGGCCGAGCTCGGTGTCGACCTCCACCACCGCGCGGTGCGCGGCGAAGGCGTACTGGACGTGTCCGTCGCCCTGGCCGGTGACGAGGTCGAAGGCCTGCGTGGGGCGGTGGCGCCACTCCTCCTCGACCTCCACGGCCTGGCCCTCGAGGACGTCCGCGATGGTGGCGAGGACGTCGCCGCCGTCGGTGACGACCTTGCCGCCCTCCAGGAGGAGTTCGGCGTTGGCCCACGCCGGGTGGTACGAGCCGAACTTGCGCCGGCCGATCTCCAGGACCTTCTCGCGGACGATCCCGCAGGAGTTCTTGATGGCGCCGCCGGTCATGTACGTCTGGCGGCCCGCGGAGGTCGAACCGGCCGAGCCCACCTGCGTGTCCGCGGGGTGGATGGTGACCTGCTGGACGCCGAGCTCGGTACGTGCGATCTGCGCGTGGATGGTGACGCCGCCCTGGCCGACCTCCGCCATGGCGGTGTGGACCGTGGCGACGGCCTCGCCGTTGATGACCTCCATGCGGATCTTGGCGGTCGAGTAGTCGTCGAAGCCCTCGGAGAAGCCGACGTTCTTGATGCCGACGGCGTAGCCGACACCCCGGACGACACCCTCGCCGTGCGTGGTGTTGGAGAGGCCACCCGGAAGGGCGCGGACGTCCGCGTCCTCGCCGGCCGCGAGCCACTGCTGCTCCGGCGGCATCGGGCGGGCCTTGACGATACGGAGCAGCTCGGCGACCGGGGCCGGCGAGTCGACGATCTGGCCGGTCGGCATGATCGTGCCCTGCTCCATGGCGTTGAGCTGGCGCAGTTCCACCGGGTCCATGCCCAGCTTCGCCGCGAGCTTGTCCATCTGGGCCTCGTACGCGAAGCAGGCCTGGACCGCGCCGAAGCCGCGCATGGCGCCGCAGGGCGGGTTGTTGGTGTAGAGGCCGATCGCCTCGATCTCGACGTCCTCGATGACGTACGGGCCGACCGAGAGGGACGAGGCGTTGCCGACGACCGAGGCCGTCGACGACGCGTAGGCGCCGCCGTCGAGCACGATCTTGCACTTCATGTGCGTGAGCTTGCCGTCCTTGGTGGCGCCGTGCTCGTACCAGAGCTTCGCCGGGTGCCGGTGGACGTGCCCGAAGAAGGACTCGTACCGGTTGTAGACCATCTTGACGGGCTTGCCGGTGCGGAGCGCGAGGATGGAGGCGAGGATCTGCATCGAGATGTCCTCGCGACCGCCGAACGCGCCGCCGACGCCCGCCATCGTCATGCGGACCTTCTCCTCGGGGAGGCCGAGGCAGGGGGCGATCTGCTTGAGGTCCGAGTGCAGCCACTGGGTGGCGACGTAGAGGTCGACGCCGCCGTCCTCGGACGGCACCGCGAGGCCGGACTCCGGGCCGAGGAAGGCCTGGTCCTGCATGCCGAAGGTGTACTCGCCCGTGACGATGACGTCGGCCTTCTTGGCGGCCTCGGTCGCGTTGCCGCGGATGATCGGCTGGCGGTGCACGATGTTCGGGTGCGGGACGTGACCGGAGTGGTGGTCGTCGCGGCCCTCGTGGACCAGGATCGCGTCCGGAGCGGTGGCCGAGGCCTCGTCCGTGATGACCGGGAGCTCCCGGTACTCGATCTTGATCTTCGCGGCGGCGCGGCGGGCGGTCTCCGGGTGGTCGGCGGCCACGAGGGCGACCGGCTCACCGTGGTGACGGACCTTGCCGTAGGCGAGGACCGGGGTGTCCTGGAACTCCATGCCGTAGTTCTTCGCGGCCGGCAGGTCCTCGTGCGTCAGGACGGCGTAGACGCCGTCCATCACGAGGGCCTCGGTCGTGTCGATGGACACGATCTCGGCGTGCGCGACGGTGGAGCGCAGGATCTGGCCCCACAGCATGTCCTCGTGCCACATGTCCGAGGAGTACGCGAACTCGCCGGTGACCTTGAGGGTGCCGTCGGGGCGGAGCGTGGACTCGCCGATGCCGCCCTTGACGTGGTTCTGCGTGACGTCGGTGGGCGTGCCCACCGGAACGGTGCGTGTGTTCTGAGTCATCGTCAGACCGCCTCTTCCTGACGCTCCTGGCGAGCGGCCGCGAGGCGGACCGCGTCGAGGATCTTCTCGTAGCCCGTGCAGCGGCACAGGTTGCCGGAGAGCGCCTCGCGGATGTCCGCGTCCGTCGGGGACGGGTTGCGCTCCAGCATCTCGTCGGCCGCGACGAGCAGACCGGGGGTGCAGAAACCGCACTGGACGGCGCCGGCGTCGATGAACGCCTGCTGGATCGGGGAGAGTTCGACACCCTCACCGGTCTGCGAGTCCTGACCGGGCTTCGCCTCCCACCGCTTGGCGGCGTCGAGCGAGGTGCCACAGGTGCCCGCGGCGCAACCGGCGTGCTCCGCGCGGTCCTTGGCGAACTCGGCGAGGCCTTCGACGGTGACGACCTCGCGGCCCTCGACCTGACCGGCGGCGACGAGGCAGGAACAGACCGGCACGCCGTCGAGGCGGACGGTGCAGGAACCGCACTCGCCCTGCTCGCAGGCGTTCTTGGAGCCGGGGAGGCCCATCCGCTCACGCAGGACGTAGAGGAGGGACTCGCCCTCCCAGACGTCGTCGGCTTCCTGGGGACGGCCGTTGACCGTGAAATTGACGCGCATGGTTATGCAGCTCCCTCAAGCGTGCGGCCGCTTCCGCGGTACTGCTCCCAGGTCCAGCCGAGCTGGCGGCGGGCCATGATGCCGACGGCGTGGCGGCGGTACTTGGCGGTGCCTCGGACATCGTCGATCGGGTTGGCGGCGCCCGAGCAGAGGTCGGCGAACTGCTTCGCGATCGACGGGGTGATGATCTTGCCGTTGTCCCAGAAGCCGCCCTCTTCGAGAGCCGCGTTCAGGAAGGCCTCGGCCTCCTTGGCACGGATCGGGGTCGGCGCGGCGGAGCCGATGCCGGTACGCACCGTCCGGGTCTCCGGGTGCAGGGCCAGGCCGAAGGCGCAGACGGCGATGACCATCGCGTTGCGGGTGCCGACCTTGGAGTACTGCTGGGGGCCGTCCGCCTTCTTGACGTGGACGGTCTTGATGAGCTCGTCGGGCTGGAGCGCGTTGCGCTTCACGCCCGTGTAGAACTCGTCGATCGGGATGAACCGGCTGCCGCGGACCGACTCGACCTCGACCTCGGCACCCGCGGCGAGCAGGGCGGGGTGGGCGTCACCGGCGGGCGAGGCGGTGCCGAGGTTGCCCCCGACGCCGCCGCGGTTGCGGATCTGCGGGGAGGCGACCGTGTGCGAGGCGAGGGCCAGGCCCGGGAGCTCGGTCCGCAGGTTCTCCATGATCTGGGTGTACGGAACGGACGCGCCGAGGCGGACGTTCTCCTCCCCGACCTCCCACTCGCGCAGCAGCTCGATACGGTTCAGGTCCAGGAGGTACTCGGGCCGCCGGTGGTCGAAGTTGATCTCGACCATGATGTCGGTGCCACCCGCAATGGGCACGGCCGTGGGGTGCTCGGCCTTGGCGGCGAGCGCCTCCTCCCAGCTGGCGGGGCGAAGGAAGTCCATGGTGGCTCTCTTCTAGTGCTTCTAGTGATCGGGGGTCGAACGCCTGGGCCCGGGGGGACGGCCGGCCCTCGACTTTCTTATTCATGTGCTGTTAACGCGGTGTGTGGCCTAGTACACAAGCCCACCTTCGCCCGGGTGCAGTCACCGAAAACATGAAGGAGTTGGCTGGCTCCCGTCGTCGTCTTGTAGATTCGAACGAAAGGCGGAGAACAGCAACCTCTCCGTTTTCCCCTGGAAACGGTGGCACCACGCCACCGTCGACAACGCGACACCCACGATCACCCACTCGAAGGAACGGCGGCGACACGATGCGGCTGCGCGCACTGCTGGAGAACGACGCGCTGGGGCTGCGGCTGCTCGGCGGCGACGACGAGCTGGACCGCACCGTCCGCGGTGTGATGACGACTGACCTCAAGGATCCCAGCCGGTACCTGTCCGGCGGCGAGCTGGTGCTCACCGGCCTCGCCTGGCTGCGGGACGCGGCCGACGCCGAGCCCTTCGTCCGGATCCTGGCCTCGGCCGGGGTGGCGGCCCTCGCGGCGGGCGAGGCGGAGCTCGGCGACATCCCCGACGATCTCGTACAGGCGTGTTTGCGCCATCGGCTGCCGCTCTTCGCGGTGAACGAGACCGTTGCGTTCGCGACGATCACCGAGCACGTTGTTCGACAGGTGTCCGGCGAGCGGGCGGGCGACCTGGCGGCCGTCGTCGACCGGCACCGGCGGCTCATGACCTCGGGACCGGCGGGCGGCGGACCCGAGGTCGTCCTCGACCTGCTCGGCTCCGACCTGGACCTCCGGGCCTGGGTCCTCTCCCCCACCGGCCGCCAGATCGCGGGCGCCGGCGAGCCCCTCGACAGCGGCCTCGCGGCGACCCTGGCGGGCGAGCACCTGGCCGCGACCCGGACCGGCCGGCGCGGCCCGCACCGGCTGAGCATCGCCGGAGCCACGTACTCGCTGTTCCCGATCCGCAACACCGGCAGGGGCCCGGCCCCCGCCTCCCGTGACGTGCGCGAGACGGTCCTGTCGGACTGGCTGCTCGCCGTCGAGGCGGACGCCGGGGACTGGCCCGCCGCCCGTCTTGACCTGCTCCAGGGCGTCACCCAGCTGATCGCCGTCGAGCGGGACCGGCGCGACGCGGCCCGTACGGTACGGCGCCGGCTCGCCCAGGAGGTCCTGGAGCTGGTGCAGACGGGCGCCGCGCCCGCCGAGATCGCGGCCCGTCTGCGGGTCGCGGCCCCGGTGCTGCTGCCCGGGCTCGGCACGTCCCCGCACTGGCAGGTCGTCGTCGCCCGCGTCGACTGGGAGCAGGAGGCCGGCCAGGGCAACGCCGTGGACGGCGGCCCGGTCGCCCAGGCGCTCCTGGAGGAGATCCTCGTCGACCCGGCGACCGTCGGGGCCGAGTCCGCGGACCGGATCGCCGTCGCGCACAGCGGCGACGAGGCGATCGCGCTGGTCCCGCTGGCCACCGCGCCGCTGCCGGACAGCGAGGACGAGGGCGCGGCGACCGCGCTCGGGCTGCACGCGGACGCGCTGCTCGCCGCCGTACGCGCCCCGCTCTCCTCCGGCCTCGCCGACGACGGGCGGCTCACGCTCGGCGTCAGCGCGGCCGTGCACTCGGCAGAGGGCCTGCGAGGGGCCCTGGAGGAGGCCAGGCACGCCCGCCGGGTCGCCGCGGCCCGTCCGGGCCGGGTCTGCGCCGCGGGCCACCACGAGCTCGCCTCGCACGTCCTGCTGCTGCCGTTCGTGCCGGACGACGTCCGCCGCGCGTTCACGGCCCGGCTGCTCGACCCGCTGCGCGACTACGACCGCCGTCACCGCGCGGAGCTCATCCCGACCCTGGAGGCGTTCCTCGACTGCGACGGCTCCTGGACGCGCTGCGCCACTCGGCTGCACCTGCACGTGAACACGCTGCGCTACCGGGTGGGCCGGATCGAGCAGCTCACGGGCCGCGACCTCTCCCGTCTGGAGGACAAGCTCGACTTCTTCCTCGCCCTCCGGATGAGCTGATCCACCGCTGATCCACAGCCGATCCCCGGCTGATCCACATGCACTCGCGTCCTGCGGATTCACTCTTTCGGTGGAGTCCGCAGGAGTGACATCCGGGCTGGTGGCGGCCCGTCGGCCAAAGCGTCCGACGGGCCGCGCCGGGGCCTGATCCCGGGCCCGACGGTCATCTGACGGGCTGTCGGCCGCCGCCCCGACGACGGCGTCCGCCCGCCCCGGACTCTTGTGAATTCTTTCACCTGACCCCTTGGCCAGGTGCTGCCCTTCGTGCTGAGATGCGGGTCTACTCAACAGCTCAATGGCGCGCTCGGGGAGGGCAATGTGGCGGATACCGCCATGTCTGGTTCCGAATCAAGGGGTGGCGAAGATCCGTCCCTCGCCTACGGCAAGGAGACTCCCGTGGAGACCGCCATATGGCGGCTCCGCTCCCGAGGTTGTTGGACGGACGCGGCAGCGCTGCTCGCCCCGTACGCGACCGAACCGGCCGCCGCGCTCGAACGGGCGGCCCTGCTGATCGAGCGCTGTCTCTACACCGAACAGGGCTGGGCCGACGCCGAGGAGGCCCTCCGGGCGGCCGAGGCGGTCGCCCGTACCGACGAGGAGCGCGGGGCCGCCGCCTGCGAACGCGGCTATCTCGCCTACGCGTCCACGCTCCTCGGGGTACGCGACCGGGCCGACGAGGCCCGGATGGCCCTGGGCCGGGCGGCGGCCCTGATCGGGCCCTCGGCCAAGGGCCGGCCCCTGCTGGACCTCCGGCGCGGGCTCATCGCCCAGAACCTCGGCGACTCCCCGCAGGCGGCCCGTGCCGCGTACCGCAGGGCGCACGCGGGAGCGACGGACCAGGGGGACTCGCTGCTGCTCTCCTCCACCTGGCGCCATCTCGCCGGACTGGCCCTGCGGGAAGGCGAGTTGGCGGAGGCCCGGCACGGCTTCGCCGAATCGCTGCGGATCCGCGAGGAGTTGGGCTATCTGGTCGGCACGGCCCCGGCCCTCACCGCCCTCGCCGACACGGAGACCGAACCGGAGGCGGGCCGGCTGCGCGCCGAGGCGAGGCGTCTCTTCCGGCTCCTCGGCGGCGTCCCGACCTGGCTGTCGGCACAGCTGACTCCCCGGACGGCGACCTGAAATCGCCGACGGGAACACCAAGATGACGTTCCCTCGGTTGTCGTGCGATGTGCCTCCACACCGGTCTCTCAGCCGGTGTGGAGGATGCGGAAGCGATCGGGTTCCGCCGGGTCCCGGTCGGTGACCTGGATGGGCGCCCATGCCCATTGCCACACGCCGATGCCCGGCGGGCGGGTGAAGCGGATCGGCCCTCGGGTGCCCTCAGCCGTCACGTGCGGCCATGCGGCGGCGACGGCCGACCGGTCCGTGCCATGGGCGCGCAGTGCCCCGGCGAGGACGGTGACGGTGTCCCAGCCCTCGAAGGCGACGAACGAGGGTGCCTCGCCCAGCCGTTCGCGGAGCTCCTTCCCCACGCGTTCGCCGAGTGGGCCGAGGTGCTCGGGCAGGTAGCGCAGGAACGGGATCCCGGCGCCGTCCGCGCCGAGCGCTCCCACCCATTCGGCGAACTCCGGCTGTCCGGCCGGGGCTCCGACGAGGAGCTCCGCGAGCCGCGGGTCGCTCCGGACGGCCCGGACGATCGGGACCGCCGGCTCCGGGTGGCCGACCAGCAGGAGGAGCGCCGCCGCGCCGTGGTCGACGAGGGCGTCGCACAGGGCCTCGGGGGTGAGGTCGTTCGTGTCGAGTTCGACGACGGTGCCGCCGCGGGGAGCGACGTGGTCCCGCAGGACGCGGGCCCCGGACGCCCAGTAGACGCTCGGCTGGGTCGCCACGGCGATCCGGTGCCGGCCGGTGCCGAGGAGGAAGTCCGCGTAGATCCGCCAGCCGCGGGACTGGGCCGGGGCCAGCCGCGCGACCCACTCCGTCGGCTCCTCGGTGAGCGTGTCGAGCACCGCGGACGAGCAGAGGTACGGCACGCCGAGGGCGTCGGCCCGGGCGGCGACGGCGCGGGCGACGACGCTGTGGTACTCGCCCACCACGGCGGCCACGCCCAGCCCGGCCAGTTCGTCCACGGCCGCAGCGGCCCGTACGGGGTCGGCCGCGGTGTCCCGGACCACCAGCTCCAGTGGCCTGCCGTCGATCCCGCCGGAGTCGTTGACCTCACGGACGGCCAGGTCGAGCCCGGCGAGCAGATGGCGGCCCGCCCCGACCCAGCCGGGGCGCGTCAGCGGGACGAGAGCGCCGAGGCGGACGGGCGACCCGTCCGTTTGCTCCGCTCCGGACGGCGATGGCGGAGTGTTCACCCTGGTGATCATGGCGCCCATTGGATCCGCCACCGCCGCCGACGGGCAACCGCTTATCCGTTGGTGCCGTCGTGCCGGATGACGAACACGTGATCCTCGTCGTACCGCTGCCAGTCCGGTACGAGGTGGAAGCGCTGGTGGTCCTGGAGGTCCCGCGCCGAGGCGACCGGCACGCGGGGGATCCCCCGGTAGAGACGGACGTGCCCGTCCTCCACCAGGTCGTCGAGGGCGGCACGGAGTTCGTCGGGGCCCAGGCCCACGGCCTCGGCGAGACGGCCCGGCGTGGTGAACAGTTCCCCGGGGCGGTCGAGGGTGTGGTCGAGGTAGTCGGTCAGTGCCTGCCGCCAGGGCTCGACGGCCTCGCTGCGGCGTAGCTCCCCGATGCTCGCCCTCAGGTCCTCGGGGAGATCGAGGACGTCCTCGGGGAGCGGCAGGTACTCCGGCATCGACCACCGGCCGTCCTCCATGCGGGCGATGCCGAGAGCCAGCATCGTGCCGACGAGGTCGCGGATCGTCGCCGGTACGGGGAAGCCGCCCGCCCGCAGGGCGCCTTCGCCGGCCGCGCGGCGGGCCGCCGCCTCCGCCCGGAGCTCGGCCTTCTCCTCGGCGTCCTCCGTGGCGTCGAGGGTCGCGGGATCCAGCCAGAGCACCGGCGAGTCCAGGTCCTCGCCCAGTCCGCGGAGGAAGTCGCGCGGAGAGTCGCCGAACACCTCCCGCGCGACCTCGTCGAGCGTCCCGGTCACGGGCCGCGTCGCGGCCGTGCCCAGGAGCATGCACATCAGCATGGCCTGGTACCCGGGCAGCACGTGCATCCACCCGCTGGGGAACCAGCCGTTGTGCACAGCGAAGTCGCCCATCCCCGGCTCGGTCTTCCCCGCGCCCTGATCAACCGTCATGGCCGTCCTCCCACATGTCAGCGGCATACTCACCCGCTCAACGGTCACGACCCCGCCGAGGTCACCGTTCGGAGGACGATTCGCGCGATGATCGGAAGAACTTCTCCCGGGATCGCGGTACGAGGCACACCAGGCTCTCGTCGGTGCCGACGAGCAGCGCGCCCGCGCCGGTGACCGCGACCGCGCGGACCGGGGGGCCCGGGCGGAAGGAGAGCGTCGCGCCGCCCTCGGGGCGGTGGAGTTCGACGAGGCCGTCGGCCCAGGCCGCGGCGACCAGGGGGCCGTACGGGGTCTCCGCCGCGTGCAGGGAGACCACCGGGGAGCGGCGTTCCGCGAGGGGTTCGGGGCGCGGGTCGCGGCCCGGGGTCCAGAGCCGTACCGTCCCGTCGGCTCCGCCGGAACACACGAACGGCGTCTCGGACTCCACGGCGGCGACCGCCGTGACCCGGCCGCTGTGCGGAGCCGCCTGGTGCAGGCCGGTGAGGCCGAAGGCGTGCACGGAGCCGAGCCGGTCCCCCACCACGACCGAGCCCGCGATCGCCGCGAGGGCCGTGCCGGGGTGGCGGGCCAGGGTCTTCGAGACGGCCTCGGTGAGACGTTCCAGGTACGGGGCGCGGGGCACCGTCCCGCGGACGGAGTGCAGCCGGCCCCGGTCGTCCAGGAGCAGCACGGTGCCGTCCGGGGCGGGCGCGAGGGCCGTGACCCGGCCGGGGACGGTGTGCGGGAGCCGCCCGGCGGAGCTCGCGTCGGCCTCGTGGAGCAGGCGCACGGTGCCGGTGCGGTCGCCGACGAGCAGGGTGCCCTCCAACGGGCCGCCCGCCGCCCCGAGTACGGCGACGGGCCCCGGCCAGGGCGGTGTCAGGTCGCCGCGGTTGCGGGCCCAGCGGAGCCGCCAGGCGGCCCCTTCGGCGAGCTCGGCCAGCGCGGGCCGCAGCCGGGGGTCGGCGCCGTCGCCGAGTGCGGCGAGGAGCACCAGCGCCCGTTCCGCGGGGGCCTGGGCGCGGCAGAGCGACTGCCCGGCCCGCAGCCAGGCGGTCCTGAGCCCCCCGTGGTCGTCAACTCCGGCCTCTCCGGAGCTTTCACCGGTTCCGGTGACGTACGCGGTGGTGACGAGCAGCGGGTCGGCGGCGCACACGGCGAGCGGGTCGGAGAGGTCCGGCAGCGGGCGCGGGGACTCCGCGGGGGCACCGTCGGCGGGGGCCGGCTCGCCGTCCGCGTCCAGGTCCACGACCGTCGCGCGGCGTGCGGCACGCAGGGTCCCGGGCGCCGGGCTGCCGGTGCGGGCCTCGACGACGAGCCGGACCCGGCCCACCCCGGCGAGTTCGCCGATGAGTTCCGTGAGCGCGGCGGGCTCGGCGGCGGCGTGGAGGTCCGTGAGGAGGAGGACGGCCCGGCCCGAGGGCCGCGCCTCGCTGGTGGCGAGGGCGTGGACGAGTTCGTCCGGCGACCTGGCCACCACACCGAGCAGGTCGGCGATCGTCCAGGTCGCGCCGAGCGCGCTCTGCCCGGCGAGCGGGACGAGCACCCGGGGCGTGCGGCGGCGCCGGCCGCCCGCGCGCGGGCCGTGCGCGGCGAGCCAGTCGAGGAGGGCTGTCTTGCCGCTGCCGGGGGCGCCGGTGACGAGGCAGAGCCGGGGCGCCTCCGGGTCGGTGAGCCAGCCGAGCAGGGCCGCGGCCTCGGCTTCCGTACCGGTGACGGCTCGGCCTCCCTCCCGTGCCGGGGGCGGGGTCGCGGACGGCATGGGACACCTCACGGACGACGCGGTGCGGGCGGTCTGACGTCAACGACCTTAATGCTCCGGACACCCTCCGGGGGGTGTGTCGTGGATCAGTACTCGGATCCGGCGAAGTGCTCCCGGACGAGCGACTGGACGACCGCCAGGTCCTGGGCGATCAGGGCGTCGAGCAGGGCCGTGTGCTCGGCGGCGTCGGCGACGAGCTCGCCGTGGCGGAGGGCGGGGGCGCTGATCAGCGGCCACTGGGAGCGCCGGTGGAGGTCGTCGGCGACGGCGAGCAGCTGCTCGTTCCCGGCGAGGGAGAGGACCGCCCGGTGGAAGGCGCGGTCGGTCTCCGCGTAGTGGGCGCGGTCGCCCCTGGCGGCGGCTGCCCCGGTCGCCTCGGCGAGCGGGCGGAGGTCGGCCCAGCGGGCGGCCGGGACCGTGCGGGCGAGCCGCAGCATGACGGGGACCTCGATGAGCGCGCGGACCTCGGCGAGCTCGGCGAGCTCGCGCGGGGTGCGCTCGGTGACGCGGAAGCCGCGGTTCGGGACGACCTCGACGGCCCCTTCGACGGCGAGGCGCTGCATGGCCTCGCGGACGGGGGTGGCCGAGACGCCGAAACGCTCGGCGAGGGCGGGGCCTGAGTACACCTCGCCGGGGACGAGCTCGCCGCCGACGAGGGCGGTGCGGAGGGCTTCGAGGATCTGGTCGCGTACGGAGTGCCGCTGGACGACGCGCGGGGCGGGGGCCGGGACGGCGGCGGGGCGACGCGCCGCCGGTTCGCCGTGCGTGTGCTCGCCACGGGCCTGTTCCGGTACGCGTACGGCGTCGCCGGAGGGCGGGTACGGCCTCTCCGTCGCCCGCTCGCGCGCTGCGCCCTGCTCCACCCGGGTCCTCCTGCGGCCTCGTGCCGGGCCCGGCTCGCGATACCCGGGTCCCCTGTGCACCATAGGCGAACGGACCGACATTTGGGGCACGGGGGGCCTGCCCGCGGGACCCGGGGGTGGACGCGGCCCGTGCGGTGGTGAGAGCCGATCGAGATTCGGGTAAGGTAAGGCTTACCTGCTAACGATCGCGATTCGGTGGTCCGCATGACCGTCCCCGCTCTGTTGCCCGCACCCCTGACCTCGCCCGTCGCGGCCTCGTACGCCCGGCTCGCCGAGGTCTTCTCCGGCCTGCGGATAGAGGAATCGGCCCCGGACGAACGGCTGCCGCGCGGCGCCGGCTGGGTCGGCGCCGAAGAGCTCGCGGCCGGCGGATCCGCCCTCGACGCCTTCCTCGCCTGGGACAACGCCCAGGTGCTGCGCGACTACGGCACCCAGGCCCGCCCCGACGTCGTCGCGAGCTTCGGACTGCACCGCTACGCCTGGCCCGCCTGCCTCCTCGTCACCGTCCCCTGGTTCCTGCACCGGAGGGTGCCGCGGCTGCCCGCGGCGAACGTGTCGTTCCAGCGCGCGCTCGGCCGCATGTCCGTCAGCGTCGAGGAGTTCGCCTGCCTGCCCGGCGACCCCGCCGCGGCCCTGCCCGGCGCCCGCGTCCTCGCCGACGAGGAGGCGCTGCGCACCGAGGTGCGCGCCTCGCTCGCCGAGCACTTCGAGGCGATCCTGGGCGGTTTCGGCCCCCGGATGAAGCGCGGCCGCCGCGCCCTGTGGGGGATGGCCACGGACGAGATCGTCGAGGGCCTCTGGTACATCGGCGCCCTGCTCGGCGAGGAGCAGCGGGCGATGGCCGAGCTCGAACTCCTCCTGCCGGGCACCACCGCCACCCGCAAGCCGCACAAGCCGTACGCCGGTTCGGCCGGTTTCCGCGAGCTCGCCGGCACCGAGGGTCCGGACGGCGCCCCGCGCGCCACCCGCGACCGGGCGACCTGCTGCTTCTTCTACACGCTGCGCCCCGAGGACACCTGCCTCACCTGCCCGCGCACCTGCGACACCGAGCGCGTCCGTCGTCTGGCCGCGACCGCCTGAGGCTCCCGGGTGATTACGCCACCCGAACGGGTGGCCTCAATCGAACCCAACCCCCTTCCCTTGCACGGGTGTTCGACCAGATCGCACCTATTCGTATGCCCTGGGACCCCGATGGCGTGCTCTTGCCCCGAAACCGCTTGAGCGCCGCGCGGGGTCGGCCAGTATGGGCCGCCAAACGCCCTACTGCGATGCAAGGGACACCGCATGAGACTGACCGACATATCGCTGGACTGGCTGCTTCCGGGCGGCGTGATGGTGGCCGGGGTCCTGACGGCGGTGGCGGTGCTCGCGCGCGGGAAGCGCGCCGGTGACCAGGCCGCGGCCGAGGACTCCTGGGAACGCAACGAGGAGCGCCGCAGACGCAAGGAGGCGGTGTACGGAACGGCTTCCTACGTCCTGCTCTTCTGCTGCGCCGCGGTCGCGGCGGCGCTCTCCTTCCACGGACTCGTCGGCTTCGGCCGGCAGAACCTCAACCTCTCCGGAGGCTGGGAATACCTCGTCCCCTTCGGCCTCGACGGCGCCGCCATGTTCTGCTCGGTGCTCGCCGTCCGCGAGGCCAGCCACGGCGACGCGGCGCTCGGCTCGCGGCTCCTGGTCTGGCTGTTCGCCGGCGCGGCCGCCTGGTTCAACTGGGTGCACGCCCCGCGCGGCCTGGGCCATGACGGGGCACCGCAGTTCTTCGCGGGCATGTCCCTCTCGGCGGCGGTCCTCTTCGACCGGGCGCTGAAGCAGACCCGCCGGGCCGCGCTCCGCGAGCAGGGCCTGGTGCCCCGCCCGCTGCCGCAGATCCGGATCGTACGGTGGCTCCGCGCTCCCCGGGAGACCTTCGCGGCCTGGTCGCTGATGCTCCTGGAGAACGTAAGGACGCTGGACGAGGCGGTCGACGAGGTGCGCGAGGACCGGCGGGAGAAGGAGCAGAACCGGCTCCGCCGACGCGACCAGGTCAAGCTCGACCGGGCGCGGCTCAAGGCCATCAACCGCCAGCACCGCGCCTTCGGGCTCGGCCGCGGCGGCGGCACCGACCGTCAGGTCGAGATGGCGGCACTGGGCGCCGCGGGAGGCACCGGTACGGGCGCGGGCCCGGGTTCCGGATCGGGTACGGGCTCCGGCTCCGCGACGCCGGCCGTGCAGGCCGCCGTCGCGGAGCCCGCCATAGCGGATCCCGGACAACTGCCGCTTCGACCCCGGCCCTCCCTGCAAGCCGTGCGGGGCGCCGAGTCCCGCACGGTGGACCTCACCGCTGAGGACGACACCCAGACGCTGCCCCGGCTCGACTCCCTGGAGCGCAAGCTCAAGGACCTGGAGCAGCAGTTCGGCTGAACAGGGACCAACGGAAATCCGGCGGGGCCGCCTCTCAGGCGGCCCCGCCGTTCAGTTCGAACCAGACCACCTTCCCCGCCCCGTGCTCCTCGACTCCCCAGGAGTCGGCCAGCGCCTGGACGAGGACGAGCCCCCGGCCGTGCGTGCGCGTACCGTCGTCGGCTGGCGGTACGCGCGGTGGTTCGAGCCCGGGGACGAAGTCGCGGACCTCGACCCTCAGCTGCTCGGGGACGACCGTCGCGGTCACGACGGCCCCGTGCTCGGTGTGGACCAGGGCATTGGTCACCAGTTCGCTGGTGAGCAGTTCGGCCACGTCGGAGGCGCCCGGTCCGCCCCATTTCCGCAGCAGTTCTCGCAAGGCATGTCGCACCTCCGGCACCGCGGTGAGATCCGCGCATCCCACCTTCCTGAGCAGTTGAGTCGGCTGTCGCGCCTCCCCGGCCATAACCCCCACCCACACGTCGTCGAACAGGCTCACGGGGATGCATGCCCCACGGGGGCGCCCGCATTCCCTCGGAGCCGGGCGACTCGGAGCGAGGTCGGAGCCGGGGATCGGAGCCGTGGGCCAGAGCCGGAGGTCAGAGCCGGGGGACGTTGCGCAGGTTGGAGCGGGCCATCTGGAGCATGCGGCCCACTCCGCCGTCGAGGACGATCTTGCTGGCGGAGAGGGCGAAGCCGGTGACCATGTCGCTGCTGATCCTGGGCGGGATGGAGAGGGCGTTGGGGTCGGTGACGACGTCCACGAGGGCCGGACCCTTGTGCTTGAAGGCGTCCTTGAGGGCGCTCGCGAGCTGCTTGGGCTTCTCGACGCGGACGCCGTAGGCCCCGGCGGCGCGCGCGATGGCCGCGAAGTCGGGGTTCTTGTTCGTCGTCCCGTACGAGGGCAGACCGGCGACCAGCATCTCCAACTCGACCATCCCCAGCGAGGAGTTGTTGAAGACCACGACCTTCACCGGGAGGTCGTACTGGACCAGGGTGAGGAAGTCGCCCATGAGCATGGAGAATCCGCCGTCGCCGGAGAGCGACACCACCTGCCGGTTGCGGTCGGTGAACTGTGCGCCGATGGCCTGCGGCAGTGCGTTCGCCATCGAGCCGTGGCTGAACGAGCCGATGATCCTGCGCCGTCCGTTCGGCGAGAGGTAACGGGCCGCCCAGACGTTGCACATGCCGGTGTCGACGGTGAACACGGCGTCCCCGTCGGCCAGTTCGTCGATGACGGAGGCGACGTACTCGGGGTGGATCGGGACGTGCTTCTCGACCTTGCGGGTGTACGCCTTCACGACGCCTTCGAGCGCGTCGGCGTGCTTCTTGAGCATCTTGTCGAGGAAGCGGCGGTCGGTCTTGGCCCGGACGCGCGGGACGACGCAGCGCAGGGTCTCGCGGACGTCGCCCCAGACGGCGAGGTCGAGCCGGGAGCGCCGGCCGAGGTGCTCGGGCCGGACGTCCACCTGGACGATCTTCACGTCGTCGGGCAGGAAGGCGTTGTACGGGAAGTCCGTGCCGAGCAGGATCAGCAGGTCGCACTCGTGGGTGGCCTCGTAGGCGGCGCCGTAGCCGAGCAGACCGCTCATACCGACGTCGTACGGATTGTCGTACTGGATCCACTCCTTGCCGCGCAGGGCGTGGCCGACCGGTGCCTTGATGCGCTCGGCGAACTGCATCACCTCGGCGTGCGCGCCCGCCGTGCCGCTGCCGCAGAAGAGCGTCACCCGGTCGGCCGCGTCGATCATCCGGACGAGCGCGTCGATCTCGTCGTCACCCGGCCGGACGGTGGGGCGGGAGGTGACGAGCGCGGTCTCCGCCGCCTTGTCGGGGGCGGGCAGGGAGGCGATGTCGCCGGGCAGCGAGACCACGCTGACGCCGCTGCGGCCGACTGCGTGCTGGATCGCAGTCTGGAGCAGCCGGGGCATCTGCTTCGGGTTGGAGATGAGTTCGCTGTAGTGGCTGCACTCGCGGAAGAGCTGGTCGGGGTGGGTCTCCTGGAAGTAGCCGAGGCCGATCTCGCTGGACGGGATGTGCGAGGCGAGGGCCAGGACCGGGGCCATGGAACGGTGGGCGTCGTACAGGCCGTTGATGAGGTGCAGATTGCCGGGGCCGCAGGAGCCCGCGCAGGCGGCGAGGCTGCCGGTGATCTGGGCCTCGGCACCGGCGGCGAAGGCGGCCGTCTCCTCGTGCCGCACCTGGATCCAGTCGAGCGCGGGGGTGCGGCGGATGGCGTCGACGACCGGGTTCAGGCTGTCCCCGACGACGCCGTACAGACGCTTCACGCCCGCGCGCACGAGGATGTCGACGAACTGTTCTGCGACGTTCTGTTTGGCCATGGCTCCATCAACACATGACCCGGCGCGTTACGCCTCCCAGACGGCCACCCCCGTACGGTCGTCGGCGTAACCCGTCACCCTCAGCTGGGTGTCGGCGAGGAAGGCGGCGAGACCGGGCGGTTCCTGGCCGCCCCAGCGGGTGGCGAGCTCGCGGGCGAGGGCGGGTTCGCCGCGCATCGGTTCGGCGAACCCGGGCGAGGCGAGGAGCAGGGTGTCCCCGGGGCGGGCGACGGAGGCCCGGAAGCGGAACGGTTCGGCGGGCGGCGGCACTGGCTCCTCGATGAACGGACCCGGTGCGGTCGTGACGCCGAGGTTCATGGTGAGCCGGTCGCCCTCCTCGGGCCCGGCCTCGGCCTCGGTGTCGGCCCCGGTGTCGGCCTCCGTCTCGGCCTCGGAGCGGCCCTCGGGTGAGGGCGGCGAGCCGAAGCCGACGACGGGGGCGCCGGTGACGGCGGCCGGTTCGGGCAGGAGCGGTTCGATGTCCTGCCAGGAGCCGTCGCGGAGCCGGAACAGGCCGCCGCCGCCGATCCCGAAGAAGACCCGTGTACGGCAGTCGGGGTCGGCGGGGACGAGGAGGCAGCGGAGGGTCGCGGTGTACTCGTCGGAGGCGAGGCCCCGGTCGGCGGCGCGGGCGCGCAGCTTGCCGTACGTACGGTCGGTGAGCCGGTGCAGTCCGGACTTGAGGTCGCCGCGGCGGCCGGTCCTGATGTCCTCCGAGAGCCGGGCGTGGCTGCGGCCGACGGCCTCCGCGATCCACTGGCAGGCGTCGGCGGCGGCGAGGTGGGCGTCCTCGGCGGCGCGGGAGCCGGCGGCCACGGCGACGAGGACGAGCGCGGCCTCGTCGTGGCCGAAGCGGGCGGTGAGCAGGGCGTCGCGGCGGGGTTCGCCGCGGTAGCGGGCGGAGTCGCCTCGTACGGATGCGGCCCGCAGGGTGCAGGTGCCGTAGCGGGCGCCGTCGAGGACGGTGTCGGCGACCAGTTCGGCGAGCTCGCCGGGGCGGGCGATGGGCAGGGCGGTGGGTTCGGACTCGTAGGTCGGCGGTCTGCTGCCGATGAACCCGGCGGCCCTGGGGCGGGGCACGGGCACCTGGACGGTGAGGTCGGCGCCCGCGCCGATGTCCGGGTCTCCGTCGGCCGGAGGCACCGGCACCCGGACGGTGGGTGTCTCGACCGGCGGGGCGACCGGGGGCGGCGGCGGGGGCGGCGGTGCCGGGAAGGAGCGCGGTCCCGCTTCGGGTGCTTCCCAGGGCGCCCGGTCGGACAGGACGGGCGGCGGCGCCGTCCGGGGGTCCTCCGGCTTCAGGTCCGGCTCCAGGTCCGGGTCCGGGTCCGGGCCCGGCGGGCCCGTGGCGGCGCGGGGCGCCGTGGCGAAGTGGTCGTCGAGTGTGTCACCCGAGACCGCCGGGGCCGTGTCCGGCGCCGACTCGTCGTAGAGCTTGTCCCACCAGTTGTCCCCCTGCTGAGTCATGCCCTTATTGTCCACCGCGCACGGCGCCCGAAAACGGACATCAGGAAAACCGTTGCTGCGAATGAGTGATCCGCCGGGCGGCCCCACCCCCCACGGGAAGGACGCCCGGCGGATCGTCGTGATCAGCGCACGTCGTAAGCGCGGACCACGGTCTGGGTGACGGAGTTGCCGTTGGCGTCCGTCAGTTCGGTCTTCAGGGTGACGGGCTTGCCGGTCGCGCCCGTGTGGTTCACGGTCGCGGTCCAGTCGCCGCCCTGCTGAGAGACCCGCGCTTCGGTCCAGGTCGTTCCCCCGTCATAGGAGTACGAGAGCTTGGCCGAGGTGAGCGCTGCGGGGGTGTAGCCCGCGTGACCCGTCGCGGTGAGGCCGATCTGCTGGCCGTCGGTCGCGGCGAGGGTCTTGAGTCCGTCCTCCGGAAGGTCGTACCGGGGGAAGAGAATCGGGATGCCCTGAGAATAGACGCTCTCGTCAAGCTTGGAGGTGAATTTCCACACCGAGTTGACGGAGGTGGAACGGGCCCACACCTTGCTGCCGATCTTCATGACGTTCTGTTCGAGCGTGTACGTCCCCGCGTCGGCGGGCACCTCGAAGGCTCCGAACGGCCAGCTGCTCTCGCCGAGGACCTCACCGTCACGGCTGAGGCGGACGCCGCCTATGTCACCGAAGGAACCGGCCTCGCCGTGGTGGGTGTTGTCGCCCCAGATGGCGGCGGAGAAGCCGATGTAGTTGCCCTGGCGCTCGGCGACGAGGACCGGCCTGCCGGTGGTGTCGCGCGGGGCGGTGGGGGCGACGACGCCGTCGTACCAGCTCTCGGTGCGCCGCTCGCCGGCCTTGTAGGTGTGCTGGGCGCCCAGCATGTACTCGCCGAAGGGGAAGCTGGAAGACAGCATCCGGTCCCAGCTGGTGTCCCCGGCGGTGAAGTACTCGGTGCGGGTGCCCGGCGCGGGGATCGGCGCGAGGTCGCTGAAGGAGATCGCCATGCCGTTGGGCCGGTTGGCGCCACTGAAGTCGAGGAAGTCGTTGGCGATGCCCATGGCGCGGTAGGTGGACTCGGTGCGGCCGAGCTGTCCGTCGCGGACGCGGTAGTTCTTGTCGCCGCGGATCGAGCCCTTCTCGGGGAAGGCGAGGTTGTAGAGGTAGGGGCTCTTCGCCGTGGCCTTCCAGGAGAGTGCGACCTCACCCGCGGCGAGCTTGGCGAGCAGCGCCGCGCCCTCGGTGGAGTCGACGGCGAGGACCGGGAACCCGGCACCGGCGAATCCGCCCGTCGGGTACCAGCGGCCGGGGCCAGTGCGGTACCCGAGGACGGCCACCGCTCCGGCGGCCTTGGCGTTGCGGGCGACCGTCGACGCCGCGTTGGAGGTGTCGGGGAAGCGGACCAGGGCGATGCGGCCCTGGACACCGGCGGCCTTCAGCTCGTCCGGGGTGCCGGTTCCGGCGTCCACGAGACCGGCGGAACCGGTGCCGTCGAGGTTGTCGGAGCCGGTGGAGGCGGTGACCGGGTGCAGGGTCAGGCCGTCGGTGGTCCGGAGCGAGGAGATCAGCGGGGCGGCGGTGCGCCAGTAGCTGCCGAACTCGAAGTCGCCCTCGTCGGCGGAGCCTTCGACCGAGGCGTAGTAGCCACGGATGGTGCGCGGTCCGGCGGCGGTGCCGGAGTGCATCCACATGTCGTCCCAGGAGCGGGCGAACGCGAGGGTGGTGCCCCGGCGCTCGGAGGCCTGGTCGGTCTGCACCGACAGCTTGTGGGCCTTGCGGGCGTCGAGGACGACGGTGGTGTCCTTCTTCAGCTCCAGCTGCGGGCGGCCGAGGTAGCTGAGCGAGTCGTTCAGCGTGGCGCCCTCTCCGGCGTCGGGGGTGGTGACGAAGGAGGAGAGGAAGTAGCTGCCGGGGCGCAGGCGGTAGACCTGGTCGGCGGCGCCTTCGTTGAAGCGGCGCTCGCCGCTGGCGTCGTCGGTGCCGATGACGTCGAGGGAGGAGGCGCCGGAGGCGGGCTTGCCCTGACGGTCGATCAGCTTGACGCGGAGGGTGACGGTCTCGGGCTCGACGTAGAGCGAGAACGGGGTGGAGACGTGGAGGCCGCCCTTGCCGGTGGCGATCACACGGCCGGTGACGTCGCCGTACTGGGCGCGGTCGAGGCGGGCCGTGGGGTCGAGCTCCAGCGGGACCTGGACGGTGGCGCCGGCCGGGACGGTGACGGTGCGCTGGCCGAGGCGGGCGACCGAACTCCGCACGCGGGAACCGTCGTTGCCGGTGACCTTCTCGACGGCCAGGTTCAGGGTGACCGGGGCGCCGGAGGTGTTGGTGTACGGGACGGAGACCGTGGTGCGGTCGCTGGTGTCCTGCGGCCAGTTGAACGTGCCGCCCTGGACGGCGGAGGCGCCGAGGACGGTCTGGTCGACGGCCGCCTTGACGTCGAGGCGGCCGCCGCCGACCTGACGGACGTCACCGGGGAGGTCGCTCTCGGCGGAGGAGACGAGGGCGGCCTTGATCTGCTGGGCGGTCCAGTCGGGGTGGCGCTGCTTGACGATGGCGGCGGCGCCCGCGACGTGCGGGGTGGCCATCGACGTACCGGACATGGACTGGTAGGCGTACACGCCCCGGCCGCCGGCGGCTGCGGCGGAGATGTCGACGCCGGGCGCGGCTATCTCCGGCTTGAGGGTGTGGTTGACGATCGTCGGGCCGCCGCTGGAGAAGTACGCGGTGGAGTCGTCGCGGTCGGTGGCGCCGACGGTGAGGACGCTGGGCGCGCAGCCGGGCGAGGAGACCGTGTTGAGGGTCGGTCCCGAGTTTCCGGCGGCGATGACGAACAACGTGCCCTTGTTCTGGGCGAGTTCCTCGGCGGCGACGCTCATCGGGTCGGTGCAGTCGGTGGGGACGGAGCTGCCGAGGCTCATGGAGACGACGTCGGCGCCCTGGGCGACGGCCCACTCCATGCCCGCGATGATCCAGGAGGCGGCGCCGGAGCCCGAGTCGTTGAGGACCTTGCCGTTGAGGAGGTCCGCGCCGGGGGCGACGCCCTTCTTCTTGCCGTCGCTCGCGGCGCCGGAGCCGCCGACGGTGGAAATGGTGTGGGTGCCGTGGCCCTGGCGGTCGCCGGCGGTCGCGGAGTCGGTGAAGTTCTCCGAGGCGGTGACGCGGCCCTTGAGGTCGGGGTGCTCGGTGTCGGCGCCGGTGTCGAGGACGGCGACCTTGGTGCCGGTGCCGTCGTAGCCGGCGGCCCACGCCTCGGGGGCGTGGACCTGCTTCGTCGACTGCTCCAGGGTGGCCTGAACCTTTCGGTCGAGCCAGAGCTTCTCGATGCCGGCGGCGGAGCGGGCCTTCGGGGTGTTCACGTCGGCCCAGAAGGTCGCGGCCTGCTTCTTGTCGGCCTTGAGCGCGACGCCGTCGACGGTCTTGAGGACCTGGCCGCGCTGTGCGCCGCGCGGGGCGGCGGGTACCGAGCGGGCGAGGTCGGAGCCGTAGACGGCGATGAGGGGCAGCGTCGTGGTGGCGGCGTCGTCGTAGCCCTGGCGGACGAGCCCGGTGACGTTGAAGAGCTCCTCGTCGACACGGCCGGCGGCGAGCGCGTCGGTGGCGTCCTCGGGGTAGACGTACAGGTCCTGGCCCGAGCGGCGGGTCTGGACGAGGGGGACGGTGCCGTCCTCGCGGGGCAGCGCCGTGGCCGCCGGGTTCCCGTCGGCGTCCTGGGTGACCAGGACGCGGTCGCCGGTGACCAGGGTCACCGTGGCCGTCCGGTCCCCGGCGCGGGCCGAGGCCTCGCTGCCTACCAGCGGTCGCTTGCCGGCCGTGTCGTCCTGCGGCTCATTCGCCATGGACGGCGCGACCGCGGTGACGGCCAGGACGACGGCGGTCGCCGCCCCCAGGGCCGTACGCGAAATCGGGCGCATCGCTCTCCCCATCTGATTCCGGAAAAAAGGGCACAAGACACCCGTCTCCGGAGGCTGTTGGTGCTGCGGTGGCGCCACATTGGCAGAGGTGAGGGCGGTACAGGGATGATGGGCACGGCGGGAATACGCCGTGGCCGTTTCCCGCCAGGTCACCAACGGAACGAATGCCTCCGGTGAAGGTCCCGGGAAGATCCGGGGCGCCCATCGGACGTACGGCGAGGGGTGGGGCAACCATGCTCGGAGCGATAGGGCTCGACGAACGCCAGGAGTCCGCTTACCGCGCGCTGGTCGCGCTGGGCGCGGCCGAGGTCACCGATCTCGCGCACCGGCTCGCCCTGCCCGAGCGGGACACGGAGCGGGCGCTGCGCCGACTGGAATCCCAGGGGCTCGCCGCGCAGTCCTCGGCCAGGACCGGGCGGTGGGTGGCGGCGCCGCCCGGGGTGGCGCTCGGCGCGCTGCTGACCCAGCAGCGCCACGAACTGGAGCAGGCGGAGCTGGCGGCGGCGCTGCTCGCCGAGGAGTACCGGGCGGAGGCGGCGGAGTCCGCCGTCCACGACCTGGTGGAGGTGGTGACCGGCGCGAGCGCGGTCACCCACCGCTTCCTCCAGCTCCAGCTGGGCGCGCAGGAGGAGGTCTGCGCCCTGGTGACGGGCAAGCCGATCGCGGTCTCCGGGATGGAGAACGACGCGGAGGAGCAGGCCGCCGGGCGGGGGGTGCGCTACCGGGTGGTGCTCGAGCGCGAGGTGCTCAGCCTCCCGAACGGGCTGCTCGAACTGTCGGCGGCGCTCGGCCGAGAGGAACTGATCCGGGTCGCGGACCGGGTCCCCACCAAGCTGGTGGTCGCGGACCGGTCCCTGGCCATGGTGCCGCTGACCGGGCGGGGCGCGGAGCCGGCGGCGATCGTCGTGCACGCGAGCGGGCTCCTCGAATCGCTGATGGGCCTCTTCGAGTCGGTGTGGCGGGAGGCGCTGCCGCTGCGGCTGGGGGCGGGCGCGCAGGTCACCGAGGACGAGGCCCCCGGCCCGGACGTGATGGACCTGGAGATCCTGTCGCTGCTGCTCGCGGGGATGACGGACGCGAGCGTGGCCAAGCAGCTGGACCTGGGGCTGCGGACCGTACAGCGGCGGGTCAAGGGCCTGATGGAGCTGACCGGGGTGACGACCCGGCTCCAGCTGGGCTGGCACGCGTACGAGAAGGGCTGGGTGGCCCGCGGCTGAGCGCTCCCGGGCCCGCGCTCGCCCCCGTATGCGCCGCGCGACCTGCGCGGACGCCGGTTCTGAGGGACGCTGGGCAGCGTGGGTGTGTGGCAGCTCCTGATGGTCGCGACGGTGATGCTGCTCGGTCTGTTCGGGGTGCTGACCCCCGGCGTGCCGGGAACGTGGCTGGTGTGGGCCGCGATGCTCTGGTGGTCCCTGCACGAGCGGACGGACCTCGCCTGGATCCTGCTGGCCTCCTCGACCGGTCTGCTGCTCCTCACACAGGTCATCGTCTGGCAGCTCCCACCACGCCGGTTCCGGGGCGTCGGCATCACCCGTCGGATCGCGGCGTACGCGGGCGTGGGCGCGCTCCTGGGCTTCGTCCTGATCCCCGTACTGGGCGCGATCCCCGGCTTCGTCGGCGGGATCTACCTCGCGGAACGGCTCCGCCTCGGCGGCCACGGCCAGGCCAGGGCGGCGACCCGGACGGTCATGCGGGCGGCCGGCACCAGCGTCCTCGTCGAGCTCTTCTCGTGCCTGCTGATCGTGGGGGCGTGGGCGGGCGCGGTGCTCTGGGGCTGAGCCGTGTCCGGTGCGGTCTCTCAGGGTGCGGTCTCTTACGGCGCGGTCGCGAGGTAGCGCGCCGCGTACGAGCGCCAGGGGCGCCACTCCTCCGCGTCCGGTGCGTCCCCGGGGAGGACGTCCGGGTCGCCGAGGGCCCGCATCCGGATGAGGGCGGCGGACTCCGGCGTCACGCCGGGGACGGTGAGCAGTGCCCGCTCGGCCTCGTCGCGGTCGGCGCCCGGGTCGAGGCGTACGGCTCCGTCGGCGAGCGCACGGGCCAGCGGCCCCGCGACGGGGTGGCCGGTCAGGTCGGCCGGGGCCGGGAAGAGGTGGGTGAGGCCGCCGCAGGCGGTGGCCAGGGGCGTGCCGTGCGCGGCGACGAGCCGGGCCGACTCCTCGGGTCCCAGGAGGGTCCGCAGCGCGAACTCCTCCGGCTCGGCCGTCCCCGGGGACCGTACGCCGGGGCGGGCCGTCACCTCGGCGGCGAGGCCGGGGGCGGCGCCGAGGCGCTCGGCGACCGCGTACGGGTCGGCGTCGAGGTCGAAGAGGCGGCGCAGCCGGTGCACGGCGGTCGTCAGGGCGCGCAGCTCGGTGAGGTGGATGCGGGCGTCGAGCCAGCGCCCGGCGGACCGCTCGTCGACGGAGACGACCCCGGTGCCGTACGGGAGGCGGAGCGTGCGCCGGTAGGTGCGGGTGCCGGGGGCGCCGACGACCTCCTCGACGCGGGGCACGGCCTCGGCCGCGAGCAGGTCGAAGACCTCCCCCGCGGCGTACGGCCCCCGGTGGGCCAGCCGCAGCGGGACCCCGGCGGCGAGCGCGGTACGGCTTCCGGCGCCGCTGCCCGCCTCGTCCCGCAGGGCGGTGGGGGTGCGGGCGTAGACGGCGCGGATGGTGTCGTTGAACTGGCGGACGCTGGCGAAGCCGGCCGCGAAGGCGATCTCGGTGACGGGCAGGCCGGTCGTCTGGAGCAGCAGCCGTGCGGTGTGCGCCCGCTGGGCGCGGGCGAGGGCGACGGGTCCTGCGCCGAGCTCGGCGGTGAGCTGGCGCTGCACCTGCCGGGTGCTGTAGCCGAGGCGTCCGGCGAGTCCGGGCACGCCCTCGCGGTCGACGACCCCGTCGCCGATCATGCGCATGGCGCGGCCGACGACATCGGCCCGTACGTCCCACGCGGCGGAGCCGGGCACGGCGTCCGGCCGGCAGCGGCGGCAGGCGCGGAAGCCGTGGCCCTGGGCGGCGGCGGCCGTGGGGAAGAACGAGACGTTGCGCCGCTTCGGGGTGACGGCCGGGCAGCTGGGCCGGCAGTAGATGCCGGTGGTGCGGACGGCGAAGAAGAACTCGCCGTCGAACCGGGCGTCCCTGCTGCTGACCGCCTCGTAGCGGGTGTCGTCGTCCCTCATGCCTCCAGTGTGCGGGACCCGACGACACCCGACTCGCGGATTTCGGACACGGCGCTGCGGTCCGGGAGCGGCTCCCGGACTGCGACACGGCGCCACGACATCCCCTACCGGACGCGCCCGCGCTTGGCCTCCATGGCCGCGCGTCCCTCCGCGCCCTTGCGCTTCCAGTCCTTGAGGATCTCGGTGCGCACCCGGGCGTCGGTCTTGGCCACGATCCGCTGGTTCTCGCGGAGCAGCTTGCGGTAGCTCTCCAGTCGGCGCACGGGCAGCGAGCCGTCCTCGATCGCCGCCGCCACCGCGCAGCCGGGCTCCGACTCGTGGGCGCAGTCGTGGAAGCGGCACTGCGCCGACAGCTCCTCGATCTCGGCGAAGACCTGGCCGACGCCGGTCTCGGCGTCCCAGAGCCCGACGCCGCGCAGCCCGGGGGTGTCGATGAGGACGCCCCCGCCCGGCAGGACGAAGAGGTTGCGGGTGGTCGTGGTGTGACGGCCCTTGCCGTCGACGTCCCGGGCGGCCTGGACGGTCATCACGTCCGTGCCGACGAGCGCGTTGGCGAGGGTCGACTTGCCGGCGCCGGAGACGCCGAGCAGGACGGTCGTCCCGCCGGAGACCACCGCGGAGAGCACGTCGAGGCCCTCCCCCGTGGCGGAGCTGAGGGGCACGACCCGCACGCCGGGCGCGACGGTCTCCACGTCCTCGACGAGGTAGGACAGCCCGAGAGGATCGGGCACCAGGTCCGCCTTGCTGAGGACGACGGTCGGCTGCGCGCCGGACTCCCAGGCCAGGGCGAGGAAGCGTTCGATCCGGCCGAGGTCCAGCTCGACGGCGAGCGAGACGGTGATGACCGCGTGGTCGACGTTGGCCGCGAGGATCTGGCCCTCGGACCGCTGGGAGGAGGTGGAGCGCGCGAAGGCCGTACGGCGCGGCAGCAGCGTTCGTACGTAACGGGGATCGCCGGCGCCCTCGGGGTCGACGGCGGCCCAGTCACCGGTGCAGACGACGCGGAGCGGGTCGTGCGGGGTCACGAACGCCGTGTCGGCGCGCACGATCCCCTCGGGGGTGGCGACGTCGCACTGCCCGCGGTCGACCCGGATGACCCGGCCAGGGAGGAGTCCCTGCCGGGCGTACGGAGCGAACTCCGCCTCCCAGTGCTCGTCCCAGCCGTAGGCGGCGAGGGAGGAAAGGGAAGACGGGTGGAGAGAAGCGTTGAACAAGGGGAACCCTTCGAAGGGTGGCCCCGGCGGCGCGCTCTGCGCGCGGAAGTCGAGTGGGTGTCAGCCGGAGACCACAGGGGTGGGAACGATGAACTCCTGAATGCGGGCAGAGCCCGTCACCGTGACAGTCATCAATGTCCTCACCTCCTGTTTCTTCTCAACGAACCGACACCGTTGCCCCTCGGGAACGGATGAGCAGCACCTTAGCGCCGCCCTGGGCGCGGCACCACCGATTAAATCCGAGACCTCGCCCGCCGCAATCAGCTGCGGACGCTCCGCCGTTACGCCGCGAGTCGCACAGTGTCCCGGGCCGGCACCTGACAACTCCGCCGTGAACCTGCGGCACTTCTCCGCCATGACAACCAACATCCCCTGCTGCCACGGACTTCACGCTGCGAGGGGAACCTCGCGGCACCGTGATCCAATGGTGTGATGGCATGGGATGAATGGGACCGCGCGAAAGCAGACGGGACCGCGCGAAAGCAGACGTGACCGCCCGACCGCAAACGTCGATGCGACTCAACCAAGTGCCAGGCGGCCCAGGAGGCAACAGACAAGCCGACCTCGTCGTGAACCAGGACGACCTCGGCGCGGTAGGCCATGAGGCATTCGTGCTGCACAGTCAGTTACAGAAAGAGGCCGACATCGCCGGCGCCGACGTGGAGGGGGCCGGCTCCACGATGCAGGCGGCAGCAGCCTTGAAGGGCAGCAACTTCGCCCTCGGGAGTGAGTTGGAGACGACGGTGTCCGTCTGGACCTCGCAGGTCAAGAGTGTCCTTCAAGCATGTGCACACATCTCGAACCACCTGGACTACTCGAAGAAGACACACGCGGAGAACGACGCCGCGATCGTCGCGTCCCTCAGGAACCGGGACGGCTCGGCCGTGCCCGCCTCCCGCCTCGCCGAGTACTTCAAGTAGGGGGATCATTTCATGAACTACACCGAGCTCATGGAAGTCGACCTCGGCAAACTGGGGACGGCGGTCACCGGCTGGAAGCGCATGGCCGAGAAGATGCAGCGGCTCGGCGGCGAAGCCCGAGACGGAATGAAGGCGAAGGCTGACAAGGCCCGTTGGGACGGAGTCAACGCGAACGTTACGCGGGACTTCGTCGGCAAGACAGTGAAGGAATTCAAGGACCTTCACGAGGAAGCGCAGAGCATCTTCAGTGTCCTTGATGACGCACTCACCGAGCTGAAGGGCCTCCAGCAGCAGGCCAGGAGCGTGACCGCCGAGGCCAAGGAGAAGGGCTTCAGCGTCACCGGCCACAAGGACGGAAGCATAGCGATCGCGGATGCCCTCATCTGCGAGGTGGACGGGCCCGGACAGAAGAAGCGCGACACGATGCAGTGGTACGCCGACAGACTGGCTGGGATCGTGAGCCACGCCACCGAGGTGGATGCGGCCGCGGTACGGGCGCTGCGCGCGAGCCACGGCGGTGATCCGGCCAACGCAGGCCATGCCTCGTACACGTCACTCGACGAGGACATGCTCCCGCGTGCCATGAAACTCGCTGGGCTGGGCGAAGACGCCGATGACAAACAGCGCGGGGAGCTGCGACGACTGTGGCAGTCCCTGAGTCCTGAGGCCCGGGCGCAACTCTGGATGCGGCACAAGGACGAGCTGCTGGCGGCCGATCTGCTCACCCCGTCGGTCAAGCGGGTGGCCGCCGACGACGGGGCGGGACCGTTCGACGTCGATTCACCGGGCTTCGGGGACTACTGGATGGAATTGCAGGCCAACGCGATGTCGAACAGCGGCGACTTCCTCGGCAAGACGGATGCGGCCCGGCACATGGATCACTACCTGAACGAGACCGGCAGGACTCTCGACCTCGACGTCGACAGGATGCTGAGCGACGAGGACGACACGGTCCTGCATGACGTGTCGGCGGCGACGCGCGCCAGGCAGGAGGACGAGTGGCGCCGTCAGGCGCTTGAAGCCTTCGCGCAGTCGGGCGGCAAGCCCGTCGCGATCCCTGTGGAGACCGCAGGGGTGGGGTACACCCACGACAAGGGCCCGGATGGCAGAGCGAACTGGTACCTCGCGGTGGGCAGTGCCATGACGAACACCACGGGTGTCGTCACCGCGGTGCCGGGCCCGGACGGCAAGCCACAAATCAGCATCGACTATCAGGTCAACGTCTGGGACCGGTACAACTGGGACCCCGGCAAAGCCACGCCCATCGGTCCGACCACGGTCACCGACGCCGACATGGCCCGCATGCACACGACGGGACAGGCCAGGGAGTTCGATATGAGAGGGAGCAGTTCGGTGCAGCAGCACGACATGACGTCGGGCGGCGCCTGGCCCGACCCGAAGGAACCTGGACGGGACGGCACACGTACCGACATCGGCCGGAACGGGGACGCCCGATGAACCTGGAGCCGCGAAGCAGGTGGCACCCCGCGCTTACCGGGGCGATGAGCATCCTCACTGCTCTGCTGGTGGCCGGATGCTCGGGGGCGGCGGAGAACCGAACTCCGGCGGCCGACCGCTCCTCAGGGCAGGTGTCGCACTGGGTGGACACGGCCACCGTGGAGTCGGTGGCCAAAACGCTACACGTACGGATGCCCGCGACGGCGACGGAGGCGAAGGCGGCGCACTTGGCAGGGTTCCAGGACGACGGTCTGATCATGGCTTTCGTCCTCCCTACGACCGAGGTGGACGGCTTCGTCGCTCAGCTGAAGCCGGAGGAACCGCTCAGCCTGCGGGAACAGCCACTCGCCCGCAACACGAACCCGTCGACGCCGTTCTCGCACCTGAGTCTGCCGGAGCCCGACCTGTCGGCGAAGGTCCGTGAAGGTCAGGTGTGCGCGCCGTGCGAGGATGATCTCGACTGGCTGAAGATCGCGGTGACGCAGGTCGACGCACACACCAGCCGGGTCTACCTCAGCGGCGCCGACTGACGACCGCCCCCTAGGTCACGCGGGTGCGAGGCCGTTGGGTCCTGCATGGACACGCGGGCACTGTCTGCGCACTCGCGTCCCTGGGGAGGGAGTGTCAGTTTCACTTCCGGACAGTCCTCACGCCGGCAACCCGACTGAGCACCCTGGCCAACCCGCGTGACCGACGCGGACGGCGTCACTCGCCGGTCAATGTCCCGCTCTGGCCGGAGGTGACCATGCGTCGCCACGACCGCCGCACAGGGCACGGCCGACGCGAGACCGCACGGTGCGCGCCCTCACCGTCACCGTCACCGTCACCGTCACCGGCCTCAACCTCGACTCCCGGCCCGCAGTCCCCCGTGCACACGGCCTTCATCGGGTCATGGGGAACGACGAACGTGGTGTCGGCACGGACGACGCCGTCAGGGGTGGCCACATCGCACTGGCCACGATCGACTCGGCCTCCCAACCCTCATCCCAGCCGTAGGCGGCGAGGGCGTGCTGAGCATCAGAAGTGGAAGACGTGTTAAGCGAAGCGTTGAACAAGGGGAACCCTTCGAAGGGTGGCCCCGGCGGCGCGCTCTGCGCGCGGAAGTCGAGTGGGTGTCAGCCGGAGACCACAGGGGTGGGAACGATGAACTCCTGAATGCGGGCCGTGCCCGTCACCGTGACAGTCATCAATGTCCTCACCTCCTGCTTCTTCTCTACGAACAGACGCTGTTCCGTGGATCGTTCCGTGGAACGAGCAGAACCATAGCCCGGCCCCGCGGCCCGGTCCACCGATTTACGCGCCCTCGTGGATCAGCGGCATTTCATCGGCATTGCAGCGCCCCGGGAGAGGGTCCGCGGGCGAGAACCGTACGAGACGAGAGGGCTGCCACGTGAGTGAGACCCCGCAGAGCGATCCCCGACAGGCCTTCGGCGACAGCCGTCCCACCCAACCCCTCGGGCAGGCCGCACCGGCCTGGGGACCCGTGGCGCAGGGCCCCGGTCAGGCCCCGCCCCCGATGCCGGGTCAGGTGCCGGGACAGGTGCCGCCCCCGATGCCCGGTCAGGTCCCGCCCCCGGTCCCGCCGGTGGCGCCCTCGGCCTGGTCCCAGCCGGTTCCCGCGGGTGGCCCGGGTGGAGGGCCCGACGGCGGCCGGCGGGGATGGCTGATCGGTGGCGCCGCCGCGCTCGCCGTGGCCGTGATCGTCGGTGTGGCCGTCACCATGTCAGGGGGTGACGACGACACCGCGTCGGGTCCGCCGTCCGGAGTCCCCGGGGGCGTCGCCGAGCCGGATCAGCCGACGGGCAAGGCGTACACCAAGGCGCCCAAGGGGTGCGAGCTGGTCAAGGCGGCCACCGTCACGGGGATCATTCCCGGAGCCGCGTGCACGCCCGGTCTGTTCGACGACAAGGACCTGGCGTCGATGATCACCCGGTCGCCGGGCTGGGAGCGCGCGGACAGCGGCGGCCCGTTCCAGACCTTGGACGTACACCTCTCGATCGGTCCGGGGGCGGACGACAACTACGACATGAAGAAGCAGTCCGCCCTCAAGGACATGGGGACCCTGCGCAAGGTGATCGATTCCCGGCCGGTCAGCGGGCTCGGGGAGGAGGCCTTCGTCGTCTACGCCGGGGACTCGGAGGGGTCGCTGACCCAGGCCCAGGTGATCGTCCGTGAGGGCAACGCCGTGGTCACCACGGACTACACCTTCAGCCGGAAGGACTCCACGACGACACAGAAGCAGGCCGAGGACGCCGCCGTCGCCGTCTCCCGTGACGTGTTCGCCGCGCTGAGCTGACCACCCCGACGACGACGTGCGCACCCCCTCTTCCGGCGGCGACCCCACGGCCGCACAGCCTCCGTACACGACCGTTCCGCAGCCGCCCGGCCCTGTCGCCACCCGGCCCTTCACCGTCGCCCCGCAGCCGCCCGGACCGGCTCACGCACAGCACAGCCCGACCCGCATCGGCCCCTACGAGGTCTTCCAGCTCCTGGGCGAGGGCGGCATGGGCCGGGTCTTCCTGGCCAGGTCACCGGGATCGCGGCTGGTCGCCCTGAAGGTGATCCGGCCCGAGTACGCCGACGCTCCGGACTTCCGCGGGCGTTTCCGGCGCGAGACCGAGGCCGCCCGCAGCGTGAGCGGGTTCTTCACCCCGCCGGTGCTCGACGCGGACGCCGACGCGCCCCAGCCCTGGCTGGCCACGGCCTACGTCCCCGCACCGTCGCTGCACGAGGTCGTCCGCGGCTTCGGTGTGCTGCCCGAGCCCGCTCTGCGAGCCCTGGGCACCGGCCTCGCAGAGGCGCTCCTGGCCATCCACGCGGCGGGCATCGTCCACCGCGACCTCAAGCCCGGCAACGTCCTCGTGGCCGAGGACGGGCCGCGCGTCATCGACTTCGGCATCAGCCGGGCCGTGGACGCCACGCAGGTGACCCGGACGGGCGCGGTGATGGGGACACCGGGGTTCATGGCTCCGGAGCAGATCGTGTCGAGCCGCGAGGCCGGACCGGCGGCCGACGTCTTCTCCCTCGGCTGTGTCCTGGTCTTCGCGGCCACCGGGCAGGGCCCGTTCGGCGCCGGGGGGACGGCCGAGATCCTCTATCGGGGCGTCCACCATCCGCCGCGGCTCGACGGGCTTCCCCCGGTGCTCGTCCCGCTGATCGGCGCCTGCCTGGACAAGGAACCCGCCCGCAGGCCGCCCGCCGCGTCGGTACTGGCCGCCCTGGGCTCCGCCGACCCGGGCGCACTGCTCACCGAGGGCCTGCGGCAGGACCTGGCCCGGCGGGCGGCGCACGCCGCCACCCTGGTGACCGCGCCGCCCGTGCCGATGACGCCCCTGGAACCGGCCCTCGACCCGCTCACCGCCCCGGGGCCGACGCGGCCGAGCCGCCGCGGGTTCCTGTGGATCGCCGCGGCCGGGACCACCGTCGCGGCGGCCGGGGGTGCCGCGGCGCTGACCCGATGGCGGTCGAAGCCCGCCACCCCGGCCCGGCCCGGCGGCGGCACGGGCGCCGGCACCACCGGCCTGCCCGAGCCCACGGTTCCGGCGGGCCCGAAGCCACGGTGGTCGACCCCGTTGAAACGCCTGGAGAGCGGACGCCTGCACCTCATCGGCAACACTTTGGTCCACGGGGACGGGAGCGGGGCGACCGGATACGACACGGCGACCGGGAAGAAGCGCTGGACGGGTGCGGTCCGTGCGCCCTCCGACGTCGTGAGCACACCGAAATGGCTGGGCGCTCAGGGCTCGTTCCTGTTCGCCGAGGGCTGGAGCGGTGAGCGCGGCCACCTGTTCGGTGTCGATGCGACGGGCAGGCAGAAGTTCGGGTACGCGGTGACCCGGCCCGGCGCCGACGGCGCGAACGCCCACTCCGTGCAGAGCGTCCAGACCGTCGCCGGCTCGGTCGCCGTCCTCGGCACCATGGGCGACGGCGGCTACGGAGTGGTCGCGGTCGATCTCGCCTCGGGCAGGGCCCTGTGGTCCCGCGCGGTCCGCGGCAGCGACTTCCAGGCCCACGCCGCCGGTGGCCTCTGCTTCCTGCAGGACAACGGCACGGTCCGGGGCCTCGACCTGCGCTCCGGCACCGAGCGGTGGAACGTCCCGGACGTCGTCACACCCGGCGCCTACCCGCGACTGTCCTCCGACGGGACGACCCTGCTCGTCGTCACCGTCAAGGTGCAGGCCTTCCGCGCCTCCGACGGCGCGAAGCTGTGGACGGCCGTCCAGGAGACGACCACCCTCAGCCCCGCCACGGTCCGCGGCAAGCGGGCCTACGTCTTCGACGGTCCGGGCACCGTCTTCGCCCTGGACCTGCGGACCGGCAGACAGGTGTGGCACACGGCGAGCCCGCTGGGCCTGGCGGGCGCCGGCGGCGCGGGGAGCCAGGGGCCCACCGTCTCCGCGTACGTGGTGGCCGTCGCCACGTACGCCCTCGGTGACGTCCCCGGGTTCGTCGTCCTGCGCGCTTCGGACGGCAAGCCGCTCTGGGCGCACCGGCCTTCCGGCAGCGCGGCCGGGGGCAGGAGCACCTGGCAGCTGCAGACCTCCGGCGACACCCTCTTCGCCGCGTCCGAGACCACCCTCTACGCCTTCCGGAGCGACACCCCGTGACCATGCCGCCCACCCCGCCGACGACACCGCAGCCGTGGTCGGCGCCCCCGTCACCTCCGCAAGCCGGCCCCACCGCCGCGTACATCGGCCCGTACCGGGTGATCCGCGAGCTCGGCGCGGGCGGCATGGGCCGCGTCCACCTCGCCGCCTCCCGCAGCGGCCGTGCGGTGGCCGTCAAGGTCGTACGTCCCGAACTGGCCGGCGACCCCGACTTCCGCCGGCGCTTCAGGTCCGAGGTGGACGCGGCCCGCGCGGTCTCCGGCGCCTTCACCGCGCCGGTCGTCGACGCCGACCCCGAGGGCCCGCAGCCCTGGCTGGCCACCGCCTACATCCCCGGCCCGTCGCTCTCCGACGCCCTGGACGCCCACGGGCCCATGCCCGAGGCCACCCTGCGCGTGCTCGGCGGCGGCCTGGCCGAGGCGCTGGCCGCGATCCACCGCGCGGGGCTCGTCCACCGCGACCTCAAGCCGTCCAACATCCTGCTCACCCTCGACGGCCCCCGGGTGATCGACTTCGGCATCAGCCGGGCCGTCGACGGCACCGTGCTCACCGCCGAGGGCCAGGTCGCCGGCTCGCCGGGCTTCATGTCTCCCGAGCAGTCGCGAGGGGACGAACTCACCGGCGCCAGCGATGTGTTCGCCTTCGGCGCCGTGCTCGCCCTCGCCGCCACCGGCGTCCCGCCGTTCGGCACCGGCGCGGCCCACGCCCTGCTCTACCGGGTCGCGTACGAGCAGCCGCAGCTGGACGGCGTCCCGCACGGCCTGCTCGGACTCGTCGCCGCCTGCCTCGACAAGGATCCCGCCCGGCGTCCCACGGTCGCGCAACTGCAGGCCTGGCTCCGTCCGGAGACGACCGCGGGCTGGCTCGGCGCCGTCGAGCTCCAGGTGATCGAGGACCAGCGCACGCTGCACACCGCGGTACGCCCCCCGCTGATCAGCCGTCGGCGGCTGCTCTTCGGCGGAGGAGCGCTCACCGTGGCCGCGACGGCCGGCGGCGTCGCCTGGTTCACGCGCTCCCGCGACGAGGGGACGGGGGCCACCCCCGTACTCGACTGGACCCGTGACCTGCCCCGGCCCGGCATGGCCTTGAGTGCGGTGACCCGGACCACGCTGCTGTGCACCCAGCAGGCCACGGGGGCCTGCTTCGACCGGGAGACGGGCAAGCTCCTGTGGCAGGACGCCGACGGGCAGAATACCGACGCCCTCACCGACGACGAGCGCGTCTACACGGTCCGTACCGACGGCAAGGTGCACGCGTTCGACGGCCGGACCGGGCGGGAGCTGTGGAACGCGACCCCGGACAAGGACGAGGCTCCCCGGCTGGAGTTCACCGACGGCGCGCTGGTGGTGACGACGAGCGGCAGACGCCTCCAGGGCCTGACGGCGTCGAGCGGCGAGGTGCGCTGGACCTCGTCCGCCGTGCAGGGCGTCCTCGCGGTCGTCGGCACCTCCCCGGCCGGCACCCTGATCGTCTGGGGAAGCCCCGCGAAGACGGACCCGGCCGCGACGACCAAGGGATACGCCTCCCTCGCCCCGGAGTCGGGCGAGCGCGTCTGGGCCAAGGACCTGGTCGCCCTCTACCCGCCGGACACCGGCAAGGTGCTCTACGGCATCGACGGCGCCATGAACCTGCTCGCACTCGATCCCGCAAGCGGCCGAACGCTCCGGAGCACGCCCACGAAGCTCCCGCCGACGAACAGCGAGATCCTCGGATTCGACGGGTCCCTGAACCTGGTCGAGGGAACCCTGTTCTGCTACCCGAACACCGGCGCCAACGGCTCGACCCGCGGGCTGCTCGTCGCCTTCGACCCGGGCACGGGCAAGACCCTGTGGAGCGTGCAGACCGCCGCCCGCGGCAACCGCGGCTACGCACGCTCCGGCGCGACCGTCTGCTACCTGGACAGGAACGTCCTGCACGGAATCGACGCCGGGACCGGCGCGAAACGCTGGACGGCGGGCTCCGGCCTGGGCGAGCTGGAGTTCCTCGGCCCCCTGCGCGGACTCTTCCTCGCCGCCGGCGCCAAGGGCCTGTACGCCTTCCACGCCGAGACCGGCCGCCAGGTCTGGCACCACGCGGCCGCCGCCGGTTCCGGTACGGGCCGCTGGTCGACGCACGTCGTCGACGATCACCTCTACGCCACATGGTCCGGCAGGCTGCTCCGCTTCTCGCTGCCCCCGGCCTGACGAACGTCAGGCCGGGGCGTCCGGCCGGCCCGCGTCCGTTTCGTTCAAGACCGGGCCGCCCGGCAGCCCCTAGCGTGCGGGACATGGACACAGCACCCCGTATCGCGCCCCGCCTGGACCTCGTCGGCGTGGTGGTCTCGGACATGGCCGCCTCGCTCGCCTTCTACCGCCGTCTCGGCCTGGACGTCCCGGCCGGGGCGGAGACCGCCCCGCACGTGGAAGCCGCGCTGCCCGGCGGGCTGCGAATCGCCTGGGACACGGAGGAGACCGTGCGCTCCTTCGATCCGTCCTGGCGGCGCCCCGAGGGCGGGAACCGGATCGAGCTCGCCTTCCGGTGCCGTACGCCCGAGGACGTGGACGCGGTGTACGAGGAGCTCGTGGGCGCGGGCCACGGCGGGCATCTGAAGCCCTGGGACGCCGTCTGGGGCCAGCGCTACGCGGTGGTCCTCGACCCGGACGGCAACGGCGTGTCCCTGTTCGCGGACGCGCCGACGGCCGCTTCGTAGGCACTGAGCGTCGTGCCGGCCAAGGCCCTCGTCTCGCGCGCGAGATGGGCCTGGTCGGCGCAGCCCGCACGGAGGGCGGCCTCGGCGTACGGCAACCCGGCCCTGACCAGGGCCAGGGCGCGCTGGAGGCGGAGGATCCGGGCGAGTGTCTTGGGGCCGTAGCCGAAGGCCTCCAGGGAGCGCCGGTGCAGCTGCCGGGCGCCGAGCCCGACCGCGTCGGCGGTCTCGGCCACCGGGCGGCCCGCGTCCAGGCGGGCGACGACGGCCCGCAGCAGCGGGTCGGGGGCCGGAGTGTCCGCCGCCCTGCGCAGGGCCAGGGTCTCCAGGGCCGCGGCCGGGTCGGGGGCCTCCGTGATCCGTTCGCCGAGCCGGCGCGCCTCGGCCTCGCCCCAGAGGGCGCCGAGGGCGACCCGCCGGTCGCGCAGTTCACGGGCCGGTACGCCGAGGATGCCGGGCGCCTCCCCCGGCGCGAAGCGGATCCCCGCGTACCGCGTGACGGGCTCCGCCGGTACGTACGCCCGTGTGTCGGGTCCGGCGACGAGGAGCAGGCCGTCGGCCCAGATCAGGTCCATGCAGCCGTCGGGCAGGACGGGACGTACGGATCGAGGGGCCCCCGGGAGGGTCCTCGTCCACAGGACGGCTCCCGCGAGCCGGGACGGGCGCTCCTCGTACATCCTTCGAGCCTACGGACGACGGGACCGGACCGCCTACTCCTTCTCCCAGCCCGAGTGGATGCGCGACTTCACGTCGTCCGGGGGCAGGAACTTCGACCAGCGCTCCGGGAACTCGGACGGCATGTCCGGATCGTCCTCGTCGACGTCCTCGGCCTCGGCGCGGACGCGGGCGACCAGCTCGGCGGCCTGGACCGCGCGGGCCCGCTCGTTGGCCTCGCGGGCCGCCGCGGTGGCGACGGAGGGCCAGACGCGGTCGATGGCGGCGTTCACGGCGGCCCCGACGAGGACCGCGAAGGCGGAGATGCCGATCCAGAGGAGGACGGCGATGGGCGCGGCGAGGGAGCCGTAGATGGTCGGTCCCTCGACCTGGCTGGTGAGGTAGATCCGCAGCAGGAAGCTGCCGAGGACCCACATGCCGAGTGCGACGAGGGCGCCGGGGATGTCCTCGATCCACGGCGATCTGACGGGTACGGACACGTGGTAGAGCGTCGTGAGGAAGGCGATGGAGAGCAGGATGACGGCCGGCCAGTACAGGACGGCGACGACTTCCGTCCCCCAGGGCACCAGTTCGACGACGCGGTCGGGTCCGACGACCGCGAGCGGCAGGACGACGGCGCCGATGATCAGGGCCACGATGTAGAGCAGGAAGGCCAGGAGCCGGGTCTTGACGATGCCCCGGTGGCCGTCGAGCCCGTACATGACGGTGATGGTGTCGATGAAGACGTTCACCGCGCGCGAGCCGGACCAGAGGGCGATGGCGAAGCCCAGGGAGACCAGTTCGGGCCGTCTTCCCCGCGTGACGTCGTCGAGGAGCGGTTTGGCGATGTCGTGGACGCCCCGGTCGGAGAGGACCGTTCCGGCGGCGCGGAGGATGTTCTCCTCGATGCTCGCGACGGTGTCGGTGTTGGTCCAGTCGTCGGCGTAGCCGAGGAGGGCGATCATGCCGAGGAGCAGCGGTGGCAGCGACAGCAGCGTGAAGAACGCGGCCTCGGCGGCGAGGCCGAGGATCCGGTACTCGATGCCCGAATTGACGGTGTCCTTGAGGAGGAGCCAGACCATCTTCCGCTTGGAGACGTTGCGGTAGAGGACGCGCGCGCGGTGGAGCCTGCTCCAGGGCCGCCGCTCGGGCCGATCGGGTGTTTCGCTTGCTGCCTGCACCTGCTTACCGTATCGGCATGGCAGCGAGCACCCACACCGTGACCAACCAGGCTCCGCCCCTGGTGGGATACGACGTCTTCACGTGCGACCGGACGCTGGCGGAGGCCGTCGAGCGGCACCTCGCGCCCGAGGTCCTGGCGGAGGCCCGCGAGGAACTGGTCATCCTTGGCCAGGCCTCGGGGTCCGAGCAGGTCAGGGAGTGGGGCGAGCTCGCGAACACGTACCCGCCGCGGCTGCGGACCCACGACCGGTACGGGAACCGGATCGACGAGGTCGACTTCCATCCAGCCTGGCACCGGCTGCTCGGCAAGTCGGTGGGGGCCGGTCTCACGGACGCGTGGAGCCGCCCGGGTGGTCATGTGCGGCGCGCCGCCGGGCTCCTGGTGGTGTCGCAGGCGGAGGCGGGGCACGTCTGTCCGCTGTCGATGACGCACGCGTCGGTGCCGGCGCTGCGCGCCGAGCCGGAGCTCGCGGCGGTGTGGGAGCCGGCGGCGACCTCGCACGTGTACGAGCGGGAGCTGCGTCCCGTCGCCGAGAAGCCGGGGGCGCTGCTCGGGATGGCGCTGACGGAGAAGCAGGGCGGCAGCGACGTACGGGCGAACACGACGGAGGCGCGTCCGCTGGCGGCCGACGGGGAGTACGTCCTGACGGGGCACAAGTGGTTCTGTTCGGCGCCGATGTCCGACGCCTTCCTGGTCCTGGCGCAGGCTCCGGCGGGGCTGACCTGCTTCCTGCTGCCGCGGGTCCTCCCCGACGGCTCGCGCAACGCGTTCGCGATCCAGCGGCTGAAGGACAAGCTGGGCAACCGCTCGAACGCCTCCGCCGAGGTGGAGTTCGACGGGACGACCTGGGCGCGCCGGATCGGCGAGGAGGGGCGCGGGGTCCGGTCGGTCATCGGCATGGTGGCGGCGACGCGGCTCGACTGTGTGCTCGGCTCGGCGGCGCTGATGCGGCAGGCGGTCGCGCAGGCCGTGCACCACTGCGCGTACCGCCAGGCCTTCGGCGGGGTGCTGATCGAGAAGCCCCTCATGCGGAACGTCCTCGCCGATCTGGCCCTGGAGTCCGAGGCGGCGACGGTCCTCGCGATGCGCCTGGCGGCTGCGTACGACGCGGTGGACTCGGGTGCCCCCGGGGCGGAGCTGGAGCGGGCTTTGCTCCGTATCACCGTGCCGGTGGCGAAGTACTGGGTGACGAAGCGGTGTACGCCGGTGGTGGCCGAGGCCCTGGAGTGCCTGGGCGGCAACGGGTACGTGGAGGAGTCGGGGCTGCCGCGGCTGCTTCGCGAGTCGCCGCTCAACTCGGTCTGGGAGGGCTCGGGGAACGTCCAGGCGCTCGACGTGCTGCGGGCGCTGCGGACCGGGCCCGCGTCGTTCGACGCCTTCCTGCGCGAGGTGGGGGCGGCGCGGGGCGCTGACCACCGGCTCGACCGGGCGATCCGGGACCTGCTGGTCGAACTGGCCGATCTGGAGGGGATCGAGGCGCGGGCGCGGCGGCTCGTGGAGCGGATGGCGCTGGTGCTCCAGGGCGCGCTGCTGGTGCGGTGGGCGCCGCCGGAGGTGGCGGACGCGTTCTGCGCGTCGCGGCTCGGCGGGGACGGGGGGTCGACGTTCGGGACGCTGGCGCACACGCTGGACCTGCGGGCGGTGGTGGAGCGGGCGCGGGTGACGGTCTGATGCGTCGTACGGCTCGCGCGGGCCGGAGTGTTGAGCCGCGCGTACCAGGGGTGGACCCGTGAGGGTCGGCACGCGCGGAGAGCGGGGGTGGTGCTGCGCCGACACGGCACCACCCACCGCTCACATCACCCTCATGCACAGGGCCGGTCGGTCGCCAGAGTTGCAAAGGGTTGCAGGATTACCCGAACCGGGCCGCGCCGGACGGCCCCGAACGGCACCATGGGCAGCGACACTCCGGACATCTGCCCAGTGCAGAACCGATACAGCACCACGGGTGGCTGGGAGAGACCGATGAAGAACACGCAGCTCGACATGAAGCGGCTTGCCACCATGGACGCCGCCCAGGCCGCCCGGCTGCTGCACCGGGTCCGTGACGCGACCCTGGCGGGCCGTACGCCGCCGATCGCGCCCCGCGCGGTCATCGACGCGTCCTGGCAGCGGATGGCCCGGCTGGGGCTCGACCCCGACCAGGGCACGAGCAGCGTGCTGCTCCAGCGGGACGAGCTGGAGCAGCGGCGCAGGAGCACGCTCCTGTCCGAGGTGATGCAGACACTCAGCGGCGGCCTCGCCGGCATCGCCGACACCTCCCTCCAGATCATGGTGGTCACCGACGAGAGCGGCCGCGTGCTGTGGCGTCAGGGGAACCTCGCGGTGCTGCGCCAGGCGAACGGCATCTGTCTGGAGGAGGGCGCGGCCTGGACGGAGCACGCGACCGGGACGAACGCGGTCGGCACGGCGCTCGCCATGGGCCGGGCCGTGCAGGTGCACTCCGCAGAGCACTACGTGCAGTCGCTGCACAACTGGACCTGCGCCGCCGCGCCCGTGCACGATCCGCGCGATCAGCGGCTCCTGGGGATCCTGGACGTGAGCGGACCGGCGTCCAGCTTCCATCCGGCGATGCTGGCGCTGGTCGCCTCGGTCGCCCAGCTCGCCGAGGCGGAGATGCGCGAACGGCACCGGCGGTCGGTCGAGCGGCTGCGGGCGGTGGCCGCGCCGATCCTGTGCCGGGTGGGAGGGCGCGCCGTGGCGGTCGACGTCCACGGCTGGACGGCCGCGGTGACCGGTCTCGCGCCGGTGGACCGGATCCCGCTGCCCAAGTCCTTCCGCGCGGGCCGGGTGTGGCTGCCCTCGCTCGGCGTGTGCGCGGTGGAACCGCTGCCCGGCGGCTGGCTGCTGCGGGTGGAGGAGGAGACCCGGCCGGTGGACCCCGGCGCGGCCGCGGCGAGCCGGGTGGTCCTCGACCTGAGCAGGCCGCGCCGCTGGACGGTGGCCGTCTCGGGGGAGGCGGGCAGCTGGCAGCTGGAGCTCAGCCCCCGGCACGCGGAGCTCCTCTATGTCCTGGCGCTGCACCGCGACGGGCGGACGGCGGCGGAGCTGGCGGACGACGTCTTCGGGGACCGTACGAGGACGGTGACCGTACGGGCGGAGATGTCCCGGGTACGCCGGAACCTGGCGGGGGTCCTGGCGCACCGGCCGTACCGCTTCCGGGAGGAGGTCGCGGTGGAGATCCTCCGCCCGGAACGCCCGGCGGACCTGCTGCCGCACTCGACGGCCCCGGCGGTGACGGCGGCGCGCACGGTCGGGGACGCGTAGCGCGCTCGGCGGTAGGGGGCTCGGGTCCGGCGTTCGGTCGTCCCACTCCTTGGACACCCTGCCCATGGGGCGGCGAAAGCAACCACCCCGGTCGCCTCCCCGCGGGGGCTCGTGATGCGATGGCTCCATGCACATCACGCTCACCACCTGGTCCCTCGAACAGACCTCGCCGTCCGACCTCCGCCCCGCCCACGTCCCGGAGGGCGACGACATCACGATCGCCCGGGCCGAGGTGCCCTCGGCGGAGTACAGCCGCTTCCTCTACACGGCGGTCGGTGGCGACATCCGCTGGAACGACCGCCTGGCGCTCACGTACAAGCAGTGGCAGGAGATCGTCGAGAAGCCGGGTGCCGAGATCTGGGTGGCGTACGACCGGGGGACGCCCGCCGGGTACGTGGAGCTCGACCCCCAGCCCGACGGCGTCGTGGAGATCGTCTACTTCGGCCTGATCCCCGCCTTCCGGGGGCGCCGGATCGGCGGCCACCTCCTCTCCGAGGGCGTGCGGCGCGCCTGGGACCTGGCCGAGCGGTGGCCCGAGCGCGAGGCCACGAAGCGCGTGTGGCTGCACACCTGCTCGCTCGACGGCCCGCACGCGATGGCCAACTACGAGCGGCGCGGCTTCCGGCTCTTCGACACGAAGGTGGAGGAAGTGGAAGAGTCGGAGACCCCCGGCCCGTGGCCCGGCGCCCACGCCTGAGACACGCACCGACCACGGAGAAGGGGCCCTTACGGGGCCCCTTTTTCGTGACCCAGAACACAGCGTCTCGCTCATCGAGACATCTATGTCCAAATCGTGGACGATGCTGGACTGGGTCCAAAGTCCCGTGACACGCTTCCGTCATGTCTGGAACTGGAACTGCCTTGGTGAGTCGGCGGCACGTCGACCTCGGCCGCATGTCCAGCGCCATCTGTCCGGCGCGCTGAGACCACCAGCACCGCCGCGATATCTCCTCTGCCCGACCCTGCTGCGCACTGACGCGCCACCCTCTGACCTCAGCGCGAGTGTGCAGGTCAGAGCCGCCCTCTCGCAGTCCCGAAGGACAAGACGCCATGGCCGCCACCCCGGAAAACCCCACACCCGCCGCCGCCCGCCGCAAGACCGGGCGCCACCGTGGCGAGGGTCAGTGGGCCGTGGGGCACTTCACCCCGCTGAACGGCAATGAGCAGTTCAAGAAGGACGACGACGGTCTCAATGTGCGGACACGCATTGAGACGGTCTACTCGAAGCGCGGTTTCGACTCCATCGACCCCAACGACCTGCGCGGACGCATGCGCTGGTGGGGCCTCTACACCCAGCGCAAGCAGGGTCTGGACGGCACCAAGACGGGCGTTCTGGAGCCGGAGGAGCTGGACGACGAGTACTTCATGCTCCGGGTCCGCATCGACGGCGGCCGGCTGACCACGCAGCAGCTCCGGGTGATCGGCGAGATCTCCGAGGAGTTCGCGCGCGGCACGGCAGACATCACCGACCGGCAGAACGTCCAGTACCACTGGATCCGCATCGAGGACGTCCCCGAGATCTGGAACCGCCTGGAGGCGGTCGGCCTGTCGACCACCGAGGCCTGCGGCGACACCCCGCGTGTCGTCCTCGGCTCGCCGGTGGCCGGGATCGCCGAGGACGAGATCATCGACGGCACGCCCGCCATCGACGAGATCTACCGGCGGATCGTGGGCAACAAGGACTTCTCCAACCTGCCCCGCAAGTTCAAGTCCGCGATCTCCGGCTCGCCGCTGCTCGACGTGGCGCACGAGATCAACGACATCGCGTTCGTCGGCGTGCGTCACCCGGAGCACGGCCCCGGCTTCGACGTGTGGGTCGGCGGCGGTCTGTCCACCAACCCGAAGCTCGGCGTCCGGCTCGGCACCTGGGTCTCGCTCGACGAGGTCCCGGACGTGTACGAGGGCGTCATCTCGATCTTCCGCGACTACGGCTACCGCCGGCTGCGCAACCGCGCCCGCCTGAAGTTCCTCGTCGCCGACTGGGGCCCGGAGAAGTTCCGCCAGGTCCTGGAGGACGAGTACCTGAAGCGCAAGCTGTCGGACGGCCCCGCCCCGGAGCAGCCCGCCGGCCAGTGGCGTGACCACGTCGGTGTGCACCGGCAGAACGACGGCCGGTTCTACGTCGGTTTCGCGCCGCGCGTCGGCCGGGTCGACGGCGCCACCCTGACGAAGATCGCCGAGATCGCCGAGGCGCACGGTTCGGGCCGGGTCCGCACGACCGCCGAGCAGAAGATGCTCGTCCTCGACGTCGAGGAGTCGCAGGTCGACGGGATCGTCTCCGCGCTGGAGTCGCTCGACCTGCGGGTCACCCCCTCGCCGTTCCGGCGCGGCACGATGGCCTGCACCGGCATCGAGTTCTGCAAGCTCGCCATCGTCGAGACGAAGGCCCGCGGCGCCTCGCTCATCGACGAACTGGAGCGCCGGGTCCCGGACTTCGACGAGCCGCTCACCATCAACATCAACGGCTGCCCGAACGCCTGCGCCCGCATCCAGGTCGCGGACATCGGCCTCAAGGGCCAGCTGGTCCTGGACGACGACGGCAACCGCGTCGAGGGCTACCAGGTGCACCTGGGCGGCGCGCTCGGCCTGGAGGCCGGCTTCGGCCGCAAGGTCCGCGGCCTCAAGGTCACCGCCGCCGAGCTCCCCGACTACGTGGAGCGGGTCCTCAAGCGCTTCCAGGCGGAGCGCGAGGACGGCGAGCGCTTCGCGACGTGGACGGCCCGCGCCTCGGAGGAGTCCCTCTCATGAGCGAGCGCGCCGCACCGTTCCACTGCCCCTACTGCGGGGACGAGGACCTGCGTCCGAACGAGCAGGGTCACGGCGCCTGGGAATGCGCCACGTGCAGCCGAGCCTTCCAGTTGAAGTTCCTGGGGCTGCTCGCCTCGGGCACTTCGGGCAACACCGCTGGAAGGGAAGAGATATGACGGCCAATCACACGGCATACAGCCAGATCGAGCAGGACGCCACCGCGGCCGACCTCAAGGCACTCGCCGAGCAGGCCGGCCGCGACCTGGAGGACGCCTCGCCGCTGGAGATCCTCCGGTGGGCCGTGGACACCTTCGGCGCGCGCTTCTGCGTCACGTCCTCCATGGAGGACGCGGTCGTCGCGCACCTCGCCTCGCGGGTCCGGCCCGGCGTGGACGTCGTCTTCCTCGACACGGGCTACCACTTCGAGGAGACCATCGGGACGCGGGACGCCGTCGACGCCGTCATGGACGTCAACGTCATCACCCTGACGCCCCGCCAGACCGTGGCCGAGCAGGACGCCGAATACGGCGCGAAGCTGCACGACCGCGACCCCGACCTGTGCTGCGCGCTGCGCAAGGTCAAGCCGCTGGAGGAGGGCCTGACCGCGTACAGCGCGTGGGCCACCGGCCTGCGCCGCGACGAGTCCCCGACCCGGGCGAACACCCCGGTCGTCGGCTGGGACGAGAAGCGGCAGAAGATCAAGGTCTCCCCCATCGCCCGCTGGACGCAGGACGACGTCGACGCGTACGTCATGGAGCACGGTGTCCTCACCAACCCGCTCCTGATGGACGGTTACGCCTCCGTCGGCTGCGCCCCCTGCACCCGCCGCGTCCTGGAGGGCGAGGACGCCCGCGCCGGACGCTGGGCGGGCCGCGCGAAGACCGAGTGCGGGCTGCACGGCTGATGACCCCCACCCCTCAGACCTCCCACACCTCCCAGGAGACCCACGTGACCGGTGCCACCATCTGGCTCACCGGCCTGCCGAGCGCCGGAAAGACCACCATCGCGTACGAGCTGGCCGGCCGCCTCCGCGCGGAAGGCCACCGCGTCGAGATCCTCGACGGCGACGAGATCCGCGAGTTCCTCTCCGCGGGCCTCGGCTTCACCCGCGAGGACCGGCACACCAACGTGCAGCGCATCGGCTTCGTCGCCGAACTGCTCGCCTCGCACGGCGTGCAGGTCCTGGTACCGGTCATCGCCCCGTACGCCGACAGCCGCGAGGCGGTCCGCAAGCGCCACGCGGCCGAAGGCACCGCCTTCGTCGAGGTGCACGTGGCCACCCCCGTCGAGGTCTGCTCGGTCCGCGACGTCAAGGGCCTCTACGCCAAGCAGGCCGCCGGCGAGATCAGCGGCCTGACCGGCGTCGACGACCCGTACGAGGCCCCCGAGACGCCCGATCTCCGGATCGAGTCCCAGAACCAGACCGTGCAGGAGTCCGCGGCGCAGCTCCACGCGCTGCTCACCGAGAGGGGTCTGCTGTGACCACCGTCGTCAACGTCCACGAGGCGACCGACAGCCCGTTCGCGCTGTCGCACCTCGACTCCCTGGAGTCGGAGGCCGTCCACATCTTCCGTGAGGTGGCGGGCGAGTTCGAGCGGCCGGTGATCCTCTTCTCCGGCGGCAAGGACTCCATCGTCATGCTGCACCTGGCGCTGAAGGCCTTCGCCCCGGCGCCGGTCCCCTTCACGCTGCTGCACGTCGACACCGGGCACAACTTCCCCGAGGTCCTCGAGTACCGCGACCGCGTCGTCGCCGAGCACGGGCTGCGGCTGCACGTCGCCTCCGTGCAGGAGTACATCGACGCGGGCAAGCTGCGCGAGCGCCCGGACGGCACCCGCAACCCGCTGCAGACCGTCCCGCTGACCGAGGCGATCCAGCAGCACCGCTTCGACGCGGTCTTCGGCGGCGGCCGCCGCGACGAGGAGAAGGCCCGCGCCAAGGAGCGGGTGTTCTCGCTGCGCGACGAGTTCTCCCAGTGGGACCCGCGCCGCCAGCGCCCCGAGCTGTGGCAGCTCTACAACGGCCGCCACGCGCCCGGCGAGCACGTCCGCGTCTTCCCGCTCTCCAACTGGACCGAGCTGGACGTGTGGCAGTACATCGCCCGCGAGGGCATCGAGCTGCCGGAGATCTACTTCGCTCACGAGCGTGAGGTCTTCGCGCGCAGCGGCATGTGGCTGACCGCCGGCGAGTGGGGCGGCCCGAAGGACACCGAGACGGTCGAGACGCGGCTCATCCGCTACCGCACCGTCGGTGACATGTCCTGCACCGGTGCCGTCGACTCCGACGCCACCACGCTCGACGCCGTCATCGCCGAGATCGCCGCCTCCCGCCTCACCGAGCGGGGCGCGACCCGCGCCGACGACAAGATGTCCGAGGCCGCGATGGAAGACCGCAAGCGCGAAGGGTACTTCTAGCCATGACGAGCACGACCGAGCAGTTCGCCGAGTTCGCCGACGTCTCGGCGACCACCCTGCTGCGCTTCGCCACCGCCGGCTCCGTCGACGACGGCAAGTCGACGTTGGTGGGCCGCCTGCTGCACGACTCCAAGTCGGTCCTCACCGACCAGCTGGAGGCCGTCGAGGCCGCGTCCCTCAAGCGCGGTCAGGAGGCGCCCGACCTGGCGCTCCTCACCGACGGTCTGCGGGCCGAGCGCGAGCAGGGCATCACGATCGACGTGGCCTACCGCTACTTCGCCACCGCCCGCCGCCGCTTCATCCTCGCCGACACCCCCGGCCACGTGCAGTACACCCGGAACATGGTCACCGGCGCCTCCACCGCCGAGCTGGCCGTCGTCCTGGTCGACGCCCGCAACGGCGTGGTCGAGCAGACCCGCCGGCACGCCGCCGTCGCCGCGCTGCTCCGCGTCCCGCACGTGGTCCTGGCCGTGAACAAGATGGACCTGGTCGACTACCAGGAGCCCGTCTTCGCCGCGATCGCCGAGGAGTTCACGACGTACGCCTCCGAGCTGGGCGTCCCGGAGATCACCGCGATCCCCATCTCGGCGCTCGCCGGCGACAACGTCGTGGAGCCGTCCGCGAACATGGACTGGTACGGCGGCCCGACGGTCCTGGAGCACCTGGAGACCGTCCCGGTCAGCCACGACCTGACGGGCTGCCACGCGCGCTTCCCGGTCCAGTACGTGATCCGCCCGCAGACCGCCGAGCACCCGGACTACCGGGGCTACGCCGGTCAGATCGCGGCCGGTGCCTTCCGTGTCGGCGAGCAGATCACCGTCCTGCCGTCGGGGAAGACCTCCACGATCAGCGGGATCGACGCGCTCGGCGAATCCGTGGACATCGCCTGGGCCCCGCAGTCGGTCACGATCCGGCTCGCCGACGACATCGACATCTCGCGCGGCGACCTGCTCGCCCCGGTCGGTGACGCCCCGGCGACCAGCCAGGACGTCGAGGCGACGGTCTGCCACGTGGCCGACCAGCCGCTCGCCGTCGGCCAGCGGGTGCTGCTCAAGCACACGACCCGCACGGTCAAGGCGATCGTCAAGGAGATCCCCTCGCGGCTGACGCTGGACGATCTCTCCCAGCACCCGAACCCCGGGCAGCTGGTCGCCAACGACATCGGCCGGGTCGTCGTGCGCACGGCGGAGCCGCTCGCGCTCGACGCGTACGCGGACTCGCGCCGCACCGGTTCCTTCCTGCTGATCGACCCGGCGGACGGCACCACGCTCGCGGCGGGCATGGCGGGCGAGTCCTTCGCCACCACCAAGGCCGTCGCGGTCGTCGAGGACGAGGAGGGGTGGGACTTCTGATGTTCCAGGACATCTACGCCACCTTCGCCAAAGAGGGTGGCCGCGTGGGCGGCGGCACCCTCGGCACGGGCCAGGGAGGCGTTGCGCGATGTTGCGCGCCGACCTCCACGCACCGCGCGAGCGGTGCGACGCGGCTCCACCTTCTCCACCCCGAACGACATAAACGCAGACTTCGCAGAAGTTGACACCGAGGGGACCACTTCCCGTGCCTGCCACCACCCGTACCACCCTGCGCCGCAGCCTCACCGCCGCCACCGTCCTGCCGCTGCTGATCGGCGCACTCGCCTCCTGCGGCTACGGCTCCGACGCCAAGAACGACGAGAAGAAGGTGGCCGCCGAGGGCGCGAAGCTCTCCGCCGACACCGTACGGCTCGGGTACTTCCCCAACCTCACGCACGCCACCGCGCTCGTCGGTGACCAGGAGGGCCTCCTCCAGAAGGAGTTGGGCGGCACGAAGCTGGTGTCCACCACCTTCAACGCCGGTCCGTCCGAGATCGAGGCGCTGAACGCCGACTCGATCGACATCGGCTTCATCGGCCCCTCGCCGTCGATCAACGGCTACGCCAAGAGCAAGGGTGCCAACCTCCGCATCATCAGCGGTTCGGCCTCCGGCGGCGTGAAGCTCGTGGTGAACCCGGCGAAGATCAAGACCCTGGACGACCTCAAGGGCAAGAAGATCGCCACGCCGCAGAAGGGCAACACGCAGGACGTCGCCTTCCTCAACTGGATCGCGGAGAAGGGCTGGAAGGTCGACTCCGCCAGCGGCAAGGGCGACGTCTCGGTCGTGCGCACGGACAACAAGACGACGCCGAACGCCTACAAGTCGGGCTCGATCGACGGCGCCTGGGTGCCGGAGCCTACCGCTTCCAAGCTCGTCAGCGACGGGGCGAAGGTCCTCCTCGACGAGTCCGACCTGTGGCCGGACAAGAAGTTCGTCATCACGAACATCATCGTGTCGCAGAAGTTCCTCAAGGCCCACCCGGACGTCGTCGAGGCCTTCCTCCGCGGCGCGGTGAAGACCAACGAGTGGATCAACGCCAACCCGGACAAGGCGAAGGCCTCGGCCAACGCCAAGCTGAAGGACCTCTCGGGCAAGGCGCTGGGCGCGAAGGTGATCGACGCCGCGTGGCCGTCCATCCAGTTCACCAACGACCCGCTGGCGGCCACGCTCCAGTCCCAGGCCGACCACGCGGTGAAGGCCGGTCTCCTGGAGAAGCCCGAGCTCGCCGGCATCTACGACCTGAAGCCGCTCAACAAGGTCCTGAAGGCCGCGGGTCAGCCCGAGGTCGCCGACGCCGGTCTCGGCGTCAAGTAACCAGGCGTCAGACACCAGTGCAGCAGCCCGAGTTCAGCTTCACCAGGAGGTGACGACCATGGCCACGACCGCGACGCTCGCCAAGGCCGAGGACCGTGCGGCGGTGACCCATGCCGCCCGTATCGAGCATGTCTCCAAGTCCTTCGGCGGACCCGCCGGCGGACAGCTCGTCCTCGACGACATCTCGCTCGACGTCGCCCCCGGCGAGTTCGTCACCCTCCTGGGCGCCTCGGGCTGCGGCAAGTCCACGCTGCTCAACCTGGTCGCCGGGCTCGACCGGCCGTCCGCGGGGTCCATCGAGACCCCCGGCGGCCGGCCGGCCCTGATGTTCCAGGAGCACGCTCTCTTCCCGTGGCTCACCGCGGGCAAGAACATCGAACTGGCCCTGCGGCTGCGCGGGGTGCCCAAGACCGAGCGGCGCCCGGAGGCCGAGCGGCTGCTCGACCTCGTCCGCCTCGGCGGCTCGTACGGCAAGCGGGTCCACGAGCTGTCCGGCGGCATGCGTCAGCGGGTCGCACTGGCTCGCGCGCTCGCCCAGGACAGCGACCTGCTCCTCATGGACGAGCCGTTCGCCGCGCTCGACGCCATCACCCGGGACGTGCTGCACGACGAGCTGACCCGGATCTGGCGGGAGACGAACGTGTCGGTGCTCTTCGTCACCCACAACGTCCGCGAGGCCGTGCGGCTGGCCGAGCGCGTCGTCCTCCTCTCGTCCCGGCCGGGGCGGATCGCCCACGAGTGGACGATCGACATTCCTCAGCCGCGCCGCATCGAGGACTCCGACGTCGCGGAGCTGTCCCTCGAGATCACCGAGCACCTGCGTGGGGAGATCCGCCGTCATGGCCAGCACTGAAACCAGCCCGAAGGCCCAGAGGGCCGACGATCTCGCCGGCCTGGAAGCCGGTCTGGACGCGCTGGACAGCGTGCAGATCCGGCGGACCCCTTTCCGCGAGGTCCTCCTCAAGAAGGTGTTCCCGCCGCTCCTCGCGGTCGCGCTGGTCCTGGTGGTCTGGCAGCTCCTCGTGTGGGGGAAGGTCACCGACGAGTACAAACTCCCCGCCCCGTCCGCGGTGTGGGACAGCCTGACCACCATGTGGCTGGAGGGCACGCTCCTCGAAGTCCTCTGGACGAGCGTCTCCCGGGCACTGCTCGGCTTCCTGCTGGCGCTCGCGATCGGCACCCCGCTGGGTCTGCTGGTGTCGCGCGTGTCGTTCGTGCGCGCGGCGATCGGTCCGATCCTTTCGGGTCTCCAGTCGCTGCCCTCGGTGGCCTGGGTGGCGCCGGCGGTCCTCTGGCTCGGTCTGAACGACAGCATGATGTACACGGTGATCCTGCTGGGCGCCGTCCCGTCGATCGCCAACGGTCTCGTGTCCGGCGTCGACCAGGTCCCGCCGCTCTATCTGCGGGCCGGGAAGACGCTCGGCGCGACGGGCCTCAAGGGCGCCTGGTACATCGTGATGCCGGCCGCGCTGCCCGGCTATCTCGCCGGACTCAAGCAGGGCTGGGCGTTCTCCTGGCGTTCGCTGATGGCCGCGGAGATCATCGCCTCCTCCCCCGAGCTGGGCCTCGGTCTCGGCCAGCTCCTGGAGAACGGCCGCAACGACTTCGACATGCCGGGGATCTTCCTGGCGATCATCCTGATCCTCGTCGTCGGCGTCGCCATCGACCTGCTGCTCTTCAGCCCGCTGGAGCGTGCGGTGCTGCGCCGCCGCGGCCTGCTCACGAAGGGCTGAGCCACACCATGAACCGCCCCGTCCTCCTCGTCATCGCCCACGGCAGCCGCGACCCGCGGCACGCGGCGACCGTCCAGGCGCTCGTGCGCCGGGCCGGCACGCTGCGGCCGGGGCTGCGCGTGGAGACGGCGTTCCTGGACTTCAACCTGCCGTCGGTGACGGGGGTCCTCGACCGGCTCGCCGCCGACGGGGTACGGGACGTGGTGGCGCTGCCGCTGCTGCTCACCCGGGCCTTCCACGCGAAGGCCGACATCCCCGCCGTCCTGCGGCAGGCCCCGCCCCAGCTGAGAATCCGGCAGGCGGAGGTCCTCGGACCGTCGCCGCTGCTGATCGCGGCGGTGGAGCGGCGGTTGTACGAGGCCGGGCTCACGCCCGGCGACAAGAGCTCGACCGGGGTCGTCCTGGCCTCGGCGGGCTCCACCGACCCGGAGGCGATCGCGGTGATCGCAGAAACGGCGCGGGAGCTGCGGCGCACCGGTTGGTGCTCCGTGCGGCCCGCGTTCGCCTCCGCATCTCTCCCCCGTACGGAGGAGGCCGTCCGGGCCCTCCGTATCGACCCGGGCGTCCGACGCGTGGCCGTCGCCCCGTACGTCATCGCCCCGGGCAGGCTCCCGGACCGCATCGCCGCCGGCGCGGCCGAGGCGGACGTCCTCGCGGACGTCCTCGGCCCCTCCCCCGAACTGGCCGCGCTCCTGGTGGAGCGCTACGACGGCGCGGTGCGCGCCTCGGAGCGTGTGGCCGCGGCCGTCGGCTAGCCGCACGCGTCAGTCGAAGTCGAGACCGCCCGTGCGGGTCCTCTTCAGTTCGAAGAGGTCGGGGTGGGCGGCCAGGACGCGGAAGTGGTCGAAGAGTTCGGCGGCCTTCTCGCCGCGCGGGATGGCGCGGAGGACCGGGCCGAACCAGACCGTGCCGTCGACGTGGATCGTCGGGGTGCCGACGTACGCCCCCGCTTCGGGGTCCTTGCCCGCGTCGTGGCTGCGGCGGACGGTCTCGTCGTACGCCGGGTCGTGGGCGGCGGCGGCCAGTTCGGGCGGGAGGCCGAGTTCGGTGAGGGACTCGGCGATCACGGCGTCGAAGTCCTGCTGCTTCTTCTCGTGGATGCGGGTTCCGTACGCGGTGTAGAGCGGGCGCAGGATCTCCTCGCCGTGCTGCTCGGCGGCGGCGGCCGCCACGCGGACCGGGCCGATCGAGGCGTCGACGAGCTCGCGGTACCAGTCGGGCAGGGTGTTTCCCTCGTTGTGGAAGTACAGACTCATGACCTTGAAGCGGAGGTCGACGGGCCGGTGGCGTTCGACCTCCAGCATCCAACGGGAGGTGATCCAGGCGAAGGGGCAGGCGGGGTCGAAGTAGACGTCGACGGTGGTGCGGGGCCGGGTGGTGGTCGCGGTGCTCGTCATGCGATCGAATCTAGCCAGCGGGTGGCCCGTCGCTCTGGGCCAATCAGTGGCTGTCGGGGCGGGCCACTTGCCGTCAGCCCTCGTGGGTCATCTCGACGAGCTTGACCACCGTGTTCCAGTTCCGGGCCGTGGCCACGAGCCCCTTGACCACGGCCGGGCGGCTGACGACGTCGCCCAGCTTCGACCGGCCGAGACCCTCGGGGACGTAGAGGTAGAGCACGCGGTCGCCGAGGGCGAAGTCCTCCGGCAGGTACGCCTCCCGGTCGATCGCGGCGAAGCGTTCGGGCTCGGCGGGGCCGGAGTAGTAGATGGCGTGGAGCTGCTTTCCCTCCAGCTCGGCGGCCGGGAAGGGGCAGGCCTCGGCGACGGCCGCGAGGTAGTCGCCGTCGCGGACGAGGCAGTCGACACGGAAGCCGAAATGACGCTCGATCGCGTCCTCCAGCTCGGCGGTGAGGTCGTCCTCGGAGGCGGGCGAGTCCGTGGTGAAGACGGCGTTCCCGCTCTGGAGGTACGTGCGGACGTCCCGGTGGCCGAGGCCTTCGAGGACGGAACGGAGCTCCGCCATGGGGACCTTGCGGTGTCCGCTCACGTTGATGCCGCGCAGCAGGGCCGCGTACGTCGTCGCCATGGGTTCACCTTAGGCGGCCACCGCGCCTCGTGGGGGGCGGCACGGTGGCCGGTTCGAACACTCGCCGATGGGAGCGACCCGGGAGAAGACCCTTCACCCATCTGTGACTTATTCAACAAGGTTTCGTAATGACGAATCCATCATTTGCGGTAATAGCGGGCGAGGACCCGGTTGCCGTCCTCCTCCAGCCGTCTGCGCAGCTCGGCTGCGTCGATGGCCCCGCTGTAGTACTCCTGGAAGGCCGGGGTCGCCACCTTGTCCTTCCATTCCGGATATCCGCGCACGGCCTGCGCGGGGGCGGGCCGCAGTCGCTCGGCGACCTCGGCACCGGTCGCCCAGCCGTCCCGGGCGGTGTGCAGGGAGGGGTCGGCGAGCGCGGCCGTGCCGGTGGGCAGCATCCAGTCGCCGCGGGCGAGCCGCACCATGCTCTCCGGCCGCAGGAAGAAGTCGAGGAACTCCATCGCCTCCTTCTTGTACGGGCTGTCCTCGGCGATCGACAGGGTCTGCGGGGAGACGCCCTGGGCGAGCCCCTCGCTCCCGGCGGGGGCGGGCAGCACCGTCCACTCGAAGCCCTCGGGTGCCTGCTGGGCGATCTGCTGCCGGTAGGCGAAGCCCAGCGGGACCATGGCGTACTTGCCGGCGAAGAAGCCGGGCAGGGTGTCGGAGCCGCCGCTGCCGAGCGTGGTGCGCGGGGCGGTGCGGTCGACGACGACCTGGTCATGGACGGTGCCGGTGACGACGGCGTCCGCCTCGGTGAAGTCGACGGTGATCCGGCTGTCCGCGCCCAGGTGGAAGAGGGCGCCGCCGGCCGAGACGCCGAGGTTGAGGCTGACGGAGACGGGCTCCTTGAGCGGCCAGGCGACCGCGTACCGGTCGGGTCCCATGAAGGTGGTGAGGTCCCGGGCGATCTGCCGGAACTCGGTCCAGGTCCAGGGCTTCTCGGGGGTGGGGACGCGGACGCCGGAGGACTCCAGGATCTTCCGGTTGGCGATGATCACGCGGGGTTCCTGGAGGAAGGGGACTCCGTAGATCCCGTCGCCGAAGGTGGTGGTCTGCCAGCTGCGGGCGGGGATGTCGGCGCGCAGCCGCTCGGACAGCAGCGGGCGCAGATCGGCGAGGTCGCCGCCGTAGGCGAAGTCGCCGAGGTCGTCGGCGGCGTCGTGGATGATGTCGGGCGCCTCGCCGCCCTCGAAGGAGGTGAGGAGCTGGTCGTGGACGGAGTCCCAGCTGCCCTGGACGTAGTCGACCTGGACGTCGGGGTGGGCGGCGTTCCACTCCGCGACGAGCTGCTTGTTGGCGTCGACGGACTCCTTCTGCCAGGCGAGGGACTGGAAGCGGAGCCGTACGACGCCGTCGTCGGGGCGCTCGTCGCCGCCGGCGCAGCCGGTGAGGAGCAGGGCGAGCGCGGCGGTGAGGGTGACGAGCCGTCGTCCCATCACTTCACCGCCCCGGCCAGCATGCCTCCGGCGATCCGGCGTTGGAGGACGGCGAAGACGACGAGGGAGGGCAGGGTGGCGAGGAAGGCCGCGGCGGCGAGCGGGCCGAGGTCGGCGACGCCCTCGGCACCGAGGAAGTGGGTGAGGACGACCGGCAGGGTCTGCTTCTCGGGGGTCTTGAGCAGGACGAGCGCGAAGAAGAACTCGTTCCAGGCGGTGACGAAGGCGAAGAGGGCGGTGGCGACGATGCCGGGGACGAGCAGCGGGGCGGTGACGGAGACGAGGGTACGGAGCCGGCCGGCGCCGTCGACGGCCGCGGCCTCCTCCAGTTCGGCCGGGACGGCCTTCACGTACCCCATGAGCATCCAGAGGGCGAAGGGCAGCGACCACACCACGTAGACCATGACGAGGCCGGGGACGCTGTTGATCAGGTGCAGGTTCTTGAGGATCAGGAAGAGCGGGATGATCACCAGGACGAAGGGGAAGGCCTGGCTGATCACGACCCAGCCGGTGGCCGCCGTGGCGAGCCGGCCCCGGTGGCGGGCGGTCACGTAGGCGAGCGGGGTGGCGACGACGACCGCGATCAGTGCCGCGGCGAGCGCGGCGACCAGGCTGTTCCCGGCCGCCCTGAGCAGCGGCTGCTCGTCGAAGGCCTGCCGGAAGTTGGCGAGGGTCGGCTCCTCCGGGATCCAGGTGGGGTGGAGCGAGGCCAGCTCGGGGGCGGGCTTGAAGGCGGTGGAGATCAGCCAGAGGAAGGGGAAGGCGAGGAAGACCAGGTAGGCGAGGAGGGCGAGGTACTGGCCGATCCGCGCGGGTCTGCTCGTCCGGAGGGCGCTCACCGGTCCTGGTCCCCTTTCAGCCGGCGTACGAGGGAGAGGGCGATCAGCACCGAGACGGCGGCGACCATCACGCAGCCCATGGCGGCGGCGTAGCCGAACTGGCCGTAGCGGAAGGCCTCCTCGTAGGCGAAGAGCATGGGGAGCCGGGTCCGGCCGCCCGGTCCGCCGTTGGTCAGGACGTAGACCAGGGCGAAGGAGTTGAAGTTCCAGATGAGGTTGAGCGCGGTGATGGCGAGGGCCACGGGTCTCAGCGCGGGCCAGGTGACGGTGCGGAAGCGGCGCCAGGCGCCGGCGCCGTCGAGGGCGGCGGCCTCGTGGAGTTCGCGCGGGGTGTTCTGGAGTCCGGCGAGGAGGGCGACGGTGGTCTGCGGCATGCCGGCCCAGACGCCGACGACGATCACGGCGGGGAGGGCGGTGGCGAGTCCGGAGAGCCAGTCGTGGCCCTGGCCGAGGCCGAGGTCGCGGAGGGTCTCGTTGAGGATGCCCGCGTCGGGGTTGTAGACGAGCCGCCACATGATGCCGACGACGACCTCGGGCATCGCCCAGGGGACGATCGCGAGCGCCCGCGCCAGCCAGCGGAAGCGGAGCTTCTGGTTGAGGAGGAGAGCGAGGCCGAGGGCAAGGAGGAACTGGGGGACGGTCACCCCGACGGCCCAGACCAGGCCGATGCGGAAGGAGTCCCAGAAGAGGGTGTCGTGGAGCAGGTCCTGGAAGTTGAGGGTGCCGACCCAGCGGGTGGACTGGGTGCGGCCGGACTGGGCGTCGGTGAAGGCGAGCGCGATGCCGTAGAGGAGCGGGCCGACGCTGAGGACGAGGATCGGCAGGAGCGCAGGGAGCACCAGGAACCAGGCGCCGAAGTCGGGCCCCCGGGGGCGTGCCGGGCGGACGGTCCGCGGTGTCCGCGTCCCGCCCGGCCGCTTCGTCGCGGTCGCCGAGCTCATCGATCCGACCCCCGTCTGCCGGTGCCGCGCCGGTGGGAACCCCGTCATGGTGCTGACGGGCCGTGAGGTCGTCAAGGCGGCCTGCGCGGCCACTTAGGGGGTGGCGTGCAGATCAGGCCGGGCTCGCGGGGTCTGGCACCGCGCCTCGCCGCGTTGTCGTCACTCGCCATGACTCCGCCATGACTCCCTCCTCCGCCTTGCGATCCACGGCACCAGACCCCGCTCCCTGATCCGGCCTGATCCCCACGCCACCCCCGGCCGGATGCGAGACTTTGGCTCAAACGCACAGGTAGGGAGAGGTCGATGGACGAGGCGCGGGCGCGGGAGATCCTGGCCGCGGCGGGGCTGCCGGCAGCGGAGGCGCGGCTGCTGGCGCTCGGGGAGAACGCGGTCTTCGCCGTGGGCGACCTGGTGGCGAAGGTCGGCAGGGACGCCGAGCTGTTCGAGCGGGCCGGGCGGGAGGTGGACCTGTCCGGCTGGCTCGCCGAGGCCGGGGTCCCGGCTCCGCGGGCCGCCGAGGAGAAGCCGCGGCTCGTCGACGGGCACCCGGTCTCCTTCTGGCACCGGCTGCCCGATCCGGTCCGGCCCGCCGAGCCCCGTGATCTGGCCCCGCTGCTGCGGGCCGTGCACGCCCTGCCCGAGCCGCAGGGGTTCACGCTTCCCCGGCGTGAGCTGCTCGGCGGCGTCGAGCGGTGGCTGCGGCTCGCGGGCGAGGCGATCGACCCGGCGGACGCGGCCTTCCTCCGGGAGCGGCGCGACGCCTTCGCCCCGGCGGCCGCCGCACTCGCCCCGCGTCTGACGCCGGGTCCGATCCACGGCGACGCCCTCCCCCGGAACGTGCTCGTCGGCCCGGACGGCCCGGTCCTGATGGACCTGGAGACGTTCTCCTCCGACCTCCGCGAGCACGACCTCGTGGTGCTCGCGCTCTCCCGGGACCGCTACGGCCTGGACCCGGCGGCCTACGACGCCTTCACCGAGGCGTACGGCTGGGACGTCCGGGAGTGGGAGGGGTGCGCCGTGCTGCGGGGCGCGCGGGAGACCGCGAGCTGCGCGTGGGTGGCCCAGCACGCGCCGGCGAACCCGAAGGCGCTGGCCGAATTCGAGCGGCGGGTGCGCTCGCTGCGGGACGGCGACCCGGAGGTCCGCTGGTACCCGTTCTGACATCATGGCCCGCGTCGAACCGGCCGTCGGGAACGGGGTGTTGTGATGCGGGTGGAGTTGTCGGACGTCACGCTGGACGTCGAGGTGAGCGGCGAGGGGCCGACGGTGCTGCTGGTGCACGGCTTCCCGGACAGCCACGCCCTGTGGCGCCACCAGGTCCCGGCCCTGACCGCGGCCGGGTACCGGTGTGTCGTCCCGACCCTGCGGGGCTTCGGCGCGTCGGACCGGCCCGAGGGGGGCGCGGAGGCCTGTCACCCGATCAAGCACGTGGGCGACCTGCTGGAGCTGCTGGGTCGGCTCGACGTCGACCGGTTCCACGCGGTCGGCCACGACTGGGGCTCGGGCGTGGTGCAAGGGATCGCGCAGACCGTGCCCGACCGCGTGACGAGCCTGACGCTCATGTCGGTGGGGAGCATCGCGGCGATCCTCGGCGCCGGCTGGGAGCAGCGGCAGCGCCTGTGGCACCTGACGCTGTTCCCGTACGAGGGCCTCGCCGAGGAGTGGCTCTCCCGGGAGGACTTCGCGCATCTGCGGGACATGCTCTCCGACCACCCCGAGGTGGAGACGGTCCTGGAGCCGCTGCGCTCTCCGGGCGCGCTGACCGCCGCTCTGAACATCTACCGTTCGGGGCTGCCGATCGAGACCCAGCTGGCCCCGCCGCCGGCGCTCCCCCCGCTCTCCGTCCCGGTCATGGGCGTGTGGTCCACCGGCGACCGCTTCCTCACCGAGCGGCAGATGGTGGACACCGGCGAGCACGTGACCGGTCCCTGGCGCTACGAGCGCGTGGCGGACGCGGGCCACTGGTTCCCGCTCGACCGGCCGGAGAAGGTGAACGAACTCCTGCTCGCCTTCCTCAAGGACAACGGCTGAAGGACGACGGCTAGGAGTGGGCGAATACCGCCGGGCGGAGGGGCCAGGTGGACTCGATGACCGCTTCCGTCTCGCCCTTGCGGCGCAGGAAGGCCTGGAAGTCCTCGGCCCAGACGCGGTACCAGGCGATCTGGCGCTCGTGGAGCTCGGCCGGGTCCAGTTCGGCGACCTGGCGGTGCCGCTCGGCTATCGCGACGGCGACGCGGACGGCGGCGAGTGCGTCGGCCGCGGCCTGGTGGGCGGCTTCGAGGACGACGCCGTACTCCCCGCAGACCGCCTCCAGGGTCCGCTTGCCCCGCCGGTAGCGGTCGACGGCCCGGTCGATCGTGTACGGGTCGACGACCGGGCCGATGTCGACGCCGCCGAGCCGCTCGCTCAGCGAGGGCAGCCCGTGGCGGCGCAGCTCGGCGGAGAGGAGCGTGAGGTCGAAGGAGGCGTTGTACGCGACGATCGGGACGCCGTCCTCCCAGTACGCGGCGAGGGTCTTCGCGATCTCGTCGGCGACCTCGCGGACCGGCCGGCCCTCGGCTGCCGCGCGCTCGGTGCTGATGCCGTGGATCGCGGAAGCCTGCTCCGGGATGCGGATGCCCGGGTCGGCGAGCCAGTCCTGTCGTCGTACGACGTCTCCCCCGCCGTCGACTTCGATGATCGAGGCCGTGACGATACGGGCCTCCAGCGGATCGGTGCCGGTCGTCTCCAGGTCGAAGCCGACCAGCGTGTCGCCGTGCCAGGCCATCGGGTCCTCCTTACGTGATCTCCCCCGTGGTGGTGACCACCCTCGCACGCACCACTGACAACGCCCCCGGGCGGTGGTCGGCGACCGGTCAGGAAACCGGCCGGGAGTCGAGCCACACCGACTCGAATTCCTCCCGATATGTCTCGAAAAGTCCGTGTTCGCCGTCGCCGCTCTGCTGGCCGTGGCGCACCACGCTCCGGCCGCCGCCGCGCAGGACGAGGACCGGGGCCTCCATGCCGCGGGCCTTGCGCAGATAGGACTGCACGACGCCCACGCCGTCCGGGCCGTCGCCGTCCACCAGGTACGCGGTGAAGCGGGGCGTCTCGTCGAAGACGTGGATCTGGAAGGCGCCCGGGTCGCGCAGCTTCGACCGCACCCGGCGCATGTGCAGGATGTTCATCTCGACCGAGCGGCTGAGCTCGCCCTTCTTGAGGCCGAGTTCCCGCTCGCGCCGCTTGACGGCGCTGCTCGCCGGGTTGAGGAAGAGCAGCCGCGTCCGGCAGCCGGACTCGGCGAGCCGGACCATGCGGCGCCCGGAGAAGTTCTGCACGAGCAGATTCAGGCCTATGCCGGTGGCGTCGAGCCGGCGGGCCCCGCCGAAGAGGTCCTCGGCGGGCAGCTGCCGCTGGAGGCGGACCCGGTCGGGATGGACGGAGACCACGTCCGCGTACCGGTCGCCGACGAGGTCCTCGACCGCGTCCACGGGCAGCCGGTCGGCGGACGGCACCCCGGCCCCGCTGCCGAGGATCTCCAGGAGCCTCGCCGACGCCCGCTCGGACTGGGCGAGCACGGTCAGCGAGAGCGCCCGGTTGCGGGAGACGACGTTGCGCGTGACCTCCAGCTCGTCCAGGGCGAGTTCGACCTCGCGCCGGTCGTCGAAGTAGGGCTCGAAGCAGGGCCAGTGCTGCACCATCAGCTCGCGCAGCTGCGGCAGCGTGAGGAAGCTCAGCACGTTGTCGTCGGCCGGGTCGAGCAGATAGCCCTTGCGCCGCGACACCTCGCGCACGGCGACGGCCCGCTGCACCCACTCCTGGCCGGCGGGACCGGCCGCGGCCACGACCCACTCCTCGCCGTGCACGGGTTCGTACACGGGCCGCAGGACGGCCGCGACTACGGCCCGCAGCCGCTGCTCGACCAGGTTCAGCCAGATGTAGGCGCGCCCGGCGCGCTGCGCGCGGGTGCGCACCTCGCCCCAGGCCTCGGCGCCCCAGTCGAGTTCCGCCCCGATCTCCACCGGCCGGGCGACGGAGACCGTACCGGGCGGGACGACCGTCCCCGGCGGGACCGCCGCTCCGGGCGGGACGACCGCACCGGGCGGCACCTCGGCGGGGCCGGCCGGGCCCCCCTCGCGACCCGCGTCACCTGGGGGCAGCTCCAGACCTCCCGAGCTCACCCGCGCACCGCCTTCTGCTCCTGGAAGCCCGTTTCGACCAATCCGACAACGATCAAGGAAGGGTACTCCGCGAGCGGGAGGCGGTGCAGCAGGATCGCCAGGCTGCTTCCTCAACTCCCCAGATCGGGCTGCCCGTTCTGGGAGGCGAGATCGGACGGAGTGAGCGGATTCATAGCGGTTACGTCCCGGGGCGCGAGCTGGAAGCCCTGCCAGTGGACCGGCATCGGCTGCTGGTCCTCGTCCCGGGCGACGTGGTGGAACCCGATGTTGACCCACACGGACGGTTTGGTCAGAGTCTCACCGTTGACCCATTTGTCCACGCTGTCCCCGGCGTTGGTCCCGCAGTTCCCGGTGTTGTTGCTCGCGAACTGCTCGCAGGCCCGTGACTGGGTGAAGTACACGTCGTGCTTGGTGAAGCCGCGGCCGGCGTGGGTGTCGGTGTGGCCGGGCACGATCTCGTACGAGCGGGCGTGGCCGTCGGCGTTCTTCCCGGTGCCGCTGACCACCCGCCACCAGCGCATGTTCTTCGCGTCGCCGGCGAGCTCCTTGGTGACGACGGTGCGCTTCGTCTTCACGGTCGGTCCGCCGCCGTTGGCGGGCGGCGCGGTGACGGTGGAGTCGAACTGCTCGATCCGGTCCTTGGTGGAGCCGTCGAGGCCGAAGTCGAGCTTCCAGAAGACGTTGTGGGCGTGGCTGGTGGCGTAGGCGCGGGCGCCCTTGCCGATGGGCCAGCCGCGGCCGTCGGTGGCGTTGTAGTCGACGGGCGAGAGGCTGCCGGTGGCCCCGACGTTGGCGCCGATGGTGCCGTCGGCGGAGAACCGCCACTCGGAGATGTACTCGTACCAGCCGACCTTGTTCACGGTGTAGACGAGCAGGTCCTTGCCCTGCACCTGGTACACCTGGCCACCGGCGCCGTCGGCGGCCATGCGGTACGCGTGGCCCCGCGCCCTGGTCGTGGTGCACAGGCCCTTGACCTGGCCGACCTCGGGCACCTTGACGGTGGAGATGGTGCCGCCGGGGCACTCGGCGGGCTTGAGGTTCTGCAGGCCCCAGCCGAAGCCGGCGCCGGTGAGGTCGTCGTACTCGGCGGCGCCGTCGTCGTACGGCACGTGGATCTGGGCGAGCCGGGCGCTGGTGAGGACCTTGATGGGCGCGCCGCCGGGCGGCTGGTAGGTGACGCGGTCGAGCGTGAGGCCGGCGTCGGTGTTGTAACGCCAGCACATGTTCCAGACGGCGCCGCCTTCGAGCTTCTGCGTGATGCGGTACGCGGCGGAGCAGTCGGGCTGGGCGGGCGGGCGCGGTGCGGCCGTCGGCAGCGGCGGGGCCGGCGCGCGGGGCGCGGCGGTCGCGGGTCCCGCGGCGGCCGAGGCGGTGCCGAGCAGGACGGCCGCGGTCAGGACGGCGCCCCTCCGGCGGGTGCGCGTGGTGCGCTGGGTGGACATGGGAACGTACTCCCTCGTACGGAGATGTCTGGGAACGCGGGAACCGGGTGCGGCGGTGGTCAGCCGACGCGCGTGACGGTCCTCGCGGAGAGGTCGACGATGAGGTTCCGGGTGTTGATCCAGGCCCCGTTGAGGACCTTGGTGACGAGGCGTACGCACCGGTGCTCGCCGCAGTCGGCGAGCTGCGCGGGCACGTTCGCCTCGCGGTAGGGGCGGTAGACGTCGCCGTTGAACCACAGCTGCCCGGTGGAGGTGAGCTGCTTGCCCGTGGCGTCCTTGTAGTCCTCCTTGACGCCCTTGCCGAGCGGGCTCGCGAGGATCAGCTCCAGGGCCTCGCGCAGCTCCTCGGGGTGGGCGGAGGGCTGGACCCCGCGCTGCGCCGCGGACCTCTCGACCTTGCCCGTGCCGAGGTTGACGGTCCGGGTGACGAGCTCGTCCTTCGCGTAGTCGTAGAACCGGACCTCGGCGCGGCGCGTGCCGTCCCCGGGCAGCGGGTCGGCGAGCAGGGTGCCCAGGTGCTGCGGGCCCCGTCCGCCCTCGACGTTCTGCTGGGCGGCGGCGGCCGGCGGGGTCAGCGCCAGTCCCTCGGCCCTCGCGAGCTCGTCGTCGGTGAGCGGGTCGGAGCCGATGCCCTTCTCCCCCTCGGTCGCGGCCGGGGCCACGGTCGCCGGCGGCGGCGCGGCACCCTGCCCCTGCCCCTGCCCCTGGCCCTGCGCCTGCGCCTGTGCCCCGACGCCGGACTCCGCCGCGCCGGCGCCGTCCGCGTCCCCACTTCCTCCACCCACACCAGCCGTACCGCCGAGCGTGGTACCACCCACAGGCCTGGGCGCACCTTCCTCTGCCGCTGAAACCCCCGGGAGGCTGATCGCGACCGCGACGGCGGTTCCCGTCACCGCCATGGCCGCTCCGGCCACCACCTTCCCCAGGTGGCGGCGCGCTATTTCGTACACACTTCCCCCTCTTTCCCCCTCTTGATGTGCGGTCACCCGGTAGGACGGGGCGAAGTCCTAGGAGGTTGCCCCTCTTTCGGGCAGGATCTGGCCGAAGAACACCCCCTAAACCCGGACAGAAGAGGAAGAGTCGAATCCATGCAAGTCTGGCCGGGACAGGCGTATCCCCTGGGCGCCACCTATGACGGAGCGGGAACCAACTTCGCGGTCTTCTCGGAGGCCGCCCACAGGATCGAGCTGTGTCTGCTCCACGACGACGGCTCGGAGACGGCGGTGGAGCTGCGCGAGACGGACGCCTTCGTCCGGCACGCCTACCTGCCGGGCGTGATGCCCGGCCAGCGGTACGGCTTCCGGGTCCACGGCCCGTACGCCCCCGAGCGCGGGCTCCGCTGCAACGCCGCCAAGCTGCTCCTCGATCCCTACGCGCGGGCGGTGTCCGGGCAGGTCAAGTGGGGCGAGGCGGTGTACGGCTACCCGTTCGGGCGGCCGGACGCGCGCAACGACCTCGACTCCGCCCCGGACACGATGACCTCGGTCGTGGTCAATCCGTACTTCGACTGGGGCGACGACCGGCGCCCGCGCACCGAGTACCACCACACCGTGATCTACGAGGCCCATGTGAAGGGCCTGACGATGCTCCACCCGGACCTGCCGGAGGAGCTGCGCGGTACGTACGCGGGTCTCGCGCACCCGGCGGTGATCGGCCACCTGAAGCAACTCGGCGTCACCGCGCTGGAACTGATGCCCGTTCACCAGTTCGTGAACGACCACCGCCTGGTGGACGCGGGCCTGTCGAACTACTGGGGCTACAACACGATCGGCTTCTTCGCCCCGCACAACGCCTACGCGTCCTGGGGCGACCGGGGCCAGCAGGTCCTGGAGTTCAAGTCGGCGGTCCGGGCCCTGCACCAGGCGGGCATCGAGGTCATCCTCGACGTGGTCTACAACCACACCGCCGAGGGCAACCACCTGGGCCCGACGCTCTCCTTCCGGGGCCTGGACAACCCCTCGTACTACCGGCTCTCGAACGACCCCCGGTACTACACGGACACGACGGGCACCGGGAACTCGCTGCTCATGCGCTCCCCGCACGTCCTCCAGATGATCATGGACAGCCTGCGGTACTGGGTGACCGAGATGCACGTGGACGGCTTCCGCTTCGACCTGGCGGCCACCCTGGCCCGGCAGTTCCACGAGGTGGACCGGCTGTCCTCGTTCTTCGACCTCGTCCAGCAGGACCCGGTGGTGAGCCAGGTGAAGCTGATCGCCGAGCCGTGGGACGTGGGCGAGGGCGGTTACCAGGTGGGCAACTTCCCGCCGCTGTGGACCGAGTGGAACGGCAAGTACCGGGACTGCGTACGGGACCTGTGGCGGGGCGAGCCCCGTACGCTCGCCGAGTTCGCCTCCCGCCTGACGGGCTCGTCCGACCTCTACCAGGACGACGGGCGCCGCCCGCTCGCCTCGGTCAACTTCGTGACCTGCCACGACGGTTTCACGCTGCGCGACCTCGTCTCGTACAACGAGAAGCACAACGAGGCGAACGGCGAGGGCAATCGGGACGGCGAGAGCTACAACCGCTCGTGGAACTGCGGCGAGGAGGGCGACACCGAGGACGTCGGGATCACCGAGCTGCGCGCCCGCCAGATGCGCAACTTCCTCGCCACGCTGATGCTGTCGCAGGGTGTGCCGATGCTGAGCCACGGCGACGAGTTCGGGCGGACGCAGGGCGGCAACAACAACGCGTACTGCCAGGACAACGAGGTGTCCTGGGTGCGGTGGCCGAAGGCCAACAGCGAGGCGGAGGCCACGCTCCTGCGCTTCACCCGGTCGATGGTGCGGCTGCGGCGGGAGCATCCGGTCTTCCGGCGGCGCCGCTTCTTCCACGGGCGGCCGGTGGAGGGCACCCACGACGAGCTCACCGACATCGCGTGGTTCACCCCCGAGGGCGAGGAGATGACGTCGAGGGACTGGCAGGCCGCGCACGCCCAGGCGTTGACGGTCTTCCTCAACGGCAACGCCATCTCGGAGCCGGGGACGCAGGGCGAGCGGATCGCCGACGACTCCTTCCTGCTGATGTTCAACGCCTCGGCGAAGGAGCTGGAGTTCGTGGTGCCGGACAGCCACGGCCGGTACTGGCGGATGGTCGTGGACACCTCCGACCCGGAGGGCATGCCGCCGCAGGAGGGTCCGGAGCTGGCGGGCGGCGAGCGGGTGACGCTCGCGCCGCTCAGTCTGACCGTGCTGCGACGGCCGGCCTGACCTCCCGTACGGGAGGCGTCACCCGCACCGTCCAGGACAGCAGCGCGCAGGCCACGGCCGCCCCCACCGCCACCGCGAAGGCGGCGGGGGCGCCGTGGCCCTCGGCGAGGCGCCCCGAGACGGCGAGGGCGAGGGCCTGGCCGCCGACGATCCCGCTGGTGAGGAAGGCCATGGACTCGGCGAGCCGGGCGGCCGGCACGGTCCGCTCGGTGAGCCCGAAGACCGTGATCAGGTGCGGGGCGTAGGCGGCGCCGAGGACGACCACGACCGCGTACAGCGCGCCGAGGGAGCCGACGAAGAGCAGCGGCACGGAGAGGACGACGAGCCCGGCGGTGGCGGCGCGCCAGCGCGTGGTGAGCCCGATGCGGGCGGGCAGGGCGGCGAGGGAGAGGCCGACGGCGGCGCTCATCACGCCCATCGCCGCGTAGACGAGCCCCGCCTGCGCGGGCGCGCCGAGCTCCTCGGTGAGCGCGGTGATGCCGGCCTGGGAGGCGCCGAACATCGCGCCCTGGAGGACCATCGTGCCGCGCAGCGCGTACGCGGACCGGGGCAGTCGCGCCCGCTCGGCCGCGTCCGTTCGGGTGGCCGTCGTGGCGGTCGTACGGGCCGTGGGGTGCAGGGCGAAGGCGGAGCCGCAGACGGCGAGCAGGAGCGCGGCCACGAGGAGCGCGGCGGCGGGGTGGGCGAGGGCGGCGGCGAGGCCGACGAAGGCCGGGCCGAGGACGAAGGACACCTCGTCGAGGGTGCCCTCGAAGGAGAGCACCGCGCCGACGAGCCGGTCGTCCGCGCCGGAGCGGCGGGCGAGGGCCACCGAGCGGGTCCGGGCGAGCGGCCCGATCTGGGGGACGGTGGCCCCGGCGAGCGCGCCGAGCAGCATCAGCCAGCCGGTGGCCGCGTGGGCGAGCGCGGCGAGGACGAGGGCGGTGACGGCGACCGCGTTGGCGAAGGAGGCGGCGAGGACGACGCCCCGCTGGCCGTGCCGGTCGGCGAGGCGGCCGATGACGGGTCCGGCGACGGTCTGTCCGGCCGCGAGCGCGCCGCCCGCGAGGCCGGCCGTGGCGAGCGAACCGCTGGTCTCGGCGACCAGGAGCAGGCTGCCGAGCTGGCACATGGCCGTGGGCAGCCGGCCGAGGAAGGAGACGACCGGCAGGACCGGCCCGAGCAGCGAGAACGTGTCGCGATACATCCGGAGCATCACTGGAACGTAACGCGATGCACTCGAACGGGTGCATGGGGCGATGACACAGAAGCCCTCGCGCGGGGTACGTACGTTCGCATGACCTCCCTCCCGTCCTTTTCCTCCCGCACGGCCCCCTCCTCCTCGCCGACCGGTTCCGCCCTCCCGGCCGCCACCTACCGGCTCCAGCTCCAGCCGGATTTCCCGTTCGCCGCCGCTGAGCGGGCCGTGCCGCATCTCGCCGGGCTCGGGGTCTCGCACCTCCACCTCTCCCCCGTCCTGGAGGCGGTGCCCGGCTCGACCCACGGCTACGACGTCACCGACCACCGGTCCGTACGGGCCGAGCTGGGCGGCGAGGAGGGGCTGCGAGCCCTGGCCGCGACCGCGCGGGCCCACGGTCTCGGCCTCGTCGTGGACCTGGTCCCCAACCACATGGCGGCCTCCCCCCGGCACAACCACGCGCTGCGGTCGGTGCTCCGCGAGGGCCCGGACTCGCCGTACGCCCGCTGGTTCGACGTCGACTGGAGCGCCGGGGACGGCAGGCTGCTGCTGCCGGTGCTGCCCGCGCGGCTTCCCGAGGTACGGGACCGGCTGCGGGTCTCGGACGGGGCGCTGCACCTCGACGACCAGGAGTTCCCGCTGCGGGCCGGTACGGAGGGGCTGCCGCTCGACGAGCTGCTCGACGCCCAGTGGTACCGGCTCGGCTGGTGGAGGCTGGCCCGCACCGAGCTCAACTACCGCCGCTTCTTCACCATTTCGGAGCTCATCGGGGTGCGGGTGGAGGACCCCGGGGTGTTCGCGGCGACCCACGCGAAGATCGTGGAGCTGGTGGCGGACGGGGTGGTCGAGGGGCTGCGCATCGACCACCCGGACGGGCTCGCCGACCCGCAGGGGTACTTGGAGGACCTGGCGGCGGCGACCGGCGGGCGCTGCTGGACGGTGGTGGAGAAGATCCTCACGGGAGCGGAGACCCTGCCCGCCGCCTGGCCCGTCGCGGGCACCACCGGCTACGACGCGCTGCGGCAGATCGAGGGGGTCCTCACGGATCCGATCGGATCCGACGAACTGGCCGACGTGTACCGGGAGTTCACCCACAGCGCCGGGGACCGGGGCGGCCACTGGGAGGCGACCGCGCGGCGCGCCGCGTACGAGGTGGTGACGCACGACCTGGCCGCCGAGACGGCCGCGCTGACCCGGCTCGCGGAGCGGATCTGCACGGCCGACCCGGCACTGCGGGACCACGCGCCCTGGGCCCTGCGGACCGCGGTCCGGGAGCTGCTCGTCCGGGTGCCGGTCTACCGGACCTACCGGACGGGCGGCGAGGAGGTCCTGACCCCGGCGGCGGCGCGGGGCGCGAAGGCCGCGTTCGCCGTGCCGGAGGAGGCCTCGGCCGTCGACCTCGTACGGGAGTTGGCGCTCGGCTCGCGGGGGGACGGTCCGGAACACCGGGCGTTCCGCGCCCGGTTCGCGCAGACCTCCTCGGCTCTGCGGGCCAAGTCCGTGGAGGACACGGCCTTCTACCGGTACACGCCGCTGCTCTCGGCGAACGAGGTGGGCGGCGACGCGGGACGTCCGGCGGTGTCGGCCGACGAGTTCCACGCGTACTGCCTGCGGATCGCCCGGGACTGGCCGGCCACCGGGACCGTGCTGTCCACGCACGACACCAAGCGCAGCGCGGACGTGCGGGCCGCGATCGCGGTGCTCGCGCAGTGCCCGGAGGTGTGGGCGGCGCTCCTGACCGAGGTCGCGGGGGTTCCCGCGCCCGATCCGCACCTCGCGTGGACGGCCTGGCAGACGGCCTTCGGCTTCGGCGCGCCGGACGCGGACCGGCTCGGGCCCGCGGTCCTCAAGTCCGTACGGGAGGCGGGTCTTCGGACCAGCTGGACCGAGCCGGACACGGCGTACGAGCGGGCGGTGACCGAGTTCACGGCGGCGGGGCCCGGCCGGATCCCGCTGCGGTCGGCCTCGGAGGCGGCCTTCGCGCTGGAGCCGCACATCCGGGCCCACGCGCTCGGCGCGGCCCTCGTCCAGCTGACGATGCCGGGGGTGCCGGAGCTGTACCAGAACACGGAGCGGGAGTACCGGGCGCTCGTCGACCCGGACAACAGGGCCCCGTTCGCGATCGGCCCGGACGACGACAGGACGGCCCTGGTCCGGGCGGCGCTGCGGCTGCGCCGGGAGCGCCCGGAGGCCTTCGGCGCCACGGGCACGTACATCCCGCTGACGGCCGAGGGCCCGGCCGCCGCGCACTGCCTGGCCTTCGCCCGCTCCGGCGAGGTGATCACCGCCGTGACCCGGCTCTCGCTGCGCCTCGCGGAGGCGGGCGGCTGGCAGGACACCGAGCTGGTACTTCCGGACGGCCACTGGGCCGATGTCCTGGACGGCGTAAGGGAGTTCACCGGCGGCCCGGCGACGGAGCTGAAGCTCGCGGAGCTCTTCGCGGACCGGCCTGTGGCGATGCTCGCCCGGTTGGACGGCTGAGGCCTGTCCGGCGGACCGCGGCCCCGGCCATGATCCGCCGGACAGGCCCTGAGGGCTCCCGGGGACGGGCCCCGGGAGCGGCAGGTCGATCAGAAGCGGGAGGCTCGCGTGACCTCGCACTCGGTGTACTCGGAGCCGTCGCCGGTTCCGATGTACGGGGTGGTCACCTCGGCGCTCACGGAGGCGCCCGCCGCGACCGCGATACCGGTCTTGAGCGCGGTCGCCGGGAGGACACTGCCGCCCGCGACACCCTTGAACTTCATGGTGACGTTGTAGTCGTAGTCCATCGAGCCGTCGTTCTTGACGGTGATCCGGGCGACGAGGTTCTTGGTCGCCTGGTCGTACTTGCACTCGTTGATGATCACGTCGCGGATCGCCTTGTCGGCGCTGCTGGAGCCGCCGGGCAGGGAGCCGCCGGAGGTGCTGCCGTTGTCGTTGTGGTCGCTGCCGCCGGAACTGCTGGAGCTGCCGCTGCTGCCGCTGCTGCTGTTGTCACAGCCGCCGCCGCCGGAACCGCGGGCACCGGTCAGGGCGACGACCGCGACGGCGGCGACAGCGATGGCGCGGACATGACGCATCTTCATGTTTCAATCCCCGTTGAAAGTGGCAAGAAAGAGGGGCTCTTTGACGAGCGCACGTCACCCTAGCAGCGGTGGCGGACCCCTCGTCCAAGCCCCGGATCAGCCTCCCGGGCGGACGATCAGGCTGCGCGGGGCACGGGTGATGAGGCCGGTGGCGGCGGGACGGAAGCCGTCGGCGAGGCGTAGCCGGGGCATCGCCGTGAAGAGCGCGCGCAGGGCGTACTCGGCCTCCAGGCCGGCGAGCAGGACGGCGGGGCAGAAGCCGCTGCCGTAGGTGAGCTGGCCCGGGTCGTCGCGGAACGGGTCGAAGCGCTCGGGCTCGCGGAAGCGTTCCGGGTCCCGGCCGGCGGAGCCGACGAGCAGGGCGACGGACGCGCCCGCCGGGATGAGGCCGCCGCTGACCCGGACCTCGGAGCGGGTGCGGCGTACGGCGATCTGCACGGGCGGGTCGCGGCGCAGCGACTCGGCCCAGGCGCGGGCGGTCAGCCCGGTGGGGGCGTCGCGGAGGGCGGCGACCTGGTCGGGGTCGGCGAGGACGTTGCCGAGGAAGGAGGCGAGGGCCTTCTCCCGTACGGCGATCTGGCCGCCGCATTCGCCGGCGAGCGCCCCGGCCGCCCGGCCGCGCACGAGCCGCATCATGTCGCGGTAGGGCACGCCGACGGCGGCGGCGACGGTCCCTGCGGGCAGCCAGTGGCAGAAGTCGGCGACGAGGTCGGCCTGCGGGCGTTCGGCGATGCGGCGGGCGAGGACGTACGCCGTGCGTTCGGTGACGTTCCTCAACTCGGCCATGTCGACGTCGACATGTGCCCGCGAGCAGGGTGGGTCGCCCGGCCGGTGCCCGTGGGTGAACCGGGTGTCGGTGAGGGCGGCGGCGACGTCCGCGTACCGGCTGAGGACCCAGGCGCGCAGCAGTGGGTCGTACGTGAGCGGGAACTGTTCCCGCAGGGTCCGGTGGATCGCGTGCGGGTCGTGGGTGGCGCCGGGGTCGAGGGGGCTCGGTGCGACGGTCCGCCCGGTGGGCGCGAAGGGTTCGGCGAGTCCGGCGGGCCCCACGGGACCGGTGGCCGTCGGGTCGGCGGCGGTCCGCACCCGGCCCGGGAAGGCGGTGCCCCGGAGCGCGGTCGCGCCGGGCTCGACGGTCGGGATCGCGGCGGAGACCGTGCCCGGTGCCATCGACGGCAGTCTCGTCCAGGGGTCCCCGGACTCCTCCGGCCGGTCGTTCCGTGTGCCGCGGTCCGGTATGCCGCGGGTCGGCTCGTCGCTCATCGCGCCCCCTGTCGATCGGCGGTGGGTGCCGCGGCCGGAGAATCGTGGCGCGCGTCTCCCCACCCCATCACCGGGCGGCCCGCACGGCGCGTCACGTACCGCCGAACGGGTGATGGGCGGGGGCGGGCGGTTCAGCCGTGGGAGAGCCGGAACGACATCTGGCCGAAGCCGATCACGTCTCCGGGCCGTACGACCACCGCGCCGGAGACCCGGCGCCCGTTGACGGTCGTCCCGTTCGTCGAGCCGAGGTCGCGCAGCACCCACATCCCGCTCTGCAGCGAGAGCTCGGCGTGCAGCCGGGAGGCGGTCTCGTGGCTGAGCCGCAGGCCGTTCACCGGGTCGCGGCCGATCCGCAGCGGGTGCGGGCCGGGGAGCGGGAGCAGCAGCTTCGGCAGCCGCTCCGCGCGCCAGGCGCGCCCGATCCGCACCGTGAACGCCGACATCCGCTCGACCGCGCCGACGACCCGCCGGGTCCAGGTGCCCTCGGTCCGCAGGTCGGCGACGAGCAGGTCGAGCTCGTCCGACCGGCGGGCCTGGAGCGCGCGCTCCATCCGGTAGACGAAAGTGTCGTGCGAGAGGCGTCCCTGAGCGGCGCCCTCACGGAGCAGCCCGAGCGCACGGTCCCGCTCGGCGTCGGTCAGCCGAGGGGTGTTCGCCGGAAGCTCGAAGGGGGTCGTCACACCCGTGATTGTCGGCCCGGCAGGCCCGAAGTGTCCAGAAGGGCCCCCGACCTGGGAACTCCGTACCGGCCTGACAAGATCGCTGCTACGGTCTGCGGTCTCCACATCAGAGATCCCCAGGGGGAAACACGACGTGACCGCGTCTTCTTCTACCACTTCCGTTGCGCAGGCCGCCGGTGTGGCGAACCTCGTCATACGTCCGCTCGCGGGACCCGAGGAACTGGACCTGTTCCTCCGTCTCACGTACTCGCTCGACCACGAGCTCGCCGACGACCTCGCCACCGGCCGCCGCCTCCCCGCGTGGATGTGGGTGGCGCTGGACGGCGACCGGCTCCTCGGCCGGATCGCCTGGTGGACGAACAAGGAGGGCGCCGAGCCGCTGGCGCTCGACTTCTTCGACCTCGCCCCGGAGCTGACGGATGAGGAGCGCGCGGACATCGGCCTGCGGCTCCTGGAGACGGCGATGGCCTCGGTCGTCCCGGCGGGCACGCAGCGCCCCGAGTTCGGCCGGTTCATGCCGGCGGACTGGCGCGAGGTCCCGGAGACCCGGTCCGTCCTGGAGTCCCTGTTCGCGGTACTGGAGCGGACGGACGCCCGTCCGCTGGTCGAGCGGTTCCGGCTGGAGTGGCAGCCCGGCACGCCCGTACCGGAGCCGAAGGGCCGCCTGGAGTTCCGTCCGGTGCGGGACCGCGAGGATCTGATCGCGCTGATGACGCCCGTCATGGAGGGCACGCTCGACGCGCACGGCCAGGCCGACCTGGCGACCGGGCTCTCGGCCCGGGAGGCGGCCGAACTGCACTACGACGAAGAGCTCGCGCACTACACCTCGCCCCAGGAGTGGTGGCAGGTCGCGCAGCTGCCGGAGAGCGGCGAGCCGGTCGGCTTCGTGATCCCCGCGCGGAACAACTACCACCACACCATCGCCTACATCGGCGTGCTGCCCGCCCACCGCGGGCACGGCTACATCGACGACATCCTGGCGGAGGGCACCCGGATCCTGGCCGCCCAGGACGTGCCCCGGATCAGGGCGGCGACGGACCTGGGGAACGTCCCGATGGCGGCGTCCTTCGCCCGGGCGGGCTACGTCAACTTCGAGCGCGCGATCAACTACGTGTGGGACGCGCCGGGCGCGTCGGAGTCCTGACTGCCAGGATGGACGGGGTAGTCAGTGGTTGAGTGGCTGGTCCGTCGACGAGGGGATTCCCGTGCTCTTCGAGGTGTGGGCGCCGAGCGCCCGTAACCGGGTGATGCTGGCGCTGAACGGCACCAACCACCCCTTGGAGAGGGACGCCGAACGGGACGGCTGGTGGACCGGTGTCGTACCCGCCGAGGACGGCGACCGGTACGGCTTCGCCCTCGACCACCGGCCCGTCCTGCCGGACCCGCGCTCCCGCCGGCTGCCCGACGGCCCCGACGGCCTGAGCGCGGTCGTCGACCACTCCTCGTACGTCTGGCGGCACGAGTCCCCGCGGCTGCGGCTGCGCAGCGCGGTCCTGTACGAGCTGCACGTCGGCACCTTCACCCCCGAGGGCACGCTCGACGCGGCGACCGCCCGCCTCGGGGAGCTCGCGGGCCTCGGCATCACCCATGTGGAGCTGATGCCGCTGTGCCCGTTCCCCGGGGTGCGGGGCTGGGGGTACGACGGGGTGGCGCCGTGGGCGGTCCACGAGCCGTACGGGGGCCCGGAGGCCCTCAAGCGGTTCGTGGACGCCGCGCACGGTCTCGGCATGGGCGTGGTCCTGGACGTCGTCCACAACCACCTCGGCCCGTCCGGCAACCATCTCCCGTCCTTCGGCCCGTACTTCACGGACACGCACCACACGCCGTGGGGTGCGGCGGTGAACCTGGACGCGCCGGGTTCGGACGAGGTCCGGGCGTACTTCCTGGGGAGCGCGCTGGCGTGGCTGCGGGACTACCGGATCGACGGGCTGCGGCTCGACGCGGTGCACGCGCTCGCCGACACCCGGGCACTGACCTTCCTCGAAGAACTCTCCTCTGCCGTGGACGAGTTGGCGAAGGAGCAGGCCCGCCAGCACTTCCTGATCGCCGAGTCCGACCTCGCCGACCCGCGCACCACGACCCCGCGCACGCTCGGCGGCCTCGGCGTCCACGCCCAGTGGAACGACGACTTCCATCATTCCCTGCACACGGCGCTGACCGGTGAATCCCAGGGCTACTACGGCGACTTCGCGCGAGCCCCGATCGCGGCGCTCACCAAGACGCTCACGCACGTCTTCTTCCACGACGGTACGTACTCGACGTTCCGGGGCCGCCGCCACGGCCGCCCGGTGGACCGGGAGCGCACGCCCGCGCACCGCTTCCTGGGGTACGCCCAGACCCACGACCAGATCGGCAACAGGGCCCTGGGTGACCGCCTTTCGGCCTCCCTCTCCCCCGGTCTGCTCGCCTGCGCGGCGACCCTCGTCCTGACCGGCCCCTCCGTGCCGATGCTGTTCATGGGCGAGGAATGGGGGGCGCACACGCCCTGGCAGTACTTCACCGACCACACCGACCCGGAGCTGGCGGAGGCCGTACGGCGCGGCAGGCGGCGGGAGTTCGCGGAGCACGGCTGGTCCGAGAACGAGGTCCCCGACCCGCAGGACCCCGCCACGCGCGACCGCTCGGTGCTCGACCGCACCGAGCGCGAACGGGACCCCCACAAGCGTCTCCTCGCCTGGCACCGCCAGCTCATCGCCCTCCGCCGCACCCTGCCGGACCTGACGGACCCGGACCTGGCGGGTGTGAAGGTCGCCTTCGACGAGGAGTCCCGCTGGCTGGTCTTCCGCCGGGGCGACCTGCGGGTCGCGGTCAACCTGGGCAAGGAGCCGGCGGTGATCCCCCTCGGCTCGAACGGCCGCGACCGGGTCCTCGCCGCCTGGGACCCGGTCGACGCCCCGGGCGCGGACGGGGTCCTGCGCCTGCCGGGCGAGTCGGCGATCGTCCTGACGGACGGCTGACAGACGCAGGGCGGGCTACTCGACGATCGCCATCTCGTGCGGGGTGTTGTTGAAGCGGTGGCCCTCGCCGTCCTCCGTCGCCGTCACGATGTCCTCGATGCGGACGCCGAAGCGGCCCGGGAGGTAGACGCCCGGTTCGATCGAGAAGCACATGCCGGGGACGATCGGGAGCTCCTCGCCCTCGATCATGTACGGGGGTTCGTGCGTCGTGACGCCGATGCCGTGGCCCGTGCGGTGGATGAAGTACTCGCCGTAGCCGGCGTCCGTGATGACCTTGCGGGCCGCGCGGTCGACCTCCTGGCAGGCCGCTCCCGGGCGGACCGCCTCGAAGCCGGCCTGCTGGGCCTCGCGGACGAGGTCGTGGACGCGCTGCTCCTCGTCGGTCGGTTCGCCGACGTGGACGGTGCGGGTGGTGTCGGAGCCGTAGCCGTGCTTGAGGCCGCCGAAGTCGAGGACGACCATGTCGCCGCGCTCGATCGTCCGGTCGCCCGCCTCGTGGTGCGGATTGGCGCCGTTGGGGCCGGATCCGACGACGGTGAAGTCGACCTGGGAGTGGCCGAAACGCATGAGGAGCGCGGCGAGGTCGGCGGCGACATCGGTCTCCTTGCGGCCGGCGAAGCGGACCTTGAGGATCTCGCCGTACGCCTGGTCGGCGGCGGCTCCCGCTGCCGCGATCCGTGCGAGCTCGTGCGCGTCCTTGACGCCGCGGAGCATGGGCAGGGCCTCGGTGAGGGAGACGTACGACGTGCCGGGCAGGGCCTGCTGGAGACCGAGCAGGTGCATGGCCCAGGCGTTGTCGCTGACGCCGAACCTCCCTCCGACGTCGAGGAGCGGCGCGGTGACCGCGTACGGGTCCTTGCCGTCCGTCCAGTCGCGCAGCGTGAGCGCCGCCGCCCCCGTCGCCTTCTCGGCGTCGGGCGCCTCCAGGGTGGGGACGACGAGGACCGGCTCCTGGCCCGCGGCGAGGACGAGGACGGTGAGCCGTTCGGTGATCGCGGTCGGCTGGTAGCCGGTGAGGTAGACGAGGTCGGGGCCGGGCGCGACGAGTACACCCGCGAGCCCGGCGTCCGCCGCGGACTCGGCCGCTCGGGTCATCCGGGCCCGGTAGTCGTCCGCGGTGAAGGGCACGACCTCTTCGACGGATGCGGGGGGAGTGCTCGGCATGGGGTGCTCCTTCTCGGCGACGGTGGCGAGCGCGGCGGTGGCGGGCGCGGCGGGCAGCGGCGGGCGCCCCTCGGCGCCGGCGCCGTACAGCATCCTGCCCCCGGCCGGGCCCCGACGCGACCGCTCAGCGGCGGTCCGGGCCCTGCGCGATGAGCCGCTCAAGGAGTTCCTGGAAGTCGTCGCCGACGACGATCCGCAGGTCGCCGCGCTCCTCGTCGTGCTCGCTGAGCTGGGTGAGCGTGCCGCCGCGCCACCAGAAGACGTACGGGCTGATGGCGCCCGGCGTGTCCTCGTACCCGGAGGCGGCGAAGGAGGCCATCGCGCCGAGCGCCGGGATGATCGAGGTGTCCCGGATGGGATGGAAGGCGAGCTGGTGACGGAAGGGCAGGGCGACGAGCGCACCGTGCTCGCCGAGCGGCAGGCCGGTGACGCGCTGGGCGACGCCGTCCAGGTCGAGGACGCGGCTCGCGGTGTAGAAGGAGTCGCCGAGGATGATCTCGAAGCACATGCCGTCGGCGTCGCGGACGGTCTCGTGCTCCTCCACGGGCAGCCCGCGCAGATTGCGCAGCGCCCGGTCGCGGAGCTGTGCGTGGTCGCCGAGCCGTTCGAGCGCCTCGTCGGTGAGCATCATGACGCTCTCCGGCAGGTCGAGGGCGAGGACCTCGTAGAGCCCGGGGGCGACGGTCCTCGCGTAGCCGAAGGCGCCGGCGTCGATGCCGTCGCCGCTGACGACCCGGGGGTAGAGCTGGGCGCGGATCTGCTCCGGCCGGAGGGTCTCCAGGGCGGACGGTCCTTCCATCGCCCGGACGACCAGCTCGACATGACGGTGGATCAGCTGCGGCCAGACGCGCGCGCCCCGGCGGTCCTGGTGGCAGACGGCGGCGAGGTTGCCGAGGCCGAACCTGCGCCCCTTGTCGTCGACGACGTGGTCCGCGAAGACCGAGACCTCCAGGCCCAGCTCGGCGAAGGTGGCGCGGACCCGGCCGCGGAAGAGCGCGGCCTCCCGCTCCGAGAAGTACGCGAACTCGGGATCCCTCGGCTCGTCCTCGCCGTCCCGCTTCGGTCCTCGCCGCAGCCAGCCCACGTCAGCCCGCCTTCCGTCGCCCCGTCGCCGTTGCGCACAGGGTAGCGAGTGCATGTGTCAGCTCTTGAGCCGTCGCGCGAACTCGGCAGCCGGACCGGCGGGTTCACCGGTTTCGTCCCCGCCGTGGCCCGGGAGGAGGAGTTCGGTGCGGTGGACGAGCCGGGGTGCGACCAGCGGGACGGCGGCGGTGCCCGGGACACCGGCCGCCACGGGGAGCGGCAGGAGCGCGAGGCCGTGCCCGGCGGCGGCGAGGGCGGCGAGGGTACGGGTGTCGGTGCCCTCGTAGCGCAGGGCCGTACGGAAGCCCCGGCCGGCGGGTCCGGCGTGGACGGCCCGCAGCTGACCGAGGGGGACGCCGGCGGCGGGCGCGTCGAGCCAGCGGGCGTCCACGAGGTCGTCGAGCCGGAGCCCGGTGCGCCCGGCGAGGGGATGGCCGGCGGGCAGGACGACGGCGAGCGGCTCCTCGGCGACGCCGGTCGCGGAGAGCGGGGCGACGTCGGGCAGCCGCAGCGGGTCGCTGGGTGCGGCGATCCCGTCGACGAGTCCCGCGTCGGCCTCGCCGGTGGCGACGGCCTCGGGCACCCGCTCGCGGGGCAGGCCGTGCAGGGTGACCCCGGTGGCAGGAAGGGCGGCGAGGGTACGGGGGTGCAGGGCGAGCGGGGAGGCGGCGACGCTCAGGGTCGTACGGGGCGCGGCGGCGAACCGGCCGAGGTCGGCGCGGGCGGCGTCGAGGCGGAGGAGGAGCGCCCCGGCGTGTTCGAGGAGCCGTTGCCCGGCGGGGGTGGGTGCGACGGGCCGCCGGGTGAGGAGGGGCAGCCCGAGGTCGGTCTCCAGGGCGGCGATGTGCTGGGAGACGGCGGACTGGGTGTAGCCCAGCTCGCACGCGGCCTCCGAGAAGGAGGCGAGGCGGGCGACGGTGACGTACGTACGAAGCAGGTGCGGGTCCACGCAGGCCGCTCAGGAACCGTCGCGCGCGGTGAGCAGAGCACGGGCGTAGTGGGCGAGCGAGCGGTTGTAGCGGGGCAGCAGCGGCGCGAGGGCGCCGAGGGCGAGGGAGGCGGCCTCGCGGTCGCGGCCGGTGTCGGCGAGGGCGAGGGCGAGGAAGGCGTCGACGGCGCCGGAGAGCGCGAGCTCGTCGGCGTCGAGCCGGTCGGCGGGGATGTCGCGCTCGGCGGTGAGGAGTTCGACGCTGCGGTCGGGCCGGCCGAGGTTGCGGAGGCTGCTGGCGAGCTGGACGACGGCCCGGCGGCGGCGCAGCCCGGTGAGGCCGTGGTCGAGGGCGCGCTCGTAGAGGCGGACGGCCTCCACGGGCAGGCCGGTGGAGTCGTGGGCGGCGCCCAGCTCGAACAGGGCCGCGGCGTCGTCGGCGGGCCGCTCGGCGGCGAGTCCGGCGACGAGGGCGCGGAACGCGGCGGGCTCGTGGTCGTCGAGGTGCGTCCAGAGCGCGGCGACGCGGCGGTCCCAGTCCTGATCGGTGGAGGTCATGCGGCCACCCTATCCACGGCCGCATAAGCAAATGTGATGGAGAGTGCAGGAATCATCGTTGGACGTGAAGAGAGGCAGCCGACGAGCATGGCCGCCATGAACACGAACACCTCGCACCGCCCCACTCCCCGCATCGCCCTGGTCGGCGACCGTTCCCCGCACGTCAGGTCCCATGTCCGCGTCCCCGTCCTCCTCGACGCGCTCGCCGAGCGGGACGGGCTCGTGCTCGACGCGTACTGGATCCCGACGGGCGACGCGGAGGCGCCGGGCGCGGTGCAGGGCTTCGACGCGGTGTGGGTGCTGCCGGGCAGCCCGTACGCGAGCGAGGCGGGGGCGCTGGCCGCGATCCGTACGGCCCGCGAGGACGGCATCCCCTTCCTCGGCACCTGCGGCGGCTTCCAGCACGCCCTCCTTGAGTACGCGCGGAACGTCTGCGGCCTGTCCCGCGCCGCGCACGCCGAGAACGACCCGGCGGCGGACTCCGGCGACCTGCTGATCGCGCCGCTCGCCTGCTCGCTCGTCGGCCACGAGGGCGTCGTCCGGGTCACCCCCGGCTCGCTCGCCGAGCGCGCCCTCGGCGCGGAGCGGACCACCGAGCGCTACCACTGCGAGTACGGCCCGGACAGCCGTCACCTCGACACCCTGCGGGCCCACGGGCTGCGTTTCACGGGCGCGGACGAGGAGGGCGGGATCCGCGTCGCGGAACTCCCCGCGCACCCCTTCTTCCTGGCGACCCTGTTCCAGCCGGAACTCGCGGGCGACGGCACCCGCCCGCACCCCCTGATCCGCGCCCTGGCGACGGCGGCGGCAGGGCACGCGGGGAAGCGGGCCGTTTCGGCAGGGGCGGGGTCCTAGGGGTTCAGACGCGCGGCAGGTGGTTGCTCACCACGTCGAGCAGCTGCTCCGCTTCTTCCGGGGAGCTGAGCCCGCGCTTGGGCAGGACCTCCGCGAGCAGGATGTTCGGGTCGCGGCTGAGGAGCACCACGTGGTCACGGGTCTCGCGGTAGCCGCGGAAGACCGACCAGCGCTGGAGGAGCGTCACGTGCTCGGTTTCGGTCGTGATCCCCGTCCCGCTCACGGAGGCCCGGTACTCGCCCTGCCATTCGACCGTGCGCAGCGCGTGGTTCGCCTGGATGTGGGGTGTCGCCCAGATCAGGACGGCGCAGAAGGCGGCGAGCGCGATCGGCACGGTGAAGCTCCGCTGCGCGACCACGAGCAGCAGGGCGCTGCCGCCGAACAACAGCGTGAAACCCCATCGGACGAGGTGGAGGCGCCGCAGCCGCTCGCGCACGAGAACGGCCGTGAGGATGTCGGCGCGCGTCGGCCGGTAGACCAGCTCGACCGCGTCCTGGACGCTGCTCTGCCCTGATTCCGTGACCATGACACGCGATCGTACTGTCCCGCTAACTCATCCTCACGATCAGGTGCGCGCGGTCCCGACTCCGGGCCACCACACGGGCGTTGACCTCGTCCGAGTCGTGGACCCAGCGCTCGGCCCGGGCCCGGTCCTTGCCGAAGCGGACGTGTCGCTCGACGAGTCGGGGGACGCGGCGGCGGTCGTCCAGGTCCAGGTACCAGACCTCGTCGAGGAGGGGCAGGGCCGCGGCCCAGGGGCCCTCGTCGTGGAGGAGGTAGTTGCCCTCGGTGACGACGAGCGGGACGTCGGGCGGTACGGGTACCGCCCCGGCGATCGACTCCTCGAGCGAGCGGTCGAAGGCCGGGGCGTAGACGGTGGTGCCGGGCGCGGGGGCGCGGAGCCGGGCGAGGAGAGCCGTGTACCCGGCGGCGTCGAAGGTGTCGGGAGCGCCCTTCCGGCCGGCCCGGCCGAGGCGCTCCAGTTCGGCCTGCGCGAGATGGAAGCCGTCCATCGGGACGAGGACGGCGAGCCCGTCGAGGCGCGCGACGAGCCGGGCGGCCAGCGTGGACTTCCCCGCCCCGGGCGCGCCCGCGATGCCGAGTATCGGCCGGTGGCGCGCGCCGGGCCCCGGCGTCTCCCCTTGCCCCTGCCCCTGCCTCTGCCCCTGCTCCTGCTCCTGCTCCGCGAGGGCGCGCGCCCGGGCGGCGAGCCGGTCGAACTGCTGCGCGTCCATGCGCGGCATTCTCGCACCGGGCGAGCCGGTTGACGCGGGTAGATTCCTCCGTATTACTTTTGACCCCATGCCGTCCATCGCACTCGTCACCCTCGTCGTCCGTGACTACGACGAGGCCATCGCCTTCTACACCGACGCCCTGGGCTTCGACCTCGTCGAGGACACCGACCGGGGCGACGGCAGTCGCTGGGTCGTCGTCCGCCCGCGCGGCGCGGCCGGGGTCGGCGGCCTCGGCAACGCGGGCCTGCTCCTGGCCCGCGCGAAGAACGAGGCCGAGGCGGCCTCGGTCGGCAACCAGACGGGCGGCCGGGTCGGCTTCTTCCTCCACACCGAGGACTTCGCCCGCGACCACGCCCGGATGACGGCGGCGGGGGTCGTGTTCAAGGAGGAGCCGCGCCACGAGCCGTACGGCTCGGTCGCCGTCTTCGAGGACCTCTACGGCAACCGATGGGACCTCCTCCAGCCGGCGGACGACGCCCCCTCCTCGTAGCGACGCCTACGCCTGCCCGGACAGCCGGTCGAGCCGGTCGCGCTGGGCCGGTGTCAGACGGAGGTCTGCCGCCGCGACGTTCTCCTCCAGGTGTGCCACGCGCCCGGTGCCCGGGATCGGGAGGATCACCGGCGAGCGGTCGAGCAGCCACGCGAGGGAGACCTGCGCGGGAGTGGCGTCGAGTTCGGAGGCGACGGCGGCGATCTCGGCCGCCGCGCCGCCCGGCGCCTCTCCGGCGACGGGCCGCCACGGCAGGAACGCGATGCCCGCCGCCTCGCAGGCCGCGAGCACGGGCTCGTGTTCGCGGTCGACCAGGCTGTAGCGGTTCTGCACGCTCGCGATGTCGACGATCTCCCGCGCCCTGTCGAGTTCGGTGACGGTGACCTCGGACAGGCCGATCCGTCCGACCTTGCCCTCCGCCTGGAGCTCCCGCAGGGCCCCGAGCTGGTCGGCGAGGGGCGTTCCCGGGTCGATGCGGTGCAGCTGGAGCAGCTCGATCCGCTCGACGCGCAGCCGCCGGAGAGCCTGCTCGACCTGGTCGCGCAGGGCGTCCGGCCGTGCGTCGTGCTTCCACCCCTCCGCCGAGTCCGTACGCACGATGCCGACCTTGGTGGCGATGAGCAGCCCGTCGGCGTACGGGTGCAGGGCTTCGGCGAGGAGCTCTTCGTTGGCGCCCCAGCCGTACATGTGAGCGGTGTCGATCAGCGTGACGCCGAGCTCGACGGCCCGGCGGGCCACCTGGAGGGAGGCCTCGCGGGCCTCACCCGGCCCGGCCGGCAGGCGCATGGCTCCGAATCCGAGCCTCCGCACGCTCAGGTCCCCGCCGATACGAAACGTGGTCGCTGTCATCTCTCGTCTCCACCCCTGGTCAAAGGGCAAGGCTAACAACGCGGTTGATCCGGACGGCGGGCGAAAACCGCTGTCGCTCGGCCCGCCGCTCTCCCTACACTCACGTCTCGGCGCACCGATCGGTGCGTCGGGAGCCGTCCGACCGAGGGGAGAAGACCGTGCGCAGCCACCGTGCCGTCGCCGTGTCCTCCTCCCGTGCCCGGTACGACGTGATCCTCGCCTCCTCCGCCGAGCGGTGGCGGCTGCGCGCCCGCCATCGCCGCCCGTGACGACGTCACACACCTGACCTTCGTCCGGGAATCGCGCTGCCCTGTTCTCCACGCAGCAGCGAAAGGCACGACACCGTGCGTACGAACCTCACGCCCGTCATCCGCAACCTCGGCATCCTCGCCCACGTCGACGCGGGCAAGACCACCGTCACCGAGCGGATCCTCTTCCTCACCGGTGCCATCCACAAGCGCGGCGAGGTCCACGACGGCACGACCGTCACCGACTTCGACCCGCAGGAGCGGGACCGGGGCATCACGATCTTCGCCGCGGCCGTCAGCTGCGACTGGGCCGGCCACCGGATCAACCTGATCGACACACCGGGTCACGTCGACTTCTCCGACGAGGTCGAGCGCTCGCTGCGCGTCCTCGACGGCGCCGTCGCCGTCTTCGACGCCGTCGCGGGCGTCGAGCCGCAGAGCGAGACGGTGTGGCGGCAGGCGGACCGGCACGGCGTCCCGCGCATCGCGTTCGTCAACAAGCTCGACCGCGCGGGCGCGGACCTCGACGGCGCCGTGGAGTCGATCCGTACGCGGCTCGGCACCGTCCCGCTCCCCGTGCAGCTGCCGATCGGGCGCGAGGACGGCTTCACCGGCGTCGTGGACCTGGTCCGGATGCGGGCGTACGTGTGGGCCGACGGCGCCGACACGTACACCGTCCTGCCGGTCCCCGACGGGCTCCGGGACGAGGCCCGGCACCGCAGGCGACGCCTGGAGGAGACGGTGGCGGAGCTGCACCCGGCGGCTCTGGACGAGTTCTGCGCGACGGACGCGCTCTCCGCGGAGACGCTCACGGGCGCGCTCCGCGACCTCACCCTCACCGGCGAGGCCGTGGTCGTCCTCTGCGGCTCGGCCTACCGCAACCGTGGCACCGAGCCGCTCCTCGACGCCGTCGTCGCGTACCTCCCGGCACCGTCCGACATGCCTCCGGTACGCGGCGAGACGCCGGCGGACCCCGCGGCACCGTTCACGGCGCTCGCGTTCAAGGTGACCGCGACGGCCACCGGCCGCATGACCTACGTCCGCGTCTACGCGGGCACGCTCACGAAGGGAGACACCGTGCTCGACACCACCACCGGCCGCACCGAGCGGATCTCCCGCATCCTGCGTGTCCAGGCCGACCGGGCGACGGAGCTGGACGCGGCGCGCGCCGGGGACATCGTCGCCGTCGTCGGCCCGAAGACCGCCCGCCCGGGCGCGACGCTCTGCGCTCCGGACGCGCCGGTCGTCCTCGAACCGCCGACGACCGCCGACCCGGTGGTCTCGGTCGCCGTGGAGGCCCGCCGGAGCACGGACACCGGCCGTCTGGCGACGGCGCTCGCCCGGCTCTCCGAGGAGGACCCGTCGCTCGTCGTACGGTCCGACCCGGAGACGGGCCAGACGGTCCTGTCGGGCCTCGGCGAACTGCACCTGGAGGTCGCGGTGGAGAAGCTCCGGCGCGACCGGGGCCTTGAGGTGACGGTCGGCCGTCCGCAGGTCGCGTACCGGGAGACGGTGGCGAAGGGTGTCACCGGTCTGCTCTACCGTCACGTCAAACAGGACGGCGGCGCGGGCCAGTTCGCCCACGTGGTCGTCGACGTCGAACCGACGGGCTCGGACTCGGACTCGGAATTCACCTTCCGCTCCACGGTCACGGGCGGTCGCGTACCGCAGGAGTACATCCGCGCGGTCGAGGCCGGCTGCCGGGACGCACTCGTCGAGGGCCCCCTCGGCGGCCACCCGGTGACGGGCGTCCGGGTCACGCTCACGGACGGCGCCACGCATCCGAAGGACTCCTCGGAGATGGCGTTCCGCACGGCGGGCCGCTTCGCCCTGCGCGAGGCGCTCCGCGCCAGCGCGATGACGCTCCTGGAACCGGTGGCCGAGGTGACGGTCACCGTCCCGGCGGAGTCGGTCGGCGCGGTCCTCGGCGACCTCGCGGCCCGCCGGGGCCGGGTGACGGACCAGACGACCCGCTCCGGTACGGCGGTGGTGTCGGCGACGGTCCCGCTGGCCGAGCTCTTCGGCTACGCGTCCCGCCTCCGCGGCCGCACCCAGGGCCGGGGCACTTTCACCACCAGCCCCGCGGGGTACGCCCCGGCTCCGGCCCCGTAGGACCACCTGAACGTCGACGCGTCGGCCCGCACATCCAGTGCGGGCCGAACGCACGGCGGCGCCGGAGCTCTACGGCGCCAGGGTGCGCAGAACGCAGAACTCGTTGCCCTCGGGGTCGGCCATGACCACCCAGCTCCGGTCCGGCCCCTGGCCCACGTCCACCTTGGTGGCGCCGAGGCCGATCAGCCTGGTCACCTCGTCCTCGGTGCTGACGTCGATCGGGCTGATGTCGAGATGCAGCCGGTTCTTCACGGTCTTGCCCTCGGGCACCTTGTCGAAGCACATGGTGGGCGGCATCTGGCGGGCCCGGACTTCCTCGGCGGTCGGCACCCAGGAGCCGATCTCGATCAGACCCTCGTTCCGGTCGATCACCTTGAAGTCCAGGACCTCGCACCAGAAGGCCGCGAGCGCCTCCGGATCGTGGCAGTCAACGGCCAACTCGGTGAACCTACTTGTCATGACACTCCCAGATAGCGTGGAAACGGCTCAGGGTACGTCGCTCGTCCGGCAGATCCGAGTTCTTTTACGGACGGTCGGCGGCGCCAGTGCCGAGGCCGATGCGATCGGCCACCACCCGCTGGAAATGGGCGCACCGGGTGACGTCCTCGTGGTCGCAGCCGAGAGCGCATTCGATGAGTGCGAGGGACGCCTGAGCCGCCGCGATCCGCGAGCGCAGCGCCTCGGCCTCCTCGCGCAGGAGGCCCCTGCGCCGGGCGGGATCGGCGGTGGCGACCAGAGCGCGGATGGTGTCGAGGGCGAGCCCCGCCTCCTTGGCGCGCAGGATGACGGCGACGCGTGTGAGGTCGGCGGCCCCGTAGCGGCGGCGGCCGGCGGCGTCACGCGCGGGCGTGAGCAGCCCCACCTCCTCCCAATGACGGAGGACGTGCGTGGCCAGACCGAAACGTTCCGCGATGGCCCCGATGCTCATCGCCTCGCACGCGCTTGACTTCATGCCGACATTAAGTCGCAGCCTGGCACTCATGACCAAGGAAACGGAGCATGACGGCCGGTCGACGGACGGTCTCATCGCGCGCCTGGACGCCGCCGACCGACTGCCCGGCGCCCACGAACTGCGCTCTCTCTCCTACGACATGATCGGAGCCGGGCCAGGAGAGTCCGTGGTGGACGTGGGCTGCGGCGCCGGACGAGCGGTGAGGGAACTGTCCGAACGGGGCGTGCGAGCAGTCGGCGTGGATCCGAGCGAGCAGATGATCGCCGTCGCCCGAGGCCGGTGGCCCGAGGAGGACTTCCGGATCGCGGGGGCGTACGAACTGCCGCTGACGGACGGCTCGGTGGACGGCTACCGGGCAGACAAGGTGTTCCACGAACTGGCAGAGCCGGAACGGGCGTTGGCAGAAGCCCGCCGAGTGCTCACGCCCGGAGGGCGGATCGTCCTGATCGGCCAGGACTGGGACACTATCGTCATCGACTCCGACGATCCGGCCCTCACCCGCACCCTCGTCCATGCCCGCGCCGACCTGACCACCGCCCCACGCGCCGCCCGCCGGTACCGCAGCCTGCTGCTGGACGCCGGCTTCGACGACGTGGCGGTCGAGGTGCACACCGGCGTGTTCACCGGCCCGGCGATGCTGCCCGTGCTCCTCGGACTGGCGGAAGCAGCCCGCTCGACCGGACTCGTCACCCACGAGCAGGCCGACACCTGGATGACCGAACAGCGCACGCGGGCCGAGACCGACCGGCTCTTCCTGGCACTGCCGATGTTCATGACCACGGCGACGGCACCACGGTAAGGCGTGGTGGGCCGGCGGTACGTCAACTCTGCCGGCCGCCTCGCGAACGACATCACTCGCTGATCTGAGTGTGTGCCGGTCCTGAGTCGTAGCGGTCGAGAAACGCGTTCGCCGGGAGGTCGAGCGCATGCAGTTTGGAGAACACCTCCGTACCCGCGCCCATCTCCTCGTCGCCGTCGGAGATCCGGTATGCCTGCACCATGTCGAGGACTTCGAGGTCGCCCTCCCTGGCGTACTCGGCCGACTCCCGCTCGGCCAGTTCGACGGCCTCGTCGAGGGACCGTGCTCGGAACAGCACGACACGCTCCTCGAAGGGACGGTTTTCCCAGGTCAGCCATCTATAGAAGGTTCTGGCGCTGTACCACGCCTTCGGCTCATGCCTCATTGCCGGTCCGCCATCCCCTCACGCCAAACCGTGATCATGGCAAAGGAAGATCCACGTTCGCAACAGGTCTTAGTCCCTTTTGCCCCGGCGTACGAGAGCGACGATCGCGCCGGGCGCCAGGACGATCGCCGCGACGAGCATCACGAGGAGGGTGGGGGACTCGCCCTGGTAGGAGTCGCTGACCTCCACCTGCGAGGCGAAGAAGCCGGCAACCAGAACGAGGAGAACCGAGACACCCAGAACGATCATCCCCCACGCCCTGCCGGCCGGGATGCTGCGCATCGGGATGAGCGAGATCGACAACCAGACCACTGCGACGACCAACAGCACGGTCGGTGAACCAGACATCGGCACTCCCAAATCATCGTCAAGCCACCTCACATGGCTTCGAAGAACTTAGGACGGATGCAGCACGCGCGACGTGTCATGCGTGCAGGGAACCTTGTTGCCTGTGCATTGTTGAATGCAGCCTCTGCGCCTCGACCTCGTTGCGTGGCATGACTGGCCTCTGCCACTCTGGTGCCTGGCTGACTGCGCTGGGGGCGACTTGTGAGGGTAGGAGCCGAGGCGTTGCACCGCAGTGCCGACAGCGGGTCCCGACCCGTGCCTGTCCGGTGAGCCCCGTCCTGGACACCACCTCTGTTCCACCGCGAGACCGGGAAGAGGTGGTCCGGTACGCCGTGTGGGAGTCCGTCGTACGGATCGATATCGAACACCATCTGCCGCCCGATGACCTCGCGGTGCACATCGGGCTGGATACCGTAGGGCCCATCGGGGTCTGCTCGGCGCGAGCGACTGCGCTCACTATTCAGCGGACTCCGCGGCTGGCGCGAGAGGATGTCGAGCCGGCCGTCTTTCTTGGCCTTCAGGTGACCGGGACCAGTGTGGTGGTGCAGAACGATCGCGAAGCCCTGCTGAAGCCGGGAGACTTCGCCCTCTACGACACGTCCACCCCCTACACCCTCCTCTTCAACGAGGGGGTCGACCAGCACTTCCTCCGTTTTCCCCGCGCGGCACTCGCGCTGCCCGAGAGGTCGCTCCGGGATGTCACCGCGGTAGCCCTCACCTCCGACAACCCTCTTGCTCGTCTGGCCTCTGCCTACTTTCGCCAACTGGCCGTCAGCGAAGAGCTGCACCGGGGCCGGCCCGCTGAAGCGGTCGTGGAGCCCAGTGTCGAACTCGTCCGGGCTGTCGTGGCAGCCCAGGTCGGAAAGGCGGACCTGGCCCGGGGGCCACTGGCGGAAACACTCGGCCTGCGCATCACGCACTACATACGGGCACACCTCGCAGATCCCGACCTGTCGGCGACGCGGATCGCCGCCGCGCACGGCATTTCGGTCCGTCATCTCTACACCGTGCTGGCCCGGTCGGGTATCAGCCTCGGAGACTGGATCCGCACGCACCGCCTGGCGGAATGCAAGCGGGAGCTGGCCGCCCCACAGGGTCGGCACAAGACCATTGCGGCGATCGGTCGAAGCTGGGGCTTTGCCGACGCGACCCACTTCAGCAAGGTGTTCAAACAGGCCTATGGCATCTCGCCCCGGGCCTGGCGCGACCACAACCGCCCCCAACCCTCCGCCTGAAGGAAAGCATCGTTCCGCCCGTCGCCGCCTCGATCCGTCTCACTGCCGACGGCTGCTGTCGTCCCTCACCCCTGTGTCCTGATCGGCGGCCAGGCTGGCGACGGACCCGCCTTTATGGACGTCTTGGCCAGCATGCGTGTTCGGCGTCGCCGTGGGCAGCCTCGGAGCGAGCCTGATGATCGCAGGCATCTTGTCTGGTCCGCGCGCCGCGGCTGCCGACATCCGCGCTTCTCCCCGGAACCGCCCGCCGTGCAATTCTCCGACAACGCGCTTGAGCCGGCCCCTCGACGTAGGTGCCGCTCGCCAGTGCGATCTCCTGATGAGCAGGACCGTAGCCCGTCCTGGGCCAGGTGACGGTGGACCGGGGCCGTGCTGAGATGACCGGAGGTATGCCCACCTCTACGTTCGCAACAGGTCCTAGTACCAGAACGCCTTGACGACGGCGCGGTGTGCGGTGGCCGCGCGGCTGTAGAAGTCCCGAAGGCCGGTGTGGTGGGCAACGTAGTTCTGCTTGGCCGCGCCTTCCGGGTCCTCCCACTGAGCGTACGGCGCGGTGAGTTTGGCCCCCTCCACCTGCCAGAGTGCTTCGAAGGAGGCCCCGGCGAGCAGGTCCGCGACCGTGGCGACCTCGTCCGGAGCAAGGATGACGAAGGGCGACTGCCGGTCCGTGTGGGCGGGGACGATCCGACCCCCGTAGATCGGCAGTTCCCATGACGAAGTCCCGCCGATGAGCGTGGGCCCTGCCAGGTAGAGGTCGTTAAGGGGGCCGAAGTCCTTGGCTATGGACTCCGCGATGCCTGCCGCGTACTCGGCTTCGTGGTTGTCCCAGGCCGCGCTCATGAACTCTTCCAGCGAGGCGTGGTCGTCCCGGACCTCATTCTCTGCCACCGCTCGAAGGTGAAGGTGAAAGCCCATGTCTTTGTCTCCTCGTGACTGCCTGAGTCGATCTTGCATGACGGTCTACCCGCCTGAGGGACACGCAGGCCGGCCGCTCCGGGTCCGGGGCAGATCGAGCTCCGCCCGTACGGTCTTCCCGACCGGTACGCGGTCGAGCACCGTCCACCGCGAGGCCAGCGCCTCGACGAGGAGCAGACCACGCCCGCCCTCGCCGTCGATGAGCCTGGCACGGTCCGGCGCCCCGCAGGGCGGCCGGCGCTCGCCCCTGGTGTCGGAGACGTCGACCCGGAGCAGCAGCCCGGGCGTGTACGTGAGCGTCAGCTCGCAGTCGCGCCCGGGCACCCGCCCGTGGGTGACGGCGTTGGCGGCGAGCTCGGCGACGAGCAGCTCGACGGTGCCGGAGGCCTCGGAGCCGTACGGGAAGCCCCAACGGTGGAGCTGGTGCACGGCGAGGCGGCGGGCGAGCCGGGCTCCGCGCGGGGTGGAGCTGAAGCGCTGCACGAACACACGTACGGTGACGGGCACTTCGCGGGTCACGGGGGTGGTCATGGGGCCAATGTGGCGCCGCGCAGGGCTGGTTACCAGGTCAGAAACTCGTACGCCGCGACAGCGTACGAGTTCACGCTCTGGACGGTACCGGTAACTACCCGTGACGATGGGTGCGTTCCAGGCGAGCGCACGGGTGCGGGAGGTGGCCGGGTGATGGACGAGGTTCCGGACGAAGTGACGGACGAGGCGTCGGACGAGGCGACGAACGGGGGCGAACCGGAGTCGACGGACAGCCTGAAGGCCTTCGGAGAGGTGGTCAAGGCCTTCCGCAAACGGGCCGGACTCACGCAGGAGCGCTTCGCTCCGATGGTGGGGTACTCGGTGCCGACGGTGGCCTCGATCGAGCAGGGCAGACGCTTTCCCCCGGCCGCCTACGTGGACCGGTCGGAGGTGGTACTGGACGCCTTCGGGGCGATCCGGGGTGCGGCGAAGCACGTGGCGCGGAACCCGGGGCTCGCGAGTTGGTTCCGCCAGTGGGCAAAGCTGGAGGCCCAGGCGGTGACGCTCTACACGTACGAGAACCGGCTGGTGCCGGGTCTGCTCCAGACTCCCGCGTACGCGAAGACACTGTTCGACGAGCAGATCCCGGCGTTGGGCGACGAGGAGGTCGAGACGAAGCTCGCGGCCCGCGTCAAGCGGATGAAGCTGCTGACGGACCGCCCCCACACCATCTACAGCTTCATCGTGGAGGAGCACGTCCTGCGCCGCCAGACGGGCGGTCCTGAGGTCATGCGCGAGCAGGTCGCACACATCCTCGGCATCTGCGCACGCCGCAACATCGACTTCCAGATCATGCCGCAGTCGCGCGGGCACCACGCAGGTCTCAGCGGACCCATGCGTCTCCTGGAGACCCCGGAGAACAAGTGGTACGCATACTGCGAGGGACAGGAGAACGGCCTCCTCCTCTCGGACCCCAAAGTGGTCAGCATCCTCCAGAAGCGGTATGCCAGGATGCGGGCACAGGCTCTGTCCTTCGAGGAGTCCGTGAGCCTGCTGCGGGAGATGCGAGGAGCACCATGAGGACCACAGACCTGGCCTGGTTCAAGAGCAGCTACAGCAGTGGCAGCGGAGACGACTGCGTCGAAGTCGCCCTCTCCTGGCATAAGTCGAGCTACAGCAGTGGCGGTGACGGCGACTGCGTCGAGGTCGCCTCCTGCCCCTCCACCGTCCACATCCGCGACTCCAAGAACCCCACCGGCCCCCAACTCGCCCTCTCCCCCGCCATGTGGACGGATTTCCTCGCCCGCCTGGCCTGAGACGGCGAACGACCGGAAGCATCACTCCTTGCCCCGGAGCCGCAAAGCGGCGGAGTTCTCAGCGCCTCCAGGGTGGCGGTCGGACGGGCCGCTTCTGTTTCTCGATGCACTCCTTGGGCGATGCTCGCCGGTGCGCCGACGTAGGGGCCTGCGAGGTGGGTGCGGGATCAGAAGACGGCCCCCATCCCGATGCCGTTGATCCGGCCGGTGCACTCGGCGCGCAGGTATCGGGAGCTGACCCTCGTCGGCTGGTGGCCGGGCTGGCGGTTTGATTCTCGGCGGGTGGCGACTTGTCGCCAGGAGGGCCGTTGCTGTCGGTGGCCGGCTCTAGGGTGGCGGTGAGGGGGTGGGCTGGGGTGATTCGTGCGTACAAGTCCCTGATGCGGCCCACTGTGGGCCAGCGGGTCGCACTGGGCGAGATGCTGCGCGATCACTGTTCCCTCTACAACGGGGCACTCCAAGAGCGCCGTGACGCCTACCGGCACGTGTCGAAGACGAGCATCAAGTATGGCCAGCAGTCCGCACAGCTCAAGGACATCAGGGCGTTTGCCCCGGAGCGGCAGGGCCGCTGGTCATTCTCGTCGCAGCAGGCGACCTTGCGCCGGTTGGACAAGGCGTTCGCCGCGTTCTTCCGCCGGGTCAAGGCCGGCGACACCCCGGGCTACCCACGTTTCCGGGGCGTCAACTGGTTCGACACGGTGGACTTCCCCAGGGACGGCGACGGCTGCCGCTGGGACTCCACCCCGCGCGACCCCGCCACCCGCGTACGGCTCCAGGGTGTGGGGCACGTCAAGGTCAACCAGCATCGGCCGGTGGTCGGCACGGTCAAGACCGTGTCCGTCAAGCGTGAAGGCAAGCGCTGGTACGTCATCCTGACCGCCGAACAGATGCAGCCCGAGCCGTTGCCCCAGACGGGCAGAGTGGTCGGCATCGACATGGGCATAGCCTCGTTCCTTACCACCTCCAACGGTGAGCATGTCGCCAACCCCCGCCACGGCCGTAAGGCCGCTGCGAAGCTCGAAGCCGCACAGCATGCCCTCGCCCGGTTCCCGCGTGTTCGCCGCGACAAGCGCACCGCCAACCACCGGCGGGCCGTCCAGAAGGTTGCCGACCTGCACCGCAGGGTCTGCCGTCTGCGGCTCGATCACGCGCACAAGACCGCTCTTGACCTCGTGCGGGAGCACGACTTCATCGCGCACGAAGACCTCAAGATCCGCAACATGGTCAAGGCCCCTGCGCCGAAGCCCGCCCCCGAGACGTCGGGCGGATTCCTGCCCAACGGGGCCGCCGCGAAGGCCGGACTCAACCACTCGATCAACGATGCCGGATGGGGGGTGTTCCTCACGATCCTCACCAGCAAGGCTGAAAGCGCCGGTAGGGAAGTGATCGCCGTGGACCCCCGCAACACCTCCCGGACCTGCCCCGAATGCGGGCACGTCTCAGCGGAGAACCGGCCCACCCAGGAGAAGTTCCACTGCCAATCCTGCGGCCACTCGGCGCACGCGGACACGGTGGGCGCCCTGAACGTCCTACGGGCCGGGCTGGTCCGTCGCGAAGCCCCACCGGCATAGCGAGAAGCCCCCTCATTCATGAGGGGGAGGAGTCACGTCCTCGGTTCGTCACAAACCAGAGAGGAACGGCATAGCGTGGCGGCGCCGGTACAGAATCGGATCGTCAGCCACATCGTTCTAGCCAAGTGATGCACACGGGGGTTCACCATGGGCGCTGCCCGGAAGAGTTGGAAGACGTACGCCCTGGGAGCCGCGGCGGTCGCCGCGCTCCTCTCGTCCACGGCCTGTCAGCCGGGCGGCGGCTCGGACGACGGGGCGTCGGGTGCGACGCCCTCGGGTAGCGCGAGCGCGACGACCGGCTCCGAGCAGCCCAGCACTCCGGGTGCGACCGAGACCACCGCGCCCAGCGAGTCGGCCGCCCCGCCCGTCGCGACCGACTCCGCCACGCCCGGCGACGGCGGCGGAGACGGGGGCAGCACGGCGGCCGCCGAGGCATGCGTCGACGACGACCTCTCGTACGACACGTCGTACTGGCCGAGGGATTCGGGCCAGCACCTCCTCCTCACCGCCACCAACAACTCCGACAAGCCCTGCACGCTCTACCACTACCCGTTCGTCTATTTCGGCCAGGAGACCGAGAACCCCCTCGGCCCGATGGAGTCCAAGCCGACGGCCATCGCCACGATCGGGCCGAAGGAGAAGGCGTACGCGGGTATGAAGCTCTTCCTCGGGGGCGAGAAGACGGTCACCTACGAGTCGTTCGGGCTCGCTCTCGCGAACCCCAAGCAGGCCGAGCAGGGAGCGCCGCTCGACATCGCGGTGTCCGACGAGGTCAAGTTCGTCACGGTCGGCCCCAACCCCTCGGTCACGTTCTGGAACCGCGACCGCCGCGAGGTCGAGAAGTACGTCTTCAAGGCCAGGTGACCGTGCCGTCCGCCTTCACCTAGCGTCGGGCTTGCTCGGCTGCGGCGACCTCGGCTGCTGTCGCCGTGGCCCTCCGGCCTGCCTGGACCTGCTGGAGTCGCTTGATCGTGGCAGCCAGCACGTCATGGGCGTCGGTGGGATCCCCGCCCGCGTCCTTGACCCGGACTCGGAGGACGACGGTGCCGGACCTGCTGTAGCCGTAGACCGTGCCGCTCGATCCGGTGTACGCGAGGAAGACCGATTCCTCTCCGACCTGAGAGGGCATCTTGGCGGGAGTCTTCTCGTCCCGGTCCTGCCACCGGTCGTACGCCGTCTTCGCGTGCACGGCGTTGTCGAACTGGCAGACGTCCAGATCGATCTCCCGCGAGCGGGTCGATCCCTGGTAGTCGTAATCGCCGCTGCCTGCCCGCTGCCAACCGGCCGGGGCGGGGGCCTCCGAGGGAGCACAGTCGTCTGGCTCCCCCGGCATGGTCTTGTGCAGGCTGCCGGGGTAGTAGCCGGGGACCACGTCCTCGGCGTCGGGGATCGCCTGGGTGAGCTCGCCCCGGCTGAGCTGCCTGGTCAGCGGTACGTCGGTGTCGTCCCTGAAGGGCTGCACCTCGCCGGTCCTGCCCGCGGACGGCTTCCCTGCGGCTGCCGGCGGCGCCCCTTCCGGAACCTCGCCCCCCGAGCAGGCGGAAAGCGTGAGACAGGTCAGAAGGGCGGTCGCTATGGCGAGGTGACTACGTGTCATGTGATCAAGATAGCCAAGCCTCGGTCGCCCGCGGTCGGGCCGTCGTGATCGGCCGCGGTGCCCGGCCTGACCGACGCCTGACCGACCACCCGGTCGGCCGACCACCCGGCCGGCCGCGATACTGGCCGCCATGACCAGCACACCCGCCGCCACGACCGCCCCGTTCTCCCGGATCAAGATCCGTACCGGGGCCCTGGTGTTCTGCGGCGACGACGTCGCCCTCATCCGCCGCGACCGCGCCGACTCCACCCACTACACCCCGCCCGGCGGCAACGTCGAGCACGGCGAAGACCTCGACCAGGCCCTCGCCCGCGAACTCGCCGAAGAGCTCGACCTCGACACCGCCCTGGCCGAAGGCGGCGACCTGATGTGGGTCGTCGACCAGCGCGTCACCCGCCCCGGCCCCACCCCGCCCCCGCGCAAACTCCACCTGATCTACCGCCTCCACATCACCCCCGAACTCCGCGCCACCCTCGCCGAGGTCGAACAGGACGAACTGCCCGACGGCAGCCACGAGATCGGCGTCGTCGAATGGATCGACTACCGCAAGACCGCCGAACTGCCCATCTTCCCGCCCATCGGCCCAGCCCTCGCCGCCCTGCCCGACCCCCGCGCCACCGTCACCGATGCCGCCCTCCCCGCCGTCACCGACGAGAACTACACCTGGGTGTGACCGCCGGCCCGCCCAGCGTGGGGTGCCGCGCGGCGGCCCGGTCCGGTCGGCGATCGTGATGCGGGTCATCTGCCCGCGAGGGCCCTGTGCCAGGATGCGGGGACCGGCCATCCACCGCACAGGGACGAGTCGGCGCCGTACGACACGAGGAGCGCCACGATGGACACGAACCCCGCCGTCTACCTCTCCGGGCTGTTCTCGCTCGACGGGCGCACCGCGCTCGTCACCGGCGGCAGTTCCGGTATCGGACGGGCCATCGCCGGGGCGCTGGCCCGGGCCGGGGCGCGTGTGGTCGTCCTGGCGCGCAAGGAGGGCGAGCTCGTCGCGACCGTGGACGAGCTGACGGCCGCCGGCTGCCGGGCCGGCTGGGTGAGCGCCGACCTGAGCACCCGCGAGGGCATCAAGGCCGGGGCGGAGGCGGCGGCGGCCGTCTTCGGCGAGCCGGACATCCTGGTGAACTCGGCCGGGATCAACCTCCGGCCCCCGCTCGGCGAGTTGGGTGACGAGGTCTGGGACACGACGATGACCGTGAACCTCGAGGCGCCGTTCCTCCTCGGTCAGCGCTTCGGCCCCGGGATGGCCGAGCGGGGCTTCGGCCGGATCATCCACGTCACGTCCCAGCAGGCGCATCGCGCGTTCGTCCAGAGCGGGGCGTACGGGGTGTCCAAGGGCGCGCTGGAGTCGCTGGCCCGCTCGCAGGCGGAGGCCTGGTCCCCGCACGGCGTCACGGCCAACACCCTGGTGCCCGGCTTCGTGATGACCCCGCTCAACCAGCGGCTCTCCTCCGACCCGGAGAAGGTGGCCGCCCTGGCCGCCCGCACGATGGTCGGCCGCAACGGCCTCGCCGAGGACTTCGCGGGCGCGGCCGTCTTCCTGGCGAGCGCGTCCTCCGCGTACGTCACGGGCCAGTCGCTCTTCGTGGACGGCGGCTTCTCCGTCCACTGAGCCGTCAGGGGCGGAGTGGAACTCCCGACCAGGCGGCCAGGGCCTCGGCGCAGGTGTGCAGGATCGCCGCCGTGGGGGCGAGGGACGCGGCCGGGGCGGCCGAGAGGGTCAGGACGGGTCCCTCCGCCGGGTTGCCCACCGTCACGGCGCACTCCACCGTGGCGGACGGACCGTCCGTGCCCGGCGGGGCGGTGACCGTCAAGGTCAGTTCGCAGCCGCCCGCGCGGACGCCTGCGGCGTCGAGGCGGGCGGTCATCGCCGCGATCAGCGGTTCGGTACTGCTGTCCAGGGAGCCCGGGCCCAGCGGGAAGACCTCGTCCACGGCCACGACGCCGATGCCCCGCAGGGTGGTCGCCCGCAGGCGCACTGCCCGGGCGCCGTACACGCCGCTGCTGTGCAGGACGTAGACGGCGACGAGCGCGGCTCGTACGGCGGCGGCGAGGTCGGCGGAGTCGCCGCCCTCGCCGGGCAGCGGGAAACGCCGACGGGGCGCGCGGAGTCGTGTCGGTGCGATCCCCTCCGCGAGCGCCGTCAGGCCCTCGCGGACGGTCGCCCCGAGGAGCCAGGCGCCGCCGGGGCCGAGCAGGACGAGCCGGCCTTCCTCGTCGACGGCGAGCAGCGCGTCCGTGTCCGTACGGCCCAAGGGGAAGAGCCGGACTCCCAGGTCGGCCGCGAGCCGGTCGAGCTGCGGGGCCGCGAAGCGGGCCTCGCGGGGGTCGACGACGCAGCCGGTGGCGGCGACCTCGCGCCCGCCGTCCGGGGCGGGCGGGACGCGCAGGCCGTGGAACTCGCGGACGGCCCGCTCGGCGGCGGGGAAGACGCTCCCCCCGCCGACCGTCACCGTCGTGAGGATCGCCAGCATGGCGGCGTCCCCCGCGTCACGCCCCTGCCGCCAGCCGGCCTTCGTCAGTACGTCGTCCACGTCGTCCACGTCGTCCACGTCGTCCACGTCGTCCACGTCGTCCACGTCGTCCACGGGAAGGTCACGCCTCGCCGTGGAGGACGTCGATGCCGAGCCGGTCGAGGAGCGCCGTGCAGGAGCGGCAGACCTCGGCCTCCGTACCGTGCTCGGGGTCGCCGTGCGGGCGGATCTTACGGGCGACGAGCGCGGCGCCCTCGAAGTGCGGGGCCGCCTCGTCCAGGGTGATGGTCCGGCCGTCGGCCCGCTGCCGGTCGAGACCGTAGAGCTCGTCGGAGACGAGCGCGGACTCGGCGCAGTAGCCGATGAACGGCTCGCGCAGGGACGGCGGGAGCGCGTCGAAGAACTCCTGGACGGCGGGGTGAAGGTGAGGCTCGCCGTCACCGGCGAGGTTGGTGTGGCTGGTGATCGTGCCGTGCATGAGCAACGACGCGGCCGTGCCGGGAATCAGGTCAGACATAGAAATCCTCCGCGTCCTGCAGGGGCCAGCGGAAGAGGCCGATCATGGCCTCGTGCTTGCCAGTGCCCAGGTAATAGTTGCCGAAGCTGTTCATGTTGAAGAAGCGGCTCTGCTCGTCGATGACGAACACTTCCCCCTCGCCGGAGTCCCAGCCGATCGGGAAGAGGCGCACTCCTCCCAGGCCACGGCTCAGCTCCGCCATGTCCTCGAAGAGAGCGCACCAGACGGGGACGGGCGTGAAGTGGAAATGATCCTCGCGCTGGACGTCGTGCATCACCCGGAGCCCGGCGTGCTCGGTGAGGAAGTCGGTCGCGGCGGCGAACGGCTCCACCGGGAACCCGTCCTTCCGGCTCTCCTCGACGACCTCCGCCACGAACGCCGAAGCCTGCTCGGCGGCGTCGCGACCGGAATACCAGCCGTACGCGGCGAACCAGGCGTCGACGTCCGCGGGGACACGGAGATGAGGCACAGGGAGCTCCTAACCCGCCGCCGTGCCGGGCGCCAGGTCAGACAAAGTAGTCCTCCGCGTCCTGCATGGGGGCGTGGGCGAGGCTGATCATCGCCTCGTGCTTGTCGGCGCCCATGTAGTAGGCGCCCGTGTGGTGCAGGTAGAAGAACCTGCCCTGCTCGTCGACGAGCACCGGGGACGAGTCCGAGCTGTCGAGGCCGACCGGGAAGAGCCGTACGCCGAGGTCGCGGCTCAGTTCGGCGACGTCGGCCGGCGCCGACCGGTAGCCCAGGTAGGGGGTGAAGTAGAGGTACTCCTCGCGGGGGGCGTCGATCGTCAGGCGCAACCCGCCGTGTTCGGTGAGGAAGGCGGTCGCGGCCTCGAAGGGCTCCACGGGGGAACCTGCTTCTCGGTACTGCTCGGCGACCTCCCTCATCATCGCCGTCGCCTGATCGGTCACGACGCGGCCGGGGAACCATCCGTGTTCCCCGAACCAGGCGTCGACGTCCTCCCGGGTTTCCATTCGCGGCACGGGAACTCCTTATCCGGTGTAGGCGGAGACACCCGCCATGTCCATTGCGATCTCGCACGATCGGCACGGGGCTTTGTACTCGCCGTGGCCGAGGGGGTGCGGTTTGACCTGGTCGCCGATCTGCACGCTGTAGACCTGTGATCCCCGCATGGCCTCGCGTACGTCGTCGGCCGACTTGATCGAGGTGCCGTCGGGGTCGAGGCTCCGCAGCCGGTCCGAGACCAGGTTGGCCTCCGCGCATTTGCCGTGTCCCGCGCCCGGGTTCCTGCCTTCGCCTTCGATCTGCGCCTTGACGTCGTCGTAGATCGATTGCATGGCGGGGTGCAGGTCGGGCAGCTTCTGGCCGGCTCCCTTGGTGGAGCTGGAGTGGCTCGTGACGGTTCCGTCGTGCAGGAGGCTACCGGAGCACGCCAGGTCGATCAGGTTTGTGCCCGGCGGGAAGTGGGTCTTGGCCAGGTCGATCTGGTGCTTGGGGTCGTTCGGGTTGTTCGGATCGGCTTTCCGCGCCTTGTCGGCGAGGTCGCGGGCCTCCTGGACGAGCGCCGCCCGCTGCTGTTCGGGCGTCAGGTGGCTGACATCGAGCGGGTCCGTCCGGTGGTGCCTCATGTTGCCGGCGGAGCTGCCGTGCCACGGCGGGGCCGGTGAGATGCGGTTTCCGCCGGGGTTGTTGCCGCTGCCGCTGCCCGGGCCGTTGCCGCCACCGCCACCTCCCCCGCCGTTCCCGCCGCCGCCCCCGCCGTTCCCGTTGTTGTCGTGGTCGCCCTTGCGTTGGCGGGCGAAGCGGTCGCGGAGGTTGTCGTCGGTGTTCTTGTGGTCGACCGAGATCTGCTTCACGGCCTTGGGCAGCGTCTGGCCGACGTGGTCGCCCATGTTCTTCGCGGCCTTGGTGAGCGCTTCGAGGGCCTTGTCCGCGACCGGGTCGATCGCGTCGGCGATCGAGTCACGGCCCCGGGTCCGGCCGTGCGCGGTCTTCGCCTTCGTGAGTTTGCCCGCGGTCTTGCCGTGGATGCCCGCGCTGACGGTGTTGAGCTGGGTGGAGGCGTGGGTGTGCTCGGCATGCTCGATGTGCAGGTTCTTCAGCCCCCCGCCCTTCGACCCGCCACCGCCGCCGGCCGAGGCCAGGCTCAGGGCCTCCTTGCCCGACTGGACGCCCTCCTTGAAGCCGTCCTGCCCGGCGTCCTTGGTCTGGTCGAGGTCCACCCCGTCCTGCAGACCGATCGCCACCGCGCCGAGCTGGACGACGAGGTCGGCGGCCATGCCCTCAAGGGCGGCCACCGCCGGCTCGGTCATCGCGGCCACGACGTAACCGACGGCCTCCTCCACGCACTCCTTGATCAGCCGTTTGATGACCTCTTGCGTGGCCCGCATCGCCGCCGCGCCGATCAGCGCCGACAGTCCGCCCGTCACCGGGATCAGGGAGATCGCGATACCGGCCTCGGCCGCGAGATAGCCCAGCTGGACGAGTGCGGCGAGCTTCATGCCCTCGATCGCGCCCGCGGCCGTGTCCAGAGCGCCCGCGACCGTCCGCGCCGCACCCGAGATGTCCTTCAGATGCTTGGTCTTGATCTTCGCCCAGTGCTCGTTGAGCGCGTCGAGCGCCTCGCCCTCACCCGACGACAGCAGCCGCTCGAAGTGGTTGTTCGCGAGCTGACCGTCGTCCTCCAGGTCCTCCGCGAACTCCCTGAGAGCGTCCGCCATCTCGCGGTACGCGTCCTCGTCGACATTCGGCCACGCCACCCCGATCAGGTCGAGAAGTGTGTCCGCCCAATCCGGAACCGTGACTGCCACGTTCCCCTGCCCCCCGTTGAAGACTGTTTGCAATCCGCAATAGTCCTACCACAGGGGGCTGGTGACGAGGCGTCCGGGCATCAGCCCTCGTCCGGCTCCAGGCGCAGCGAGATCGAGTTGATGCAGTACCGCTGGTCCGTCGGCGTGGGGTAGCCCTCACCCTCGAAGACATGGCCCAGGTGCGAGCCGCAGCGCGAGCAGCGGACCTCGGTGCGGACCATGCCGTGGGAGGTGTCGTCGATCAGCTCGACCGCCGCGGAGTCCTTGGGGTCGAAGAAGGAAGGCCAGCCGCAGTGCGACTCGAACTTCTCGTTCGACGTGAAGAGCTCCGCGCCGCAGGCCCGGCAGGAGTACACGCCCTTCGTCTTCGTGTCCGTGTACTCCCCGCGGAAGGCGGGCTCGGTGCCCGCCTGACGCAGCACCTGGTACTCCGCCGGGGTGAGCTCCGCACGCCACTGCTCGTCCGGCTTCTCGACCTCGTACGCGGTCATCGGATGCTCCTCAGTTCGACAGGTGGTCCAGGATGCGCGGTCCGAGGTCCGTGACGTCGCCCGCGCCCATCGTCAGAACGAGATCGCCGGGCTTGGCCATTCCCGCGATGACGTCCGGGACGGTCGCCTTGTCGTGGACAGGCGTGACGTCGGCGCCGGCCCGCTGCGCGGCGGCGATGATCAGCTCGCTGGTGATGCCGGGGATCGGGTCCTCGCGGGCCGGGTAGATGTCGAGGACGACCGAGGCGTCGGCGAGGGCCAGCGCGTCGCCCATCTCCTTGCCGAGCTCCTGGGTGCGGGAGAACAGGTGGGGCTGGAAGACGACGAGCAGGCGCGCGCCACCGGCGGCGCCGCGCATGGCCTCCAGGTCGGCGGTCATCTCCGTGGGGTGGTGCGCGTACGAGTCGATGACCTGGACGCCCGCGGCCTCGCCCTTGAGCTGGAGGCGGCGGCCGACGCCGGTGTAGGCGGTGAGGGCCTGGGCCAGCTCGGCCGGGTCGATGCCGACGCGGGCGCCGGCGGCGAGGGCCGCGGCGGCGTTGTGGGCGTAGTGGCGGCCGGGGACCGAGACGGTGAAGGTGTGCTCGACGCCGTCGAGGAGGACGACGACCTCGCTCTTCATGCCGTTCGGGGCGATCTTCAGGATCCGGGCGTCGGAGTCCTCGGACTCGCCGACCGTGACGATGTTCAGGCCGTCGCGGTCCGCGACCCGGCGGGCCAGCTCGCGGGCGCCGGCGTGCTCGCCGACGACCAGGGTGCCGCCCGGGCGGATCTTGGCGGTGAAGGCCTCGAAGGACTCGTAGATCTCGTCCATGGAGGCGTAGTTCGCGTGGTGGTCCAGCTCGACGTTGAGGACGATCGCGACCTCGGGGTCGTACTTCTGGAAGCTGCGGTCGCTCTCGTCGGCCTCGGCGACGAAGACGTCCCCGGAGCCGTGGCGGGCGTTGGTGCCGGGGCCGGCGAGGTCGCCGCCGATGGCGTACGAGGGGTCGAGGCCCAGCTCGGTCAGGGCGACGGCCAGCATCGACGTGGTCGTCGTCTTGCCGTGCGTGCCAGCGACCGCGATCGCGCGCAGGTCGTCCATGAGGGAGGCGAGCGCGTCGGAGCGGTGCACGACGGGGATGCCGAGCTCGGCGGCGCGGGCCAGCTCGGGGTTGTCGGCGCGGATGGCGCTGGAGACGACGACGGCGGAGGCGTCGTCGGCGAGGTGCTCGGCGGCGTGGCCGATGTGCACGGTGGCGCCGAGGGCACGCAGGGCCTCGGCGGTCGGGGACTCCTTGGCGTCGCTGCCGGCGACCTTGGCGCCGCGCTGGGCGAGGATCTTCGCGATGCCCGACATTCCGGCACCGCCGATGCCGATGAAGTGCGGCCGTTCCATGGCGGCAGGGATGGCGGGTGCCATGTGGATCTCTCCCCGGGTGGGTCTGGCTGTGTCGTACTGGAAGGACCAGCCTAGTGGCTCGCGCCGGGCGGCCCGGGGCACGGAGGGGTCGGACGTGTCCCCGGCCCGTGAGAGGCCGCCGTGTCCGCGCCCCCTGCACGGGGCGCGGACACGGACCCTCGGTGTTCCTTACTCCTCGCTGTGGGCGAAGAGCTTCAGTACGGGTACGCCCACCTTGTGGCGGGCCCGGGAGGCCCAGTCCCGGTGGAAGAACTCCTCCACGTAGTGCGGAGCGGTGAGAACGATCACCTCGTCCGCCTCCGACTCCTCGACCACCGCCTTCATCTTGGTGAGCGGGTGGTCCTCGACGACCTGGCCGACCGCTTCGCAGCCGGCGTCTCTCAGGGCCTGGAGCGAGTGCTCCAGGGCCAGCTCGGCGGGGACCCGGGCGGCCTTGCCCTCCGGTTCCCCGCCCTCGTGGGCGGCTTCCTTCAGTTCGCCCATGGCGACGTCGTCGATGGCACGCAACAACACGTCGGCCTGGTCACCACGCGGCTGCATCAGGACGATGAAGGACACGCCCTCGTCGCCGTGCAGCGTGGTGACGAACTCCACGTCGACGGAGGTCAGGGGCTTCTCGATCATCAGAACGCTTGTGAACACCTCAGGAGCCCTTCTGCGGAAACCATCCTTCCCCGTGCCCGCACGGGGTCTGCGACATAAGTGTGCCCAGCGGACGGAAAGCGGAACGACAAATTCCGCCGATTGTCAGATCCGACGGTAGCGGGTGAAGAGGAAGCCGTCCTGCTCCAGCACGGAAGCCACGGAGAAGCGTGTCGGGACGGCCACCGAAGGACCCCCGGCGATCCGCTGGGCGCCACCCGCGGTCATCGTCGGCGAGAGCGTCAGACACAGCTCGTCGAGGACCTCCGCCGCCACGAACTGACCCAGCAGCCGGGGCCCGCCCTCGGTCAGCTGGCGCCGCAGCCCGCGCTCCGCGAGGACCGCGACCGCGCGGGCCGGGTCCACGCCGGCCCCGTCGCCCGCGACCAGCACCTCGGCGCCCGCCTTCCGGGCGGCCTGTACGCGCTCGGCGGGCGCGGCGGCCCCCGTGAGGATCAGCGTCCGCACCAGCGGCTCCGTGAAGAGCGGCAGCGAGAAGTCAAGGTCGAGGGAGGCGGTGACCACGGCGATCACGGGTGCGGGACCCTGCCCGGCGGCGGCCCGGCGGGCGGCGAAGGCCTCCCGTGCCCTGGCCGGGCGGTACCCCTCCAGGCGTACCGTTTCCGCGCCCACGACGATCACGTCGGCGAGCCCGCGAAGGGTGCCGAAGATCCGCATGTCCGTCTCGGAGGAGAGCGGCTGGGAGCGGCCGTCGTGCTGGCCCGCCCCGTCGAGGGACGAGACCATGTTGGCCCGCAGCCACACACGGTCACCCTCCGGGTACGCGTAGGCGTCGGCCAGCTCGTCGAGGGACCATTCCCGGCCACCGGCCGGGGCCTCCGCGGTGGTCCCCGCACCGGTCTCCGGGGCCTCCCCCGCGGTGGTCTCGTGGGCTGTCATGTCCGTCACAGGGAGCAGGCGTCGCATCCTCGCAGTCTGACATGGCGCTTACAGTGGGGAACTGTGTCGACCCACGCCCTCACCGAAGCGGCTTCCACCGAAGCGGCCCCGCTCTCGCTCTGCTCCCGAGAGCCCCACGTCCCCGCCGACCGTCTCGTCGCGGAGATGGTGCCGCCGCCTCGCTTCGACTCCGTCCGCTTCGACACGTACCTGCCGGACCCGAACCAGCCGAGCCAGACGGACGCCGTCAAGGCCCTGAGCGGCTTCGCCGAGGGCCTCGGCGGGGCGCACGCCACCGGCGCCGGGAAGCGCCGCTGGTTCGCCAAGAAGCCGGCCGCCCCGAGCGGGCCGCGCGGGGTCTACCTGGACGGCGGGTACGGCGTCGGCAAGACCCACCTGCTGGCCTCCCTCTGGCACGCGACCCCCGCCGAGCCGGCGCTGAAAGCTTTCGGCACCTTCGTCGAGCTGACCAACCTGGTCGGCGCGCTCGGCTTCCAGCAGACGGTGAAGACCCTCAGCGGGCACCGTCTCCTCTGCATCGACGAATTCGAGCTGGACGACCCGGGCGACACCGTCCTCGTCTCCAGCCTCCTCGGCAAGCTCGTCGAGGCGGGCGTGGCCCTCGCCGCCACCTCCAACACGCTCCCCGGCAAGCTCGGCGAGGGCCGCTTCGCCGCCGCCGACTTCCTCCGCGAGATCCAGGGCCTCTCCGCGCACTTCATGCCGCTGCGGATCGACGGCGAGGACTTCCGCCACCGCGGCCTGCCCGAGGCCCCCGCCCCGTACTCCGACCAGGTCGTCACGGAGACCGCGTACGCGACGCCGGGCGCCTCCCTCGACGACTTCCCGCACCTGCTCGACCACCTGGCCAAGGTGCACCCGAGCCGGTACGGCGCGCTCACCGACGACCTCGCGGCGGTCTGCCTCACCGACGTCCAGCCGGTCCCCGACCAGTCGACGGCGCTCCGGCTCGTCGTCCTCGCCGACCGCCTCTACGACCGTGAGATACCCGTCCTCGCCTCCGGACTGCCCTTCGACCGGCTCTTCAGCGACGAGATGCTGAACGGCGGATACCGCAAGAAGTACTTCCGGGCGATCTCCCGGCTCACCGCGCTCGCGCGCGACGCGAAGGGGCTTGTGGCGCAGTAGCTTGGGGGCCGTACCCGATCGAAAGGGATCCACCATGGCCACCGTGCGTCACGCCCACACCGTCTGGCAGGGCGACCTCCTCAAGGGTTCCGGCGTCGTCACCCTCGACTCGTCCGGCCTCGGCTCGTACGACGTCTCCTGGCCGGCCCGGAAGGACGAGCCGAACGGCAAGACGAGCCCCGAGGAGCTCATCGCCGCCGCGCACTCCTCCTGCTTCTCGATGGCCTTCTCCGGCGGTCTGGCCAACGCGGGCAGCCCGCCGACTCGCCTGGAGACCCAGGCCGACGTCACCTTCCAGCCGGGCAAGGGCATCACGGGCATCCACCTGACCGTGCGCGGCGAGGTCCCGGGCCTGGACGCCGACCAGTTCCAGGCGCTCGCCGAGGACGCGAAGAAGAACTGCCCCGTCAGCCAGGCGCTCACCGGCACGACGATCACGCTCACCGCCGAACTGGCCTGACGCCGGATCAGTTCACGCGCCACATGAGGCTGTTGTGGCCCGCATGGTTCACGTGTCACCACAGTGCGTGATACACACATGCGGGTCACACGTCACAGCACACTCCACAGCACAGTCCACAGCGCACGTCACTGTGCACAGCACACGCCTGTCCGCCAACAGGAAAGTGGGTTGCCTCATGTCCGCGACACGACGTCAGATCCTCTCCCGCACCGGCGCGTCCGTCGCCGGGATCGCCTTCACCGGCGCGCTCTCCGAACTCTTCGCCGGCAGCGCGGTGGCCGCGAGAGGAGCGGGGTACGGTCCTCTCCTCCCCGACCCCGCCGGGCTCCTCGACCTCCCGGCCGGCTTCCGCTACAAGGTCCTCTCCCGGCAGGGCGATCCGCTCCGCTCCGGCGAGGGACCCGTCCCCAGCAACCACGACGGCATGGGCGCCTTCCCCGGCCGGCGCGGGCGCGTGCACCTCGTCCGCAACCACGAGAACCGGGTCACCGGGCTCATCGGCGTCCCCACCGTCCCCGGCCTGACGTACGACCCCGCCGCTAAGGGCGGATGCACGGCCCTCGAACTCGACGGCCGGAACAACGTCCTCGGCGAGCGCGTCGCCATCGCCGGGACCGCCGTCAACTGCGCGGGCGGACACACCCCTTGGAACACCTGGCTGACCTGCGAGGAGACCGAGGACAAGGCCGGGACGAACGGCTACACCAAGGACCACGGCTTCATCTTCGAGGTCGACGGAGCCGACCCGCGCCGCACCGGGGCCGTCCCCCTCACCGCGATGGGCCGCTTCCAGCACGAGGCGATCGCCGTCGACCCGTCGAGCGGCATCGTGTACGAGACGGAGGACGCCTTCCAGCAGCCCTTCGGCCTGTTCTACCGCTTCCTCCCGCGCAAGCCGCTCGGCGGCACCGGTTCGCTGCGCGCGGGCGGCGCCCTGGAGGCGATGCGGGTGCCCGGCGTACCCGACCTGTCCGTGATCCAGGAGACCGGCGCGCGCTTCGAGGGCGTCGAGTGGGTCCCCGTACCGGATCCGCAGGCGGCCGAGACCCCGATCAGGCTCCAGGACTTCGGGCCGAAGGGCATCACGCACGCCCAGAAGCTGGAGGGCTGTTACTGGGGCGGACGGGCCGTGTACTTCGTGTCCTCCTTCGCCCGCCTCACGGACGGCTCGGGCGCGACCCACTTCGGACAGGTGTGGAAGTACGAGCCGCACCGGCGCCGCCTCACGCTCGTCGTCGTCTTCGGCCCGAGCACGGACATCCAGCTGCCGGGCGAGTCGCCGGACAACATCTGTCTGACGCCGAGCGGCGGCCTGATGGTCAGCGAGGACGGCGACGGGGCGCAGCACGTCTACGGGGTGAGCAGGAAGGGGGAGGTGTACCCGGTCGCCCGGGGGGCGCAGAACATCGGGACGCCCGAGGCCCCGGAGTGGGGCGAGTTCGCGGGCGTCACCTTCTCCCCGGACGGCTCCACGATGTACGTGAACTGCTACACGCCGGGGACGACGTTCGCGGTGACGGGCCCGTGGTGCTGAGCTGAGGCGGTTCGCGGGCGCGGTCGCGGTCGCGGTCGACCTGGTTCCGTCGCAGGATCGGGGAAGGACGAGTGGCGCGGCGGAAGGGTCACGCGGTGGCGAAGAAGAAGGACGACCGGAAGAAGGCGGACCGGAGGCCGAAGGGGCGGTTGCATCCGCAGGACACGCCCCTGCGGGACGTGCTCCGCGTGCCGGAGGGCGAGCGGCTCGACCTCACCGCGTACGACGCCTCGGCGACCCTGGCCGGCCCCGCCGACAAGGCGGCCGGCCTGGCCGCCACCGCCGCCCTCGCACCGCGCCTCGCGGACCTCCAGGAACGCCTGTACGCGTCGAGCACGGCGGGCGACCGGCGCCGGCTGCTCCTGGTCCTCCAGGGCATGGACACCAGCGGCAAGGGCGGCACGGTCAAGCACGTCATCGGCCTCTTCAACCCGTCCGGCTGCCGCATCCGCGCCTTCAAGGCGCCAACCCAGGAGGAAAGGAACCATCCGTTCCTCTGGCGGATCATGAAGGCGCTCCCGCAGCCGGGCGAGATCGGCATCTTCGACCGCTCGCACTACGAGGACGTCCTCATCGCGCGCGTCCGCGACCTGGTCCCGCGCTCGCAGCTCGGCCGGCGCTACGGCCAGATCAACCGCTTCGAGAAGTCCCTCGCCGACGACGGGGTGACGGTCGTCAAGATCTTCCTGCACATTTCGTACGAGGAGCAGCGCAACCGGCTCCTGGAGCGCCTGGACAACCCCGAGAAGCACTGGAAGTTCAACGCGGGCGACATCGAGGAGCGGGCGGTGTGGCCGGCGTACCGGGAGGCGTACGAGATCGCCCTCGAACGCTGCACGACGGACGAGGCCCCGTGGTACCTGGTCCCGGCGGACCGCAAGTGGTACCGGAACTGGGCGATCAGCAAGCTGCTGCTCGAACATCTGGAGACGCTGGACCCGACGTACCCGCCGGGGGACTTCGACGTGGACGAGTGCCGGCGGCGGCTCCTGCTGACGTGAGCGGCGCCATCGTCCTCCCCTTCCGCCGCGAGCGGGCCGCGCACGCTCAGGCGATGGTGCGTCAGCTCAGTGCGTGGACTCGGGTGCTGCTGCTGTCGAGTCGCGAGCGCTAGTCACTTTGATCGGTTAACTTCCGATCGTGAACATTCCTGTACGAAAGATGGCGGCGTTCGTTCTCCTGGGCGCCGCTCTCGTCGGCTGCGGCGGGGGCGCCGCCGAGAAGCCGAGGGCGCCGAAGGCGAAGACCCCGACCGCGTCCCACAGCCCGTCGGCCGGGGCGAGCGCGGCCGCCGGCCCGAAGCCCGCGCGCGTGCCCGCCGCGCCGCCCACCATGGCGCCGGGGCCCGGGGGGCTCACCCCCGTCTACAGCCGCCGCGCGCAGGGCACCGAGAAGGTCGTCGCGCTCACCTTCGACGCCGACATGACGGCCGACCAGGGCCCCCGGGCCGCGGGCGGCGAGCGTTTCGACAACCCCCAGCTCATCGCGACCCTGCGCCGGCTCAAGGTGGACGCCACCGTCTTCATGACGGGCCGCTGGGCGGAGGAGTACCCGGACCAGGCCAAGTCCATCGGCGGCGACCCGCGCTTCGAGATCGCCAACCACTCCTACAGCCACTACGCCTTCGCGTCCCCCTGCTACGGCCTCCCGACCGTCGCGGGACCTGACATGACCGCCGACGTGCAGCGGGCCTTCGACGCCTTCCGGGACGCCGGTGCCGTCAACGTCGTCCCGTACTTCCGCTTCCCCGGCGGCTGCTACGACGACGCGGCCCTGCGCGCGCTCGGCCCGGCCGGGGTGACGGCGGTCCAGTGGGACGTGGTCAGCGGCGACGCCTTCGCCAAGGACGCGGACGCCGTCGCCGAGCAGGTGCTCGACGGGGTGAAGCCCGGTTCGCTCGTCGTCATGCACTGCACGCGCAGCGCCGCCCCCGTCACCGAGGAGGCGATCCGCCGGATCGTCCCGGAGCTGCGGGCGCGCGGCTACCGCTTCGTGAAGGTCTCGGAGCTGATGGGCGGCCGCTGAGCGTATTCCTCCGGCTGGGCCCGTCAGCCCGAGCAGGCCGTGCGCTGGGCTTCCTGCCACTCGCAGACCGGGCAGAGCGTGATCCCCTTGGTCGACTCCGGGTACTCGGTCGGCTCCTGGCACAGCACGCACGAGGCGAACGGTCCCTCGGCCGCCGGTTCGGGCTTCGGGCCGGTGGGCCCGGGGGTTCCGTCGCAGTACGACGTGGACTCGGTCATACCTTCGAGCGTACTCACTCCAGTCGTGCTGTGGCCCGGCAGGCGAGGGCCGCCGTCGCCGCCGCGAGGAGCACGGCACCGGCACACGCGAGCCAGGGAAGGTGCGCGGTCGTCGTGCGGGAGCCGGTGACCAGCACGGTCAGGGCGTGCTTCGCCGGGGAGCCGGTGGTGACGAGGGCGAGCAGCGAGCCGGACACCAGGGCCGTGACCGACCAGCCGGTGGCCTTGACGAACGGGCGGGCGGTCAGCGCGCCGACGGCGGCGCCCGTCAGGACGCAGGCCGCCGTCGCGAGGAGCCCGGCGCCCGTGGCGGCGAGCGGGCCGATCCCGCGCCGGTCGCCGATCGCGGTGAGACCGAGGACGGCGGCCACGCCGAGGAGGCCCGGCAGTGCGGTGCCGATGACGAGTGCCGCGAGGTGGGCGCGGCTCCGGCCGGCGGCCGCGGCGACGACGTGCCGGGCGGCGGGCGGTTCCTGGGTGAGGCAGATCCGCACGCACCAGGCCGTCACCGGCACCAGGGGCGCCGCCGAGAAACCGAGGGCGCCGAGCACGGGTTCGCCGGCGCGGACGCCGACGGCGAGGAAGGCCGCGTACAGGAGGAGCGGTGCGAGCCAGCGCTGCGAGCGGAGCAGCAGACCCGTCTGGTAGCGCAGGAGCGCCGTCATACCCGGACGCCTTCGGAGTCGAGTCGGTGGATGTGCCAGGAGGCGGCGAGGAGCGCCCCGAGCAGGGCGTCGGAGTGTGCCGCGGCCACGGTGAGGACGAGGAGGCCGGCGGGGTCGGCCGGGTCCGGCGGCTCGGTGGCCGGGGCGCCGGGCAGGCCCTCCGGAAGGGGCTTGCCGCCGGAGGCGGTGATCCGCACCCGGGGGCCCTGCGGGACGTCCCGCGCGGCGGGCGCCACGGCCCGTACCGCACCCGCCTCCACCTCGTACACCGCGTCCGCCTCCCCCGCCAGGCGGCGCGGGTCGTGGTCGACGAAGACGGCCGTGCCGCCCGCCGCGACCCGTTCCCGGACGGCGCGGTCGAGTGCGGTGCGGGCCGTGGTGTCGAGGCCCGTCCAGGCCTCGTCGAGGACGAGGAGGTCCGGGTCGGCGATGAGGGCCTGGGCGACGGCGACCTTCTGGCCGGTGCCCTTGGAGAGTTCCGCCAGTTCGGTACGGGCGTGCTCCCCGGCCCCGAAGCGCTCCAGCCACTCCCCGGCGCGGGCCCTGGCCACCGCCCGGCCGAGGCCCTGGACGCGGCCCAGGTGGACCAGGTAGTCGGCGGCCGTGAAGGGCAGCGCCGCGGGGAAACGCTCGGGGACGTACGCGGTGCGGGGCGGGCGGCCGGTGATCCGGCCCTCGCTCGGTGCGTCGATCCCGGCGATCAGCCGGAGCAGGGTCGACTTGCCGGTGCCGTTGGTGCCGACGACCCGGACGAGGGTGGAGGCGGGCAGGTCGAGGACGGCCCCGCGCAGGACCCACGGCCCGCGCGGGCCGTACCGGCGCCCGGCCCGCTCCAGCCTCAACTCGACGAGTTCTTCTGCGGGGTGAGCTCGCTGGGCCGGACGACGACGAAGCCCTGGCCCTCCAGCTTGAGCTGCACCGCCTCGCCCGAGCCGCCGCGGATCATCGAGCCGACGGACTGCGAGCGGTGCAGCGAGGTGCGGAGCTGCTCGCTCCATCCGACGACGGCGTCGGTGTCGACGTACACGGGGGCCTGCGGGGAGATCGGGATGACGATGGGGCTGCCCTCGCAGATCAGCGCCACCTTCCCGTAGCCGGAGAAGACGGAGTTGAAGATGCCGCCGCCGGTGACCCCGGCGCCCTTCACGGTCTTGATCTCGTAGTGGAGGGTGGAGTCGAAGCAGAGGACGTTGCGGCCGTTGACCGAGAAGGCGTCGCCCTGCTCGATCTCGATGATGAAGCAGTTCTGCGCCTCGTGCGCGAACCAGGCCTCGCCCTGGCCGCGCACGGCCATCAGCGCCAGGCCCTCGCCGGTGACGGCCCGCTTGAGCAGGCCGCCGATGCCCTGGCCCTTGCGCTCGAAGTGGAGGTCGCCGCGGAAGGCGATCATCGAGCCCTGGCGGGCGTGCATCTCTCCATTGACGGTGTACTTGACCGACTTCGCGTTCTGCAGGGTCATGCCCGGGAAGCCGGCCGCCTCGGCGAGGTGTTCGCCGGCGAAAAGATCGCTCTTCATGCAGGGCATCCTGGCCCGGAAGCATCGATTCCCACAAGAATCCCCCGTCGTCGGCCGTACGCCACGGGGTGGCAGACTTGCCGGGTGAGCAGCGACGAGACCGACCTCCGCGATGAGAAGCCCCAGTTCGTCCTCCCCCTGGTGGTACGGATCGAGCGCGACGCGCCCCCGTCGCGCACCGACGCCCTGGAGACCGCCGCGCGGGCCGTCCTGGAGATCCTCGCCGACGACCGTTCCCTCGGTGAGGGCGAGTGGGCGCAGCTCATGACGGACTGGCAGGACGCCCGGATCCGCAAGGTCGTGCGCCGGGCGCGCGGCTCGGAGTGGCGGAAGGCCGGAGCGCTCCCGGGGATCACCGTGACCGGCGCGGAGGCGGAGGTACGGGTCTTCCCGCCGGTGCCGCTCGACGGCTGGCCCAAGGAGCTGGCCAAGCTCCAGGTGTCGGGCACCGACCTCGACGACCCGGTCGCGCCCGGCCCCGTACCGGACGGGGCCGTGACGCTCTGGATCAACCCCGGTCTCGACATGTCGGCGGGCAAGACGATGGCGCAGGCCGGACACGGCGCGCAGCTGCTGTGGTGGGCGATGCCGGACGCGGACCGGAAGGCCTGGCAGGAGGCGGGCTTCCCGCTCGCGGTGCGCACCGCGACGCCGGAGCACTGGGCCGCGCTCGCGGCGGGCGACAGCGGGCTGCCCGTGGTGCGGGACGCCGGATTCACGGAGATCGCGCCCGGGAAGACGGTCGTGTCCGAGGGGAGTCACCTCTTCGCTTCTCACCTGCGGCTGCCCCGGCCGTAGGAGACTCGGGGCATGAGCTCGCACTTAGGCCACCGGGCCGGCCAGGCCGCGTCCCTGCTGCTTCTGTTCGTCCTGGTGGGGATCGACGCCTGTACCCGCCGCCCCCGCAAAGGAAAGCTCCGGAAGATCGCCAGGTCGGACGAGGTCCGGCGGAAGCGGGAGCGCGCCGAGCGTGAACTGCGGGCGCGCGCCGAGGAGATCGGCAGGTCCGGGCCGTGGGGTCCGGCCCTGCGCACCACACTGATGGACGTGTGCTCCCGGGGTGGCGGCAGGAACTTCCTCGACCAGAACGCCCCGAAGCAGCCCGCCATGGACTGCATGATGCGGGTGCACCTGTACTTCGTCGTGGACGGTCCCGCAGGGGACGCCGTCGCGAGCGTCAAAGGCGGGGAGCTGCTGTCCTGGGACTCACCCGGTGACAACGCGCGGGCGAGGATCTCGGAACCGTGCTCCGTGCGGCACAAGGCGATCCTCCGCACCTGCGTGTCCGATCCCGCCGGCATCACCCTCCGCGCGCTGCGGGAACGCCCGGGCACGCTCGTCGAATGGACGCTGACCACGAGCTACCACACGGTCCCGCGCACCAGGTGAGCCGTCACTCCGCCTCCGGTCGGGTGCGGCGGGCGTAGGCGCGGGCGGCGCGGGCGCGGTCGCCGCAGCGGGTGGAGCACCATGTGCGGCGGCCGTTGCGCAGCAGGTAGCGGCGGCACGGGGTGGAGCCGCAGCGGGTGAGGCGCTCGGCGTCGGGGCCGGTGAGGAGGTCGGCGGCGTTGGCCGCGAGGGTCGCGAGGGCGCGGCCGAGGATCTGGTCCGTGGGGCAGGGCGCCGCGCGGTAGGGGCCGTTCTTCTCGTCCCAGTACAGCAGGGCGGCCGTGGGGGCTTTGCTCAGTGCGTCGTTGACGGCGGAGACCGCCATGGGCAGGGCGGGCAGCCCCGCGACGCGGGCGGCGCACAGCGAACCGATGTGTTCGCGCAGGGAGCGCAGTTGTGCCGCGCACATCTCCTGCACCCCGGCGTCGGCCGGCGCGAGGCCGTGCTCGGTGAGCCACCGGTTCGTGGCCTCGGGGGTCCCGAGGAAGTCCATGGAGTGCCCTCCGGGCAGCGCGACGGCGCTGTTCACGAAGGCGAGGGCGGCGTACTCCTCCTCCCCCGGCGCGGGCGGCAGCACGGATTCGGCGGTCTGCGTCGACGTCTCACTCATGGTTCTCATGGTACGGGTTGCGCTTATCCGTGAGGCATGGGCTATGGTTCTCACGGATGGATCGCCACTTATTCGTGAGGTTTTGATGACTGACATCAGCACGCCCACCCAGCACGAGCAGCTCCCCGTCCGCGTCCTCGGCGGCCCGACCGCGCTCTTCGAGTACGGCGGCCTGCGCTTCCTCACGGACCCCACCTTCGACGCGCCCCGCGAGTACCCCGTGCGCGGCGGCCTGCTGACCAAGACGGCGCCCGCCTCCGCCGCACCGGCCGAACTCGGCCCGATCGACGTGGTGCTGCTCTCCCACGACGAGCACCCCGACAACCTCGACGCGTCCGGCCGGGCCCTGCTCGCGGACGTCCCGCTGACCCTGACCACGCCCGGCGGCGCGCAGCGCCTGGGGGCCGGGGCCAAGGGCCTCGCCGACTGGGAGCCGGTCGTCCTGGACCGCCCCGGCGGCGGCACCGTCACCGTCACGGGCGTGCCCGCCCTCCACGGGCCCGGCACCCGCGAGGAGGTCGAGCCGGTCACCGGCCAGGTCGTCGGATTCGTCCTGACCGGGCAGGACCTGCCCACGGTCTACGTCAGCGGCGACAACGCCTCGCTCGCACTGGTCGAGGAGATCGCCGAGCGGTTCGGTCCGGTGGACACGGCCATCCTGTTCGCCGGGGCCCCGCGCTTCACCCAGCTCTTCGACGGCGCTGTGATCGTCCTCGACAGCGCACAGGCCGCCGAGGCGGCCGGGATCCTCGGCGCCCGCCGCGTGGTTCCCGTCCACTGCGACAGCTGGGCCCACTTCACCGAGAGCCGGGACGACGTGGTCGCCGCGTTCACGAAGGCCGGTCTTGCCGACCGGCTCGATCTGGGCGGAGCCGCCCTCCGGACGCCGGAACCTCAAATGTAGCTCTGAACGTCCCCCTCCCGGGGTTCGAACGTCTCCACGGGGGTCATCACGTGGATGACTGAGGACCGAAGGACGGGGGACGGGACATGGGGGACATGGCGGAACTCGGCATCGGCATCGGCTGGCGTCCCGAGATCGCGGAGGCGGTGGAGGCGCTGACCGGCGTCGACTGGGTCGAGGTGGTCGCGGAGAACATCTGCGCCGACCACCTGCCCGACTCGCTGACCCGCCTGCGGGAGCGCGGCGTGACGGTCGTCCCGCACGGGGTGTCGCTGGGGCTCGGCGGCGCGGACCGGCCGGACCCCGCGCGGCTCGCGGCGCTCGGGGAGAAGGCGGTGGCCCTGGGGGCGCCGCTGGTCACGGAGCACATCGCGTTCGTACGGGCCGGGGGGCCGCTCACCGCGTCGCCGCTCCTCGAAGCGGGCCACCTGCTGCCCGTGCCCCGGACCCGGGACGCGCTCGACGTGCTCTGCGAGAACGTGCGCATCGCGCAGGACGCGCTGCCCGTGCCGCTCGCCCTGGAGAACATCGCGGCCCTGATCGCCTGGCCCGGGGAGGAACTGACGGAGGGACAGTTCCTGGCGGAGCTCGTGGAACGTACGGGGGTACGCCTCCTCATCGACGTCGCCAACCTCCACACCAACCACGTCAACCGCGGCGAGGACCCGGCGAAGGCCCTGTCCGAGCTGCCGGTGGAGGCCATCGCGTACGTCCACGTCGCGGGCGGCGTCGAACGCGACGGCGTCTGGCACGACACCCACGCGCATCCGGTGCCGGGTGCCGTGCTCGACGTTCTGGCGGACCTCGCCTCGCGGGTCTCCCCGCCCGGCGTCCTCCTGGAGCGGGACGACGACTTCCCGCCGGCGGAGGAGCTGGCGGCGGAGCTGACGGTGATCCGGGAGACGGTACCCGCTGTGGGCATGTGTTCCGCCGGGGCTGGGGCTACCTCCCGGACGGAGCTCATGGGGCGGGTGAGCACGGCCCACCCGCGCGGCGCCCGATCGTCGGTACCCGCATCCCGACGAGCGCCGCTGCTCATCGGCGCCGGTGCCCGCGTCTCGGGCGGGCCGATGCCGGGCGCCCCCGTCGTACAGGAGCACGCACCCGTGCACGAGCCCATGCACGAGCCCATGCCGCAGGAAGGCGCACGCCAGCGCGTCGCGCTCGCGCAAGCCTCGCTGCTGTCCGCGCTCGTCGCCGGAACCCCCGCCCCCGAGGGCTTCGACAGCCGGCGCCTCGGGGTGCAGAGCCGGGCGCTCGCGGCCAAGCGGGCCGGTGTCGTCGCGAAGGTCGCCCCCGAGCTGCCGGAGATCCTCGGCAAGGGCTTCCGGCCCGCGTTCCTCGCGTACGCCAGGACCCGCCCCATGACCGGCGGCTACCGCCGTGACGCCCTCGACTTCGCCGAGCACCTGCTGCTCGCCGACCGCCCCGAGGACCCGGCCGCCCGACGGCGGCTCACGGAGTGGTGGCAGGACCGTTCCGGCAGCCGTCCCCCCGGCCGCGCCGTCCGGCTCGCCCGGGCCGCCCGCCACGCCCTCGTACGGAGGTCGTCGTGAACACCCTGGTCGTCGTCTTCTACGTGGCCGGCGCCGCCGGCATCGCGCTGCTCGTCACCCGCGTCGTCCGGTCGCGCGGCGGATCCGGCGGGCCGGTCCACGACCGGTACGAGGCCGCCTTCCTGAACGGCGGCCCGGCACGGGTCGTCGACACCGCCATCGCCGCCCTCCAGTACGACGGCCGGATCGCGATCGGCGGCCCCGGCATCGTCGCGGTCGTCCGGCCCGTCGCGCACGACCCGGTGGAACGCGCCGTGCTCCAGGAGCACGCGGCCGCCCCGCACGGGGCCCTGCACCACCTGCGGCTCGCCGCGATGCGGCACCCGGCGGTCCAGGAGATCGGCGACGGGCTCGCGGCGCGCGGGCTGATCGTGGAACCGGCGCGGCGGAGCAGCACCCTCGGCTGGTGCCTCGCGCTCGGCCTCACGGCGTTCTTCCTCTTCCCCGTCTCGGTCGTCCTCACGGTCCTCGACCTCGCCACAGCACAGGAGATGTCGGTGCCGTTCGTGGTGAAGGTGCTGCCCGCCCTGTTCGCCGCCGGGGTCACGGCCATCTCGTGCGGGGCGGTCGCCTCGAAGCGGATCACCTCGGCCGGGCAGGCCGCCCTCGCGGCGTACGGCAGGACCCATGGCCACCTCGCGGACGCCGGTCATCTCGTGGCCCTGTACGGGCTGCGGGGTCTGCCCGACCCGGTGCTGCGGGAACAACTCCTCGCCGCCGCCCGGGTGTACGCGCCGCCGCGGGGACGCGGGCGCGGAAGGCGGCCGGCGGCCGCGCATCACTCCACCGCGGACTACGCCGCCGGTGTCGCCGTCGCGTGGTGCGCGGAGAACAGCTTCTGCGGCGGGGGCGGCTCCTCTCCTGGCGGAGGCTCCGGTTCCTGCTCGTCCGGTTCGTGTTCCTCCGGTTCGTGCTCGGGCGGAGGGTCGAGCTGCGGCGGCGGAGGCGGCGGCAGTTCCTGTTCGAGCTCCAGCGGCAGTTCGTGCTCCAGCTCCAGTTCCAGCGGGAGTTCGTGTTCCAGCTCCAGCAGCTGATCACCCGTTCGAGTGGCGGGCCTGCCGGTCCTGTCGTAGAACTCGGACATGGTCTGGGTTCCGCTTCTCCTCGTGGCGTGCGTCGTGGCCGGCATCGGCTGCGCGCGGCTGTGCCGGGCCACCCTCGTGGCGGCCCGGCCCGCTCCGTCGTCCCCTACAGGGGACGACGCGGAGCTCACCGTCCTCGAAGCCGCCTACCTCGCCGGCGGTCCGCTCCGGGTCACCGATCTCACCCTCGTCACCATGCACCGGGAGCGGCGGCTGCTGCTCGCCCACACCGGCTGGGCGACGGTCGTGGACTCCTCCACCGGCTCACGGGACGAGTGGGAGAGCACCGTACTCGGTGCCATCGGGCCCGGCGGGCAGTCCCCGATCCCCGCGGTCCGTCCGGCGGTGGCCGCCGCCGACGCGGTGCGGGCGCTCGCTCAGCGGCTCGTCGACCGGGGGCTCGCCGTGTCCGAGTCGGGCCGCCGGGAGATCGCGGCCGGGGTCCGCGCGGTGCGGGCCGCCTTCCTGCTGTCCCTGGCGCTCGGGACGGCGGCGGCGCTCCTCGTGCCCGGCGCCGAACGGGCCCCGGTCGTCGCCGCGTTCGCGCTGCCGCTGCTCGCCTGCGGGCTCTGCCTGCTGATCGGCCGCGTCGAGGTGTACCCGTACACCCGCTGGGCGTCCCCCGCCGGGCAGCGGCTGCTCTCCGGCCTCTCCCCCGCCGATCCGCTCACCGCGCTCGCGACCCGCGGCCCCGCCGTCCTGGAGCCGGAGCTCCGCGCGGCACTCCGGGGACACGCTCCGGTACGCCTGCCGTAGGGGGAAAAAGGGCCCGGAAATGACGCCGGTGCGGCGCGCATCATGCGCGCCGCACCCGGAGCCGGACCCGGTGTCGCTGGACGGGAGGGCAATGAAGACGCCCGCCGTCTGATCTTCCGGGTCAAGGGGTGGCGCGCCCGGCCGGGAGCCGGGCCGCCACCAGGTTCGTACGGCCGTGTCAGGCCAGGCCCGCCACCAGGTCGGCGACGCTCTTGCGGCGACCGGTGTAGAACGGGACCTCCTCGCGGACGTGCATCCGCGCCTCGGAGGCGCGCAGGTGGCGCATGAGGTCGACGATGCGGTGCAGCTCGTCGGCCTCGAAGGCGAGGAGCCACTCGTAGTCGCCGAGCGAGAAGGAGGCGACCGTGTTGGCGCGGACGTCGGGGTAGCCGCGGGCCATCTTGCCGTGGTCCGCGAGCATCCGGCGGCGGTCCTCGTCCGGCAGCAGGTACCAGTCGTAGGAGCGGACGAAGGGGTAGACCGAGACGTAGTCGCGCGGGTTCTCGTCGGCCAGGAAGGCCGGGATGTGCGACTTGTTGAACTCGGCGGGGCGGTGCAGCGCCATGTTGGACCAGACCGGCTCCAGGGAGCGGCCCAGCTTGGTGCGGCGGAAGAGGTTGTACGCCTCCTGGAGCTCGTCGCTCGTCTCGGCGTGCCACCAGATCATGACGTCGGCGTCGGCGCGCAGACCGGACAGGTCGTACGAGCCGCGGACGGTGATGTCCTTGGCGGCGAGCTGGTCGAACAGCTCCTGGACCTCGTCGGCGTAACCGGCGCGGTCCTCGGGCAGAACATCGCGCAGCTTGAACACAGACCACAGGGTGTAGCGGATGACCTCGTTGAGGTCCTTCGCCTTCTTACCGGCGTTCGGGATCTTTTCGGGCGCACTCATACGCCTATTCTCGCCCGTCACGAGGAGTGCCCCGCACCGGGGTCGGTCCTTTTCGACGTGGCGATGATCTCGTCGGCCGCTCGATGGGCCGAGGCGACGCACGCGGGGATGCCGACGCCGTCGTACGCGGCGCCCGCGACACGCAGTCCGGGAAGGGCGGCGACGGCCTCGCGGACCCGGGCGACGCGGGCGAGATGGCCCACGGGGTACTGGGGCAGGCCGCCGGTCCAGCGGGTGACGGTGGTGGCGACGGGGCGGGCGGTGAGCCCGGTGGCGGCGGCGAGGTCCTTGAGGGAGGCGGCGACGAGGTCGGTGTCCTCGCGGTGGACCTGCGCCTCCTCGCCGTGGCGGCCGACGGAGGTGCGCAGCACGAAGAGGTCGGGAGCCCCGTCGGCGACCCACCGCCACTTCTGACTGGAGAAGGTGGACGCCTTGATCGTGTGGCCGTCGACGGGCGGCACGAGGAAGCCGGAGCCGTGGAGGGCGGGCATGTCCGCGCGGCGGAAGGCAAGGGTGATCAGGGCCATGGAGGCGTACGCGATCTCCGCCAGTTCCGTGGAGGCGGCGGGCGCGTGGCCGGCGAGGAGCGCGGCGGCGGGCCCGGCGGGGGTGGCGAGAACCACGGCGTCGGCGGCCAGGACCCGGTCGCCCGCTTCTCCCACCACGACCTCCCAGCCGGCCGGTCCGGTGCGGCGCAGGGCGGTGACGGGGGTACGGGTGAGGATCTCGCCGCCGGCGGCGCGGATCGCGTCGGCGACGGCGCCGGGCAGGGTCCCCACACCGCCCTCCAGGCCGAGGAAGACGGAGCCGCCGAGGCCGGTGGCGGCGCCCGCCGCGTCGGCCGGGACGGCGGCTCCGGCCTGCTGGACGGCGTGGACGGCGGCGGTGAGCGTGGGGTGGCGGCGGGCGGCCTCGAAGAGGGCGGGGACGGCGGCCTTCATCGAGATGCGGTAGGCGTCACCGGCGTAGACGCCGCCGAGAAGGGGCTCGACGAGCCGGTCGACGACCTCGTGGCCCATGCGCTCGGCGACGTACGCGCCGATGGCGATGTCGTCGCCGATCCCGGTCGGGGGCAGCTCGCGGTCGAGGCCGATCCGGCGCACGCCCTCCTCGGAGAGCAGCCCGTCGACGGCGCGGGCGTCGCCGGGGACGCCCATCACATGGCCCTTGGGCATGGGGGTGAGCTCGCCACGGGACCAGACGGACGCGGTGGTCGTGGCCGGCGCCTGGAGCCGGTCGCCGAGGCCGACGGCCCGGGCGAGGGCCACGGCCTCGGGGCGGCGGGCGAGCAGCGACTCTGCGCCGAGGTCCACGGGCGCGCCCGCGATCTCCCCGGCGAGGAGCTTGCCGCCGAGGCGGTCGCCCGCTTCGAGGAGGGTCACCCGGTGGCCGGCGGTGGCGAGCCGGAGGGCGGCCGCGAGTCCGGCGATCCCGCCTCCGGCGACGACGACGTGGGGTCCCGTGGTGTCCGCGTTCATGGGACCACTCTCTCAAATCGCCCGCGCGCTCCCGATCCGAGGCCGGAACGTGACCGCATCGCTACCGCCGGACGGCAACCCGCACCGAGGCCTCCCACGTCCAAGGGGCACGACTCGCCACCATTCCCTGGGGGGAAGCATGAACAGAACACGAACGGTGTCACGGGCGGCCCGGACGACGGCGGCCGCCGCGCTCCTGACGGCCTCGCTCGTCCTGACCGGCTGCGGCGCGGGCGACTCGGCGGACCACGGCGGCGGCAAGAGCCAGAGGGACCTGAGCGCGGCGAAGCCCGCCTCCGGGGACGCGAAGGCCGAGGGCGCGGCCGACGCCGCCTCGGGCAGCGAGCAGCAGTCCGCGGCGCCGGGCAAGGCCGTGCGGCAGCAGCAGCACGTCATCCGTACGGCCTCGCTGACCGTGGAGGTCGAGGACGCGGCGAAGGCCCTGGTCACGGCCCGCAGGGTGGCGACGGGCGCCGGCGGTCTGGTGGAGAACGAGTCGACGGAGCGGTTCGACGACACGTACGTCACCTCGCACATCGTGCTGCGGGTGCCGCAGGAGCAGTACGACGCGGTCCTCATCGAGCTGGCGGGCACGGGCAAGCTCCTCGCCCGCAAGGCGGACGCCAAGGACGTCACCGAGCAGGTGGTGGACGTGGAGAGCCGGATCGCCACGCAGCGGGCGAGCGTGGCGCGGGTGCGGGCGCTGATGCAGCGGGCGGAGAAGCTGGCCGACGTGGTGACCCTGGAGGGCGAGCTGAGCCGCCGCCAGGCGGACCTGGAGTCGCTGCTCGCCCAGCAGTCCTCGCTGAAGGACCGGACGACGCTGGCGACGATCACGCTCGAACTGACCGAGAAGGAGAAGCCGGGCGCCGACAAGAAGGAGGACGAGGGCCGCCCCGGCTTCGGTGACGCCCTGTCCGGCGGGTGGAACGCGCTGGTGGGGGCACTCGCCTGGATCGTGATCGTCCTGGCCGCGCTGGCCCCGTGGCTCGCGGTGGCGCTGTTCGCCTTCGTCGTCTGGCACCGCCTGCTCCGCCCGCGCCGCGCGGCACGCCGGGCCACGGCCCCGGCCCCGGCCCCGGAGACCGGCCCGCTGCCGGAAGCCAACGCGGCCGGGGTCACCGCGGCTCCGGAACCCCCGGAGACCCCCGAGAAGTAGTTTCTTCTCATGACTGAACGACTGATCGTGATCGGGGGCGACGCGGCGGGCATGTCCGCCGCGTCGCAGGCGCGCAGGCTCAAATCCGCCGGGGAGCTGGAGATCGTCGCCTTCGAGCGCGGTCACTTCTCCTCGTACTCGGCCTGCGGCATCCCGTACTGGGTCGGCGGGGACGTCGCCGCGCGGGGCGAGCTGATCGCCCGTTCCCCGGAGGAGCACCGGGCCCGGGACATCGATCTGCGGATGCGGACCGAGGTGACCGCGATCGACGTGCCGGGGAGGCGGGTCCTCTCCCGGGACCTCGACGCGGGTACGGAGGCGTGGACGGGATTCGACAAGCTGGTGATCGCGACCGGGGCCCGGCCGATGCGTCCGCCGCTGCCGGGGATCGACGCGCCCGGCGTGCACGGGGTGCAGACCCTCGACGACGGCCAGGCACTGCTCGACTCGCTGGCCCGGACGCCGGGGCGGCGGGCGGTCGTGGTCGGCGGCGGCTACATCGGCGTGGAGATGGCGGAGGCGCTCCTCTCCCGGGGGTACGACGTGACGGTCCTGACCCGGGGCGAGCAGCCGATGGCGACGCTCGATCCGGACATGGGCCGGCTGGTGCACCGGGCGATGGACGGCCTCGGGATCACGACGGTCGTCTCCGCGGAGGTGACGAAGATCCTGACCGGCACGGACGGGCGGGTGCGGGCGGTGGCCACGGTCGCCGACGAGTATCCGGCGGACGTGGTGGTCCTGGGGACGGGCGTCGTGCCGGAGACCTCGCTCGCCCGGGCGGCGGGGTTGCCGCTGGGCGCGTCCGGCGGGCTGCTCACCGACCTCGCGATGCGGGTGCGGGGCCACGAGGACATCTGGGCGGGCGGTGACTGCGTGGAGGTCCTGGACCTGGTCTCCGGCCGGGAGCGGTACGTGCCGCTGGGGACGCACGCGAACAAGCACGGCCAGGTCATCGGGGCGAACGTCGGCGGCGACTACGCCACCTTCCCGGGAGTGGTGGGCACGGCGGTGTCGAAGGTGTGCGACCTGGAGATCGCGCGGACGGGGCTGCGGGAGAGGGACGCCCGGGAGGTGGGGCTGCGGTTCGTGACGGTGACGGTGGAGTCGACGAGCCGTGCGGGCTACTACCCGGGGGCCGCGCCGATGACGGTGAAGATGCTGGCGGAGCGGCGTACGGGACGGCTGCTCGGGGTGCAGATCGTGGGGCGGGAGGGCGCGGCCAAGCGCGTGGACATCGCGGCGGTCGCGCTGACGGCGGGGATGACCGTGGAGGCGATGACGGCCCTGGACCTGGGGTACGCGCCACCGTTCTCGCCGGTGTGGGACCCGGTGCTGATCGCGGCCCGGAAGGCGACGGCGGCTGTTCGGGCGGCGGGATGACCCGAGCGGCGGCGTGACGCGGGGTGACGAATTGCGGGAGCGTCGTCACCATGAGTGTCTGGTCGCATGATCAGACACACCGCGCGTACGCTCTGCGCCGCCTCGCTCGTCATCGCTCCGCTCGCCCTGTCCGCGACCCCGGCCCACGCGGTCACGACCTGCACGGTCAACGGCTTCCCCGTGACCGGAACGGTCGTGTCCGGCACCGCCGGCAGCGACGTCATCCGCTGCGCCTCGGTCGCCGGCGGCGACCAGGTCAACGGCCTCGGCGGCAGCGACACCATCATCGTCACCGGCTCGGTCGCCGGTCTGGTGACCGGCGGTCCGGGCGCCGACTACCTCAGCACCCCCGGCACGATCTCCGGCACGGTGTCCGGGGGTGACGCGGCCGACTACCTCACGGCCGGGACCGTCGCCCCGAGCGGCGCCGTCACGGGCGGGCTCGGGAACGACTTCCTGCGGGTCTCCGCCAACGCGGGCGTCGTCGACGGCAGCCTCGGCTTCGACTTCTGCCGGGTGGGCGTCGGCAACGCACCGATCAACTGCGAGGGCTGAGGCACCTCGACCCTCACACGGACGGCCGTCGGACGACGGTCAGACGGCCGTCCGCGTGTGCACGTAGTCGACGAGGCGGGTCAGGGAGTCCGGATCCATCGACGGCATGACGCCGTGACCCAGGTTGAAGACGTGCCCCTCCAGGCCCTTCGCGGCGGCGAGGATCTCGTCCGTCTTCGCCTCCACGACCTCGCGCGAGGCGAAGAGCACGGCCGGGTCCAGGTTGCCCTGGAGCGCCTTGCCGGGGCCGACGCGACGGGCGGCCTCGTCGAGCGGGACGCGCCAGTCGACGCCGACGACGTCCGCGCCCGCCTCGCCCATGAGGCCGAGCAGCTCGCCCGTACCCACGCCGAAGTGGATGCGCGGGACTCCGTAGCCGGCGACCGCGTCGAAGACCTTCACCGAGGCCGGCATCACCGAGCGGCGGTAGTCGGCCGGGGCGAGGGCGCCCACCCAGGAGTCGAAGAGCTGGACGGCGGAGGCGCCGGCCTCGATCTGCACCTTGAGGAAGGCCGAGGTGATCTCGGCGAGGCGGTCGAGCAGGTCGGCCCAGAGCTGCGGGTCGCCGTACATCATCGCCTTGGTGCGCTCGTGGCTGCGCGACGGGCCGCCCTCGACGAGGTAGCTCGCGAGGGTGAAAGGCGCGCCCGCGAAGCCGATGAGCGGGGTCTCGCCCAGCTCGGCGGTGAGCATCCCGATGGCCTCGGTGACGTAGTGGACGTCCTCGGGGGTCAGGTCGCGCAGCCGGGCCAGGTCGGCGCGGGTGCGGATCGGCTCGGCGACGACCGGGCCGACGCCGGGCTTGATGTCGAGGTCGAGGCCGATGGCCTTGAGCGGGACGACGATGTCGCTGAAGTAGATGGCCGCGTCGACCTTGTGCCGGCGGACCGGCTGGAGCGTGATCTCGGTGACCAGCTCGGGGCGCATGCACGACTCGAGCATGGGGATGCCCTCGCGGACCTTCAGGTACTCGGGGAGGGAGCGCCCGGCCTGCCGCATGAACCAGACGGGGGTGTGCGGCACGGGCTCGCGCCGGCATGCCTTGAGGAACGCGGAGTCGTGCGTCCGCGACTGCTGCTTCGTCTGCTGGCCCTGCGGGCGGTCATTGGCACTCACGCCCAGAATCTTCGCATGTGGCGGGAAGCCGCTCGTCCGGGCCGGGTGTCCCTCCCCGCACCGAGGCCCCGTTCCGCCTACTCTTCCCCGCATGGCTGCGGCTCAGGGACATTTTTCCGATCATTCCGACGGCAAAAGAGGGACGGACGAGACAGCGGACAGTACGGAGACGAACCCGGTACCCGCCGCCTTCCGGCGTGCGGTGGAGGCGCTGCGATCGGCGCGACTGCGTTCCGAGATCGAGATCGACCCGACCAGGCCCCCGCAGCGCCTGGCCCCGTACGCGTACGCGGTGGAGGCGGCCGTCGTCGACGGCGAGGACGATCTCGCGGACGGACGGCTCGTGCTGCTGCACGATCCGGACGGCCACGAGGCATGGAAGGGGACGTTCCGGCTGGTGACGCTCGTCCGGGCGGAGCTGGAGCCGGAGATGGCGGCGGACCCGCTGCTCCCCGAGGTGTGCTGGTCCTGGCTGACCGGGGCCATGGAGGCACGCGGGCTCGCGTACGGGGAGGCGAGCGGGACCGTCACCATGGCGGGCTCGCACTATTTCGGCGGGCTCGCGGACCGGAGGCCGGCGACCCAGATCGAGATCCGGGCCTCCTGGACGCCGCGCGAGGGGCTCGGCGGGGTGCCGGACACGGGGGCGCACCTGGCGGCCTGGTGCGATCTGCTCTGCCAGATCGCGGGGCTGCCGCCCGCACCGGCCGAACCGGCGCCGGGGCCGACGGGGACGGTGTCGGGCGCGGGGGTCGTCTCGCTGCCCCAGCGGCGTGGCCCCCAGCAGGTGTAGGAGCCCTCGGGCGGGTTCTCCGGCGGGCCCTCTCCCGCGGGACGGGAGGGGGCTCGCGCGGGTCCTGGCGAGGGCGCGATCGGGGCTCGCGCGAGGCTCCGATCGGGGGTCCGCTCGTAGGATGATCGATCACGCGTCCGAATTGCCCTAATTGTTACTCACCAAATCGTGATCTTTCCCTAAAGGAGGGGGGCCCAGCTGCCGAAGGAGTCAGTGACCCCTTCAGCAGCACGGGTTCGCCCCCCGGCTTCATCCCCGAGCCGGCTCCGTCCCGCATCCTTCCCCCCAGGAGGCCTGGTGTCCGTTCTCCTCGAGCAGCCCGCAAGCCTGGTCGCCTACCGCCCGAACAAGCCGACGGCCATGGTCGTCGTGGCCGACCCGCGCGTCCGCTCCACCGTGACCCGCCACCTGTGGGCCCTCGGAGTACGCGACGTGATCGAGGCTTCTTCCATCGCGGAGGCACGTCCCCGCGTCGGCAATCCACGCGACATCTGCGTGGCCGACGTCCACCTGCCCGACGGCAGCGGCCTGACCCTGCTGTCCGAGACCCGCGCCGCGGGCTGGCCCAACGGCCTCGCCCTCTCGGCCGCCGATGACATCGGCGCCGTACGCAACGCCCTGGCGGGCGGCGTGAAGGGCTATGTCGTCACCGGTACCCGTACCAACATCGGTCACCCGACCCGGCCCGGAGCCGCACCCATCGGTTCCGCCGCCGCGCGTCTCGGCCACCGCCGCCCCCCGGGTGCCCCGAGCCACCCGGGCGGCTACCGCGAGCTCTCCGGCCGTGAGGTCGAGGTGCTCCGGCTCGTCGCGGAGGGCCAGTCGAACAAGGCGATCGGCGTCTCCATGGGCCTCTCCGCCCTCACCGTCAAGAGCCACCTCGCCCGCATCGCCCGCAAGCTGGGCACCGGCGACCGCGCCGGCATGGTCGCGGTGGCCCTTCGGACGGGCATCATCCACTGACGGAAGGCCGGTGGAAAGCCCGCGCCTGTCGACGGAACGTTCCGTCGACAGGCGCTTGCCGTTCACCGATACCCTTGACAGGTGACCGACGCCCAAGAGACCGCAGCAGACACAGCACTGCGCACCACCGGGGGCGGCCCCCCGGACGACGATGTCCCTGCGAATGGGCTTCCGATCCCGTTGCTGGAGCCCCGCGAGGGGGTTCCGCCCGTCGTCGAGACCGACGAGGCCCTCGCCGAGGTGATCGCCGCGTTCGCCGCCGGGACGGGCCCCGTGGCCGTCGACGCCGAGCGTGCCTCCGGCTACCGCTACGGGCAGCGCGCCTACCTCGTCCAGCTCCGTCGCGAGGGCGCGGGCACCGCGCTCATCGACCCCGTGGGCTGCCCCGACCTCTCGGGGCTCGGCGAGGCGCTCGCCGGGACCGAGTGGATCCTGCACGCCGCGACCCAGGACCTTCCGTGCCTGCGCGACATAGGCATGCTCCCCACCTCGCTCTTCGACACGGAGCTGGCCGGGCGGCTCGCGGGCTTCCCGCGCGTCGGCCTCGGCGCGATGGTCGAGTCCGTCCTCGGCTACGCCCTGGAGAAGGGCCACTCGGCCGTCGACTGGTCCACCCGCCCGCTGCCCGAGCCCTGGCTGCGGTACGCGGCGCTGGACGTCGAACTCCTCGTCGACCTGCGCGACGCGCTGGAGAAGGAGCTCGACCGGCAGGGGAAGCTGGAGTGGGCGCACCAGGAGTTCGACGCGATCGCCGCCGCGCCGCCCGCCCCGCCGCGCAAGGACCCGTGGCGCCGCACCTCCGGCATGCACAAGGTGCGCCGGCGCCGCCAGATGGCGGTCGTACGGGAGCTGTGGACGGCCCGTGACAAGGTCGCCCAGCGGCGGGACGTCTCCCCCGGCAAGGTGCTGAGCGACGCGGCGATCGTCGAGGCGGCGCTCGCGGTGCCGGTGAACGTGGCCGCGCTGACGGCGCTGCCCGGCTACGGCAACCGGATGGGCCGCCGCCAGCTGGAACAGTGGCAGGCGGCGGTGGACCGCGCCAGGGCCCTGCCGGAGAGCGAGCTCCCGCAGCCGGGCCAGCAGGTCGCGGGCCCGCCCCCGCCGCGCGCCTGGGCGGACAAGGACCCGGTCGCGGCGGCCCGCCTCTCGGCGGCCCGCGCCTCGGTCTCGGCCCTCGCGGAGGAGCTGAACCTCCCCCAGGAGAACCTGATCACCCCGGACACGGTCCGTCGGGTCTGCTGGGAGCCTCCGACCCCGGCGACCCCGGAGGCGGTGGCCACGGCCCTGGCGGGCTACGGCGCCCGCCCGTGGCAGGTCGAACTGGTGACCCCGCTCCTCCTGGAGGCGTTGTCGGCGACTGAGTGACCCCGCTCCGAGAGAGCCCCCGGCCGCGTGCGGCCGGGGGCTCCGTCGTCACGGGGGACTCCTGCGGGACTCCTACGGGACTCCTACGGGGCCGGGCTGAGGTTCCCGTCGGTGTCCATGTCGAAGACGCCCTGGGTCTTGCCGTCGACCTTGAGGTGCTTGAGCCAGTGCTTCGAGAGGTTGTGCACGTTCTTGTGCTGCATCTCCCACACCACCGAATGCCCCGCGCAGGCCAGTTTGACCATCAGCTTGTGCGGACCCGCGACGGCGTCGTAGAGCGAGGGGACCGAGAAGTTGAGTTCCGGGTTCGGGTTGGGCGGCGACGTGTTCACCTGGCGGTCGTACTCCCCGTACACGATCAGCACGGGCACGCCGCCGCCGAGCACCCCGCCCTGCGCCGCGGTGGTGTCGTTCCATCCCCACCGCGCGAAGTTCCTGATCCGGTTGAACCCCGTCGGGGGTCCCCATGTGCTGCCGATCGGGTCGTTCGCCATGATCGCGTCCCATGCCACGTCGACGATGCCGGGCGCGCGCTGCCCCGCGCAGGGCGCCTCCGCTGCCCAGCCCGTATCGAATCCGCCCTTGCCGCCGATGAAGGTCGGAAAGCCCGACACCGGCAGCGTGGCCGGCGGGTTCGACGTTCCCAGGGGCGGGTAGATCGGCGCCAGCAGGAACAGGTTCGCCACCTTGTCGGGGTTGTTGACCGCGTACGGCCCCATGGTGAACGCGGCGGCGGACCAGCCGATGAACGCGACCTTGTCCACCTTGCACTCGGCGCGGATGAACTCGACGACGGTGTTCAGTTCGTCCCGGTCGCTGTTCGAGTTGGTCAGCTGGAACGGGTAGCTCGGCGGGCCCGGAACGAATCCCGGTGGCCTCGGCGTCAGCAGGGGCTGCTGGGCCGGGTTGACGTTGTGGGGGTCGTCCATCTTGGGACGCGGGGAGCGACCCGACCCCTGGAGGTCCATCATGAAGACGTCGTAGCCGGCCTTCGCCAGCGCCTCGGCCCAGCTGTACGACTCGTGCTGGAGGTCGAAGCCGGCCAGCACCGGGACGCTCCGGCCGTGGAGCATGAGGACCGGCGTACGCGGCCCGCTGTCGGACGTGTCGCGCCGCTCCCGTACGAAGAGCTTGACCGGGTCGCCCGCGTTGGCGGGGACGGTGGATGTGTGAGGGACCTCGTGGTCGGTGGTGACGATCGGCATAGGAGTCCGTTCCGGCGCAGAGCCGGGGCCTCGTGCCCCGGCCGGGCCAGCCTCCGCCCGCCGGCGGGTGTCCGCGGCGCGACGCGGCCGCTGTCGTGGGCCATCGGGCTGCAGGACCCTTCGATCGGTCGGGCGTACGCGGGGGGCGCGCGGCCGTCCCGGCGGGATCCTCTCCGTGTGACCTTCGCCGCTTGCTCCCCAGGGGCTGGGCAGCCCGGTTACCCGCAAGTAGCATGGGGGAAGCAAGCGCACGCTTAGGCGTGCGCGGCAGCAGCAGTGCCATTCCGCACCTGGAGGAGAGCCATCGTGCCTCGTAGCGTCAGGGACGTCGTCTTCGTCGACGGCGTCCGCACCCCGTTCGGCAAGGCGGGCCCGAAGGGCATCTACCACGAGACTCGCGCCGACGACCTCGTCGTCAAGGCCATCCGGGAGCTGCTGCGCCGCAACCCCGGCCTCGACCCCGCGAAGATCGACGAGGTCGCCATCGCCGCGACCACGCAGATCGGTGACCAGGGCCTGACCCTCGGCCGTACGGCGGGCATCCTCGCCGGGCTGCCGCAGTCGGTGCCGGGCTACTCGATCGACCGCATGTGCGCCGGTGCCCTCACGGCCGTGACGAGCGTCGCCGGTTCGATCGCCTTCGGCGCGTACGACGCCGTCATCGCCGGTGGCGTCGAGCACATGGGCCGTCACCCCATGGGCGAGGGCGTCGACCCGAACCCGCGGTTCGTCAGCGAGAAGCTGGTCGACGAGTCCGCCCTGTTCATGGGCATGACCGCCGAGAACCTGCACGACCGCTACCCGAGCATCACCAAGCAGCGCGCCGACGAGTACGCCGTGCGCTCGCAGGAGAAGGCCGCCAAGGCGTACGCCGACGGCAAGATCCAGCAGGACCTGGTGCCGATCTCGGTCCGCCGTACCGACGCCTCCACCGGTGAGACCGGCTGGGGCCTGGTCACCGCCGACGAGCCGATGCGCCCGGGCACCACCCTGGAGTCGCTCGCCAACCTGAAGACGCCGTTCCGCGTCCACGGCAACGTGACCGCGGGCAACGCGGCCGGTCTCAACGACGGCGCGACCGCCTCGATCATCGCCTCCGAGGACTTCGCCCGCGAGCACGACCTCCCGGTCAAGATGCGCCTCGTCTCGTACGCCTTCGCCGGCGTCGAGCCCGAGGTCATGGGCTACGGCCCGATCCCGGCGACCGAGAAGGCCCTCGCCAAGGCCGGTCTGTCGATCGAGGACATCGACCTCTTCGAGGTCAACGAGGCCTTCGCGGTCCAGGTCCTCGCGTTCCTGGAGCACTACGGCATCGCCGACGACGACGCCCGCGTCAACCAGTACGGCGGCGCCATCGCCTACGGCCACCCGCTCGCCTCCTCCGGCGTCCGTCTGATGACGCAGCTGGCCCGCCAGTTCGAGGAGAACCCGCAGGTCCGCTACGGCCTCAACACCATGTGCGTCGGCTTCGGCATGGGCGCGACGGTCATCTGGGAAAACCCCCACTGGGAGGGCAAGTGAGCACCACCGCCGAGCTTCTGAAGGGCGCCGCCGCGCTCTTCCCCGACGAGGTCGTCACGAGCGCCCACGTACGGCACTTCGAACTCCCCGCCGGTGCGGGTCGGTTCGCGCTGATCACGCTGGACAACGGCTTCGACCACACCAAGCCGACCACCTTCGGCCCGCAGTCGCTCGCCAACCTGAACACGGCGATCGACCAGGTCGAGGCCGAGGCCGCCAACGGTGAGATCACCGGCGTCGGCATCACCGGCAAGCCGTTCATCTTCGCCGTCGGCGCCGACCTCAAGGGCGTCGAGCTGCTGAAGAAGCACGACGAGGCCCTCGCCATCGGCAAGGGCGGCCACGACGTCTTCAAGCGTCTGTCCGCGCTGGCCGTGCCGACCTTCGCGTACTACAACGGCGCGGCCATGGGCGGCGGCGTCGAGGTCGGTCTGCACTGCACCTACCGCACCGTGTCGAAGGCCCTGCCGGCCTTCTCGCTGCCCGAGGTCTTCCTCGGCCTGGTGCCCGGCTGGGGCGGCTGCGCGATCCTGCCGAACCTCATCGGTGCCGAGAAGGCCGTCTCGGTCGTCATCGAGAACTCGCTGAACCAGAACCGTCAGCTCAAGGGCAAGCAGGTCTTCGAGCTCGGCATCGCCGACGCGCTCTTCGAGGGCGCGGACTTCCTGGAGCAGTCGCTGATCTGGACGGCTTCCGTCCTGAACGGCTCCGTCACCGTCGAGCGCCCCGAGATCGACCGCGGCGAGGGCTGGGACCAGGCCGTCGCCAAGGGCCGTGCCATCGCCGACTCCAAGGTGCACGGCGCCGCCCCGGCCGCCTACCGCGCCCTCGACATCATCGAGGCCGCCAAGGACGGGGACCTGCAGAAGGGCTTCGACGCCGAGGACCAGGCCCTCGCGGACCTGATCATGGGCGGCGAGCTGCGCTCCGGCATCTACGCCTTCAACCTGGTGCAGAAGCGCGGCAAGCGCCCCGCCGGCGCCCCGGACAAGTCGCTGGCCCGCCCGGTCACCAAGGTCGGTGTCGTCGGCGCCGGTCTGATGGCGTCCCAGCTGGCCCTGCTCTTCCTGCGCCGCCTCGAGGTGCCGGTCGTCCTGACCGACATCGACCAGGAGCGCGTCGACAAGGGCGTGGGCTACGTCCACGCCGAGATCGAGAAGCTGCTCGGCAAGGGCCGGATCAACCAGGACAAGGCCAACCGTCTCAAGGGCCTGGTCTCCGGTGTCCTGGACAAGGCCGCCGGCTTCGCGGACGCGGACTTCATCATCGAGGCCGTGTTCGAGGAGATGTCCGTCAAGCAGAAGGTGTTCGCGGAGGTCGAGGCGGTCGCCCCGGCGCACGCGATCCTCGCCACCAACACCTCCTCACTGTCGGTCTCCGAGATGGCGTCGAAGCTCCAGCACCCGGAGCGCGTGGTCGGCTTCCACTTCTTCAACCCGGTCGCGATCCTCCCGCTCCTGGAGATCGTCCGCGGCGAGCAGACGGACGAGGCCTCCCTGGCCACCGCGTTCGGTGTCGCGAAGAAGCTGAAGAAGACCGCGGTCCTGACGAAGGACGCCCCGGCGTTCGTCGTGAACCGCATCCTCACCCGCTTCATGGGCGAGATCCAGAACGTCATCGACGAGGGCACCTCGGTCGAGACCGCGGAGAAGGCCATCGAGCCCCTCGGTCTGCCGATGTCCCCGCTGGTCCTCCTGGAGCTCGTCGGCCCGGCGATCGGTCTGCACGTCTCCGAGACCCTGAACCGCGCCTTCCCGGACCGCTTCACGGTCTCCCCCAACCTGAAGGCCGTCGTCGAGGCCGGCAAGCGCGGCTTCTACGTCTACAAGCCCGAGAACGGCTTCAAGCCGGAGCTCGACCCCGAGGTCGCCGCCCTCCTCGTCCAGGGCGACTCCGTCCTGACCGAGGAGCAGGTCCGCGACCGCGTCCTGGACGCGGTGGCGCAGGAGATCGGCCTGATGCTGGAGGAGGGTGTCGTCGCCGAGGCGCAGGACATCGACCTCTGCCTGATCACGGGCGCGGGCTGGCCCTTCCACCTGGGCGGCATCACGCCGTACCTGGACCGTGAGGGCGTCTCCGAGCGCGTCAACGGCAAGCGTTTCCTGGCGCAGGGCGTGGCGAGCGTCCCGGCGTAACACCGGAGCTCACCCCCTCAGGGCGTACGCGAACGGCCCCGGCACCTTCACCAGGTGCCGGGGCCGTTCGCGTGTATCGAGGCGGGCGGGTCAGCCCACGGGGCGCCAGCTCTCCAGCAGGAGGCCGTCCGCCGCGGCCTTCTGGCGCGTGGTGATCAGCGTCCCCCCGCCGGCCAGGGCCATCGCGACCAGGCGGCCGTCGAGCCCCCGGGTGAGGACCGTCGCCAGCTGCCCGCGCGGCTCCCCGGTCTCCGACCAGCGCGCGCCCGACTCCTCCTGCTCGCTCGGGTAGGCGGCGAGGGCGAGCCGGCCGTCGGCCGACTGCTGGGCGAGGACCGTGCAGTCGAAGCCGTCGATCAGACAGCGGGTCGCGGCCAGCCGGCCCGTGCCGATCGCGTCGGCGAGGCGCGTCGGCGCCAGGCCGCGTCCCGGGGACCAGGCGCGGACGCCGCCGTCCTTGTCGCAGTAGAAGAGCGTCACATGGCCCGAGGGGCCGGTCACCGCGGCGAGCGTGCCGGGGGCCGCCTCCGCGGGCACCACGTCCTGGCGGACGGGCTTGGCCCCGGGCTCCTCCTGGACATAGCGGAGCAGGCCCTTCGCGGTCGCGGTGAGGAGCTCGACGCGTCCCTGGCCGTTGACCGCCGCGACCGGGGACGCGTCGGTGCCCGAGCCGTGCAGGTCCCACCACGGGTGCCAGCCGCCCGCGTCCTTCTGCGCCCGGACGCTCAGCCCGCCGCCGCCGTTCCGTACGAAGGCGTACGCGCGGCCCTGGGCGTCCACGGCGACGGCCGGGTTGCCCGTCCACGGCCCCTTGCCGTTCGAGTGGCCGATCGAGCGCCACGCGACGGCCGGACGGCCCGTCTGGAACTGGATGCTGTGCACCAGCTCGACATGTCCCTCGTCCCCGGCCGTGGGCCGCAGACCGACGAGGTGGACGTAGCGGTCGGCGCCCTGGCCGACCGCGAGGAAGGGTGTCAGACCGTCGCCGCCGAGGGAGACGGGTCCGCTCCAGCCGCCGTCGGGCTCCTCGGTCCAGCGCACGACCTCGCCGTCCCGGGGCAGGTACACGCTGAACCGTCCCTCCTCCCCTCTGGTCAGCCAGCCGCCCTGGAGGAGAGGGGCGGAAGTGGAACCGTGGGCAGAGGCTGTGGGGGCCTGGGATCGATTCGCCATGGGGGGATCCAGCGCTCCGGTCGTCGGGGGAGTTCGGGTACGAACCGACTGTAGTCGCCCGCCCGAACCCCGCTGCCCGCCCGGTGCCTTGCCCGCTCAGTACTTCGCTTCCCGGCCCTCCCGGCCCAACCGGCTGTGCCCGCGCCCGTACAGGAAGTACACGACGATGCCGATCGCCATCCACACGGCGAAGCGGAACCAGGTCTCGCCCGGCAGATTGAGCATCAGCCAGAGCGAGGCCGCGATGGAGAGGCACGGCAGCACCGGCACCCAGGGGGTGCGGAAGGCGCGGTGCAGGTCGGGGCGGGTCCGGCGGAGCACCATGACGCCGACGGCCACCATGACGAAGGCGAAGAGCGTGCCGATGTTCACCAGGGTCGCGAGCTCGTTGATGCTCGTGAAGCCGGCGACGATGGCGATGATCACGCCGAGGAGGATCGTCGGGCGGTACGGGGTCTTGAACTTCGGGTGCGTGACGGAGAAGAAGCGCGGCAGCAGGCCGTCGCGGCTCATCGCGAAGAACACGCGGGTCTGGCCGAGGAGCAGGATCAGACAGACCGTGGTGAGGCCGACGGCGGCGCCGAAGCTGATCACGCCCGCGTAGAAGGGATGCCCTGCGGCCTTGAAGGCGTCGGCGAGCGGGGCGCTCACGGAGAGCTCCGTGTAGTGCTGCATGCCGGTGACGACGAGTGCCACGGCCACGTACAGCACGGTGCAGATGAGGAGGGAGCCGAGGATGCCCCGGGGCATGTCCCGCTGCGGCAGCTTGGTCTCCTCGGCGGCGGTGGCCACCACGTCGAAGCCGATGAAGGCGAAGAAGACGACCGAGGCGGCGGTGAAGATGCCCATCACGCCGAAGTTGGTCGGCTCGTAGCCGAAGATGAGCTGGACGAGCGGGGAGTCCCAGTTGGAGCCGCCGCCCTCCGGGGTGACGGCCGGCGGGATGAAGGGGTCGTAGTTGTCGCCGACGATGAAGAACAGGCCGGCGACGATCACGATCATCACGACGGTCACCTTGATCGCCACGACGACCGCGGTGATCCGGGCGGAGAGCTTCATGCCCAGGACGAGGATGACGGTCAGCACCAGGACCAGCAGGAACGCCAGGATGTCGAAGGTGCCGCCGACCGCGTCCGGGCCTTCCAGCGAGGCCGGTAGATGCCAGTCGATGTTGTCCATCAGCGAGCGGACGTAGCCTGACCAGCCGACGGCCACCACCGCCGTACCGAGCGCGAACTCCAGGACGAGGTCCCAGCCGATGATCCAGGCGGGCAGCTCGCCGATCGAGGCGTACGCGAAGGTGTACGCCGATCCCGCCACCGGCACCGTCGAGGCGAACTCGGCGTAGCAGAGGGCGGCGAGGGCGCAGACGATGCCGGCCGCGACGAAGGCGAGGGCCGTCGCCGGTCCCGCGTTCTCCTTGGCCACCTTGCCGGTGAGGACGAAGATGCCGGTGCCGATGATGACACCGACGCCGAAGACGGTCAGATCCCAGGCCGACAGGGATTTGCGGAGCGCGTGCTCGGGCTCCTCCGTGTCGCGGATCGACTGCTCGACCGACTTGGTCCGGAAGATTCCGGAATTCGCCCGTGGCTGTTGGTCCGTACTCACCCTGGCACCTCCGCGCCGTGCCTGACGTCGATCTCGGAGCCTCCGTGGACGGGAGGCTGAGATGACGCCTGCCCGCAGAACGTCAGAAATGCACGCGAAAAGGCCGGTCGGCACCCGGGAGGGTGAACCGACCGGCCCAAAGGTTACGCAGTGTGACCGGAATGCGCTGGTGCGGACTCAGTCGCGCGCGGGCTCCACGGCCTTCGCGCTGGTCTCGAACCGACCGTCGAGACGCGAGACCAGACCGGTGACCTGGCGGGCGATGTCCGGGGCGGTCAGCCCGATCTCGGCCATGACCTCGGCGCGCGAGGCGTGGTCGAGGAAGCGCGGCGGGATGCCGAAGTCACGCAGCGGCACGTCCACGCCGGCGTCGCGCAGCGCCTGCGCGACGGCCGAGCCGACACCGCCCACGCGGCTGTTGTCCTCGACGGTGACGACGACCCGGTGGCCCTCGGCGAGCGGGGCGAGGGCCTCGTCGACGGGCTTGACCCAGCGGGGGTCGACCACGGTGGTGGAGATGCCGTGGTTGTCGAGCAGGTCGGCGATCTCCAGGCACATGGGCGCCAGGGCGCCCACGGAGACCAGGAGGACGTCCGGCCGGTCGCTGCCGGGCTCGCGGAGCACGTCCATGCCGCCGACGCGGCGCAGGGCCGGTACGGCGGGGCCGACGGCGCCCTTGGAGAAGCGGACCACGGTCGGGGCGTCGGTGACCTCGACGGCCTCGCGCAGCTGGGCGCGGACCTGGTCGGCGTCGCGCGGCGCGGCGAGCCGCAGACCGGGCACGACCTGGAGGATCGACATGTCCCACATGCCGTTGTGGGAGGCGCCGTCGGTGCCGGTGACGCCGGCCCTGTCCAGGACGAAGGTGACGCCGCACTTGTGCAGGGCCACGTCCATCAGGACCTGGTCGAAGGCGCGGTTGAGGAAGGTCGCGTAGACCGCGAAGACGGGGTGCACCCCGCCGGTGGCGAGGCCGGCCGCGGAGACCGCGGCGTGCTGCTCGGCGATGCCGACGTCGTACACCCGGTCGGGGAAGGCCTTGGCGAACTTGTCGAGGCCGACGGGCTGGAGCATGGCCGCGGTGATCGCGACGATGTCCGCGCGCTCCTTGCCGAGCTCGACCATCTCCTGGGCGAAGACGCCCGTCCAGTCGGCACCGGAGGAGGAGATCGGCAGGCCGGTGTCGGGGTGGATCTTGCCGACGGCGTGGAAGCGGTCGGCCTCGTCCTGGAGCGCCGGCTGGTAGCCGCGGCCCTTCTCGGTGAGGCAGTGGACGATGACCGGGCCGCCGAAGCGCTTGGCGCGGGTCAGCGCGGACTCCAGGGCCTCGATGTCGTGGCCGTCGATGGGGCCGACGTACTTGAGGCCGAGGTCCTCGAACATGCCCTGAGGGGCGATGAAGTCCTTGAGGCCCTTCTTGGCGCCGTGCAGGGTCTCGTAGAGCGGCTTCCCGACGACCGGGGTGCGCTCCAGGATGTCCTTGCCGCGGGCGAGGAAACGCTCGTACCCGTCGGTGGTGCGCAGGGTCGCCAGGTGGTTGGCGAGGCCGCCGATGGTCGGGGCGTAGGAGCGCTCGTTGTCGTTGACGACGATGACGAGCGGGCGGTCCTTGGCGGCGGCGATGTTGTTCAGCGCCTCCCAGGCCATGCCGCCCGTGAGGGCTCCGTCGCCGATGACGGCGACGACGTGGTCGTCCTTCTTCAGGACCTCGTTGGCCTTGGCGAGGCCGTCGGCCCAGCCGAGGACCGTCGAGGCGTGCGAGTTCTCGATCACGTCGTGGTCGGACTCCGCCTGCGAGGGGTAGCCGGACAGGCCGCCCTTCATCTTGAGCTTGGAGAAGTCCTGGCGGCCCGTGAGCAGCTTGTGGACGTAGCTCTGGTGTCCGGTGTCCCAGAGGACCTTGTCCTTCGGGGAGTCGAACACGCGGTGCAGGGCGATGGTCAGCTCCACCACACCGAGGTTGGGGCCGAGGTGCCCGCCGGTCTTGGAGACGGCGTCCACGAGGAACGTCCTGATCTCGTTGGCCAGCTGGTCCAGCTGTTCCGGGGAAAGCCGGTCCAGGTCTCGCGGTCCCCTGATACGGGTCAGCAGAGCCACCCGTGCCTCCTTGCGTTTGAGCTGGTCGAGCTTGCCGGTTTGTCGAGTCTAATGTTCCGTCTTGGATCGTGGGCATCGGGCCAGGGGGTGAGGCGTCACCCTCATGGCGGACATCCCGCTGATCTGTACGGCTCTGTACGCGCTGGTGCACTGCTCCGGACGCAGCAGTGCCCGGCGCCGGTTTCGCGGCGCCGGACACTGTGGCGAGCGTTACGCACGGGACGACCCTACGCGCGGCCGGCCGTCTTCTGCGTCTTGCGGGAGACCGAGTCGATGATCACGGCGATGAGCAGGACCGCTCCGGTGATCATGTACTGGATCGCGTTCGAGGACAGGTTCATCTGGTTGAGGCCCTGGACGATCGACTGGATGACCAGGATGCCGAGGAGCGCCGACCAGACCTTGCCGCGTCCGCCGAAGAGGGACGTGCCGCCGATGACCGCCGCGGCGATGCACATCATCAGCTGGTTGCCGCCGCCGAGGGAGCGGTCGGCGCCGCCGGTCGCGGAGGCGAGGAAGAGGCCGCCGATCGCGCCCATGGTGCCGGAGATCATGAAGACCGAGATCCGGATCCACGAGACGTTGATGCCGGCGCGGCGGGCTGCCTCGATGCCGCCGCCGACCGCGAAGACCTGACGGCCGTACGTGGTGCGGCGCAGCACGAAGTCGGTGACCAGCAGGATCACCAGGAAGATCACCAGGGAGAGCGGGAGGCCCTGCTCCTGGTTGAAGCCGTACGCGGCGACGAGGACCAGGACCGCCAGGACGGCGGTGCGCAGGATGATCTCGCTCTGCGGGCGGTGCGGCAGCTCGGCCGCCTTGCGGCGGCGGGAGTCGCGCAGCTGGGCGAGGTAGAAGGCGGCGACGACGGCCACGGCGAGGCCGTAGGCGGCGGCGACGTCGGAGAAGTAGTACTTCGTGAGGTCGCCGACGAAGCTGCCGATCGGGGTGGGGATGGTGGACCGGTCGCCCATGACCCAGGTCTGCAGGCCCGCCCAGCCGAGGAAGCCGGCGAGGGTGACGACGAAGGCGGGCACGCCGATCTTGGCGAAGACCAGGCCGTGGAAGGCGCCGATCAGGGTGCCGGAGAGGATGCCGAGGACGATCGCGAGGCCGTCCGGCATGTCCGTGCCGAGGACACCCCAGACCGCGCCGGCCAGGCCCGCCACGGAGCCGACGGCGAGGTCGATCTCGCCGAGCAGCAGGACGAAGACGATGCCGACGGCCATGATGCCGGGGCCGACCGCGTACAGCGTGATCTGGTCGAGGTTGTACGAGGTGATGAAGTTGCCGGTGAGGGCCTGGAAGACGATGCCGATGACGATGAGGCCGACGACGACCGGGAGCGAGCCGATCTCGCCGGAGCGGATCTTGCGCTTGAACTCGTCGACGTAGCCCTTGAGGCCCTGCTGGCGGACGAGGAGGCGGGGGTCGACGGCGGGGATCGCCGCGGCGGCCGGGGCGTCCTCGCCCGTACGGGGGTCGGGCACGGCGGCCTGGTCGCTCGCGGTGGAAGGGGTCTTGCTCACTTCGCTACCTCCGCGTTGCGCGCCTGGCGTCGGGTCACGGCGTTGTCCGTGGCTCCCGTGATCGCGGCGATGATCTCTTCGTGCGTGGTGGTGGCCACCGGGAAGGTGCCGTTGTTCCGGCCCAGGCGCAGCACCGCGACGGTGTCGGCCACGGCCTTGACGTCGGCCATGTTGTGGCTGATGAGGATGACGCCGAGACCCTGCTCGCGCAGCCGCTCGACCAGGTCGAGGACCTGCGCGGTCTGCTCGACGCCGAGGGCGGCGGTCGGCTCGTCCAGGATCACGATCTTGGGATTGCCGACGAGGGCGCGCGCGATGGCGACGACCTGCCGCTGGCCGCCGGAGAGGGCGGCGACGGGGATGCGGACGCTGGGGATGCGGATGGAGAGGGTCGAGAGGAGGTCCTTCGCCCGCTTCTCCATGGCGACCTCGTCGAGGACGCCGCCCTTCTTGATCTCGCGGCCGAGGAACAGGTTGGCGACGACGTCGAGGTTGTCGCAGAGCGCGAGGTCCTGGTAGACGGTCGCGACACCGAGGTTCTGGGAGTCGTGGGGGCGGTTGATCTCGACCGGCTCGCCCTCCCACTCGATGGTGCCCTCGTCGATGGGGTGCACGCCGGCGATCGTCTTGACGAGCGTCGACTTGCCCGCTCCGTTGTCGCCGACGAGCGCGACGACCTCTCCTGCGTGGACTTCGAGATCGACACCGGAGAGGACCTGAACCGCTCCGAACCGCTTGAAGATCCCGCGCAACGCCAACACGGGCGTCTGGGACACGTGAACCAACTCCTTCGCCGCCGTTGCGGCGGCGGGCCTGGCGCGCCGCCCGGGCGGCGCCGAAATCTGAGGGGGGCTTGCACGTCCGGCTCCCGGACCGACAGCGGGGTCTGGGTCGGCCGGGAACCGGACGGCGTGGGTGGGGACGGAGCCCGTTCGTGGCGCGTCCGACGCCGCGCGCTCCTTCACCTCTTGCACGTGACGTCCGGCCGGGAGGGCCGGTCGTACGGGCGGGGAGGCGGGGACGGGGCGGTCGTACGCGGTCACGGGGACCGTCGCCGGGGGGCCGGGCCCTCGCGGGGCCCGGCGGGGCTCAGGACGAGACCCGGAGGGTTACTTGATGCCCAGCTCGGTGCACTTGGCGGCGAGGTCCGCGGTGCAGACGTCGGCGGCCTTGTAGATGCCGTCGGCGATCACCGTGGTCTGGATGTTGGTCTTGTCGACCACGACCGGCGGGAACAGCGTGGAGGGCACGCCGTCGGTCGCGCCCTGGGCGCCGAGCTCCTTGCCCTGGAGCAGGTTCACCGCGAACTTGGCGGCCTCGGGGGCCAGCTGGAGCGGCGACTTGTAGATCGTGAAGGTCTGCGAGCCGGCGACGATGCGCTGGATGCCCGCGACCTCGGCGTCCTGGCCGCCGACCGGGACGTTCTTCACGCCGGCGTTCTCGAGGGAGGTGATGATGCCGCCCGCCATGCCGTCGTTGGCGGAGTAGACGGCGCCGATCTTGTCCTTGCCGACCGAGGAGATCGCGGCGGACATCTTCTCGCCGGCGACCTTCGGGTCCCACTCGCCGGACGCCTCGTAGGCGATCTTGCCGACCTTGCCGTCGAGCGCGGTGTGGGCGCCCTTCTTGAACAGAGCGGCGTTCGGGTCCTTCTCGTCGCCGTTGATCATCACGACGTTGGCGGTGGCGGCCTTGGGGCCGAGGGCGGCGAGCAGCGCCTGGCCCTGGAGTTCGCCCACCTTGTTGTTGTCGTGGCTGACGTAGGCGTCGGCGCCCGGGACGGCACGGTCGTACGCGACGACCTTCACGCCCTTCGCCTTCGCGTCCTTGACCCAGCCCGCGGCCTTGGCCGAGTCCACCGGGTCGAGGGCGATGACCTTGACGCCGTCGGCGATCAGCTGGTCGAACTGCTGCTTCTGCTTGACGACGTCGGAGACGGCATTGTTGTACACGATCTCGCAGTCGGAGCAGGCGGCCTTGACGGCCTTCTCGAACTGCGGCTTGTCCAGGGCCTCGTAGCGCGAGGTCTTGTTCTCGGGAAGGAGCAGACCGATCTTGGTCGAGCTGCCCTTGTCTTCACTGTCTCCGCCACCGGCCTGGCCACAGGCGGCGAGCGAGAGGGCCATCGAGACCGCGGCCGTGGCTATGACGGCGCGACGCGTCACTGCGTTCATTGGGGTTGCCTCCCTGACGAGGCCGCGACGTTGCGGCCGAGGATGCACGAAGTCAACTCGGCCGCAACACCGCCGTCAAGAAGTAAATTCTTAACGAGATGACAACGGTGCCGTTCGTTATCTAAGTGAAGGCAGGCGTGGAGGTCGGGGCGGCCGTCGGCAGCGGGCTCTCCAACAGGGTCGAATCGCCCATCTCGCTCAGGACGAGGGCGAGGGCGCCGAGCACCTCCGCGCGCCCGCCGAGCGCCCCCTGGGTCAGCGAGAGCTGCCGGGCGGCGCTGGGGATCGCGTACCGCGAGACGGAGTCCCTGATGGGCGCGAGGACCAGCTCGCCGGCCTCGGCGAGGTCGCCGCCGAGCACGACCCGGCTGGGGTTGAGGAGGTTGCAGAGGTTGGCGATGCCGCTGCCGATGTGGCGGCCGACGTCGGCGATGACCCGGCGGCAGCCGGGGTCGCCCGCCCGGGCCAGCTGGACGACCCGTTCCATGGTCAGGTCCGGGCCGTGGCTGGGCTGGAGGAGCGGCAGGACGTAGCGGGCGGCGGTGAAGGTCTCCAGGCAGCCGCGGTTGCCGCAGCGGCAGACCGGTCCCGACTCGTCGAGGGTGATGTGCCCGATCTCGCCCGCGGTGCCGCCGGGCCCGCGGTAGACCCGTCCGTCGATGACGAGGCCGGCGCCGACGCCGCTGGCCACCTTGATGTAGGCGAGGTCCTTGACGCCCCGCCCGCTCCCCCAGACCAGCTCGCCGAGCGCGCCCAGGTTGGCGTCGTTGTCGACGTGCACGGGGACGCCGAGGCGGCCGGAGAGCTCCTCGGCGGGGTTGATGCCGCTCCAGCCCGGGAGGATCGAGGTCGAGCCGAGCCTGCCGGAGGAGACGTCGATGGGTCCCGGTACGCCGAGACCGACGCCGATGACCTTGTCGCGGCCGATCCCGGTGGCCGCGATCAGCCGGGTGACCAGCTGTTCCGCCCGGTCGAAGCCCTCGGCGGCGGAGGCGTCCACGTCGAGCGGCTCGGCCTCCTCGGCCAGGACCTGGTGGGCGAGGTTGCCGACGGCGACCCGCAGATGCGTGTGGCCGAAATCGACGCCGATGACGATGCCGGCGTCCCCGGAGAGCGAGACGCTGCGGGCCCTGCGGCCGCCCGCGGAGGTGGGGACGACCTCGACCGTCCCGCCGTCCTTCAGCTCCCGCACGATGTTGGAGACCGTGGCTGCGGACAGGCCCGTCGCCCGGGCGATCTCCGCCTGGGTGAGCGAGCCGGCCATGCGTACCGCCCGGACGACCCGTTCGAGATTGGCCCTGTGCAGAGACGTCTGCGACCCCGGAGTCTCCATCGACTCACTCACTCCCACCGATTTCTCCAACATGTGAACTCTAAGGGGACGCTTTCGGCTTGCTCCCCGTCAAGACCTTGAGCGGTGGGCTTCGGGTGTCACGGCACACGAAGGGCCCCCGGCGCGGCGGCGCCGGGGGCCCTTCGGGGCGGGAGAGCGGGCCTTCGGGGCCCTGGTGCGGCTGTCGTGGCTACTTCACCGCGCCGGCGGTCAGACCGGCCACCACCTGTCGCTGGAAGATGATGTACGCGGCGAGGACCGGCAGCATGGCCATCACGAGACCGGCGAAGAGACCGGACCAGTCGCCCTTGTAGCCCTGGCTGACCGCGAGCTGCACGAGGCCCTGCGAGAGCACCTTCTGCTCCTGCTCCGTGTTGAGCACGGTGGGCAGCAGGTACTGGTTCCACTGCCCGAGGAAGTTGAAGATGCCGACGCTGATCAGGCCCGGCTTGGCCATGGGCAGCATGACCTGGAAGAAGGTCCGGGTGTGCGAGGCGCCGTCGATGCAGGCCGCCTCCGCCACCGAGCTCGGCAGGGTGCGGAAGAAGGCCGTGAGGAAGAAGACCGTGAACGGCAGCGAGTACGCGATGTAGACGAGGATCAGGCCGTGCAGCGAGTTGAGCAGGGCCATGTTCTGCATCACGTAGAAGAGCGGCACCAGCGCCAGGATGATCGGGAAGCTCATCCCTCCGATGAAGAGGAAGTAGATGAAGCGGTTGCCCGGGAAGTCGAAGCGGGCCAGCACGTAGGCCGCCATCGAGCCGAAGAGGAGGGTGCCGATGAGCGAGCCGCCGACCACCAGGACCGTGTTCAGGAAGTAGTCGCTCATGTGCGCGTCGGTCCAGGCGCGCGACCAGTTCTCGAAGTGCAGCTTGTCGGGCAGCGACCACGGCGCGGTGAAGATCGCCTTGTCGGTCTTGAAGGAGGTCATGACCGCCCAGAGCAGCGGCATGACGACCATGATCGCCCAGATGATCAGGACCCCGTGCGAGAAGACGTTGAGGACCCCGCCCTCACGCTTGGGCTCCTTGCGCGCGACGGGGGCCGCCGTCTTGATCGGAGCGGTGTCCGCGCCACCCGGGGAGCCGGGGGTCTTGTCGAGGCCGGTGGAGGCCGTGTCGGTCGTCTTCATCAGAACTCCAGCCGCTCGCGCCGGCCCACCTTCATCACGAGGGCCGCGAAGGCCAGCGTGACGAGGAGGAGCGCGACACCGATGGTCGTTGCGTAGGCGGCCTGACCGTCCCGGAATGCCTTCTGGTACACGTACAGCGGCATGACGATGGTGGAGTAGTCGGGCCCGCCGCCGTTGGGGCCGACGGTCATGATCTGGACGACGGCGAAGGACTCCGCGCCGAGCGCGAGGATGCCCATGTAGATCCACCCGGACTGCACCGTGTCCCAGAGCAGCGGCAGGGTGATCTTGAAGAAGGTGGTGAAGCGGTTGGCGCCGTCGAGCAGGGCGGCCTCGTAGAAGTCCCTCGGAATGGAGGCCATGCCTGCCGAGAAGAGGACGACGAAGAAACCGACCGTGGACCAGACGAGGACCACCATCACGCAGATGAGGGCGAGGTCCGGGTCACCCAGCCAGTCCGGCTGGATACTGCCAAGACCGACGAGCTTCAGCGCGGAGTTGATGGCTCCGCTGTTCGGGTTGTACGCGAACTGGAAGAGCAGCGCGACAATCACGATCGACAGCACCTGCGGGAAGAAGTACACGATCTTGTAGAACGATGATCCGCGCACTCCCGCGATGGCCGCTCCCCGGCGGCGCCGACCGCCGACATTGAGCATGAACGCGAAGAACAGCGCGAGCCCGACGGTCACCAGTGGCAGCACCACGGCGAAGGTCAGACTGTGCTGGAGAGATTTCCAGAAGATCTCGTCGTCCAGCATTCTGCTGTAGTTGTCGAATCCGACCATTCCGAATTCGGGACTCAGTCCGGTCCAGTCCGTGAACGAGTAGTAGATGGACTGGATGAACGGCCAGATGACGAAGAGCGCGTAGAGCGCGAGGGGAGCCGCGAGGAACCCCACGATGAAACGGTTCTTGCCGTGCTGCATTCCTACCGACCCCGATCTTCCCGCGGAGGCGCGCCGCCGGTGCCGCGCGCGAAGGAACCGGGGCCCGCTCCCGGTCGGCGGGAAGGGGCCCCGGCACTGCTCACTGGTGCTTGTAGTGCTTGATGTTCGGGTCCTTGGCCGCCTCGTCGGCGAACTTCTGGATCTTCTTGATCGTCTCGGCCGGGGTCGCGCGGCCGGCCATCATCTCGCCGATACAGGCGACGCCGATCTTCTCCTTCTGCAGGGCGACGTACCAGTCCTGCAGGCGCGGGTTGACGACGTTCTGGCCGGCCTTCTGCAGGGCGGCGACACCGGACTTGAGGCCCGGGGTCAGCTCGATGCCGTCGGTGCCGCCATTGAAGGCGGAGAGGGACTTCACGGACTGCGTGAAGTTCTTCGACGAGGCCTCGCTGAGCATGATGCGCAGCTGCTCCATGCCGCCCTCGGCGTTCGCCGCCTTGGCCGGGACGATGAAGGGCTCGCCGCCGGAGGCCCACATGGTGCCGAAGGGCATCTTGTCGGAGGCGTCGAGGCCGGTCGGCGCGGAGACGGCCAGGTCGAAGTCGGCCGGCATGGTCTTCGCCGCCTCGTTCTCGACCCAGGAGCCGTTCGGGATGAAGAGCGCCTTGTTCTCGGTCCAGGCGGTCTGCGACTGGATGTGGTCGAGGCCGGGGGTGCCCTTGAGGATGTAGCCCTTGCGCTGGAGCTCGTAGTACGCCTCGAAACAGGCCTTGACCGCGGGGTGCTCCCAGGCCTTCGGCTCCAGGTTGTCGATGGCGTCCAGGACCTCGCGGCCGCCGACCTTGCCGATCATCGGGTAGAGCGAGAAGGGCAGGTAGTACGGGTGCTTGCCCGCGTACGTCCAGCCGGCGATGCCCTTCTTCTTGGCCTTCTCGCAGACGGCCAGCATCTCGTCCCAGGTCTCGGGGTACTTCGCATCGAGGGAGTCGAGCAGCTTCTGCGAGTACCAGACGCCGTAGACGGTGTAGGCGTAGTAGAGGACCCAGACCGGGGCCCCGTCGAACTGGCCCATCTCGACGATGCCGGGCCGCAGGGTGTCGCGGACCGTCTTCTTCGGGTCGTCGATGGAGGGCGCGTCGAGGAGGGCGGTGAGGTCCGCCAGCTGCTTCTGGCCGACGAGGACGCCCATGTCCATCTGCTCGGCGCCGGAGTTGTCGATGAGGTCCGGCGGGTTGCCGCCGTTGAAGCGCGGCTGGAGGACCGTCGTGATCTTCTGAGTGGGGGTGAACTTGACCTTGGCCTTGGGGTAGTTCTTCTCGTAGATCGTGATCGCGTCCTTGGCGTACTGCTGGCCGAAACCGCCGTCGAAGAGGACGAAGTCGAGCGCCGCCCCCTCGTTCACCCCGAGCGGGTTCTTTTCGGACTTCGTACCCTTCTCGACCTTTTCGTTACTGTCGCCGCTGCTGCTCGCGCAGGCGGACAGGAAACCCATCGTCGGAACCGAGATCAGACCGATCGCCGCGGAACGCTTGATCAGATCGCGACGGCCGAGGCCGCCCTCATTGGTGTGTGCGGAGGTGGATCCCATGCTCAAGTCCTCGCCTTCATTCAGGACTCAGGCGGTGTACCGGTCGCCCGTACTCACTCGCCACAGGCGAAGGGCCCCGCCACCGCGGTCATTTGCAGCCGGGTCGTGCACGCGTCATGCCGTCGTCGGAGTGTTCCGACTGGGCTGGACGCCGACAGGTATAGTCCACTTCCCTTCACCTGAGCAAGATCGAAAGCAGGTTTCCGCAACCATCTTTCCCGAGTTGAGACCTCCGGGATAAGCGCGCCGAATCTGCGGCGTTTCGTCCAACCGTTGGCCCCGTAACACCCTTGACAGCACATCAGACCTCCACATATTGGAGGCGTTGCCGCGCCATTGATGGGACCCAACCGTGCGGAGATGGGAGGTGAAGGGGCAAAGGCGGACATACGTCCGTGACCGAAACAGTTGTGTCACAGACACCCCGTGAGATGAAGATTCTGTAAGGAGGATCCGGGATCATAGAGGTCTCGCCGACGCCCGTCCTCGCGACGGAGGCGCGGCGAACCTGCCTGTTTCCTACGCATATGGAGTCTTACGTGGCCAACTCTTCTGGCCTGAACCGCACGGGTGTTCTGTCCCGTGTCACTGTCGCGGCGATAACGGCCGGCCTGCTCGCCACCACGACGGCCGCCGTCGCGGCGGACGCGCCGGTCGCCACCCCGCGCGCGGCGGAGGTCTCCGTCGCCGCACCGCAGTCGGACCGCGTGTCCGCCGCCGGCGCTTCCGACGCAACGGCCCGCGCGGAGGTCCGCTACCTGCAGGGTGTCTCCGGCGACCTCCTGTACTACTACCAGCCGACCGGCGAGGGCGGCTACGCGAGCCGCAAGTACGCCAATGACACCTGGGGGGGCATGAAGTGGGCCCAGCAGGCGGACAACGACGGTAACGGCATCGCCGACGACCTCTGGGGCTGGAGCAAGGCCGGCCGCCTCTCGTACGCCGCGGGCGAGTCCTCGTCCACCCAGCTCGTCGACGTCGGCGGTGGCTGGAACATGTACAGCAAGCTGCTCTCCCCGGGGCAGCTCGGTGGCGGCTCCGCGGCGGACATCCTCGCCCGCGACTCGAGCGGCAACCTGTGGCTGTACCTCGGCTACGGCAACGGCAAGCTCACCGGCCGTTACAAGGTCGGTCCCGGCTGGAACTCGTACAGCCAGATCGCCGGTGTCGGCGACCTGAGCGGTGACGGCAAGACCGACATCGTCGCCCGCGACGGCAGCGGTGTCCTGTACCTGTACAAGGGCACGGGCAACTACCGCTCGCCGTTCGCCACCCGCACCAAGATCGGTGGCGGCTGGGGCGGCTACAACCACCTCATGGGCGTCGGCGACATCACCGGCGACGGGCGCGCCGACCTGCTCGCGCGTGACACGTCCGGCAGGCTCTACCGCTACTCGGGCAAGGGCATCGCGTCGTCGCCGTTCTCGGGCCGTGTCCTGATCGGCACCAGCGGCTGGAACACCTACCGCATGATGTTCTGATCATCGCCTCCGGCGCAGCGAAAGGGCCCCGCTCCTCTTCCGAGGAGCGGGGCCCTTTCCCGTTACCGGATCCGGTGGCGTCAGCCGCGGATGAGGTTGCGGAGCACGTACTGCATGATGCCGCCGTTGCGGTAGTAGTCCGCCTCACCGGGGGTGTCGATGCGGACGACCGCGTCGAACTCGACACCGGTGTCGGTGGTGACCTTGACCGTGCGCGGCGTGGTGCCGTTGTTGAGCTCCTCGACGCCGGTGAAGGAGAAGGTCTCCTCGCCGGTCAGACCGAGGGACTCGGCGTTCGCGCCCTCCGGGAACTGGAGCGGCAGGACGCCCATGCCGATGAGGTTCGAGCGGTGGATGCGCTCGTACGACTCGGCGATGACGGCCTTGACGCCGAGGAGCGCGGTGCCCTTGGCGGCCCAGTCGCGGGACGAGCCGGAGCCGTACTCCTTGCCTGCCAGGATCGCGAGCGGGGTGCCCTGCTCGATGTAGTTGCGCGAGGCGTCGTAGATGAACGACACCGGCGCGTCCGCCTGGGTGAAGTCGCGGGTGAAGCCGCCCTCGGTGCCCGGCGCGATCTGGTTGCGCAGGCGGATGTTGGCGAACGTGCCGCGGATCATGACCTCGTGGTTGCCTCGGCGCGAGCCGTAGGAGTTGAAGTCACGACGCTCCACACCGTGCTCGGTGAGGTACTTGCCGGCCGGGGTGTCGGCCTTGATGGCACCGGCCGGGGAGATGTGGTCGGTGGTGACCGAGTCGCCCAGCTTGGCCAGGACGCGCGCGCCGACGATGTCGGTGACCGGGGTGGTCTCCATCGTCATGCCCTCGAAGTACGGGGGCTTCCGGACGTAGGTGGACTCGGTGTCCCACTCGAAGGTGTTGCCGGTCGGGATCGGCAGCGCCTGCCACTGGGCGTCGCCCGCGAAGACGTCCTTGTAGGACTTGTTGAACATGTCCTCGCCGATGGCGTTGGCGACGACGTCGTTGACCTCGGCCTCCGTCGGCCAGATGTCGGCCAGGTAGACGGGCTTGCCGTCCTGGTCGATGCCGAGGGCGTCCTTGGTGATGTCCACCTTCATGGAGCCGGCGAGGGCGTACGCGACGACCAGCGGCGGCGAGGCCAGGTAGTTCATCTTGACGTCGGGGTTGATGCGACCCTCGAAGTTACGGTTGCCCGAGAGCACCGAGGTCACGGCCAGGTCGTGCTCGTTGACGGCCTTGGAGACCTCCTCCGGCAGCGGGCCGGAGTTGCCGATGCAGGTGGTGCAGCCGTAGCCGACGAGGTTGAAGCCGACCTTGTCGAGGTACGGGGTCAGGCCCGCCTTGTCGAAGTAGTCGGTGACGACCTTCGAGCCCGGGGCGAGGGTGGTCTTGACCCACGGCTTGCGGGTCAGGCCCTTCTCGACGGCCTTCTTCGCGACGAGCGCGGCGGCGACCATCACGTACGGGTTCGACGTGTTGGTGCAGGAGGTGATCGCGGCGACGGTGACGGCGCCGTGGTCGATCTCGTAGGTCGAGCCGTCGGGGGCGGTCACGGTGACCGGCTTCGACGGGGCGCCGTTCGGGTGGTTCGCCGGGGCGTCGGAGGCCGGGAAGGACTCCTTGCCTGCCTCGTCCACCTCGTCGACGTAGTTGCGCACGTCGAGCGCGAACTGCTGGGCGGCGTTCGCGAGGACGATGCGGTCCTGCGGGCGCTTCGGGCCGGCGATCGACGGGACGACCGTGGAGAGGTCGAGCTCCAGCTTCTCGGAGAAGTCGGGCTCGGCGGCCGGGTCGAGCCAGAGGCCCTGCTCCTTGGCGTACGCCTCGACGAGCGCGACCTGCTGGGCGTCACGGCCGGTCAGGCGCAGGTACTTCAGCGTCTCGCCGTCGATCGGGAAGATCGCAGCGGTGGAGCCGAACTCCGGCGACATGTTGCCGATGGTGGCGCGGTTCGCGAGGGAGGTCGCGGCGACGCCCTCACCGTAGAACTCGACGAACTTGCCGACGACGCCGTGCTTGCGCAGCATCTCGGTGATCGTGAGGACCAGGTCGGTGGCGGTGGTGCCGGCCGGGAGCTCGCCGGTCAGCTTGAAGCCGACGACGCGCGGGATGAGCATGGAGACCGGCTGGCCGAGCATCGCGGCCTCGGCCTCGATGCCGCCGACGCCCCAGCCGAGCACACCGAGGCCGTTGACCATGGTGGTGTGGGAGTCGGTGCCGACGAGGGTGTCGGGGTAGGCCTGGCCGTTGCGGACCATGACCGTACGAGCGAGGTGCTCGATGTTGACCTGGTGGACGATGCCGGTGCCCGGCGGGACGACCTTGAAGTCGTCGAAGGCGGTCTGGCCCCAGCGCAGGAACTGGTAGCGCTCCTTGTTGCGGCCGTACTCCAGCTCGACGTTCTGGCCGAAGGCGTCCGCGGTGCCGAACTTGTCGGCGATGACGGAGTGGTCGATGACCAGCTCGGCCGGGGAGAGCGGGTTGACCTTCGCCGGGTCGCCGCCGAGCTCCTTGACGGCCTCGCGCATGGTGGCGAGGTCGACGACGCAGGGCACACCGGTGAAGTCCTGCATGATCACGCGGGCGGGCGTGAACTGGATCTCCTGGCTCGGCTGAGCCTGCGAGTCCCAGCCGCCGAGGGCCCGGATGTGGTCGGCGGTGATGTTCGCGCCGTCCTCGGTGCGGAGCAGGTTCTCCAGGAGGACCTTCAGGCTGTAAGGGAGGCGCGCGGAGCCCTCGACCTTGTCCAGCTTGAAGATCTCGTACGACTCGTCGCCCACGCGCAGCGTGCTGCGGGCGTCGAAGCTGTTCGCCGACACGACAGTCTCCTTCATCAATGTGCGCGTACTACCGTCATGCTGCCGCCACGACCCCTCGCCGATCCGCTAAGGTAAGGCTTAGTTAGGGAACCCTTACCGGGCAGGCGGCCACGGTGCGCCGTAAGCAGTTATCTCGATGTCGAGATAACTCTAGTGCATCCCCGCCGCTCGGTCATGCCCGGCCGCCCTGTGGATCCGAGGTGGCGTTCGTCTCTCCGGGGTCCGTACGGTCTACTCCGGGGTCCGTACGGTCTACTCCGGGGTCATCCCGTCTGCTTCGGGGTCCGTCCGGCCTGCCGGGCTCCGTCTCCCGGGTCAGGGGGTGGCGACGAGTTCGCCGAGCCGTGTCGCGAGCCACGGCCTGCGGCCGCCCGCCCGCATCCGGCCCGAGGCGATCGCCTTCCAGATCGGCGTGCGCCGGAAGGAGACGAGCAGGAAGGCCGTCGGATCCACCGTGATCCTGCAGTCGTACGCGCGCGGCGGGGCGTCACGGGTCACCGCCATCGTCCCGTCGTCGACGACGACCGCAAGGCGCGGACCCCCCTTGACCACCAGGTCGAACGCGATGCGGACCCCGCGCGCCTTCGCCGGGTCCAGGGCCAGGCCCATCATCGTCGGCATCGACTGCCCGATCACCAGGCTCGCCTCGTCCCGGCCGATCGGCCACGGGAGCCCGGCGCCGCGCGCGATGTCCAGACCGTGCACGAGGCTCTCACTGAGCATCAGACCGGTCACCACCGCCACCGTGAGCGTCGGCTCCGGCCCGTACCAGGGCGCGGTGACCGGGGTGTCCGGGGCGAGGTTTTTGGTGCCGCGCAGGAACGTCTCGCCCCGTTCGGCGAGGAGGTCGCCGAGCCGGGCGCGCCCCTCGCCGTCGAGCAGGCCGATCGAGGTGGCGTTCAGGGCCGTGATCCGCTCGACGAAGGGCAGCTCGCCCGGCGGGAGGATGCCGCCCCAGTCCAGGGAGCCGTCGGCGGTGACGACGGAGCCGTACGCGAGGTACACGGACGCGAGGTGCGCGCCGACGTCGCCGACGCTCCACCTCGGGACACCGGCGGGGGCGTCCAGGTCGGGGACCTCGCGGAGCAGTCGCGCGAGGCGCGGGATCGCGGCGGCCAGCGCGGCGCGGGTCTTCTCGTGCTCGGAGACGGGATCGAACGTCGTGACGGCACCCATGCCACTCCCCATGCCACTCCCCATGCTGCGGACGGGCCCGCAGATTACCGCCGAGTAGGAGGGCAGCGGTAGACACGGCGACGGACACCGATGGCCGCGCACGGATGGCCGGGGACGGCCGACGGGCCGAGGATCGAGCCATGTTCAACGGCGCGCACGTGATTCTCTACACCCAGGACGCGGAGGCCGACCGCGCCTTCCTCAAGGACGTCCTCGGCTTCGACCATGTCGACGCCGGCCGGGGCTGGCTCATCTTCAAGCTGCCCCCCGCCGAGATCGCCGTGCACCCCACGGAGGGCGAGCCGAAGCACGAGGTCTACCTCATGTGCGAGGACATCACCCGGACCCTGACGGCGCTGGAGGACCGGGGCGCCGAGATCTCACGCCCCATCACCGACCAGGGCTGGGGCCTGCTCGCGGCCGTCCGGCTGCCGAGCGGCACCGAACTCCCCCTGTACGAACCGCGTCACCCGACCGCGCACACGCTGTCACCCTGACGGCCCACCCCAATGACGAGCGCCATCTCATATCTGAGATAACGTGACGCCATGGCAGACGACTACCTCGTACGCATCGGCAAGCTCATCCGTGACGCCCGGCAGCACCGTGGCTGGACACAGACGCAGCTTGCCGAGGCACTGGCCACGAGCCAGAGCGCCGTCAACCGGATCGAGCGCGGCAACCAGAACATCAGCCTTGAGATGATCGCCCGGATCGGCGAGGCCCTCGACAGCGAGATCGTGTCCCTGGGTTACGCGGGACCCATGCACCTCCGCGTCGTCGGACGCCGCCGGCTCTCCGGAGCCATCGACGTCAAGACGAGCAAGAACGCCTGTGTCGCGCTGCTCTGCGCCTCGCTCCTCAACAAGGGCCGCACGGTCCTGCGCCGGGTCGCCCGCATCGAGGAGGTCTTCCGGCTCCTGGAGGTCCTCAACTCCATCGGGGTGCGCACCCGCTGGATCAACGACGGGGTGGACCTGGAGATCGTGCCGCCGGCCGAGCTGGACATGGAGTCCATCGACGCCGAGGCCGCGATCCGCACCCGCTCGATCATCATGTTCCTCGGCCCGCTGCTGCACCGCATGGACCGCTTCAAGCTGCCGTACGCCGGCGGCTGCGACCTCGGTACGCGCACGATCGAGCCGCACATGATCGCGCTGCGCCGCTTCGGCCTGGACATCACGGCCACCGAGGGGATCTACCACGCGCAGGTCGAGCGCTCGGTCTCCCCCGACCGCCCGATCGTCCTGACCGAGCGCGGCGACACGGTGACCGAGAACGCGCTGCTCGCCGCCGCCCGCCACGACGGCGTGACGGTCATCCGCAACGCCTCCTCCAACTACATGGTCCAGGACCTGTGCTTCTTCCTGGAGGCGCTGGGCGTCCGGGTCGACGGCATCGGCACGACGACCCTGACCGTGCACGGCGTGCCGCAGATCGACGTCGACGTCGACTACTCCCCCTCCGAGGACCCGGTCGAGGCGATGAGCCTGCTCGCGGCGGCGGTCGTCACCGAGTCGGAGCTGACGATCCGCCGGGTCCCGATCGAGTTCATGGAGATCGAGCTCGCGGTCCTGGAGGAGATGGGCCTCGACCACGACCGCTCGGCGGAGTACGCGGCGGACAACGGCCGTACGCGCCTGGTCGACCTGACGGTCCGCCCCTCCAAGCTGGAGGCGCCGATCGACAAGATCCACCCGATGCCCTTCCCGGGTCTGAACATCGACAACGTCCCCTTCTTCGCGGCCATCGCGGCCACGGCGCAGGGCAAGACCCTCATCCACGACTGGGTCTACGACAACCGCGCCATCTACCTCACCGACCTCAACCGCCTCGGCGGCCGTCTCCAGCTCCTCGACCCCCACCGCGTCCTGGTCGAGGGCCCCACGCGCTGGCGCGCCGCCGAGATGATGTGCCCGCCGGCCCTGCGCCCCGCGGTGGTCGTCCTCCTGGCGATGATGGCGGCCGAGGGCACGTCGGTCCTGCGGAACGTGTACGTCATCAACCGCGGCTACGAGGAGCTCGCGGAGCGCCTGAACTCGGTCGGCGCGCAGATCGAGATCTTCCGGGACATCTGAGAGACCGTCGGACCTTTCGACGCCAGGCGGCCGGGACCCTGTGGAGGGTCCCGGCTGCCGTTGTTCGTGGTGGGGGTGCGCTCGTCGGTTTCCGGGGTGACCGCGGCCGGCACGACGGCTTCGGGCACCGCGATTACCGTGGGCGTCACCGCGGCCATGTTCGAGCCGGCGGCATGATGGCCGAGGCGAGAAGAGGGCAATGATTGCGCAGAGTTCCTGGCGCCGGCGCCATGTCGTGCCCGTCGCCAGGGAAGCAGGACTTGTCCCGGACGGCAGTGTGTTCAGAATGTCGGGGGAACGCGGCGACTGCGCGGTGCTCGAGCTGCAAGCGCACCCGATGGATCCTAAGCGCCAGAGCTTCTTCGTCCGGGTGTCCATCGTTCCGCTGACGGAGCGTGCCTGGACCCAGCGCCGGCACTGGGATCAGGCCAAGGACCACCCTCCCAGTTCGGGCTCCGGGATGCTGAGGTGGGAAGTGACGCCACCTGCGGCTGTGGCTTTCGATCCCCTGAGCGACAGCTCGGTCAGCGGTCTGTGGACGTACGGAGCAGGCGTCGAACCGGAGCAGTGCGCACAGCAGTTGATCGAAACGCTGCGCGAGCATACGTTTCCTGCCATGCGGCGATTCCTGGACCGCGATGCCCTGGCGGCTGAGATGCGACAGCGGTCCGACCAGCTGCGGCATCGTCGTCCGCCCGGTTGGGCAGCCGTACTCCTCAGCGTGGACCGGGTGCCATCGACAGCCCTGGAACCCTTGCTGGAGGGGGTGGAAGCCGACTATCCGCTTGCGGATGAGTTCGTCGCCTGGGCCCGGGAGTACGCGGCACGGCGCGGTACGGCAGGCTGACGCCTCCTTGATCCGCGCCTCGGCGGGCCGCTTCCGGTTCAGCACACGACACGTTGGAGGAAGAGTTGCCCTCGATAGACGAGGTCGCCACCTGGGAGCCTCTACTGCGGCTCCTGCGGCACGACAACGCGGAGCGGCTCGCCGCACCCGGCGGATACGTGGCGGGGAAGATCGGCCGCGGCGGTTGGAGCGTGCCGGTGGCCCGGGCGGCGTTCCCGCTCGGCCGGGCCGCGCTGGTCAGTGACATGCAGACGGAGTGGGACGCGGTCGGCCGCGTGCGGAGCGTCCTGGAGGAGTCGGACGTCAACGAGGTCTCCTTCATGCTGGAGACGCCCGAGCCCGGCAAGGCCCTGCTCCATCTCTTCGACCCGGGCCCCGCCGTCGAATCGGGTCTCGGGACCCGCCTGGGCGCACTCGTCCTGGTCGAAGGGGCCGTCCCCGAGCCCTGGCGCCGGCTGCCGGACCCGGCACCGGACGCGGCACCCGCCCCGACGGCGGACGCGGCGCTGCTCGAGCGGACGCTCAGGGAACGGCTGCCCAGCGCGATCGGCGCGACGGAGGAGGAGCTCACGGCGACGGAGGAACGTCTGGGCGTCGCGCTGCCCGAGGAGTTGAAGGCCCTTTACCGGGTCACCCGGGCGCGCTGGGAGGATCTCGGCGGGGACTACGGCGCCGCGACGGACATGGCCCGAGCGGTCGGCTGTGAGCTCTTCCCCCCGGACGAGGTGTACGTCGCCGACGCCGCGTCCCGCCCTGCCCCCTGGGAGCACGCCGCGATGGACGCCGTCGAGACCCGGCCCGACGCGGCTGTGCAGGGACTCGTCGGTTCGCCCGGCTGGATCGTGTTCGGGGACAACGGAGGGGGTGACCGGATCGCGGTCGACCTGACCCCGGGACCGTGCGGCCACCTGGGGCAGATCATCATCATGAGCCACGAGGAGAACTGCGGAGCGGCGCTCGTCGCCGACTCCCTGACCGACATGGTCCTCGACCGGCGCGCCGAGGTGAAGCGCGACGAGGAGGAGTGCGGCGCCCCTCGCGAGAAGCAGCCCCCGGCCGTCGCATGGGTGAACAGGAGCGGCATCCCCAGCGTGGCGGCCGCCGCCCATCCCGGTCTCGAGGCACTGAGCATCGGCGTGTGGGAGCACGAGCCTCTCAGCCTCGAACCGCTCGTCGGGCTTCCACGGCTGCGAACCCTGACCGCCTACCCGGGTACTCTCGCCGACCCGTTGGAGATCGCCCGCCTCGACGGTCTGGAGTTCCTGGAGCTCGCCCCGGAGGAGTGGCGCGTCCTCCTCGACTCCGGGGCCGTGCCGCGCGGCCTGTCGGCCGCCGCGATCGAGGTGCAGGGCGAGCGGAATCCCCTGCCGGTCATCGAGCTGGCCAACGAGATCCTCGCCCTGTGGGACCGGCCCCCGATCACCCGGACGGTCATCGAGGCCGACCTCGGGCCGGTGGCGTAGACCTGGGGTTCCCTCATCCTCGTCCCTCTCCGGGCCCCCTCGCTCGTCACGAAGCAAGGGGGCCTTCGCGTGCCCGGGCCTCGTCCGGGCTCGTCGTCCGTGGCGGCGCCCGGACGCGGCTCAGGAGCCGGACGCGTCCCGGTAGGGGGCGCGGGTCGCGAGGCGGGTGAGGAGGGATGCGCGGTGTTCGGGGGTGAGGGCCAGGTCCAGGGCGGTCCAGGCCATGGCGAGGCCGCCGTCGACGACGGCTCGGTCGGCCTGGGGGGTCGTGCCGTACCGGGTGAACTCGGGGTTGTGCATGATCGTGTCGCCGCAGTCGTAGCCGATCAGCGGGTGGATGGCCGGGACGTGGTGCGAGACGTTGCCCATGTCGGTGGAGCCGCCGCGGAGGGACGGGTCCTCGGACCGGACGTCCCGGCCGAGTGCGCGGGCGGCGGTCAGGTAGCTGCGGGCCATGGCTAGGTCCTGGCGGAGGTCGGCGTAGTCGTTGCCGACGGACTCCAGGGCGAGTTCGGCGCCGGTGGCGAGCGCGCCGGCCTCGAAGCAGGCGCGGATGCGGGCCTGGAGCTCGCGGAGTTCCTCGCTGGTGCCGGCGCGGCAGTCGTAGTCGGCGGCGGTGTGGGCCGGGATGACGTTGGCGGCCTCGCCGCCGGAGGTGACGACGCCGGAGACGACGGCTCCGGGCCGCATCTGCTGGCGGTACGCGGCGATGGCGACCTGCGCGATCATCATCGCGTCGGCGGCGTTGACGCCGCGCTCGGGCATCGCCGCGGCGTGCGCGGAGCGGCCCGTGTAGCCGACCTTCCAGCTGCTGATGGCGAGCGAGCTCATGCCGACGGAGTCCGAGGGCGCGGCGTGCACCATCATCGCGGCGGCGACGTCGTCGAACGCGCCGCCGCGCAGCATGTCGACCTTGCCGCCGCCGGACTCCTCCGCCGGGGTGCCGAGGAGCTTGACGGTGATGCCGAGTTCGTCGGCGAGCGGCGCGAGGGCGAGGGCGGCGGTGACGGACGCGGCGCCGTTGACGTTGTGGCCGCAGGCATGGCCGATGCCCGGCAGCGCGTCGTACTCGGCGCAGATCCCGATGACGAGGTCGCCGCTGCCGGCGGTGGCGGTGAACGCGGTCGGCAGGTCGCACACGCCGCGGGTGACGTCGAAGCCGGCGGCTTCGACGAGGTCGGTGATGCGGCGGGCGGAGCGGTGTTCCTCGTAGGCGAGTTCGGGGTCGGCGTGCAGCTGGTGGCTGAGGGCCAGGACGTCGTCCTGGCGTCGTGTCACGACGTCGCGGGCGCGTACGCGCAGCAGGTCGAGGGGTGTGGTCGCGGTGGTGGTGGTCATGAGCGGGCCTCGCGGTCCTTCGTGGTGCGGTAGAGCAGGGAGATCGCGGCGCCCGTGAGGGAGACGACCGCGCAGATCGTCCAGGAGGTGGTGTACGCGCCGAGCTCGGGCAGGGTCTCGCCGGCCGGGGTGCGGGCCGCGAAGACGGTGAGGACGATCGCGGCGCCGACGGAGCCGCCGACGTTGATGAGGAGTTCGTTGATTCCCGAGCCGACCGAGGTCCGGTCGTGGGGGACGGACTCGACGGCGAGCGTACGGGTGGAGTGCTGGAGGAAGCCGATGCCGAGCCCGGCGACGGCGGTGCCGGTGAGGAACAGCGGCATCGAGCCGTGCCAGGTCAGGGAAGCGAGGTAGCCGGCTGCCATGAGGAGGGAGCCGGCGCACAAGGTGAGCCGGTCGGAGATCGCGGCGGCGACGGCGGGCGCGGCCAGGGCCCCCGCGGCGATGGCGAGGAGGTTGGGCAGCATGGCGAGGCCGATGGCGAACGGGTCCAGGCCCAGGCCGTAGCCGTGCTCGGCGGGGCCGGTGCCCAGGAAGACGGGGTTGGCGACCTGGAGGCCGATCATCGGGATGGTGAAGGTCACGGTCACGAGGGAGACGGTGACGACGTTGCGGTGCCGGAACATGCGGACGTCGATCATCGGTTCGGCGGTACGCAGCTCGACGAGGATCCACAGGGCGGTGACGAGCGTGCCGCCGATCAGGCAGCCGAGGGTGCGGGCCGAGCTCCACTCCCAGTCGGGCAGTCCGCCCATGCCGAGGCCGAGCATGATCGCGACGAGGCCCGCGCACAGGAGGATTCCGCCCGCCCAGTCGATCCGGCCGCCGGGCCGCGCCGCGGACTCGGGCAGCAGGGGCCAGGTGACGGCGAGGGCCAGGCCGACGGCGGCGGTGGGGACCCACAGGGCGGCGGTGGGGCTGTCGACGGTACGGGCCACGAAACCGCTGGCGACCAGGCCGACCGCGATGCCGGCGACGAGCGCGGCGACCATGTAGCTGATGCCGCGGCGGGACTCCGCGTCGGCGCCCGCGTCGCCGTCCTTCCCGGCGCCTCGGTTGCGGAGGATGCCGACGAGCAGCGGGAAGAAGCCCGCGAAGGCGCCCTGGAGGATCTGGCCGGCGAGCAGCACGTCGAAGGAACGGCTGAAGCCCACCAGGACGGAGCCGAGCAGGACGATCGCGAGGTTCCAGCGCAGGATGCGCCGGTGGCCGTAGAGGTCGCCCATCCGGGACAGGACCGGGGTGAACACGACGGACGCCAGAAGGTTGGCGATGCTGATCCAGTTCAGCTCCGCGGCGGTGACCTGGAGGGTCTCCGTGAGGCCCTTCAGCAGCGGGGAGAGGAAGCCCTGGGTGATGCCGCTGGACAGCTCGACCAGCGCGACGGAGGCGATCACTGCGGCGCCGGGGGTCGCGCGGACGGCCCGCGACGCCGGTGGCGTGCGCAGGGTGTCGGTGTCCGTCATACGTACCACCTGTTCGAGGAAAGGGGCCCGGGGGGCCTGGGCAGGAAGGTGCTGGGGGGTGTCGAGTGCGGGAGTGCGGGGCGGGGATGCCTGTCGGCGGCCAGTCACCGGCCTGCCACGTGGCGGAATCCGCACCACAATGTCGCCAGCCGACAGGCATTCGGGCAAGAGTGCGCCTCACAATCGGGTGAAGGCGTCATTCGGCCGGGCCCGATCGGCGGATTCAGGCAGGGCCCGCCCCCTGACGGCCCTCCTCCGACACGCCCCGCGACCCGCCGGGGGGGGCCGCACCGTAGGGTCCGGCCACGCACCCCGCCGCTCCCCCAGGAGGTTCCCCGATGACGACCGAGCCCCCGCAGCCCGGCTCGCTCGACGCCCTGGACCACGCCGTGCTGCGGGCCCTCCACCGCGATCCCCGGGCGCCGTTCTCCGAGGTGGCCGCCACGGCCGGGGTGCACGAGCGGACCGCCGCGCGACGGCTCGACCGGATGACCGCGACCGGGGCGGTGGGGTTCACCGCGACCCTCGTCCCCGAGTACCTCGGGGAGGGCGTCACCGCCGAGGCGGCCGTACGCTGCGCCCCCGGCCGCGTCCACGACACCGCACTGGCCCTCGCCCGGCGGCCCGAGACGCGGTCCGTGGAAGTCGCCACCGGCGCACTCGACGTGTTCGCCGAACTGAACGTGCCCGACCACGACGCCCTGCTCACCCTCGTCGACGCGGGGATCGGCAGACTCGACGGTGTCGTCGACATCCACTCCTCGGTGGTCCTGCGGCTGCTCCTCACGGCCAGCGACTGGGCCCCGTACGACGACGAGCCCACGGACGTACGCCGGCACGCCATCGAGGGCCGGAGCCTGCCCGAGCCCCCGGTGGTGGACGAGCTGGACCGGCGCCTGGTCGCGCTCCTGCACCGCGACGCCCGGATGTCCACCACCCGGCTGGCCCGCGAGCTCCGGGTCGGCGAGACCACCGCGCGTCGCCGGCTCGGCCGCCTGATGGCCTCCCACGTCCTCCATCTGCGGCTGCACGCGGAGCCGGAGGTGCTCGGCTACCCCGTCGAGGCGCGGTTCCGGCTGGCAGTCGACCACGCCCGTCTCGATGCCGCGATCCGCCGCCTGGCCGAGGAGCCCGCCGTCCGCCACCTGGTGGTCACGACCGGGACGACGGCCCTGCTCGGCTACTCCAGCCACCGCTCCACGCGGGATCTGCACGACTTCACCGCCCGCGTCTTCGGCGCGCTCGACGGCGTCACCTCGACGGAGGTCGCCGTGCTGATGCGCACCTACAAACGCGCCGGTTTCGCGTCCCGGTGACCCCCCTCAGGCGCCGGGCATCATGCCGCCGCCCTTGAGGCGTTCGATGTCCGAGGGCCTGACCTGGATCACGATGAGGGCGATCAGGAAGGAGAGGATCGCGAAGACGGCGGCCACGATGAAGCCGGCCGAGACGCCGTTGGTCAGGACCTCGTCGCTCCAGGGGGGCGGGAGTTGTCCGGTCTCGGCGAAGCGGGCCTTCTCCAGTGGCCCGGCCTGGGCCAGGAAGGCCGGGACCTGCTTGTCGGCCTCGTTGCGGCTGGCCGTGCCGAAGACCGTCACGAGGATCGACAGACCCAGCGAACCGCCCACCTGCTGGGTCGCGTTGAGCAGGCCGGAGGCGGCTCCGGTGTCCTTGACGGCGACGTTGGAGAGGGCCATCAGGGTCAGCGAGACGAACATGAAGCCCATGCCGAAGCTGAAGACCAGCATCGGCCCGAGGATCGAACCCAGGTACGTCGAGTCGATGTTGGTCAGCGTGAGCCAGGAGAGGCCGACCGCCAGGCAGAGCGAACCCACCACCATGAACGGCTTCGGGCCGAACTTGGGCAGGAGTTGGGAGGTGATGCCGGCGGCGACCGCGATGACCGCGCTCACCGGGAGGAAGGCGAGACCGGCTTCCAGCGGGCTGAAGTCCAGGACCTGCTGCACGAAGAGCGTCAGGAAGAAGAACATGCCGAAGATCGCGGCCGCGAGGCAGAGCATGATGCCGTAGGTGCCCGCGCGGTTGCGGTCGGCGAACATGTGCAGCGGGGTGATCGGCTGGCGGGAGCGCTGTTCCACCAGGACGAAGGTGACGAGCAGGACGACCGCCGCGGCGAAGGAGGCGATCGTGTACGGGTCGCGCCACCCTTCCTGGGCGGCGCGGATGAACCCGTAGACCAGCGCCACCATGCCGAGCGTCGAGGTGAGCGCGCCGGTCACGTCGAAGTGGCCGGGCTGGCGCGCGGACTCCTTGACGTGCCGGGGTGTCAGGAAGGCGATCAGCAGGGCGATCGGCACGTTCACGAAGAAGATCCAGCGCCAGTCGAGCCATTCGACCAGGATGCCGCCGGCGAGCAGGCCGATGGCGCCGCCACCCGCCGACACGCCCGCGAACACACCGAAGGCGCGGTTGCGTTCGGGGCCCTCTTCGAAGGTCGTGGAGATCAGCGAGAGCGAGGTCGGCGAGGCGATCGCACCGCCGACGCCCTGGAGGGCGCGGGCCGCGAGGAGTTGCCAGTCGCTCTGGGCGAATCCCGCGAGCAGGGAGGCGAGTCCGAAGAGCAGGACGCCGAAGATGAAGACCCGGCGGCGACCGAGGATGTCGCCCGCGCGGCCGCCGAGGAGCAGCAGTCCGCCGAAGGTGAGCGTGTAGGCGTTGACGACCCAGGACAGGCTGGTGGTCGAGAAGTCCAGCGACTGCTGGATGTCGGGCAACGCGATGTTCACGATGGTGATGTCGAGGACCACCATCAGCTGACAGGAGGCGATCACGAACAGGGCGATGCCCTTGCCGTCTCCGTCGCTCTTGCGCGGGGCGGTCGCCGTCGGGGTTGTCGGCTTCGGATCACTGGTCATGGCTTCTCATGGCGCATCGCGCCCTACCGGTGGGAGCCGTGGGCCGGTCAGTCCACCTTTCGACATTAAGCCAGGGCCGGATGGGCGACCAGTTGATCAACGGCGGCTCCGCCGGCCGGTCAGGCGGGGGCGGGCTCGTCCAGGACGGCGAAGCCGTCCAGTTCCACCCGCGCCTGTTCGTCCCAGAGGCGTACGACTCCGATCACGGCCATCGCCGGATAGTCGCGGCCCGCCAACCGCCGCCAGATGCGGCCCAGTTCAGCGGCGTGGACGCGGTAGTCGTCGACGTCGGTGGTGTAGACGGTGACGCGCGCGAGGTCGGCGGGGGTGCCGCCGGCGTGCCGCAGGGCGGTGAGCAGATTGCCGAGGGCGGTGGCGAACTGATCGGGGAGCGTGTCCCCGACGACCGATCCCCCGGTGTCGAGCGCGGTCTGTCCGGCGAGGAAGACCAGGCGGGTGCCGGTGGCGGTGACCGCGTGGGAGAAGCCGGTGGGCGGGGCGAGTTCGGCGGGGTTGTGGCGGTGGAGGCTCATGCGGACCCGACCTCCTGACGGGACGCCTGCGGGGTGCCGGTCGCGTGTTTCGCGTACATCTCCTTGGCGATGATCGCACGCTGGACCTCCGTGGCCCCCTCGTAGATCCGGGGTGCGCGTACCTCGCGGTAGAGGTGTTCCAGGAGGTGGCCGCGTTGCAGGGCGGCGGCGCCGTGCACCTGGACGGCGGCGTCGACGACGTACTGGGCGGTCTCGGTGGCGAGGAGTTTCGCCATGGCGGAGCGCCTCGGCACGTCCGGGTCGCCGCTGTCGTAGGCGGTGGCCGCCGCGTAGACGAGGAGGCGGGCGGCCTCCGTGCGGGTGGCCATCTCGGCGATGCGGTGGGAGACGGCCTGGAGGTCGGCGAGGACGCCGCCGAAGGCGGGGCGGGCGGCGGTGTGGGCGACGGCGGCGTCGAGGGCGGCCTGGGCCATCCCGACGGCGAAGGCGCCGACGCTGGGCCGGAAGAGGTTGAGGGTGTGCATGGCGACCCGGAAGCCCCGGTCCGGTTCGCCGAGGAGGTCCTCGGGGCCGACGGCGACGCCGTCGAAGGTGAGGGTGCCGAGGGCGTGCGGGGAGAGCATGTCGAGGGGTTCGCCGCCGAGTCCGGGGCGGTCGGCGGGGACGAGGAAGGCGGTGACGCCTCGGGCGCCGGCGCCCTGGGTGGTGCGGGCGAAGACGGTGGCGAAGTCCGCCTCGGGGGCGTTGGAGATCCAGCGTTTCTCGCCGTGCAGGCGCCAGCCCCCGCGCCCGTCGGGGACGGCGTCGAGGGCGAGGGCGGCGGCGTCGGAGCCGGCGCCGGGTTCGGAGAGGGCGAAGGCCGCGACGGCCCGTCCGGCGGCGACCTCGGGGAGCCAGCGGGCGCGCTGCGCGTCGGTGCCGAAGGCGGCGACCGGGTGGGTGCCGAGCCCCTGGAGGGCGAGGGCCGTCTCGGCCTCGGTGCAGACCTGGGCGAGGGATTCGCGCAGGAGGCAGAGGTCCAGGGCGCCGGCGTCGAAGAGGCGGGCGAGGAGGCCGAGTTCGCCGAGGGCGGCGACGAGGGGGCGGTTGACGCGGCCGGGCTCGCCCTTGGCGGCGAGCGGCGCGAGGTGGTCGGCGGCGAGGACACGGAGCTCCGCACACCAGGTGATCTGTGCCGGATCGAGCGAGAATGCGGGCATGTGGGCCCTCTCCGGCGCCCTCCGGCGCCCTGGTCGGTGCGCCCTGCGGCGCCCTGGTCGCTGCGCCCCGGGGCGCGCTTGTCGCGAACTGTTGACTGCCGTCACCAACACGATACGCTCGTACGGCGTTGAGCGACCCCACCACGACAGGGGGACGGACTCATGGAGCTGACACCCTCGGCCCACCTCGACACCTTCGCCCGCGACCGGCTGCCGCCGCCGGAGCGGTGGCCACGACTCCTCTTCGAGCTGCCGGAGCTGGCCTACCCCGACCGGCTCAACTGCGGGGCGGAACTCCTCGACCGTACGGTGGAACGATTCGGCACGGACCGGCCCGCCTTCCACGACGGCCAGGGCCGGGTCTGGAACTACGGCGAGCTCCGCGACCGCGTCGACCGCATCGCCCACGTCCTCACCTCCGACCTGCGGGTCCTGCCCGGCAACCGGGTGCTCCTGCGCGGCCCCACCACCCCCTGGCTCGCCGCCTGCTGGCTCGCCGTGATGAAGGCCGGCGGCGTCGCCGTCACCGTCCTGGCCCAACAGCGCGCCCCCGAACTGGCCGTGATGGCCGAAGCGGCCCACTGCACCCACGCGCTCTGCGACGCCCACTCCCTCGACGAGCTCCTCGCCGCCCGGATCCCGGGCCTCCGCGTCACCCCCTTCGGCGGGGACGGCCCGGACGACCTCCTCGCCCTCGCCGCCGGCCGCCCCGGCCGGTACGAGGCGGTCGCGACCGCCGCCGACGACGTGGCGCTCATCGCCTTCACCTCCGGCACCACCGGGCAGCCGAAGGGCTGCGTCCACTTCCACCGGGACGTCCTCGCCGTCGCCGACACCTTCTCCGCGCACGTCCTGCGCCCGCTGCCCGACGACGTCTTCGCCGGTTCGCCGCCGCTCGCCTTCACCTTCGGCCTCGGCGGGCTCGTCGTCTTCCCCCTGCGGGCCGGGGCGAGCGCGGTCCTGCTCGAACAGGCCGGCCCCCGACAGCTGCTCACGGCCATCGAGCGGCACCGGATCTCGGTGCTCTTCACCGCCCCGACCGCCTACCGCGTCATGCTCGACGAGCTGGCCGGCGACGCCGCCCCCGACATCAGCACGCTGCGGCGGTGCGTCTCCGCCGGCGAGAACCTCCCCGAGGCGACCTGGAAGGCCTGGTACGGCCGCACGGGTCTGCGCCTGATCAACGGCATCGGCGCGACCGAGCTCCTGCACATCTTCATCTCGGCCGCCGACGGCGACATCCGCCCCGGCACCACGGGCCGCCCGGTGCCCGGCTGGCAGGCCAGGGTCGTGGACCGGGAGGGCCGGGAGGTCCCGGACGGCGAGGAGGGGCTCCTCGCCGTGCGTGGCCCGGTGGGCTGCCGCTATCTCGCCGACCCGCGTCAGGCCGAGTACGTACGGGACGGCTGGAACGTCACGGGCGACACGTACGTCCGCCGGCCCGACGGCTGGTTCCGCTACGTCTCACGGGCCGACGACATGATCATCTCGGCCGGGTACAACATCGCCGGGCCCCAGGTCGAGGAGGCGCTCCTCGACCACCCCGACGTCGTCGAGACGGCTGTCGTGGGCCGCCCCGACGAGCTGCGCGGCCAGGTCGTCGTCGCGTACACGGTCGTACGGGACGGGGTGCCGCGCGACTCCGGCACCGCCGCCGCGCTGCGGGCCTTCGTCCGCGCCCGCCTCGCCCCGTACAAGTCACCCCGCAGGATCGTCTTCCTCGACGCGCTGCCGCGCACCGCGACGGGCAAGCTCCAGCGCTTCCGGCTGCGCGACCCGGCCTGATCCGGCGCCGGGCCTGTCCGACGCACCCCCTAAAGTGATCACGTGGCCGAGCAGCACACTCCCCGATCCCTGATCGTCTCCCTCTACGGCGCGTACGGCCGTGGGCCCGACGAGTCCCCCATGCCGGTGGCCGCGCTGATCCGGCTGCTCGGGAGGCTCGGCGTGGACGCGCCCTCGGTGCGGTCCTCGGTGTCGCGGCTGAAGCGGCGCGGGCTGCTGCTGCCGCGCCGGACGGCGGACGGGGCCGCCGGGTACGCCCTGTCGGAGGACGCCCGACGGCTCCTCGACGACGGCGACCGCCGGATCTACACCCGTACGGAGCCGAAGCTGTCCGACGGCTGGGTCCTGGCCGTCTTCTCGGTCCCCGAGGCCGAGCGGCACAAGCGGCACCTGCTGCGCTCCCGGCTGGCCCGGCTGGGCTTCGGCACGGCGGCGCCGGGTGTCTGGATCGCGCCCGCCCGGCTGTACGAGGAGACCCGGAACGCCCTGGAGCGTCTGGAGCTCTCGACGTACGTGGACCTCTTCCGGGGTGAGCACCTGGGGTACGCGGCGACGGCCGAGGCGGTGGCCCGCTGGTGGGACCTGCCGGCGATCGCGCGGCTGCACGAGGAGTTCCTGGCGGTGCACGAGCCGGTCCTGCGGGCCTGGCGGTCGGCGCCGGGCGGCCCGGAGGACGCCTACCGGGCGTACCTGCTCGTCCTGGACTCCTGGCGCCGTCTGCCGTACGCGGACCCGGTCCTGCCGGCGGAGCTGCTGCCCGACGACTGGCCGGGCCGGCGCTCGGCGGAGGTCTTCACGGCCCTGCACGGGCTGCTGTGGGACCGGGGCGCGGAGTTCGTGCGCCCGTACGTCGCCGGGAGCGGGGACGGCAACGGGAACGGGGACGGGGACGGGGGGAACGGGGACGGCAACGGGAGCGGGAGCGGGGACTAGGCGTCCGTCCGGGCCCGTACCGCGAGGGCCCGGAGCAGGCAGGCGAAGCCCGCGGCCGTGACGATCGCGCGGACCAGGTTCCACGCCACCCAGGGGTCCTCGAAGGCGGCCCGGGCCGCGGCCGGGTCGCGGGTGGCCGCGAGGGCGTCGTTGAGGGGCACGTTCGCCGCCGAGGTGACCAGGAAGACCACCACGGAGAGGACGAGGGCCGCGAGCGTCCAGGTCCGCGCCGGGGTCGCGCGGTGCTGCCAGGCGGCCACGCCCGCGAGGATCGTCGCCCCGAAGAACGGGGTGAAGAAGACGGGGTTCTGGATCACGTCGTTGATGTTCCGCATCACCTCGACGTAGACCCGGTCGTCGCTCAGCGCCAGCGCCGGCATGACCGAGCAGACGTACGCGAACCACACCCCCGCGAGGAGTCCGGTCGCCGCCGTCGCCGCGCCGAGGACGGCCCCGGCACCTTTCCCACCCGTGGTCTGTGTCATGTCCCCATTCAAGTGGGGGCGCGGGGTGGAGACCATGGTTCCGCGTCGCACCCGCATACGCGCGCGTCCACGCGGTCTCGGTCTCACTGGTCGCGGCGGCCCGTCGGGGGTGGACGGCTGCCCGCGCGGTACGGGGCCGGCCAGGGTGCGGCCGGGCCCTCGTAGCCCTGCTCGGCCGCCGCGTGGAGGGTCCAGTGCGGGTCGTAGAGGTGGGGACGGGCGAGGGCGCAGAGGTCCGCCCGGCCCGCCAGGAGCAGGGAGTTGACGTCGTCCCAGGAGGAGATCGCGCCGACGGCGATGACGGGGACCCCGACCGTGTTGCGGATCCGGTCGGCGTACGGGGTCTGGTACGAGCGGCCGTACTCGGGGCGTTCGTCGGGGACGACCTGGCCGGTGGAGACGTCGATGGCGTCGGCGCCGCGGTCGGCGAAGGCGCGGGCGACCGCGAGGGCGTCCTCGGGGCTCGTGCCGCCCTCGGCCCAGTCGGTCGCCGAGACGCGCACGGTCATGGGGCGGTCCTCGGGCCACACCTCCCGTACGGCGTCGAAGACTTCGAGCGGGAAGCGCAGCCGGGCTTCGAGGGCGCCGCCGTAGGCGTCGGTGCGGAGGTTGGTGAGCGGGGAGAGGAAGCCGGAGAGCAAGTACCCGTGGGCGGCGTGGAGTTCGAGCAGGTCGAAGCCGCTGCGGGCGGCGCGGTGGGCGGCGGCCGCGAACTCCTCGCGCACGGCGGCGAGTCCGGCGCGGTCGAGGGCGCTCGGGGTCTGGTTGACGCCCGACCGGTACGGCAGGGGCGAGGCGGCGACGAGTGGCCAGTTCCCCTCGGGAAGGGGCTGGTCGATGCCCTCCCACATGCGCCGGGTGGAGCCCTTGCGGCCGGAGTGGCCGAGCTGGACGCCGATCGCCGTGCCGGGTGCCTGGGTGTGGACGAAGGCGGTGATCCGGGCCCAGGCGTCGGCCTGTTCGTCGGTCCACAGGCCGGTGCACCCGGGCGTGATGCGGCCCTCGGGGCTCACGCACACCATCTCGGTCATGACGAGTCCGGCGCCGCCGAGCGCCCTGGCGCCCAGGTGGACGAGGTGGAAGTCGCCGGGGACGCCGTCCTCGGCGACGTACATGTCCATGGGCGAGACGACGACACGGTTCCGGAGGGTCAGTCCGCGCAGCCGGAAGGGGGTGAACATGGGCGGCGTCCCGGGCGGGCAGCCGAAGTCGCGTTCGACGGCGGCGGTGAAGGCCGGGTCGCGCAGCCGCAGGTTGGCGTGGGTGACGCGGCGGCTGCGGGTGAGGAGGTCGAAGGCGAAGCGGCGGGGCGGCCGGTCGACGTGGCCGGCGAGCTCCTCGAACCAGCGGAGGCTGGCGGCTGCCGCGCGCTGGGTGGAGGCGACGACCGGGCGGCGTTCGGCCTCGTAGGTGGTCAACGCCTCGGCGAGGGTGGAGTGTTCGCCGAGCTGCCGGGCGAGGGCGAGGGCGTCCTCGACGGCCAGTTTGGTGCCGGAGCCGATGGAGAAGTGCGCGGTGTGGGCGGCGTCGCCGATGAGGACGGTGTTGCCGTGCGACCAGCGCTCGTTGACGACGGTACGGAACGCGGTCCAGGTGGAGCGGTGGGAGCGCAGCTCCCGGCCGCCGAGCGCCTCGGCGAAGATCTTGGCGCAGCGTGCGGTGGACTCGGCCTCGTCGAGTTCGTGGAACCCGGCGGCCCGCCAGACCTCCTCGCGCATCTCGACGATGACGGTGGAGGAGCCGGCGGAGAAGGGGTAGGCGTGCAGCTGCATCACGCCGTGCTCGGTCTCGGCGATCTCGAAACGGAAGGCGTCGAAGGGGAAGTCCGCGGCGAGCCAGATGTAGCGGCAGCGGTGGGTGGTGATCGTGGGGCGGAAGTGGTCGGCGTGGGCCTCGCGGGTGCGGCTGTGGACGCCGTCGGCGGCGACGACGAGGTCGTGGCCGGCGGCGAGCTCGGCGGCGGGCGGGGCCTCGGTACGGAAGCGGAGTCGTACGCCGAGCTCGGCGCAGCGGGCGTGGAGGAGCTCCAGGAGGCGGCGGCGGCCGAGGGCGGCGAAGCCGTGGCCGGTGGAGGTCGTGCGGTGGCCCCGGTGGACGACGTCGATGTCGTCCCAGCGGACGAGCTCGCGGCGGAGCGCCTCGTACACGGCGGGGTCGGCGTCCCGGATGCCGCCGAGGGTCTCGTCGGAGAGGACGACGCCGAAGCCGAAGGTGTCGGAGGGCGCGTTCCGCTCCCAGACGGTGACCTCGCGGGCGGGGTCGAGCCGTTTGAGGAGGGCGGCGGCGTAGAGGCCGCCGGGGCCGCCCCCGATGACGGCGATCCGCGCGGGACGCCCGTCGGCCCGGGGAGCGGCCGGCGTCGGGGCGGCCGGCGTCGGGGCGGCCATGGCTAGCGGCCTTGCCATTTCGGGGGCCGCTTCTCCGTGAAGGCCGCGTGGAACTCGGCGTAGTCCTCTCCGTGCATCAGGAGGGCCTGGGTCGCCGCGTCCAGCTCGATCGAGGCGGCGAGCGGCATGTCCAGCTCGGCGGTGAGCAGGGCCTTCGTCTGGGCGAGGGCGAGTGCGGGGCCGTCCGCCAGGCGGCGGGCGAGGGCGGCTGCGCGGGTGTCGGCGGCGCCCTCCTCGGTCAGCTCGCTCAGCAGGCCGATGCGCTCGGCCTCGGCGGCCTGGACCGGTTCGCCCAGCATGAGGAGCCGGGTGGCGTGGCCGAGCCCGACGACCCGGGGCAGCAGGTAGGCCGCGCCCATGTCCCCGCCGGAGAGGCCGACCCGGGTGAAGAGGAAGGCGAAGCGGGTGGTGGGGTCGGCGACCCGGAAGTCGGCGGCGAGGGCGAGGACGGCCCCGGCGCCCGCGGCGACGCCATGGAGCGCGGCGACGACCGGGAAGGGGCACTCGCGGATGGCCCGGACGACCTGGCCGGTCATCCGGTTGAAGTCGAGGAGCCGTGCGGTGTCGAGGGAGAGCGTGGCGCCGATGATCTCGTCGACGTCGCCGCCCGAGCAGAAGCCGCGGCCCTCGCCGCCGAGGACGAGGGCGCGGACGGCCCGCTCGCGGGAGAGCTCGGCGAGCAGGTCGCGCAGGTCGGCGTAGGCGCCGAAGGTGAGGGCGTTGAGCTTCGCGGGGCGCGCGAGGGTCACGGTGGCGACGCCCTCGTCGATGTCCAGGCGCAGGTGCCGCCAGCGTTCGGTGCGGGTCGCGGAGCCGGTAAAGGGGCTCATCCGGAACGGCCTCCTTCCTCCACTCGGAGGGTATCACCGTACTGTGACCGTCGTCACGAGCACGCGATAAAGGGGGTGTGATCGCGGACCTCACAAGGTCCCGGGAGAGAGATGACCGAAGTCCCTACCGGGCGGGGAGGGGTGCCCTGGGAACGGGATTTTGCGCCTCGTAAGGTTGAAACCAGGACGTCTCGGGATGCCCCCACCCCACTCGCCCACCTGCCGCCCTCGGTGAAGGGAGCCCTGCCAGCCATGCCCGAAGCCACCGGACCCGCCGGCCCTGCCGGCGCAACCGGACCCCCCGGACCTGCCGGCACCCCCGGACCTGCCGGCACCACCGGACCCGCCGCCTCCTGGCGTATCCGGCTGCCCCACACGACCGCCGCCGTACCGATCGCCCGCGCCCTGATCCGTACCGCGCTCAACGACATCGACCCCGGCGCGGCCGCCCTCCCCGACGGGGACACGGCGGAGCTGCTCACCGCCGAGCTCGTCGCCAACGCCGTCGAGCACACCGCCGGCCGGGGCCCGATCGAGCTGGTCGTCGAGCTGCTCGCCGCGCCCGGCGGCTGTCAGATCGAGGTCCACGACTCCGAGCCCGCCCGCCCTGGCGAGCTCGTCTGCCCCGACCCCGACGTCGGGGTCGACCCGTGGCAGGAGCACGGCCGCGGCCTCCTCCTGATCCGCGCGCTCAGCAGCGACTGCGGCCACCGCGCGACCGCGGGCGGCAAGGCGGTCTGGTTCACGCTCCCCGGAATTCCGGCCCAGCGCCGCCGTCAGGAACCCTGAGGGCGGGGGTCGGCCACGGCGCCTGAGCGGGCGAGGCCGGTCACGAGTCCTGAGAGGCGGGGTCCGTCGTCGTACCGAGCCGCGAGTGACGGCGCCCGTAGAGCGCGTACACGAGCGTCCCGACGACCAGGAAGACCGCGAACTGCACCCAGGTCGTCCAGCCCGTGCCCCAGATCAGATAGAGGCAGAAGCCGATGCCGAGCACCGGGCTCAGCGGGTAGAGCGGCACCCGGAAGGAACGCCGCAGTGCCGGGTCGCGGCGGCGCAGCACGATCACCGCGAGATTGACGACCGCCATGACGGCGAGCGTGCCGATCGTGGTCAGGTTGACGACGACGTCGAGCGAGGCGAAGGCGGCCGGGACGGCGAAGACGCCGGCGACGATCCAGGTGTTCGCCACCGGGGTCGCGGACTTCGGCGACACCCGCTCGAAGACCCGGGGCACCAGACCGTCGCGGGACATCGACATCAGGATGCGGGTCTGCCCGTACATCACCGCGAGGACGACGGACGCGATGGCGACGACCGCGCCGAAGGCGACGATCCCGCCACCGACCGAGGAGCCGGTGACCTCGTCGACGACGAGCGAGAGCGCGGCGGGCTGGTCGGCCACGGCGTCGGCGCCGAGGGCCCCGATCGCGGCGAGCGCGACGGAGCAGTAGAGCAGGGTGACCAGCCCGATGCAGATGAGGATCGCGATCGGGATGTTCCGGCGCGGGTTCTTCACCTCCTCGCCGGCCGTGGTGATCGCGTCGAAGCCGATGTACGAGAAGAAGGCCACCGAGGCGCCCGCGGTGATGCCGCCGGCGCCGTTCGTGAACGGCGAGAGGTTGCCGTCCTCGAACGCGGAGAAGCCGATCACGCAGAAGACGACCAGGATGCCGATCTTGAGGATGGCCATGGCGGCGGTCGCCCGGGCGCTCTCCCTGACACCCCGTACGAGGAGGGTGGCGGCGAGCAGGATGACGACGACCGCGGGCAGGTTGACCACGCCGCCGTCCGCGGGCCCCGCGGCGAGCGCGGCGGGCAGCTGCCATCCGATCAGGCTGTCGAGCAGCTCGTTGAGGTACTGACTCCAGCCGACCGCGACCGCCGAGACGGAGACGCCGTACTCCAGGAGCAGGCACCAGCCGACGAGGAAGGCGGTCCGCTCGCCGAGGCTCGCGTAGGCGAAGGAGTACGAGGAGCCGGAGACCGGGATCGCGCCGCCCAGCTCCGCGAAGGAGAAGGCGGTGAAGACGCAGGTGATCCCGGCGAGCACGAAGGAGATCACGACCGCGGGGCCGGCCTCCGCGACGCTGTCGGAGAGTCCGACGAAGATGCCGGTGCCGACGATCGCACCGACACCGAAGCACACGAGCTGGAAGAGACCCATGGTGCGCTTGAGGCCGTGACCTTCGAGGTCGGCGCCGGACTCGGCGATGAGCTGTTGCGGGGACTTGATCCGCGAGGACATGCGGGGGGTCTCATCTCTGGTGGTGCGTGGTGCGTGGTGCATGGTGCGCGCGTGAGGGGGGTCCGGGCATGTATGCCCGAACCCCCCTGAAGGATGCGATCGTAGCCGCACCACGCATATTCACCCAATCGGGCGTAAAGCTATGCCTGCGGCTCCCCTGCGGGACCGGCCATGGTGGCGACCAGGACCGCCTTGATCGTGTGCATCCGGTTCTCGGCCTCGTCGAAGACGACGGAGTGCGCCGACTCGAAGACCTCGTCGGAGACCTCCAGCTCGGTCAGACCGTGCCGGGCGTGGAGGTCGCGGCCGACGGCCGTGCCCAGGTCGTGGAAGGCCGGCAGACAGTGCAGGAACTTGACGTCCGCGTTCCCGGTGGCCCGCAGCACGTCCATCGTCACGGAGTACGGGGAGAGGGCGGCGATCCGCTCGTCCCAGACCTCCTTGGGCTCGCCCATCGACACCCAGACGTCGGTGGCCACGAAGTCGGCGCCCCGGACCCCGTCCGCCACGGACTCGGTGAGCGTGATCGTGGCGCCGCTCGTCTCGGCGAGCTCGCGGGCGATGGCGACGACCGCCTCGGCCGGCCAGTACGCCTCCGGGGCCACGATCCGGACATCCATGCCGAGCAGGGCTCCGGTGACCAGGTAGGAGTTGCCCATGTTGAAGCGGGCGTCCCCGAGGTAGGCGAAGGCGATCCCGTCGAGCGGCTTGTCGGTGTGCTCGGTCATGGTGAGCACGTCGGCGAGCATCTGGGTGGGGTGCCAGTCGTCGGTGAGGCCATTGAAGACGGGGACCCCCGCGAAGGCGGCGAGCTCCTCGACGGCGGCCTGGCTGTCGCCGCGGTACTCGATACCGTCGAACATCCGGCCGAGGACGCGGGCGGTGTCCTTGACCGACTCCTTGTGGCCCATCTGCGACGCCGCGGGGTCCAGGTAGGTGGTGGAGGCGCCCTGGTCCGCGGCAGCGACCTCGAAGGCGCAGCGGGTGCGCGTGGAGGTCTTCTCGAAGATGAGGGCGATGTTCCTGCCGCGCAGCCGCTGGACCTCGGCACCGGCCTTCTTCGCGGCCTTGAGCTCGGCGGAGAGCGCGACCAGGCCGCGGAACTCCTCGGCGGTGAAGTCCAGCTCCTTGAGGAAGTGGCGGCCGATGAGGTCTGTGGCCATGGGACGCGCTCCTGGGGGTACGGGTCGAGGGGACGGCGGTCGCGGACCCTGGAAGTCTATACGAACATCAGCATTTATATACAGCCCCCTCGTCCGGTGCCGGCTGCCCGCTGTCGGCCCCCGGCCCTCTCAGGTCGCGTCGCGCTCCACCGGGCAGCTCATACAGCGCGGGCCGCCCCTCCCCCGGCCCAGCTCGCTCCCCGGGATCTCGATCACCTCGATGCCCATCTTGCGCAAGTGCGTGTTCGTGGTGACGTTCCGCTCGTACGCCACGACCACCCCCGGCTCCACGGCGAGGACGTTGCACCCGTCGTCCCACTGCTCTCGCTCGGCCGCGTGCACGTCCTGCGTCGCCGTCAGGACGCGGACGTCCTGGAGCCCCAGGGCCGCCGCGATGGCGCTGTGCATCTGCTCCGGCGGATGGTCGGTCACCCGCAGGGACTGCCCCGCGTCGCCGGGTTCGATCGTGTACGAGCGCAGCATGCCGAGCCCCGCGTACTGCGTGAACGTGTCCTGGTCGACCATCGTCATCACCGTGTCCAGGTGCATGAACGCACGCCGCTTCGGCATGTCGAGCGCCACGATCGTGCGCGCCGAACCGGCCGCGAACAGGCCCCGGGCCAGCATCTCCACCGCCTGCGGCGTGGTGCGCTCGCTCATCCCGATGAGCACGGCGCCGTTGCCGATGACCAGGACGTCCCCGCCCTCGATCGTCGACGGGTAGTCGCGCTGCCCCTCCGACCAGTGGTGGAAGGCGCCCGCCTCCGGGCCGGCGAAGAGCGGGTGGTGCCCGTAGATCGCCTCGAAGTGCACGGTCTCGCGCTGCCGGGCCGGCCAGCGCATCGCGTTGATCGAGACGCCGTCGTAGATCCAGGCCGAGGTGTCCCGGGTGAAGATGTGGTTCGGCAGCGGACCGAGGACGAAGTCGTCCAGGTCGAGCGCGTGGAACCGCACCGACGTCGGCTCCCGGTGCGCCGCCAGGAACTCCCGCTTCGTCATGCCGCCGACGAGCGCCTCGCCGAGCGCCCCCGCGTCCAGCGAGTCGAACGCGGCGCGCAGGTGGTCGGCGGCCAGCGGCCCGTACTCCTTCTCGTCGAAGACCCGGTCCAGGACCAGCGCGCGGGCGGCGGGCACCTCCAGGGACTCCCGCAGGAGGTCGCCGAAGAGATGCACCTCGACCCCGCGGTCGCGCAGCACGTCGGCGAAGCCGTCGTGCTCCTGGCGTGCCCTGCGCACCCAGAGCACGTCGTCGAAGAGGAGCGCGTCCTTGTTGGACGGCGTGAGCCTCTTCAGCTCCAGATCGGGGCGGTGGAGGATGACGCGGCGCAGCCGCCCGGTCTCGGAATCGACATGGAATCCCATGGGCCCATCCTGACGGAGCCGGGCGGCCGGGGCCCGTCTTTCGGGCCTACGGTCCCGGGGTTCCGGTAGCCGGTTCCGGTGGTGGGTTCCTGTGGTGGGCCTGTGGCATCACCTCATGACGGCGGCGACGAGGATCGCGGCGACGAGGAGGCCGAGCACGAGGGCGGTACGGCTCAGGAAGCGCCGGGTGTAATTGTCGGCGGGGTCGTCGTCCGGCGGTGGATACGCGACGGCGCGGGGCGCGCCCGAGTGGGGCGGCGTGCCGGGCGGCGGGGCCTGGCGGGTGGGCGTGACCCGGCCGGGCGGCATGGCACGGCCGGGCGGCGGGCCATGACCGGGAGGCGGGGTGCGCCGGACCCCGTACGCCTCCTTGAGGAGCGTGAGCCAGACCGCGTCGGGCAGGCCGGGGCGGTCGCCGTCGACGATCTGCCAGAAGGCCTCGCGGGCCGACGGCACGGGGCTCGTCCGGAGCCGGGCGAGCAGGGCCGCGACCGTGCCGACCGGGGCGTCGCCCCCGCCGAGGAGGGGCCGGACGGCCCAGCGGTGCAGCTCGGCGGCGTTGGACGCGCGCTGTTCCTCCGGCGGCTCGGAGGTGTCGTACTCGGCGCCGGGCGGCGCGGCCGCCCAGAGCTCCCGGTCGAGGACCACCTCGCACAGCTCGCGGCGCGCCGGATGCTCCCAGGACGGCAGGCGCCGGGCGATCTCCTGGAGGAGCAGGGTGACGACCACGTACATCTGGGGGCGCCGCAGCGCGTCGAGCAGCTCGCGGCTGCCCGCGCGCTCGACGAAGCCGCGGGCCTCGTCCACGTCGCGCGCGGTCGGCAGCCGGTGGACGAGCCCGGTCTCGGCCTCCCGCTCCCGGCCCCACGGCTTCCTCGCCCACGCCCGCCGGCCGCCGTTGGCCGGACCCTCCCACTGGGCGCCGACGAACGGCAGGACGGGGCGGGGGTACGGGTCGTGCGTCAGGTCCGGGGCGGGGCGGGCCCGGACGGGTGCGGGGGTGGGACCCGGGTCGGCGTCGGTGTCGGAGGCGTCAGCGATGCCGTCGGGATCGGGGACGGAGTCGGCCCGGCGCGGTGGGGCCTCCTTGACCCAGGGGTCGGCACCACCGGGGGCCTCCCCGTGGGACGTGTCCGTGTACGGCTCCGCCGGGTACGGGGACGGGTCCTGGAGGGGACGACCGGGAAGCGGCGGGTCCTGCCGGCCGCCGCCCCAGGGCTCCGGGGAGGACGGGGGGCGCCCCGCGTCGGGGGAGACGGGGGGCCACGCCTTATCCGGGGTGGCCGGTGCCCTCCCCGTGGCCGGGGAGTCGAAAGGCCACTCGTCGTCCCGGGAGTTCGGGGAGCTCGGGGTGCTCGGGGTGTTCGGGGTCTTCGAAGGGCGCCGCGCGTCCGGGAGAGCCGACGGGCGGTCGACGTCAGGGGAGGCCGGCTCGCGTCCGGCGTCCCGGGGAGGGACCGAGGAGCGCCGCGGATCCCGCGACGCGCCCGGGTACCCCGTTTCCGGCGCGGCCGGGTATCGCGGGTCCACCGCGGCCGTGCTCTCCGGCTCCGGTGCCGTCCGGTGTCTCGGGTCCCGCCCGCCTGTGTCCCCCGGCTCCGGTGCGGCCCCGTAGCCCCGGTTCGGCGCAGCCTCGTACCCCGGCTCCGGCGCCGCCTCGTACCGCGGCTTCGGTGGTGTCCCGTACCGCGGGCCCCCCGTGGGCGGGCGGCGCGGTTCGCGGGGTGGGGCGCCGCGGCGGGCGTGGCTGTCGAGGATGTCCAGGGCGCGGGCCGCCGTGTCGACGAGGGCCCGGCGGGCGGACGCCGCCTCGTGGAGGGCGCTGCCGACCGCGTACTCGCGGCCTTCGCCCTCCTCGACGCCCCGCAGGTGGTGCCGGACGAGGCGGGCCGCGATCTCCTCCGCCCGGTCGCCGCACCGCTCCCGCGGGTCGACGCGGCGGCGGCCCGTGTTGGGGCTCGACGCTCCCGACCAGCGGCCGACGAACACGAAGCGCAGCGCGGGCAGTTCGACGGTGTCGTGGCTGGCGAAGGTCCACCCGCGGCCGATGAGCTCGCCGAACATGCTGTGCAGCCCCCACAGCACGGGTCCTGCGGTGTCGCCCCGTTCGTCGAGGACCGTGAACCGGCCGTCGGGGTGCCGCAGCAACTCCGCCAGCGCACCGGTGAGTTCCTGCCTCACGTACGGCAGCGTCTCGTCGAGCTCGCCCTGCCCCCGGCCCGTCGCCGGTACGAGGTCCTCCTCCCGCACCACCGGGAGCCGTCCGCGCACCTCGGCGGCGTTCAGTGCGGCTGCGCCCTCCCAGTCCCAGGCGTGGAGCCCGAGGCAGAAGGCGGGGTCGAGGAGGGCGGGTGAGCCGACGAGCGCGTGGCAGAGCACGGACGTCCCGCCGTCGGCGTCCGTGAACGGGGTGCGCCGGATCAGCATCACTCCCGGGCGGCCCTCCAGCCGGATCAGGGCCGGCCGGGTCTCCTCCCCACCGGCCCGCAGCATGGGTCCGGAGATCCGGAAGAGGGCCTCCGTCTCGTCCCGGGGCCCGGACCAGGCCACCGGGCCGAAGCCGGTGCTGCCCGAGGCGTTCTCGCTGTCCCAGCGGAAGACGATCTGGTCGACCTCGTTCTCCGACCGTGTCATCGGACGATTCCCTCCGTAGGCTCCGCCCCGGGCAGCAGCCCGCACATGGCGAACAGGGACAGCAGGGGCGCCAGGACCCGGCGCGGCCGGACCCCGTGCGGGAAGCGGTCGCCGCGCGCCTGCCCGCCGGTCGCGGCGACGAAGTGCAGGGAGCAGTTCGCGCAGTCGTCGAAGGGCTTGAGCCAGGCGGCGCTGGCGTGGTGGGCGAGGAAGGCGTACGCGTCCCGGCTCTCGTCCCGCGCCTCCGCGTGGTCGAAGCGGCCGGGCAGGGCGCGGCCGAGCCACCGGTCGACCGACGGTTCGAAGCGCACGAGGTCGCTCTTGTTGACGGCGAGCGCTGCCGGCGCCGCGACGAGGCCGCCGCGCTGCCGCGGGATGCGGTCGAGCACGGTGGCGAAGGCCTCGTCGCCGAGGTCGCGGCGGCGTATCCCGCTCTGATCCCGTACGGGGTCGAGAGAGCCGAGCCGGAGCGCGCGCAGAGGGTCCAGGACGAAGACGAACGCGTCGACGCCCATGAGGAACCGGGCCACGTCCCCGTCCTGCGCGAGGTCCTCGCCCGCGAGGTCGAAGAAGACGACGGGCCGGGGCGTCCCGCCGCCCGCGGAGACGAGCAGGCCGTCGGCGAAGCGGGCGAAGGTCTGCTGTCCGGTACGGCCCAACTGCCGTCCCTGCTGGAGGTTCTGCACGCGTTCACGCAGATAGGTGCGGTGCGCCTCGGGATTGAGCGGACGGCTCCGCAGGCCGTACGGAGCGAGGCCGCCGAGTTCGATCTCGCCGAGCATCGCGGCGAGGAGATGGGTCTTGCCGACGGAGGAGCTGCCGACGAGGGCGACGGAGAGCGGCTCGCCGTTGGTGAGGTAGGGCACGGGGAGTTCGTGCTCCTCGTCGCCCTCCACGGTGTGCGGGCACAGGTGGTAGGCCTTGCGCAGGGCGTCGGCGACGTGGCCGGGGCGCCGTTCGCCCGCGAGGTCGAGCGGGATCCGGTTGCCCTTGGCGTCGATGGTGACGAGCAGGCGTTCGTCGTACTCGACGGGCAGCAGGCAGTGCGGGCACATCCGGCTCCGCGAGGGCGGGGCCGGCGGCGGTTCGAGCGGCGACGCGGCGGCGGGGCGGGCGGGGCCGCCCTCCCCGCCGCCGAGGATCCGGTCGAACAGCGTGGTGCGCGAAGAGCGGGTGTCCCGGACGGAATCCGGCCCGGGGCCGGCGTGCGGCTCCGCTCCCGACAGCGCGCCTCCCTCGAACACGGCGCGCTTTCTGGCGAGTCGGTGGTCGTACTCGGCGCGCCACCGGGCGAGCGGGTCGGCGGTTCCGACGGCGGTGGCGAGCGGATCGGGCACGTTCAGAAGCCGCATGAGCTCGACGGGACGCGGCCGGTCGGCCACCCTCGGGGAGAAGAGACCGCTCTGGGCCAGGGCCGCGAGACGGCGGTAGTCGGCGAGGTCCCCGGGCGGGCCCTCGCCCCGCGGGGGACGCCCGGAGAGGAGGTAGTAGCCGAGCTGGGCGACGGACCACAGGTCGTCGCGCGGGTCGGCCGGGCCGAGCCCTTCGCGTTGCTCGGGCGACGCCCAGGGCGCGCCGCCGAACGGCTCGCGCGCCTCGCCCGCGCGCAGCGCGGCGAACGGCTCGCAGAGCCGTACGTGGGTCCCGTCCCACCGTACGGTGTCGGGCGTGACGGCCCGGTGCACGAGCTCGACCTGCTCCAGAAGCCGTACGGCAAAGGCGAGTTGAGCGATGATCCGCTCCTGCTCCTCGGAGCCGAGGCGGCCCGCCCATTCGGCGAGCGGCCGGCCGCGGGGCGGCCGGTACAGCACGAAGGGCTCGGGCGCGGTCAGGTCGAAACCGACGACCCTGGCGAAGACGGACCCGAACTTCTCGGCCCCGTAACTCCGTTCGAGGGCGACGGCGGCCGCCACCTCGCGCTCAAGGAGCCCGTACGCATCGGGGTCGGCCTGCGCGGAGGCGGCCAGCCGGAACTGCAGGACCGGCCATCCGGCCCCCAGCGTGGCCCGGCGCGCGAGGACGCCGGGCCTGCCGGGCGGCCTGCGGTCGTCGCCGTACCGGACGGTGAAGCGGACCGGCTCCTCGCGGTGCGTGAGGAACTCCAGTTCCTCGTAGTACGGGTGCGGGGGGCTCATGGGCTCGCTCAGGTGGTCGGGGTGATGGGGATCGATCGGGTGGTTCAGCGGGTTCTGCGCGACGTTGTCCGGACGACCGGGATCGTCCGCGTGGTCCTGGTGGTCCTGGTGGCTCGGTTCGTGCGGTTCGTTCGGGTTGTTCGGGTGGTTCAGGCGGTTCGGGTCTGTCACGGTTCTCCCGCCTCCTCGGCGCGGACGGTGTGCACGACGTCCGCGCGCAGCGGTACGAGGCGGAGGATGCCGGCGTGCCGGCCCGCACCCGTCCACACCACGCCCTCGGCGGTGCCCCGCCAGATGTCGTCCCCCGCCGCGCCGCGCCCCATCGCCTCGGGCACGAAGCGGACCTGCCGGGCGGCGAGCGGGTCGTGGGAGAGCAGCCGCAGGTGCTCGGGGCCGCAGAGCGCGACCGTGCCTCCGGGGCCGTCCTCGGCCAGCAGCAGCCGGGCCACCGCGTCCGGGGCGACACCGGTGAGGCGGGCCGCGTCGGGCCGTTCGGAACGGTCGGTGAAGACGGCGAGCGAGGTGAGCGCGCCGAGGTCGCGGAGGCCGTCGTACGGGGGCGGGGGCGAGGCCGCCGCATCGCGCTCCAGACGGATCCGGGTCTCGTCCAGGAGCTCCGTCAGCCGCTGCCCCTGCGCCCCGTGCTCCGTACCGCCGGGGTCCCTCTCGATGCCCGCCCAGCACGCGTCGAGGAGGAGGACGGTGCCGGCGACGAGATCGCCGACGAGCGTGTCGACGAGTGCGGGCCCCCCGTCCCCGTACCGCCGCTCCAGCCACGCCGGGGCGGGCCCGGGCTGCGGGGACGGGTGCGGGGACGGCGGCGCCTGGGACGGCGGAGGTGAGGCCGGTGCGTAGGAGGAGGCGGTCGTCGGTCTCCGTACCGGCGGCTCCTCGTCCATGTCCGTCCAGCCGTCGTCCTCCCCGCCGTCGCCCCAGTCGTCCCAACTCCACGCAGCCGTAGTGGTGTCGGTGCCGGCGGACGGGCTCGGAGCGTGGCTCGGGCTCGGACCCGGCGCGGGTTCCGACGGTTCGTCCGCCCAGGACGCCCAGTCCGACGACGTGTCCGGCCCCCACTCCGACGACCGATCCGACGGCCTCTCCGACGACCTTTCCGACGACCTTTCCGGCGTCCGCCCCATGCCGTACGCGTCGGCGGTCTCCGCGAGACCGCGCAGCAGCCGGGCCACGGCACCGGCCCCGGCCGAGCAGTGGTGTCGCACCTCGGCGAAGAGCCAGTCGTGCACGGCGGTCGTCACGACCAGGGCGTGGATCTCCCGCATGATCCGGCCCGCGTCCTCCGGGTCCGCCCGCGCCCACCAGTCGTCCACGGCCCGGTTCCAGTCGCGGAGCGCGAGCAGGACCACGGCCACGACGGACACCGCGACCGCCACGGCCCCCGCCCGGACCGGCAGGGCCAGGAACTGGCCGAGGCCCGCCCCGGCGAGGCCGCCGATGACACCGCCGACGAGCCGGGGCGCCGCGCCCGTGGCACCGCCGCCGTCGATCCGCCCGTCCGGCGATCGGTTGGGCCTGCGCCGCAGCATCAGCCAGGCGAGTACGGCGGCGAGGCCCCCGACGGCCGGGCCGAGGAACCAGCCGAGGACCGGCCACACCCCGGCGAGCAGCGCGAGGAGGCCGGTCAGGGCGAAGGCGGCGGGCCGTGACCCGCCGGCCGTGAAGGGATACCGGCCCCCAAGCCGCCGCAGCCGCTCCGGACCGCAGATCGCGTCGAGCCGCGCGAGCCGGGAGGCGCTGCCCGCCGGGGCGGTGCGCGCGGAGAGCGCGGAGAGCCGGGCCGCGACGGAACGCAGCGGCAGGCCACGGCCGATCAGGGCGTACGTGTGGTCCCGCAGCGCCGGGACGATCCCGGCCCGTGTGATCTCCCGTGGCAGCTCGGGGAGTTCGACTCCCCGCTCGCGGAGGAGCCCGCGGTGCTCCGCGGTGAGCCGGGTGCCGCCCGCGGCTCCGAACGCGTCCGCGACGGCGGTACGGAGCCGGGTCAGCTCCTCCGTGAGCCGCTCGATGTCCCCCGGCAGGTCGACGGCACGGCCCGCCCCGGTGAGGAGCCCCGCCGCGCCCCGCACCCGGTCGTAGCCGTCGACGGCGTCGTCGAGGGCCTCCTGGCAGGCGGCGAGCCGGGCCCCCGCCCGGCCGCCGGCGGGGAGCCAGTCGTGCCCGGAGAGGGAGCGCGGCACGCCCTCGCCGAGGAGCAGCGCGAGCGCGCCCGGCACCCCTTCCGGGGAGGCCGCCCCGGCCGGGACCTCGGGGCCCGTCAGCCCCTCGACGGCCTGTCGCCAGGACCGCGCGCGGGCCTCGTCGGTGAGGTCGTGCTCCAGGATCCGCACGGCCGGCACGGCCACGCCGTGCACCACCTCCCCGAGCGAGCCGAGGACGGCGTCGAAGACCTCCGGGGTGGCCAGCACCTCGACGAGCGGGCGCAGGACGGCGTCGCCGGAGGCTCCCTGCCCGGCGGTCGCGTCGTCGCCCGCCGTGTCGAGGAGCCACAGGACTCCGGCGGCGGGAGGGCGCAGCGTGAGGGTGCGGCGCAGCGTCCGGTCGCCGCGCGCGCCGACGGCGAGGCAGACGATCTGGGCGGGGCCGTAGGAGGAGAGGCGTTCGTAGAGGAGCTGGTGGCCGACGAGCCCGGCGGCCTCGTCGACGACGAGGAACCGCCGCTCGCCGCCGGGCTGCGGAACGTCCAGCGCCGCACGGACGGCGTCGCCGGGGTCGTCCGGCCCGCCCGCCCGCAGGTCGAGGCAGACGGCGTGGCCCGGCAGGGGACGCTCGAGGAGGACGCGGTGGTTCACTGGTGCTCCTCGTCGTGGTCCCAGGGGTACCCGTCGGGCTCGAACTCGGGCTCGGGCTCCTGCTCCCAGTCCCCCTCGTACAGGGAGCTCCGGGCGACACCGGACCCCTGGGCGTCACCGGATCTGCGGGAGTCACCGGATCCGCGGGGCTCGTCGTACGGACGGAACTCACCTTGCCGTCCCGTTCCCGGGCGGGGCGCCTGCCCGGACCCGGACCCGGACCCGTAGTTCTCCCGAGGATCAGGACCGGGCGGCCGCCCCTGACCGTGTCCCGAGCCTTGGCCCTGCCCCCGCGCCTGCCCCTGCCCTTGCTCCTGGCCCTGCGCCTGCGCCTGCGCCTGCCCCGGAGTCCCCCGCCCCCGACCCGACCGCCCCGGCCCGTGGCGGTCGAAGAGGACGCGCAGGGTGGAGCGGGTCGCGCGGGCCGCGGGCGGGAAGCGCATGTCGAGGGCGCCCGGGTAGGTGACCTCCCAGAACTGCCGCAGCGGGGTGAGCCATTCGACGTCCGTGTCGCCGTACTCGCGGTACTCGGCCTCCAGCCGGTCGAGCAGCACGAGCTGGCGCGGGGCGACCTCCTCCACGAAGTGGGTGAAGAGCGGCGACGGCGGCTGCGGCACCTGCGCGAGGCCCTTGGGCAGCGTCTTCATGAGCCGCTCGCAGAACACCTCGATGATCTGGCCCTCGTCGAGCAGGGCCCAGCGCTCGTACGCGCGCAGCATCCCCGCCCAGCTGGAGAGCGAGCCGTCGAAGGCCTCCAGGCGCAGCGACATCGTCGCGCCCTCGCCTTCCTGGAGCCGGATCCGGACGAGGTCGGGCGAGTCGGCCGGGCCTTCGGTGGCGATGTTGCCGTTCCACATCGCGCAGAGCAGCCGGTGCATGATCCGCTGCCGGTCCTGCTCGGTGGCGACGAGCCAGTCGTCCTGGTAGCCGAGCCGCTGCCGCCAGTGCAGGAAGTCGTCCTCGCCGGCCGAGTCCCGGGCCTCGGACCAGAGGCTGAGGACGTTGCGGACCTCGGAGATGTCGGTGAGGTTCATGCCGCTGCGGAAGAGGACGACGGTGAGTGATTCGGTGTCGCCGGCCCGGTACTCCTGGTCGGCCTTCGCGGGCAGGTTGAGGGCCTGCCGGAGGAAGCCGGCGGCGCGGCCGTCGGACTCGCTGGCCGGGTGCACGATGAGGATCTTCATCGGGCCGCTGCCGTCGGGGACGAAGCCGACGGGGAGCAGTCCGGCGAGCCGGGCGCGGAACTGTTCGAGCCAGCGCGGGTCGATCTTCGCCTCGGCCGCCTCGTCGCCCGCGGCGGCCCGCAGCAGCAGCTCCATCGAGGGCAGCAGAGGGCGGGCGAACTGGGCCTCGTTGGCCTCGCCGAAGAGCTTCTTCACCCGCCGTTCCAGGACCTGCTTGATCTCCTTGACCGGCGCTCCCGGCGCGCGGCGGACCGCGTCGAGGGCGTTGCGCCAGTCCTCGGGCCGGACCAGCCGGTCGAGGAGTGTCGCCGCGTCGGTGGCCTCGGGCAGGCCCTCGCTCTGGGCGAGGCGGTCGAAGACCTCGTCGTAGAAGGCGCGCAGGGTGTTCTGCGGCGGCAGGAGGTAGGCGATGCCCGCGCGGTCGTCGCGGTAGAGCTCGCGGCGGCGTTCGCCGAAGCCCCGTGCCTCGTCCTGCTCATGGGCGCGGAGTGCCTTGGTGAGTTCGCTCAGCTCGTTGACGATCCTGGCCAGGGACGGCCGCCACTGGTTCTCGCCCGCCTGCCAGCCGCGGTGCCAGAGGCCTCGGGCCCGCCACTGGTACCAGGCCTGCTGCGCGGCGAGCGCGTCCTGGACGTCGGGGTCGTTCCACCGGGCCGGTACGAGTCCGCCGACGCTCCCCGTGATGCGGGGGATCGGAGGGGCGGCGGCCTGGACGTGGGCGGGCCGTTCGGGCTCGTTGCGCCGGTTGTCGAGCATCCCGGTGAAGCCCACCCTGGCGACCCTGTCGGGGTGGCCGGGCAGGCCGGACAGGACGGCTTCGAGCTGGAACGGGCCGATGAGACCGAGGAGTTCGCGGGCGCCGGAGCCCGGCTTGAAGTCCTCGGTGAGACGCGGTATCTCACGGGTGAGGTTGGCGTCGAGGCGGCGCAGGGCGTCCTCCATGTCCCCGAGCCTGTGCTGCAGTTCCTGGGCGATGTCCTTGCGCCCCCTGGGGAGTTGCTCGGGTCCGGGGACGACCGGTGCCTCGCGGTTCCAGAGCCGGCCGATGCCGGCCCGGACGAAGAGGTCGCGGACGCGCTCCGATCCGTCCCGGGCGGGCCGCCGGGCCCGCTCCTCCATGCCGCGCACGGCCTGGGCGAGGAGCCGGGCGGCGACGATCTCGGCGAGGTCGTCGACGGGGACGGTGAGGGAGGCGGCCAGGCTGGTCGACATGCCCCGGTAGCCGATGCCGGAGCGGGCCGGCGTCGAACGCTCCACGGCCTTGTTGACGAACCGCTCGGCGAAGGACTGGTAGTCGTCGTCGGCGTGGGTCACCGAGCCGTTGGAATCGCTGAGTTCGGTGCCGATCAGCGACATCACCATGGCGGCGATGGAGCGGCGCAGGTCCTCGGTGCCGATGACGGACGGCTTGGAGAAGAGGAAGGCGGTCTGCATGGTCGCGGGGCGCAGGGCGACGACCCCGTCCCGTGGGTACGTGACGCTGAGCCGGCCGCGCTGCTCGACGTCGCCGACGGAGTCGACGGCGTCGGGCATGTTCTGATCGTCGACGAGCCGCGAGAGGTCCACGAGGGCGCGGGCGGCGTTGAGTTCGGCCTCGCGTCCGCCGCCCGCCTCGGGCGGGAAGGCCGACGGCATCACGACCAGCGGATAGATCTTCACCCCGGGCACCTTGGCGTTGCGGAACTCGTGCCCGATGAGATGGATGAAGTCGTAGAAGATGCCGGCGCCGGTGCCGCCCGCGACCGAGAAGGCGACGAAGACGTCACAGCCCCGGATCCTGCCGCCGCCGACCCGCTGGAGGTCGCCGGCCGCCTGGCCGATGGCCCCGATCGCCTCGCGGAGCTGGCGCAGGACGGGTTCGAGCCCGGACCGCAGCGTCGCGAAGAGGGCGGAGCGCCCGACGGTCGGCAGCTGCCCCGCACCGCTGCTGAGGGGGGCGACGCGCGGCTGCCGGATCCGGGGCGGCAGCCAGAGCCTGGTCTCCCCGGGGACGGAGACCCGCAGCATCTGCGTGACCTCGGGCGAGGAGTCGAAGTCGGTGGGCAGCAGGTCCCGGACGATCCGGGAGGTACGGGCGAAGGCGGCACCCTCGGCGCCCTTGGCCTTGAACTGCGGCGCCTTCAGCAGCTCCGCCTCGCTGAAGTCGGCGTAGACGAACTGGAGGCAGTCCGGCAGCTGGAAGGGCATCCGCCGGCCGCCGTCGACGAGAGCGGTGCCGTCGGGACCGCAGAGCTCCCGGCGGAGGCTGCGCTCGAGCTCGGTGCCGATGCGTCCGCCGGTGCCGCCGAGCCCGACGAAGAGCATGGGCTGGTAGATCTTCATGTCGTCTCCCTTGGGGGCCCGTTCAGAAATTGGGGTCCGGGTCCCCGGCGGCCGTACCGCCCGTTCCCGTACTGAGTCCTGTTCCGCTGCCGGTATCGATGCCGGTGCCGGTCGTCGTCGCGGGGTCGCCCGTTCCGCCGCCGGACCGGCCGGACCGTCGCGGCCGGCCGAACCGTCGTGGCCTCGGAACGCGGCCTTCCCTGTCGGTACGTGTATGGGACCCGGAGCCGCCGCCCGTACGGGAATCGGCTCCGTCGCCCGTACCGAAGCCGAAGCCGTCGTCCGTACCGAAACCGGAACGGTCGTCCATGCCGAAACCGAAGCCGTCGTCCGCGTCGAAGCCGGAGCCGTCATCCGAACCGAAGCCACTGCCGTAGCCGGTGCCGGAGCCCGTGCGGGTGCGGCCCGTCCTGCTGTCGCGGCCCGTCCCCCCGCCCCGTACGACGATCTCGTACGCGTCGAGGCCCGCGGGCTCGCCCGGCCGCAGGGGCACCTGCGCACCGCCCCGAGGGCGCAGCAGCAGCTGGCCGGTGCCCGTGCGGCGCAGTACGTGGGCGCCGGACGAGGAGCCCTCGCGGGCCCGGCGGAGGGTGGGCGGAGCGCCGCCCCCGTCGTCGACGGCGAAGGGGAAGGACCCGCGGACGCCCTGGCCCCGGCCGACGGTGAGCGTGTCGAGGACCCGGCCGTCCCCGCGGAGTTCGAGCGTGACGCCGGTGAGGTCGCGGCGGCGGCGCCGGGCCACCCACTGTGCGACGAGGAAGGCGGCGACGAGGACGAGGCCCACCGCTCCGCCGGCGACGGCCTTCCACCAGCGGTCCCACCAGGTCGGCGGGGCCACGACGAGGACGTCGAGGAAGGCGTCGTCGAGGACGCGGTCGCGGTCGCCGGTGTCGAGGACCGCGATCCGGCCGCCCAGTTCGCCGAGGGGCGTACCGCCGCCGACGGTCACCGTGAAGGGGATGCGCGTGCTCCCGCCCGGCGGGGCGGTGACGGTCGCCGGGGAGACGGAGAGTCCGGCGCCGGGCGTCTGGTTCTCCACGGCGAGGCGCAGGGCGCGCGGACCGGAGTCGTTGTTGGTGACGTCGAGGGTGCCGCGGACGGTGCTCCCGGGGTGCACGGTGGCCCGGTCGAAGGCGAGTCCGGCGGTGACGAGCGGTGTGCCCTGGGTGATCCGGGCGTGCAGCGGCCGCCGGTCGGAGGTGACGCCGGGCGCCGACATGCGGGTGGTGAGCTCCAGGTCGCCGGTGGCGCCGGCGGGCACGGTGAGCGTGCCGGTGAACCGGACGTCGCCCGCCCTGCGGTCGGGGGCCCGCCCGTCGTCGGCGAGCCGGAACGTCACGGGGGCGAAGCCCGCGCCGCGCAGTTCGGCCGAGACCGTGAGACCCGCGAGCTGCCGCGGGTCGGTGACGGTGACTCCGCGCCGGGTCTGCATCCGTACGGACACGGTGGCCTGCTCGCCGGCGCGCGGCGAGGCCGGGTCGAGGGTGACGTCGGAGCGGAGCATGCCCTGCCAGATGGCCCGGACGGCGACCTCGCGGTCGCGGTGTCCCTCCGGCGCCTCGATGTGCACGCGCCAGCGGCCCGGCAGCGGGTTCTTCACCCGCAGCGCTTCGACCGGCCCGTCCTGTCCGCCGACCTCGAAGGTGGAGCCGTCGAACTCGCCCCGGGTGGGGACCTTGCGGCCCGCCGGGTCGTAGTAGGTGACCCGTACCTTCGGGTCGTGCTTGGCGACCGTGAGGGAGCCGTCGGTGGCGATGGGCGGGATGACGACCGTCAGGTCGGCGGGCGGCTTGCCGGCGGTGCCGTGCGCGATCCGCGCGCAGCGGGCGGCGGCGAAGGTCTCCTGGAGCGCCTTGTCGAGGTCGGCGGAGCCGGCGACGACCCGCATGTGGGGGACCGAGCCCGGCACGTCGGAGCACGCGCCGCGGAAGCCGCCCTCGGCCATGGCCGTGAGGGCGGCGCGGTCGATCTCGGTGCCGAAGCCGAGGGGCCAGATCTGGACACCGGCCGCCCGGGCGCGGGCGAGTTCCTCGGTGAGCCGCCGCTTGCCGTTGGACTGGCGGTTGGCGGGGTCGGGGCCGTACTCGGGGCTGTCGGAGACGTCGAGCTTGCCGTCGGTCAGGAGGAAGACGACCTTGGGCGTGGCGGGGGCCTTCGCGGCCGCGCCGCCGGTGGTCCGCTTCTGGCCGAGGCGGGTGACGGCCTGGCGGATGGCCGCCGGGAAGTCGGTGCCCGGTCCCATCCGGGCCGCGTCGCGCTTGTTGAGAAGCTGGACGCAGTCGCTGAGATGTTCACGGCCCGCCGCGTCGGCGACGGTGAGCTCGCAGACCTCGCGCACGGGCGACTGGCCGGCCTTCTCCGAGCTGCTGAAGCCGATGACGGCCGCCCGGGAGCGCTCGGATATCTCGCCCTGGCTGAGCAGCCCCGCCGCCTCCGTCTCGCGCGCCAGATCCTTGTCGGCCAGGCTGGCCGACTGGTCCACGACGACGGCGAAGTCGATCGGGTCGGGTCCCTCGGCGGGCTCGGCGGCCGCTCGGGGTGCCCGCAGGGCGCCGGGGGGCCCGGCGGCCGCGAGCGGGCCGGTGAGCGCGAGCAGCGCACCGGCGAGGAGCAGGGCGCTCCCCTTGTTCGTCCACTGCATCGTCACTCTCACCACAGTTCGCTGAGGAGGGCCAGGAGGGCGCCGAGCGCGAGGGCGCACACGCCCAGGCGCAGCCACCGGTACTTCGCCGCGAGCACGAGTCCGTGCACGCTGGCCTGTTCGAGGAGCCAGCCGGTGGCGTCCGCGCCGGGCGGGGCGAGCCGCTCGCGCAGTTCGCCTTCGGACGGGCCGGCCGCAAGGTCGCGCAGGAGTGTGCGGTCCGCCCCTATCCGGGTGCGGGGCAGGACCACCGACACGAGCATCAGGACGCCGGCGGTCCACAGCGCGCCCGCCACGAGCAGGAGGGCGAGCCCGGCACCGGCGGTGGGCATCAAGGCGCGGTCCCCGGAGAACACGACCGCGAGGAAGGCGAGGGCGCCGGAGAGCAGGATCGCGGCCTTGGTGTCGGCCCGCCCGATGTCCTCGCGGACGGTGGCGAGCAGCCGCTCGGCCATGAACCGCAGCTCTTCGGGCGCCACCGGGGCGGCGGGGACAGGGTCCGGGGCGGGGACGGGGTCCGGGGCGGGGACGGGGTTCCCCTGAGGGTCCGGGGTCGTCACACGTCCTCCCAGTCGTCGAACTCCTCGCTGGGGCGTACGGGTCCGGAGGGGCGCCGGGACCGGCCGGTGCCCTCGCGGTCGTACGGATCGTCACGGTCGAACCGGTCGTACGAGTCGTCCCCCTCGTACCGGTCACGGCCGCCGTCCCGTCGGCCCGGGCCCCGCTCGCGGTCCCCGTACCCGTCTCCGTCGCCGCCCCGGTCCCGGTACTCGCCCCGGTCCCTGTCCCGCGCCCTGTCCCGATCGCGCTCGCGGTCGCGCTCGCGGTCTCGTTCGCGGTCGGAGCCGGACTCGACGCGGGTCGGTTCGTAGACCCGCCGGTCGGGCGGGGCGTCGCCGCGCGCCGCGGGCTCCCTGTCCTCCCGGCTGTCTCGGGTGTCTCGGGTGTCACGGGTGTCACGGGTGTCACGGCGATCCCGACTGTCCCTGCTGTCCCCGTGCTCGTCGCCCCAGTCCGGTCGGACCGGCTCCGGAGTGCCCTCCTCCAGGGCGCGCCGCGTCCGCGGCCCCGAGGAACCGCCCGAGGGGTTGAGCACGTGGTCGGTGATGCCGCCGACGACGGTGCTGGTCTGGGTCCGCAGGTACATCAGCACCTGGTACATCTGCTCGCCGATGTCGTGCCGTTCCAGCACCCCGGTGTCCAGGAGGCGGTTGAAGACGGCCAGGTAGTCCTCCTGGCCCTCGCGCCGCTCCCGCTGGAGTTGCGTGCGGATCTCCCACTGCTTGTCGGGGTGCATCGCCATGTGGTGGGCGATCTGGGCCAGGTCGCCACGCCGGAAGAGGGCCTCGATCTCGCGGGCCCGATCGGCGATCCGTGCCCGCTCGGCCGCGTCCTTGCGGCGCTCCGCCTCGGCCTCGCGCGCGTCGGCCTCCATGGTCACGCCGACCCGGTCCCGCCGGTAGACCTCGGCCTTCACCGAGTCGTCGAGGTCGATGAAGACGTGGACCCGGGTCTTCAGCCCGATGTCCCGGCCGAGGCGGAGGCGGCCGGTGCTCAGCTCCTCCCGTACGGCCTCGTCGGCGCGCTGCGCCTCGGTGATCCGGAACCTCCGGGACAGCCGGCGCAGTCCGTCGAGCAGCTCGTCGTGCAGCAACTCGGCGACGTCCTCTACCTGTTCCTGGACGACGAGGTAAGGATCGGTCACCACCCACTGGACCTTGGCGACGGCTTCGAAGAAGACGCCGTCCCCGGCGGCGGGCAGCTGGAGACGGAACTCGGTGATGTTGCGCCCGAGTTGGACCTCGAAAACGGTGTAGGGCGAGCCGAGCAGCGGCTTGTTGACGTCCTCTTTGCGATCCGGCCAGACCACGCGGTGCCCGCCGTTGCGGTAGAGGAGCACCGCCGCGACCCGGCCGCTGCGGTAGCGGTAGGGGGGGGCGTACTCGCCGAGGAGCGGTCCGCGCGGCCGCCCGGAGGCCTCCGGGCTCCACTGCTCCCTCGCCCGTCCCGCACCCCGCGCCTCGTCCCGCACCTCGTCCCGGCCCCCGTCCCGTTCCCGGCCCTCCGGCACCCGTGCGCCTCCCTGCCCCTGTTCGCGCTCCGCCTCACGCCACCGGCCCGGGTCCCCGTCCCCGTACCGAACCCCCTCCCGATCCCGCTCCCCCTCCCGATCCCGCTCCCGGCCGCGATCCCGGTCCCGGTCCCGTTCGCCGGCCCGGGCCGCGCCCTGACCGTCGTACCGCTGCCGTTCCCGCTCGAACCCCTGCTGCCGTTCCCTGTCGTCCCGGGCGCGCCCGGGTGATTCCTCGTACCTCTGCCCGGCCCGGCCGTCCGGCACCCGCTCGTCCCCGCGCGCCCGCTCGTCCGGTCGCGCGCGCCTGTTCTGCTCGGGCCCGGTCATCGGTTCGCTCCTTCCGTCACGGCGTCCCACATGCGCCGCGCCGCGCCTCGGTCCAGGGGCCTGTCACGGTCCCGGACCAGTTCGTTCAGCAGGCCCCTGAGGCGGTCCCGGTCGCGGCGGTCCACGGCGAGGAGCGGCAGGAAGCCACAGACGTGCCCGAGTGCCTCCTCGTCCTTCGCGGCCCGCCGGAGCAGACTGCCGAGGGCCTCCAGGGCCACCTCTCCGGAGCGTGCCGTTGCGAGCGTGTGCCGCAGCAGCCGGGCGAGGTCGGGTGCGAGTTCCGGCCCGGTGGCGAGCAGGGCGACGAGCAGCGGGCGGGCCGCGTGCGGGTCGAGCTCGGGCACGTCCCGCAGACCCCACAGGTGGGTGGTCCGGGTGTTCAGAGTGCGGATGACGGCGAGATGCACCAGGTTGGCGAGGTTGAGCCGGCCGTCGTCGAGCCACTGGCCGAAGCGCCGCAGCACGGGCTCGGGCTCCCCCGAGGCGAGCAGCCGGGCCGCGCTGAAGGCCGCGGGCGCGAGCACGTCGCCGTCGGACGGCTCGTGGACCCTGACGACCCGGGCGAGCGCGTCGAGCGAGCCGGGCACGTCCCCGGCGGCGAGCACGTAGCCGTGGGCCAGCAGGGCGGTCCCGACGAGCCCGGAGTCCTCGGACACGGCCCAGTCCTTGAGCACGGCGGCGACGGCCGGCCGGATGCGGGGGTCGCGGGCGGACTCGGCGAGCGCGGTCGCGGCGGCCAGCCGGGCCACGGGCGCGTCCGTCACGGCGAGGGGCACGATCAGCTCGCGGAACCCGTGGATCCAGTCCCAGGAGCAGAGCACACCCGCGGCGATGGAGGCCCGGACCCACACCTCGGCGCGCGGATCGTCGCAGAGGGCGCGCAGCCAGCGCGCCACCGGTCCACGGACGTTGTGGTAGCCGTGCCAGACCTCGCCGAGCACGGCGCCGGCCAGGGCCTCCCCCTGGAAACGGACGGCCCGCACCGGCACCTTCGCCGGCCCGAGGTCCAGTTGCCCGTCCTCCAGGACCGCGCGGGCCTGCACCGGGCGGTGCTCGGCGTGTGTACCGAACAAGCGCCGCCCCGGGGCGTGTTCGGGGTCGAGCGTGACGGCGAGCTCCCAGGCGAGGAGTTCGGCGGCCTCGGCGGCGAGGCTGTACGCGGAACCGTCGAAGACGGCGACGGCGATACGGAACGCTCCCGCGTTCAGGACCGGGAGCGCCTCGGGCAGCGTGCCGGGCCGGTCGGCGCCCGCGAACCACTCACGGGCCTGCGAGGTGACGAAGGAGGCGCAATCGGCGAGCAGTTGATCATCCGTCACCTCGCCGCGCCAGTGGCGGGCGAGGTGGTCGGCGAGTCGGGCGGCCTCGCGCGGGCGCAGCTCCTCAAGGCCGAGGGCCGTGACGACGTCGGGACGGGCGGCGAGCGCCCGCGCGGCGTCGAGGGACTCGGCGGGCTCGGCCCGCAACAGGTCACGCAGATGGCGCCGGAGGACTTCGTCGGCGGGTGGCGGCGCGCAGTACATCCCGTACCGTCCGCGCAGCATCCGATCGGCGAGCTCGCCGTTCTCGACGAGGACGATCCCGAACGCGCCGACACCGCGCAGCAGCTCCGCGAAGCGGTCCAGGTGCAGTTCGGAGAGGCGCGTCGCGGGGCGGCGCGCGGCGGCTGCGCCGTCGCCGCCGCGCGGCCCGGAGCGCGCGTGCCGTGGCTCGCTCTCCGTGCGGATGTCCTCGGTGAGCAGCTCCATCAGGTGGCCGCCGCCGTCCTGGAGGGCCTCCTCCGTGATCTCGTCGACGCCGTGGCGCGGGTCGAGCCGGAAGACCTTGCCGTCGGTGAGCTCGCCGAGGAGGGCGAGCGCGGTGGCCTTGCGGCCGCTGCCGGGCTCGCCGCAGAGGACGAGGACCCGGTGCTCGCGGAGCCGCCGCTTCATCCGCTGGTAGCCGGCGGCCTCGCAGTACACCCGGCCGAGATGGTCGAGCGTCTCGGGCGGGACGGGGCCCCGGACGAAGTGCGCGGCGCGGTCGGAGGCGTGCAGGGAGAAGAACTGGTTGCCCTCGAAGACCGTGCCGTCGCCCAGGATGCTGGTGTGGCGGTCACCACCCGCCGTGCTCGCCCAGGTCCGGACGGCGCGCCGCGCCGTGGCGGCGCCGCCGGTGTCGCCCTCGCCGCCGAGGGGGCCCCGGTCCGCGGCCGCGAAGACGCTCGGCTCGCGCGGCTGCTCGCCGGTGCCGTCCCCCTGTTCGGTCCCGCTTTCCCGACCGCCTTCCCGACCGCTTTCCCGGCCGCCTTCCCTGCCCCCTCGGCCCCCACCCCGCTCGTCCCCGCCTCGGCCACCCCGCTCGTCCCCGCCTCGGCCGCCGCGCTCGTCCCCGCCGCGGCCCCCGCCCCCGCCCCCGCCCCGCTCGTCCGCGCCGCGGCCCCCGCCGTCGGGTTCGTTCGCGGATGCGCCGTCGTCGTGGTCGCTCACTCCGGCTCACCCGCCCCCGCGTCCTTGCGGATTCCGGTGAAGCCGCCGTGGATCGTGTTGTGATGGATGTCGAGCAGGTCTCCCCCGACGTTGTACGTGCGGTTCCCGCCCCCGGTTCGGGGCGTTGGGCCGTCCCCCCGCGACGGCCCAACGCCGGTTCCTGAACCCACCCCCGGCTCCCGCCGCCCCTCGGCCGGCTCCTCCCCCTCGGCCCCGATCAGGGGCGGCGCCGCACGGCGCGGCACGTGGAACCAGGCGGCCTCGTCGGTCTCCTTGGACCGGATCCGGGCCCGCCGGTAGTGGTCCGGCTCCACGTACCGCCCGCCCTCGGCGACCACGTTCCCGTACAGCCAGTCGGAGACCACGACGAGCAGGTCGACCTCGGGGGCCTCCGTCATGATCCGCTTGGCCGTGGGGCTGTCGCAGAGCCGTGCGGCGAGATCCACCGCCCGCCCGACGAGCCCGTGCCGGTCCTGGACCACGAGCCCCGCGTTCATGCCGATCCGCAGGCGCAGCCGCCGGCTCCGGCCCGTGTTGTGGGCGCGGAGGCTCTCGTACAGGGTGTCGATCCACCGTCCGACCATGAGCCTCGGCGGCATGTCGGGGCGCAGGGCGGCGAGGATGCCGTCCCCCCGGTCCTCCTGGTGGAAGGTGCCGGGCTCGACCCCGACGGAGGCGTACGCCTCGTCGAACGCCGCGTACATCGCCGTGCGGTACAGCTCCTTCTCGGCCATGCCCAGGGTGCCGGACCCGCAGATGTCGCCGAAGACGACGAACCGGTGGATCCCGCCCGAGGCGGCTTCCGGGCGCGAACCCGCCTCCCCGTGCGCCCCGTTCACTCCCGCACTGCTCACTCGGACTCCCTGTCGGATGCCGTGGTGCCGTTGCTGCCGTGGTGGTGTGTTGCCGTGGTGGTGTGTGTCCAGACTGGCCGCGTTCCGCGACCGGCGATGTAGCCGTTTACACATCCGGCGGAGATTTGTCCGCCTGTTCCGCGCGGGGGCGCGCACGCCCCTCGGCGAGCAGCACGAGGACCCGCATGTCGATGACGATGACGGTGCGGTTCGCGGTACGGACGACGTCCTGTTCCCGCAGCAGCCGCAAGGCCTTGGCCACCGCCTCCCGGGTCGCCCCGATGGCCGCCGCCAAGTCGTGCTGGGGCAACGGCAGTTCGAGTACGGTCCCGGTGTCGGCGGGCCGGCCCGCGCGCTCCGCCAGTTCGACGAGGCGGGCCGCGAGGCGCTGGAGGACGGTCTCGGAGGCGAGCGCGCGGCGTTCGACGTCGGCGCTGCGCAGCCGGGTGGCGAGCTGGCGCATGATCAGCGACGTGGCGTGTGGCCGGGCGGCGAGGAAGCGGCGGAAGCGGTCGCCGGAGACGGCCACCGCCTCGACCACGCCGAGGGCGGTGACGGTGGCGCTGCGCGGGCGCAGGTCGACGGCGGCGAGGTCGCCGACGACCTCGCCGGCCCCGCGCAGGGCGAGGATGAGCCGGGAGCCGCGCTCGGTGCCGACGGAGACGACGGACCAGCCGGAGAGCAGCGCGAGGACGTAGGCGCTGGTGTCGTGTTCGCGGATCATCACCTCCCCTGGCTCGTAGGCGCGGCGGGCCCCCTCGGCGATCAGGGAGCGGCGGTCGGCCGCCGGGAGGGCGTGCAGGAAGGAACGGTCCTGACCGAAGAGACTCATCACCCGCTCACCCCCGTACCGTCCGCCACCCCTCAGGGAAGGCCGCCCACCGGTGGTCGACCGGCGTCTTTCGCGTGTGTGTTCACACCTCATGTGGCGTGCCCCGCCACATTGTTGACACTGCGTCACCTCGTGGGGTGAAGAACGCTAGAGGCGCGGAACGGCGGCGTCAACGAGCACGGGGGGCGCAGGGGAGCGCCGTTCCCGGCACCCCTGCGCCCCCCGTCGGAGCAGCACGAAAGAATCACGGAACCGCCGGGGAAGCCACGCAGAAGCGCCACTGAACTCCCGCGAAAGCCCCGGCTCCGGAGCCCTGGGCTCCGTGGCTCCCCGGCGCCCTGGGCTCCCCCGCCCCTCCCCGGATCAGAGTCTCGGGTCGACCGGCTCCGACTCCAGTGCGAGGACCGCGAAGACGGCCTCGTGGACTCGCCAGAGCGGTTCCCCTGCCGCGAGCCGGTCGAGCGCCTCAAGCCCGAGCGCGTACTCGCGCAGCGCCAGCGACCGCTTGTGGCCGAGGAAGCGCTGCCGCAGCCGCTCCAGGTTCTCCGGACGGGTGTACTCGGGGCCGTAGATGATCCGCAGGTACTCCCTGCCGCGCACCTTCACGCCCGGCTGCCCGAGCCGCCCCTTGCCGTCACGGACGAGCGCCGCCAGCGGCTTGACGACCATGCCCTCACCGCCGGCTCCGGTCAGCTCCAGCCACCAGTCGGTGCCCGCGCGGACCGACGCCTCGTCGCCGGTGTCGACGACGAGCCGGCGGGTGACCTGGAGCAGCCCGGTCGGGTCGTGTTCCACCAGGCGGTCGAGCCAGGCCAGCTGCTCGTCGTGCGGGACGGCCGCGAGCGAGCGCCCGCGCGCCGCGAGGAGCTGGAAGGGCGCAAACCGCACGCCCTCCAGGCCCTCGGTCGGCCAGCAGTACCTGCGGTACGCCTCGGTGAACGCGGCCGCGTCCGCCTCCCGCTCCCGCTGCTTGGCGAGGAGCCCGTCGAGCCCCTCGACCCCGCGCGCCACGGCCCGTTCCAGGGCTTCGATCGCCCCGGGGAGGACCGCGCCGGAGGCGGCGCCGACCGCCGCGTACTGCGAGCGCAGCAGCCCCGCCGACTTGAGCGACCACGGCATCAGCTCGCCGTCGAGCAGCAGCCAGTCCGTGCCGAGCTCGTCCCACAGCCCGGCGGCGCCGATCGCGGTCCGCAGCCGGTCGAGGACCTGCTCGGTGACGTCGGAGCCCGCGGCGGAGCCGCTGATGGACTCCGTGAAGAAGGGCCGTCCGGTACGGGTGTGCAGCGCGCCGGTCACCCCGCTGACACCGAAGCGCTCGCGGGCCGCCTCCTCGTCCCGGCAGACCAGGGCCACGGCCCGGGAGCCCATGTGCTTCTCCTCGCACACGACCCGCTCGACGCCGTCCGCCCGGTACTGGGCGAACGCCTCGGCCGGGTGCTCCAGGTACCCCTCGGCGCGCGAGGTGGCGGTCGGGGCCATGGTCGGCGGCAGGTACGTGAGCAGCCGCGGGTCGACGGCGAAGCGGCTCATGACCTCCAGGGCAGCCGCCGCGTTCTCCTCCCGCACCGCGACGTTGCCGAGGTGCCCCGTCTCCACGATCCGCCGGCCGTGCACGTCGGCCAGGTCCAGGGGGCGTCCTTCGTGGCCCCCGGGCGCCTCGGTCGCGAGCGGCCGGGCCGGCTCGTACCAGACCCGCTCGGCCGGTACGTCGACGAGTTCGCGCTCCGGCCAGCGCAGCGCGGTCATCTTCCCGCCGAAGACGGCACCGGTGTCGAGGCAGATGGTGTTGTTGATCCAGGACGTGTTCGGTACGGGCGTGTGGCCGTACACGACGGCGGCCCGGCCCCGGTAGTCCTCCGCCCACGGGTAACGCACCGGCAGCCCGAACTCGTCGGTCTCCCCGGTGGTGTCCCCGTACAGCGCGTGCGAACGCACCCGGCCGGAGGTCCGGCCGTGGTACTTCTCCGGCAGACCGGCGTGGCAGACCACGAGCGCGCCGCCGTCGAGGACGTAGTGGCTGACGAGCCCGTCGATGAACGTCGCGACCTCCGCCCGGAACTCCTCGCTCTCGCCCTCCAGCTGCTCGACCGTCTCGGCGAGCCCGTGCGTCTGCTGGACCTTCTTCCCCTTCAGCCAGCGGCCGAGCTTGTTCTCGTGGTTGCCGGGGACGCACAGCGCGTCGCCCGAGGCGACCATGGACATGACGCGCCGCAGGACGCCCGGCGAGTCGGGGCCCCGGTCGACGAGGTCACCGACGAAGACGGCCGTGCGCCCCTCGGGGTGGTGCCCGTCCACGTAACCCAGCCTGGCGAGCAGGGTGTCGAGCTCGGACCGGCAGCCGTGGATGTCCCCGATGATGTCGAAGGGGCCGGTGAGGTGGCGCAGGTCGTTGAAGCGGCGCTCCAGGACGATCCCGGCCTCCTCCACCTCCTCGACGGAGCGCAGGACGTGGACCTTGCGGAAGCCCTCGCGCTCCAGTCCGCGCAGCGAGCGGCGCAGCTCGCGGCGGTGACGCTGGATGACGTGCGCGGGCATGTCGGCCCGGTCGGGCCGGCCGGCGTTCCGCCTGCGGCACACCTCCTCCGGCAGGTCGAGGACGATCGCGATCGGCAGCACGTCGTGCGACCTGGCGAGCTGGACGAGCTGACGCCTGGCCTCCTGCTGCACGTTGGTGGCGTCGACGACGGTCAGCCGGCCCGCGGCCAGCCGCTTGCCGACGATGTAGTGGAGGACGTCGAAGGCGTCCTTGCTCGCGGACTGGTCGTTCTCGTCGTCGGCGACGAGCCCCCGGCAGAAGTCGGAGGAGACGATCTCGGTCGGCTTGAAGTGGCGCCGGGCGAAGGTGGACTTGCCGGAGCCGGTGGCACCGACGAGCACCACGAGGGACAGGTCGGTGACGGGCAGGTCGCGGGTCATGCGGTGACCTCCTTCAAGGTCTCGTCGGTCGTGGCCTCGGTACGGGTGAAGACGGCCATCTGCGTGGGCGGCCCGACCTCGGGGTCGTCCGGTCCGACGGGAACGAACTCCACGCCGTACCCGTACGATCCGGCGACTCCGGCGGCCCAGCCCCGGAACTCCTCCCGGGTCCATTCGAAGCGGTGGTCGCCGTGCCGGACGTGTCCGGCGGGCAGCGACTCCCAGCGCACGTTGTACTCGACGTTCGGCGTGGTCACGAGGACCGTACGGGGCCGGGCCGCGCCGAACACCGCGTACGCGAGCGCCGGCAGCCTCGGCAGGTCCAGGTGCTCGATCACCTCGCTGAGCACGGCCGCGTCGTAACCGGCGAGCCGCTTGTCGGTGTACGCGAGCGAGCCCTGGAGCAGCGTGACCCGGGCGGCCTGCCGCTCCCCCATCCGGTCGAGCCGCAGCCGGCGGGCGGCGACGTTCAGCGCCCGCACGGACACGTCGACACCCACGATCTCCGTGAAGCGCGCGTCCTTGAGCAGCGCCTGCACCAACTGTCCCTGCCCGCAGCCCAGATCGAGCACGCGGGCGGCTCCGGCGGCGTGCAGCGCGGCGAGGACGGCCTCCCTGCGCTGCTCGGCGAGCGGCACGGGCCGCTCCTCCGTGTCGCTGGACTCGTCGACGGCGTTGTCGACGTCCTCGACGTCGAGCCCCTCGGCCTCGGCGAGCCGCACCAGCTCAAGGCGTTCCGTCGCCTCGCGCTCCAGGCCCCAGCGGCGCGACAGGTAGCGCGCGGTGATCAGCTTCCGCTCCGGGTGCCCGGCCAGCCAGCCGTCCCCGGCCCGCAGCAGCTTGTCGACCTCGTCGGGCGCGACCCAGTAGTGCTTGGCGTCGTCGAGGACAGGCAGCAGGACGTACAGCTGGTTGAGCGCGTCGGCGAGCCGCAGCTCGCCTTCGAGCACCAGACGCACGTACCGCGAGTCGCCCCACTCGGGGAACTCCCCGTCCAGCGCGACCGGTTCGGCCTCCACCGCGCCCCAGCCCAGCGGCCCGAAGAGGGCGCGCACGAGGCCGGCGCCGCCCCGGGCGGGAAGCGCGGGGACCTCGATCCGCAGAGGCAGCGGAGCGGCGGCCCGCTCGGGCATCGCCTGGCACACACCGTGCAGCGCGGTCTTGAAGACCTTGGCGAGCGCCACGGCCAGCAGCGACGACGCCGCGTAGGGCCGGTCGTTCACGTACTGCGCGAGCGCGGCGTCGGGGGCGCCGCCCCGGCCCTTGCCCTTGCCGCGGCGCACCAGCGCCACGGGATCCACCTCCAGGAGGAGTGCAGCGGTGCACCGCTCGGCGCTCGCCTCGGGGTAGAGGACGTGCGCGGTGCCGTGCGAGGTCGAGAACGCCTGCGCCCGCTCGGGATGCTTGTGCAGCAGAAATCCGAGATCGGTCGCGGGTCGCTCCTGGGTGCCGGTCGTACTGATTGTCAGGAACACACGCCCGAGTATGAGCGCCCTCTCCCCACCCGACCAGGCATTTTCCGCGCGGCCCACCCGCCCGCGCCCCGAACGCCTAGGGGGTGTCTTGTCGATCAGGCCGGATCAGGGCGCGGCACCAGACGCCGCGAGCCCGGCCTGATCGGCAAGACACCCCCTAGGTCGGTGGTTTCTGCGTCCCGGAGGCGAGAACCCCGGCCAGTGTGGCGATGACCGACGGACCCACCCGGCAGCAGCCACCGATCAGGCGGGCCCCGGCCCCCACCCAGGCTGCGGCCGTGGTCGGGTCGAAGGTGACGTCGCCGCGCCAGCCGCGGGCCCCGGCGTCCCACCACTCCCCGCTGTTCGGGTAGACCACGGCCGGCTTCCCGGTGACGGCGACGGCGAGCTCCACGGCGGACCCCACCCCTGCCGGGTCGCAGCAGTTGATCCCGACCGCCACGACCTGGTCGTTCCCGGCGGCGACCGCGAAGGCCTCCGCGAGCTCCTGCCCCGCCCTGGTCCGCCCGCCCTCGACCGTGTACGACAGCCACACGGGCACCCCGCACCCGTCGACCGCCCGCAGCAGCGCCTCCGCCTCGTCCGCGTCCGGCACCGTCTCCAGGGCCAGGACATCGGGCCCGGCCGCGGCGAGCACCTCGGCCCGGGGCCGGTGGAACCGTTCGAGCTCCCGCACGGACAGCCCGTACCGTCCCCGGTACTCGCTCCCGTCCGCGAGCATCGCGCCGTACGGCCCGACCGACGCGGCGACCCAGATCTCCTCCCCGACCCGCTCCGCCGCCGCCCGCGCGAGCGCCACGCTCCGGGCGAGGAGCCGCGCCGTCTCCGCCCGGCTCACGCCCCGCCGGGCGAACCCCTCGAAGGTGGCCTGGTAGGCGGCGGTGGTGACCACCCGGGCGCCGGCCCGTACGTACGCCGCGTGCGCCGCCTCGATCTGCTCGGGCCCGTCGGCGAGGAGCCGCGCGGACCAGAGCGCGTCCGAGAGATCGCAGCCCTGCGCCTCCAACTGGTTGGACAGCCCGCCGTCGAGGACGAGCGGCCCCTCCCGGAGGGCCTCGGCGAGCGTACGGTCCGGCTTCATCGGCTCGCCCCGCTCATCCCAGCTGCGACTGGACCCGCGCGGAGATCAGCTCCAGGTGGTCCAGGTCGTCGAGGTCGAGGACCTGGAGGTACACCCGGGAGGAGCCGATGGCGGCGTACCGCCCGAGCTTGTCGACGACCTCGGCGGGCGAGCCCGCGAGACCGTTCGCCTTGAGCTCGTCCACGTCCCGCCCGATGGCAGCGGCCCGACGGGCCACCTCGGCGTCGTCCTTGCCGACACAGACGACCAGCGCGTTCGAGTAGACGAGGTCACCGGCCGGCCGGCCCGCCGCCTCCGCTGCCGCGCGGACCCGGCCGAACTGCCGCTCGCTGTCCTCCAGCGAGGCGAACGGGATGTTGAACTCGTCCGCGTACCGTGCGGCCAGCCTCGGGGTGCGGCTCGCGCCGTGCCCGCCGATCAGCACCGGGATCCTGTCCTGAGCGGGCTTCGGCAGCGCGGGCGAGTCGGTGAGCCGGTAGTACTCCCCCTCGTACGAGAACGTCTTGCCGAGCTCGGTCTCCCACAGTCCGGTGACGATCGCCAGCTGCTCCTCCAGCCGGCCGAACTTCTCCTTCGGGAACGGAATGCCGTAGGCCTTGTGCTCCTCCTCGAACCAGCCCGCGCCGAGCCCCAGTTCGACCCGGCCGCCGGACATCCGGTCGACCTGGGCGACCTGGATGGCGAGGACTCCCGGGAGCCGGAACGTCCCGGCGGTCATCAGGGTGCCGAGGCGGATCCGCTTCGTCTCCCGGGCCAGGCCGGCCAGGGTGATCCAGGCGTCCGTCGGTCCGGGAAGCCCGTCGGACGAGCCCATGCTGAGGTAGTGGTCGGAGCGGAAGAAGGCGTCGAATCCGAGCTCCTCGGTGGCCCGGGCCACCGCGAGGAGGGTGTCGTAGTCGGCCCCCTGCTGGGGTTCGGTGAAGATGCGGAGATCCATACCTCCATCCTGCACCGTCGGGTGTGTGTCAACCTCTCCGTCAGCTCACGGGCGGGTCCGGCACGGTCGGGTGAATATCCGGCCCCCTGGCGGGCCGCGTCCGACCTGGCCAGTGACCGTGGCCGGGGACCCGTCGTTGGCTCGGGCGGAGCCGGACCGCCCGGCCCGCGCGCCGGCGGCCGCTGCCGGTGCGTCGCTCTCTCTCGTGTCCCCGCCAACGGCTGCGGGGTCCGGGCCCAGGAGGCCGCCATGTCCCAGGAAGCCGCGCCGGAGCGGGCCGTGCCCGAGCAATCCGCACCGCCGTCCGTGCCCGCGCAGAAGGACGCCGGCGCTCCCAAGGGCCTGCTCCAGCAGATGGAGGAGCTGATGGCGGCGCTCTCCGCCGACCTCTCCCAGCTCGACGCCGACATCCAGTCCTCGGCCGACCGCCTGGACCCGGAGCCCGCACAGCCCGCCCCCGAGCAGCCCGGCACCGAGCACCGCGAGGACACGGGCCGCGAGCCCGGCGTCCGCCCGACCCCCGGCGACGCGCGGCCCCTCTTCTAGAACCGCCGTCACGGCCGCCGCACCGCCCCCGGCCGATCGCCGTCCGCCGTTCACGCCGGACCCGGCCCGGGGCCCGCCCGGCCTCGGGCCGGGTCGGGCGGGCGGGCCCGCTCCCGGTCGCGCACCGCGAGCCGCCGCAGCATCCCGCCCACCCTGTCGTTCGACTCGTCGACCGCGTCGATGGCCTCGATGCACTGCCAGTAGAGCCCCTCCTCGTCGGTGGCGCAGGCCACCCCGACGAGGGCGATCCCCACTTCCCCGAGCAGCGCACCGAGCGCCGTCAACGCCGCCACCGGATCACCGACCTCGGTCAGCTGCGCCGCACGCGGCCCAGCGGCCCCCCACGCCGGGTACTCCCCGGTCTCGCTCAGCCCCCGTGCCTCACCGCGCAGTTCCAGCGGCCCGCACAGTGCGAGATGACTCCCTATCGCCTGGGCGAGCGCCTGAGCCTGCCAGGCCTCAGCCACGATGTCCTGCGCTGTCCCGCTCCCCGCCAACGCGTGCCGTCCGGCCGCGATGAGCCTCTCCGCTTCCATCAACGCCGCCCCCGTTCATACGACTTACCGCCCACTCATTCCACTACCCAGAGTGAGGCCGCCTGAGCCCCAACACCAGGGGAATTCGGAAATCTGTGGACAGTAGGCCCGATGGGGAAAAGTCGATCACTCCGAAGAGTGACGATCTCCTGTCGCGGCCCCGCCGCCGTCCTCTCCGCCACCGCCTCCGCCCCCTCCACCCCGCCGTCGAACGGGAAATCGGACCTCGTTCCTGTCGATCTTCGCCGCGAGCGCCACCAGCGGATCGACCCCGAGCACCTCGCAGAACTGGAGCAGATAGGCGAGCACGTCGGCCACCTCGTCCGCGACGCGGTGGGCCGACTCGGGGTCGTCCATCACCCGTTCCGCCTGCTCAGGGGTCAGCCACTGGAAGATCTCGAGCAGTTCGGAAGCCTCCACGCTCAGCGCGGCCGCGAGATTCTTGGGTGTGTGGAACGGCTGCCAGTCGCGGGCGGCCGCGAACGCGGCCAGCCTGCGCTGGAGCGCCGCCACGTCATGACCCACCGCCTCACCGCCGCCCGCCGACCCTTTGTCGACCGTCTCGCCGCCCACCGTCTCGCCGCCCACCCTCGCGTTCTCCGTCTCCGTCACACGCCCAGGTCTACCACCGTCACCCCGGGCGTCCTTCGCACCTCCCCCGCCCCTCGCTCCCCGACCGTCCCGGCGACCCGGATGTGCCCGTCGGCGGCGATGGCCACGGCGAGGCCGAGCAGTTCGCGCACCTGGCGCCCGTCGAGCCCCCGGTCCAGGCCGTCGGCGAGCAGGGTCAGGCTCTGCATGGCCTCCGGCACCTCGGCGATCCGGTCCATGGCAAGCACACCAGGGCCCGTGAGCAGGGTGAGCGCCAGGGCCAGGTACCGCAGTTCGCCGTCGCCGAGGCGGCCGAGCGGGGTCGCGGGCCGACCGCCCCTTTCCAGGACGGCGCGGACGGTGCCGTCCTGGAGTTCCTGCACCCCGAGCCCGGTGACGGGCCCGACGCAGCCGGCGCCCGCCACGGTCGTGAGGCGGTGGTGTCTGCGCGGGCAGTCCGTGTGGGTGCGGTGCAGGACCTCGGCGAGGTTGGCGCAGTCGCGCCGCAACCGCCCTTCGCCGGGGAGAACGGGGGCCCGCATCCCTCCCGGCCGGGGGTCGCAGGGAAAGACGGACCGCAGCCCGATGACCACTTGCTCGGCGGCGGCCAGGACCTCCAGCTGTCCGGCGGTCTTGCCTGCGACCCGCAGCGGGAGCAGGGCCGTACCGAGCAGGTCGTCGGGGAGCGGTGCCCGGGTGACGGGGGTGGCACCGGCCGTGTGCCACTCGGCCTGGACGGTGCTGCGGCCCGGGTCGCGCAGGGCGGTGGCGAGCAGGGTGCGGCCCCGGCCGGTGAGCCGCTCGCCGACGATGCGGAGCCGGGGTTCGGCCTGGACGGCGAGGTCGAGGTGGACCGGGCCGGCCGGTCCGTCGACCGTGCATCCGATCCGGAAGCCGCGTCGGCCCTGCGCGTCGGGCCGGGCCCGTTCGGGGACGCAGTCGGCGGCGTCCGGGAAGACCTCGTCGAGGGAGTCGCCCGCGCCGAGCCGGGCCAGTGCCTCGTACGCGCGGAGCGTGGTGGACTTGCCGCTTCCGCTGGGCCCGGCGAAGAGAGTGACCGGCCCGAGCGGGTGGACGGCGCCGCGGTGGCCGGCGAACGCGGACAGACGCAGCTCGGTGACGACCGGCCGGGCACCACCGCGCCCGCCCTCGCCCCGGTCTCCGACCCCGGCCCTGACCCCGGCCGCCGATCTGCCGCCCGCTGCGGAGAAGGGAACGGAGGGACTGGCTGCGGAGGAGAGGGCGCCGGAAGGGGAGGCGTGTGGCGTGCGGGCGAGCGTGCTGCCGCCGGTGAGGTCCATGCCCGGACCGTACGCAGCCCGCTCCCTGACGAACCGTTACGGCTAGATGACCTTCCTACGAACGGGGGACGCGGGCGGCCCGGCCGCCCACGACCTCCTCCCCGTCCTCGCCCTCGGCGCCCTCGACCTCCGTACCGGCCGGGGCAAGAAGGAAAACGTTCCGGTCGACGCGGTGCATCCCGCTGCCGAGGCCGAAGACGACCCCGCTGCTGAAGTCGAGGATGCGCTTGGCGACATCGGCGTCGGCGCTCGTCAGATCGAGGAGGACCGGGATCTGCGCGATGAGGTACTCGGCGACCTCACGGGCGTCGGCGAACACCTGGACCCGCAGCACGATCATGCGGCGCTGCTCGGCGGACTCGTACTGCTCGGGGATCGTGCGGTGGTCGACCCTGGACGGCCATTCGTCACGGCCGCGCAGGGGCACGACCTGGGCGAGGCCCTCCCACTGTTCGTCGGTGACGTCGTAGCTCTCGTACCTACTCATGGGCACATCCTCCCGCTCCTCACCCGTTCGGCCCAACAACGACACGAGGTCATGGCGTCACGGTGAGCGGCATTCAGGCGAACGTCTTCGCCAGCCTGCGCAGACCTTCCCTGATCTCGTCGGCCGAGTGCGTGGTGAACGACAGTCGCATCGCGCCCGGGTCCGGCTCCCCGCAGAAGAACGGCGCCCCCGGCACGTACGCCACCTCGTGGCCTACGGCGGCCTTGAGGAGTGCCGTCGCGTCGTGGCCCTCGGGGAGGGTGGCCCAGATGAACATGCCGCCGTCCGGCCGGTTCCAGCGGCTGCCCTCGGGCAGCGCGGCGGGCAGGCCTTCGAGCATCGCGTCCCGGCGCTCCTGGTACGCGGCCCGCATCCCCGCGACGTGCGCGTCCAGGTCGCTGTCGCGCAGATAGCGCGCGGCCGCGGCCTGGTCGATGGAGGAGGTGTGCAGGTCGGCGGCCTGCTTCGTGATCACGCACGCGCGGCGCAGGCCGGCGGGGGCGCGCAGGAAGCCGAGCCGGAGGCCGGGTGCCATCACCTTGGAGAAGGAGCCGAGGAGGACGGTCCGGTCGGCGGCCGCGGGGTCGGCGGCGATGCAGGGGACGCGCTCGCCGTCGTAGCGGAGTTCGCCGTACGGGTCGTCCTCGACGATCCAGAACCCGTGCCGCGCGGCTGCGTCGGCGACGGCGGCGCGGCGCTCGACGGGGAGCGTACGGCCCGTGGGGTTCTGGAAGGTGGGGACGACGTAGAGGAGGGTGGGCTTCTCGCGCGCCGCGATCTCCTCCAGTGCGGCGGGGACGATGCCCTGGTCGTCGGTGGGTACGGGGACGATGCGGGCACCGGCGAAGGCGAAGGTCTGGAGGGCCGCGAGGTAGCAGGGGTCCTCGACGAGCACCACGCCACCCGGTTCGACGAGGGCCGTCGTGAGGAGGGTGAGGGCCTGCTGCGAGCCGGTGGTGATCAGCAGGTCGTCGGGGTCCGTGGGCAGGTCGCGGTCCGTCAACCGGTCGGCGATCGCGGTGCGCAGCTCCGGGTCGCCCTCGGTGGTCGAGTACTGGAGCGCCTGTCGCGGGTTTTCGGCCAGGACGCGGTCGTACGCCGCTCGGATCCCCGCGACGTCGAACAGCTCGGGGGCGGGCAGCCCCCCGGCGAAGGAGATCACCTCGGGGCGCGCGGTGAGCGCCAGGATCTCCCGTACCGGCGACGACGCGACCCCGGCCAGCCGCGAGGCGATGCCGGGTACGGGGACGGGTGCGGCTGAGCCGGAAGAACCGTCGGCAGCGGTGGTGGCGTTCGCGGGCGTCGAAGCGGCGGCAAGCATGGCGTCAGCATATAGACAGCCCGCACGCTGTCCAGATGCTTCGGAATCCCTCTGGACGCACCCGAGTTGGCACTCTCCCCCACGCTCTTCGACGAGCCGGATCACGCCACCCCGCCGCCCCTCCCTACCGAACCGCGGCCCGCCCGGCCGGTACGTCGCGGCCGTCGGCCCAGAGGGAGCGCACATGGCCGAGGTGGCGGCGCATGCAGGCCTCGGCGCCCCGGGCGTCACCGGCCAGCATCAGGTCGAGGAGTTCGAGGTGTTCCTCGGCGGAGGAGACGAGCTTGCCCGCCTCGTCCAGGCCGGTCAGGCCGTAGAGGCGGGAGCGCTTGCGCAGTTCCCCCACCGTCTCGACGAGTCGCTCGTTTCCGGACAGCGAGAGCAGGGCGAGATGGAAGCGTCGGTCGGCCTCCAGGTAGCCGATGAGGTCGTGTTCCCTGGCGCGGGAGACGATCTCCTCGGCCACCGGCCGGAGTTCCTCCAGCTCGTCCCGGGAGGCCTTCCGTGTGACGCGGCCGATGGTGGGGACCTCGATGAGGGTCCGCAGTTCGGTGAACTGGTCGAGGTCCCGTTCGCTGACCTCGGTGATACGGAATCCCTTGTTGCGTACGGGCTCGACCAGGCCCTCGCGGGCCAGGTCGAGCATCGCCTCGCGGACCGGGGTCGCGGAGACGCCGAGGTCGGCGGCGAGCCCGGGGGCCGAGTAGACCTGACCGGGGCGGAGTTCGCCGGCGATCAGGGCGGCCCGGAGGGCGTGCCCGACCTGGTCGCGGAGCCGTTCCTGCGCTCTCACGAGGCCGTACTGTTTCAGGTCACCCATCGTGCGCCCTCCGAGAAGTCACGGAGGAGCATCGTACAATGTCACGTTTCCCTGGCGCGTCTCAGAGGAGGAACCCGGCGGGGAAGGGGTCGTCGGGGTCGAGGAAGTACTGCGCGGTGCCGGTGATCCAGGCGCGTCCCGTGACCGTCGGGATGACCGCGGACACCCCGCCCACCTCGGTCTCGCCGACGAGCCGCCCGGTGAACTCCGTACCGATGAAGGATTCGTTGACGAAGTCGGTGTCGAGCGGAAGCCTGCCCCGGGCGTGCAGCTGGGCCATGCGGGCGCTGGTCCCGGTGCCGCAGGGGGAACGGTCGAACCAGCCCGGGTGGATGGCCATGGCGTGCCGCGAGCGGGTCGCGTCCGAGCCGGGCGCGGCCAGGTAGACGTGCTTCACACCGGCGAAGGCCGGGTCGAGGGGGTGGACCGGCCGGTCGGGGCCCGAGTTGATCGAGTCCATGACGGCGAGGCCGGCCGCGAGGAGGTCGTCCTTGCGGTCGCGGTCGAACGGCAGGCTCAGGGAGTCGAGTTCGACGAACGCGTAGAAGTTGCCGCCGTAGGCGAGGTCGTAGGTGACGGTGCCGAGGCCGGGCACCTCCGTCTTGAGGTCGAGCCCGACGGAGAACGCGGGCACGTTGGTGAAGGTGACGGAGCACGCCCGGCCGTCCTCGACGCGGACGTCGACGCTGACGAGTCCGGCGGGGGTGTCGAGGCGGACGGTGGTGACGGGCTCGACGACCGGCACCATCCCGGTCTCGACGAGGACGGTCGCGACACCGATCGTGCCGTGACCGCACATCGGAAGCAGCCCGGACACCTCGATGTAGAGCACGCCGTAGTCCGCGTCCGGCCGGGTGGGCGGCTGGAGGATCGCACCGCTCATCGCCGCGTGACCGCGCGGCTCGAACATGAGCAGGGTACGGAGATGGTCCAGGTGCTCGATGAAGTGCAGCCGGCGGTCGGCCATCGTGGCGCCGGGAATGACCCCGACACCACCGGTGATCACGCGCGTGGGCATGCCCTCGGTGTGCGAGTCGACGGCGTGGAAGACGTGACGCGTACGCATGGAGTCCCTTTCAGACGTACGGACGGATGGAGGGTCGTGCGTCGGAGCTCACGCGTGCCCCTCGGCGAGGGCCTTCTCGGTCGCGGCGCGCACGGCGGCGTCCTGCGCGGGCGCCAGCGGCGGACGGGGCGCCCGGGTGGCTCCCCCATGACGTCCGGCGAGGTCCATGGAGAGCTTGATCGCCTGGACGAACTCGACCTTGGAGTCCCAGCGCAGGAGCGGGTGAAGGGACTTGTAGAGCGGGAGCGCGACGCCGAGATCGCCGGCGACGGCGGCCCGGTAGAGCGTGGCGCAACTGCGGGGCAGGGCGTTCGGATAGCCGGCGATCCAGCCGACCGCACCGGCGAGCGCCAGCTCCAGGAGGACGTCGTCGGCACCGATCAGCAGGTCGAGTTCCGGGGCGAGTTCGGCGATCTCGTACGCCCTGCGGACGTCACCGCTGAACTCCTTGACCGCGACGATGCTGCCGTCGCCGTGCAGGCGCGCCAGCACGTCGGGCGTGAGGTCGACCTTGGTGTCGAGCGGGTTGTTGTACGCGACGACGGGCAGGCCGACGGCGGCGACCTCGGCGAAGTGGGCGCGTACGGCCCGTTCGTCGGCGCGGTACGCGTTCGGCGGCAGGAGCAGAACCGACGCGGCCCCGGCCTCGGCGGCCTGCTCGGCCCAGCGACGGGACTCGGCACTCCCGTACGCGGAGACGCCGGGCATGACCCGCGCCCCGTCACCCGCGGCCTCGACGGCGGTACGGACGACCCGGCCGCGCTCCTCGTCGGTCAGGGTCTGGTACTCACCGAGGGAGCCGTTCGGGACGACGCCGTCGCACCCGTTGGCGATCAGCCAGGCCACATGCTCGGCGTACGCGTCGTAGTCGACGGAACGGTCGTCACGCAGGGGGAGGGCGGTGGCGACCATGATGCCGCGCCATGGGTGGGCACGGTGCGCCGGGGCATGCTCGTGGGCCATGAAGAGACTCCCTTAAATGGTGTGTGACATTTTACCGATCTGCGGTAGCGCCACAAGGGGGTGACTGCCATGGTCAGACGGGCGTGCCCTCAGGGAATGGTCGGCCCGTTCACGGACCGATGCGCGCACCGACTCACGGCGTGAGGACCGGGCGCGGCACGTTCCTGGGGTGGCCCGGGCGCTTCCACTCCCTCGGGTAGCCGACCGACACCTCCTCGAAGCGCACGCCGTCGTGCACGGTGGTCCGGGGGATGTGGAGGTGGCCGTAGACGGCCACCGCGGTGTTGAACCGGCGGTGCCAGTCCGCCGTCCGCTCCGTCCCGCACCACTGGGCGAACTCCGGATAGTGCAGGATCCGCGTGGGTTCACGAAGCAGGGGCCAGTGGTTGACCAGGACAAGCGGGACGTCGGGGTCGCACTCCGCGAGGCGCCGCTCGGTGAGGGCCACCCGCGCCGCGCACCAGTCCTCGCGGCCCGCGTACGGGTCAGGGTGCAGGTAGAACTCGTCGGTGCACACCACCCCCGCCTCGTAGGCCTGCTCGAGCGACTCCGTCTTGTTCGCGGCCGTCGGCGTGCGGAAGGTGTAGTCGTACAGCAGGAAGAGGGGCGCGACGCGGACCGGGCCGCCGTCGCCCTCCCACAGCGCGTACGGATCCTCCGGGGTGAGCACGCCCAGGCCGCGGCAGACGTCCACCAGGTACTCGTACCGCTCGACGCCCCGCAGCTGGACCGGATCCTCGTTCGGCGTCCACAGCTCGTGGTTGCCCGGACTCCAGATCACCCGGGCGAACCGCTCACTGAGCGTCCGCAGGGCCCAGATGATCTGCTCGGACATCTCGCCCACGTCACCGGCGACGATCAGCCAGTCGCCGTCCGACGAGGGGCGGAGCTCTTCGACGATCCGCCGGTTCTCCTCGTGGGCGACGTGCAGGTCGCTGATGGCGAGGAGCTGCGGCCGGCGATGAGAAGAGTTGCTCTCCATGGATGACCTCTTTCCCTTTTCACTCAGGCGGTGACAGGCGGCTACAGGCGGTGCCGGGCGATGTGCGGTGTCGAGCGATGTCAGGCGGTGTCGGGGCGGCTCGCGATGATCACGGTGGCGTCCAGCTCGTCGTCGGTGGCCACCCGCGCGACCAGACCGGCGGCGGAGACCGCGGCCACGGCCTCGCCGGCCTGCCGCTCGCTCGCCTCGAACAGCAGGACACCGCCCGGAGCCAGCCACTCGGCCGCCTCGGCGACGACCCGCCGAAGGACCTCCAGACCGTCCGCACCCCCGTCGAGAGCCACGCGCGCCTCGTAGTCGCGGGCCTCGGCCGGCAGGAGCTCGATCTCCACGGTGGGCACGTACGGGACGTTGGACAGCAGGACGTCGACCCGGCCCTTCAGCCCGGCGGGGAGCGGCTCGAAGAGGTCACCCTCGTAGACCTCGCCCCCGGCCGGAGTCACATTGCGCCGGGCGCAGCGGACGGCGGCCGGGTCGACGTCGGCTGCGTACAGCTCGACCTCGTCCAGGGCCGCGGCAAGGGCGACTCCCAGCGCACCGGAGCCGCAGCACAGGTCGACGACGACCGCACGCGCCGGAGCGAGCTCCGCCGCCTGCCGGACGAGCGCCTCCGTACGCCGCCGGGGCACGAAGACCTCGGCGTCGACCTGGATCCGCAGGCCGCAGAATTCCGCGTAGCCGACGACGTGCTCCAGCGGCAGACCGACGACGCGCCGCTCGACCATGTCCTCCAGCTCAGCGACGTCACCGGCCGCGGACATGATCATCTCGGCCTCGTCCTCGGCGAAGACGCACCCCGCGGTCCGGAGCCGGGAGACGATGGCGGATACGGAGTGGTCCAGCGAAGGAATCGACATGTAGGCCTTTCGACGACAGAGATCACGAAGCAAAGGCCTCAACATTATCCGACGGACTCATCTCGCCCTTCGCCCAGACCAGTTGCGGATCGGACGAAACGCACCCGTCGACCGCACGCCAGGCTCCGCTTCCGGGCCGGTCCGCCGCCCACGGCTAAGGTGATCCGCGACGACGCCACGCCCGCCCAGGAGGTCACGAGTGGGGACAGCCCAACCCCTCCCGATACGGGTACCGGTCGGGGAGGGATCCCAGCGATGGACGAGCCGTACCGTCCAGCGCCGGGTGCTGCTGGTCGTCCACAACGTCACCTCGGCCGGACGCCTGTCGGACCTGCTGCCGCTGTTCCACGACGACTTCCGCGTCCAGCTGCTGGTCACGTCGACGGGATCCTCCGCGTTCCAGGGCGGGCTCCGGGAGCTCTTCGCCGACCTGGAGCTTCCCGTGCTGCCGTGGGAACAGGCGCTTTCGACGCCGGTCGACCTCGCGATCTCCGCCAGCTTCGGTGGCGAACTCGCCCAGATCCCAGGCAATTTGTCCGTGATGTCACATGGTGTCGGATACACTAAGAGGCTGCACGAGCCACGAGCCACGAGCCACGAGCCACGAGCCACGAGCCACGAGCCGACGTTCGGACTGTCGCCGGAGTGGCTTCTGGCCGAGGGCAAACCGTTCGTCGACGGCCTCGTCCTGTCCCACCCGGAACAACTGGAGCGGCTGACCCGGGTATGTCCCGAGGCCGTGCCCTCGGCCGTACTCGCCGGTGACCCCTGCTTCGACCGCATGCTCGCCGCCCGTCCCCACAGGGACCGGTTCAGGCGCGCCCTGGGCGTACGCCGCGGGCAGCGGCTCGTCGTCCTGAACTCCACCTGGAACCCGGAGGGTCTCTTCGGGAGCGGCGGAGGACAGGACGTCCTGCCCGGCCTGCTCCCCCGGCTCGCCGCCGAACTCCCCGCCGATGAGTACCGGCTGGCCGCCGTGCTCCACCCGAACGTCTGGCACGGGCACGGACCCGGCCAGATCCGGGCCTGGCTGGACCGGGCCCGTCGCGGCGGGCTGAACCTGATCGACCCCGTCCACGCGTGGCGGCAGGCGCTCCTCGCCGCGGACCTGGTCCTCGGGGACTTCGGAGCGGTGACCTACTACGCCGCCGCGCTCGGAACCCCCGTGCTGCTGGCGGCGGACGGCAAGGGGAAACTCGACCCCGAGGCGCCGCTCGCGGGGTTCGTCCGGCACGCACCCCGGCTCGATCCGAACGCCCCCCTGCGCCCCCGGATGGAGCAGGTCCTGAGCGCTCATCGTCCGGACGCCGCCGCCGCGGACTTCGTCACCTCGGACCCGGGCCGCTCGGCCGCGCTGCTGCGCCGGCACTTCTACACGCTGATGGAACTCCCCGAGCCCGAAGCGCCCGCGTCCCTGGAGCCGCTGCCGCTCCCGCCGTACGACCCCCCGAAGCTGACGGCCCCCTTGCGCGTACGGACGCGGGTCCAGGGACCGGAGATCGCGATCGAGCGTTCCGCGGAGCACCCCTACGACCACTCCGGTACGTACGCGTCGCACCTCGCCGTGCACGAGGACACCCGCCACGCCGGAGATCTGGAACTGGCGGATGTGATCACGCGCGACGGCCGACCGGACGATCCGCGCCTGGGCGGTCCCGACCGGTGGACCGAGGAGGTCCTGCGGCTCCATCCGCACTGCGCGGCAGCCGTGTACGTGACGGGGCCGGACACCTGCACCGTACGCACCCGGGAGCACGGCGTGTTCCGGCTGACCGGCGACGTCGGCGCCGGGGCGGACGCGGATCCGGCGGCGTACGCGTCGTCGCTGTACACCTGGCTGGCGCACGGCGGGACGGTCCCCGAGCGAGGCGTCACCCTCCGGATGCGTACGGCAGCCGGGACGCACCCGTTCACCGCCACCGCCTCGTCGGGCCGTACCGGGAGTCTCACCGAACGGCGGCCTCACAACGCCGCCGCAGACCCGCCAGGTATGTCAGGTGCGGACGCGCGGCAGGGCTGAGCAGAGCCTCCGCCGCGGCGATCCTCGTCAGCGCCGCCGCGTCGTCACCGCTGTCGTGAAGCGTCTCCGCGAGGTCCGTGAGCGCACGGGCCTGGTTGTACGCCTCGGCCGGCCGCTCCCCTGTCCCGGCGAAGAAGTCCACGGCGCCCTCCAGCCGGCGGCGGGACTCGTCCAGCCGTCCCAGGCCGCGCAGGGCCCGGCCCTGGTGGCGCTCGGCGAGCGCCAGGGCGCGCGGCACGTCCGCCGCGCCCTCCTGTCCCGGAGCGATCCTCCGGTAGAGGTGCTCGGCTTCGACGAACCGCTCGAGCGCCTCCTCGTACAGCCACCGGTTCAGGCTCAACAGACCGAGCAGCTCCACGGACGACGCCTCGCCCCTGAGGTGCTCCGCCGCTCGTTCGCACGCGACGGCGGACCGCGCCGCACGGTCGGCCTGCTCCCAGCGGCCCAGCTCGCCCAGGCAGTGGGCCAGTTGGAAGTACAGCGCCCCGGCCGTCCGGGAGTCCGCGTGGTTCTCCTCGGCGCACCGGGTCGCGTCGCGCAGCGCCGGGAGCACCTCGTCCCCGTACCCGGCCTTCAGCTGGAGCGGCCAGAGGGCTCGGGCCAGACGCAGCGCGGTGGTGAACTGTCGATGCTCCTCGGCCACGGATACGGCGCGGACCACATTGGCCACCTCGGCCGCCAGCACCGCGACACCGTCGGACTCGTTCCGTCGAGCGCCCGAGGGGTCCGGTGCCCGCTCCGTCCGCCAGCTCTGCGGCAGGGCGGCGTCCGCCGCGTGCAGTACGCGCTTCAGGAGAGCGTCGAGCACCCGCCCCACGGCGTCCGAACACTCCCGGACGCCGTACTCCGACGCCGCGGCGTCGGCCAACTGCCGCCTGACCTCGGGCCGGAAGCGATAGCGCGAGCCGGGAAGGGACTCCATCAGCCCCACGTCCGCGGCTTCGGCAAGCATCCGAGTAGCCCGGTCCTCGTCGTCGCCGAACCCCGCGGCGGCTGCGGCGAGTTCGGCGCTGACGGCCGGCCACCCGCCCAACGCCGTGAGCCGGCAGAGCCGAACGGCCTCCGAACCGATCCGAAGGGAAGCGTGCTGCACGGTGCCACGCACCGGATCCTGCCGCCACGCCTCGGCCCCTGACCCCGGAGCGACCGCCTCCCCGGCCAGCAGACGCGCCTCGGTGTGGAGGGCGTAGGCGTTGCCCTGGCAACGGTCGAGCAGCCCCGGCAACTGCGCCGAGACCCGCGCCGCGTGTTCCGGCCCGGCCACCTTCCGGACGAGCTTCTTCGCGTACCGGTCGCTCAACGGCGGCACGGCGACACGCTCCGCTTCCAGGAGAAGGGGCGGGCCGGACACGACAACGAGCAGAAAGACATCGGGGGTGGCCGGTACGAGGTTTCGGACCTGGGCAAGCGAGGTGACGTGGTCGATCACCACGAGCGCCTTGCGACCCACGGTGAGCCGCCGGTAGAGCCGCTCCCGCTCCGCCTCGGTGGTGGGCATCTGCTCGGGGTCGACGTCCATCTCGCGCAGCAACCGCAGCAGCACCGCGGCCGGTTCGGGCCCGTTCTCCCCGGCCGCGTCGCGCAGATCGACATAGAACTGCCCGTCGGGAAACCGGTCACGGCATTCGGCTCCGAGCCGGAGGGCCACCGAGGTCGTACCGCTCCCGGGGGCCCCGGAGAGCAACGAGACCCGAGGCCGCCCGCCCCAAGGACGGGTCGCTTCCCGCGTCAGCCGCTTCAGCACTTTCTGCCGGTTGGTGAACGCCCACGGGGCAGGAGGCATGCCACCGCCGGCCGGCGCCGCGTCCTGATCCGGCCCGCTCTCCATGAGGAGGGCCCACTCCCCGGCCTCCCGCGGATCACGACTCAGCCGCGCGTACACCCGCCCCGCCAGCGCCTGCCTGTCCTCCGCACCGGCAGGCAGAGGCGTCTCCCGCCCAAGGGCCCGTCTCACCAGAGCGCCTGTCGAGAGGGTCATCGCCTTGCCGATCTCCCCCGCGGCACCGTTCCCCACGCCCAACAGGAACGTGGTGAGCGCACTGAGCGCCACAACCTCCAACACGCCTGTCCCCCTGGTTCCCCATCCGACTCTGGCCGGACTGTATCCCCGCGACTGCGGATCAAGAAAACACCCGGATCTCCGTAACTGCCCTGCCTGGCGCGATACATGCACCAGCCGGAATATCCCCAGCTGCCAGCCGTCGCGGATCGCATGGTGAAGGACGGTCAGCAGCGTCCAGCGATCCGGTCCGAACCGTGCGAGCCGGAAACGGTGAGGTCAGGTCACTGAGGTCGGTGGCGTCGAGGAGCCCGCCGCCGGCCGAAGGCGCGGCGCCAGTGTGCAGCCGCAGTCGTGGACGTCGGGCAGGAGGTCACGGTCCGCCGAGGCGCGCGTATACGCCTCCGCCACCTGCCGCAGCCAGGTCAGTTCGTCGCCGAACTCACTGCCGGACTGGCGCGATCCGAGGCCGGACGGCTGTCCGGAGGGCTCTCGGCCCGCCCGTCTGCGCCGTATCGCCAGGGAGAGGATCGCCGCCTCCAGAAGGAGATCGGCGTTGTCGCCCCGCATCGAGGCCGACTTCCTCAGCCCGGCCCGCAGCCGCGCCTCACAGGCGTCGCACACATAAGGGCGCAGCAGCCGCTGGCCGTCCCTGATCTCGATGACCGTCCGGTAGAGCCGGGTGTGCAGGTCCCTCGTGCAGAGAGCGAGGCCCGGGGAGCGGGGCTTGAAGAGGGCGATGCCGGGGACGGCCTCGCAGAGAGCGGCCCAGAGGGGGTGGAGGGTGCGGTAGGAGCGGTGATGGTCGAGGCGGGTGGAGAGTGCCGCGCCCCAGCCCGGCAGGGTGTAGCCCACGACGATGACCAGGGAGCCGGCACTGGCCATGAGCGGGCTCCACAGGATGGCGGCCTGGTCCCAGCCGGTCTGCCCGCACCAGCGGCCCACGACTCCGATCAGCTTTCCCGCGATGAACCCCAGGACGAAGACGGACCCCAGGGCGGCGAGCCGCAGCGACTGTCCGAGCCACGGCCTGCCCACGTGGCGGGAGGACGGCCAGGCGTGCCGCGCCGTGTTGGCGAGATTCAGGCCGTAGATGACGAGGAAGACGACCACGTAGGCTCCCGCGGTCGGATGGGTGGCGAAGTGGACCTCGAAGTCGACGGGGTGAGCGCCGGGCAGTGGGGCCGCGAAGAAGAGGGCGGCCATGACGGCGATGGCCAGGAAGTAGGGTGCGGCCACCTTCGGGAGGCGGCGTCTGGCCACGTCCGGCGAGCTGAACCAGCCCGTCACCATCACGTGTGCCGACAGGGCCGCCAGCACGATGGAGGTGTGGCCGAGGAGTGTGCCGAGGTTGGGGATCCCGGTCAGCTGCCCGATCCAGAGGTACGTCATCGGTGCGAGGGCCAGATAGGCGAGGCCGTTGAAGAGGCGTGTGGCACACAGCGCGCGCAGAGCGAGGTTGTCCGGATCGCGCCTGAGATCACGCCACTTGTATCCGAAGGCGCTCAGGCTGACGAGTCCGGAGAGCGTGTGGGTGATGGTGAAGACGTCCTCGAGGGTCGCGGTCACTTCCGGGGACCGCCACCGTGCTGCAGCGAGCGTTCGAGCCGGGTCACGAGGTCGCCCATGCCGAGCGGGACGGCGGCGGTGTCGAGGGGTGGGCCGCTGACCAGCCGGAGCACCCGGGTCGCGAAATACTCGGCGGCGTACTCCTCGGGCCTGCTGTATTGGGTGCGTCCCAGCATGTGCTCGATGAGGGCGGGGTCGATGTCGTCGGGGATGAGGGAGCTTCCCTGGCCGTGGCGGTCGTCCTCGCCGGGGCCGAGGGAGGAGTGCCCCCACAGGAGGTGGCCCAGCTCGTGGACGACGACATGGGTCTGATGGGTGGTCGTGGTGTGCGCCTCGTAGAACACGTAGTCGACGGCGGCGGTGGAGACGAGGAGGCCGGCGGGCCCACTGGCGGGGAACGCCAATGGCGCCAGCCGGATTCCGCGCTGCCGTCGCTCGGCGATCTGCCGACAGAGGTCCTCCACGGAGAAGGGAACGGTCAGATGGAGGCCCTGTATCAGGTCGCCGCATTTTCGCCGTATGTGACGACGCTTCATGGCTCCCCCTCTGCATGGAACTGCCTCAGGGATCCATCATGTGGCAGGGATGTCCGCAGAGAAAGATCCCCGCGCCACAGCCGCTCACGCGGCGAGGCCCACGCGCTGGGCGTAGAGCGCGGCCTGCGTACGATCAGCCGCGCCGATCTTGGGATATATGCCGCTCAGATGGTTCTTGACGGTCTTCTCGGAGATCTCGAGCCGACGGGCGATGAGCCGGTTGCTCAACCCCCGGGCCAGCAGGCGCAGTACACCCCGCTCGCGCGCGGTGAGGGCCGGGTCGGTGGGAGGCGCCGCACGGGTGGCGACGGCGGAGGGCGTCGCCTCGTAGGGCTCGGTCAGACCCACGCGCTGGGCGTAGAGCGCGGCCTGCGTACGATCAGCCGCGCCGATCTTGGGATATATGCCGCTCAGATGGTTCTTGACGGTCTTTTCGGAGATCTCGAGCCGACGGGCGATGAGCCGGTTGCTCAACCCCCGGGCCAGCAGGCGCAGTACACCTAACTCCCGGCAGGTGAGTTTCACGGCCGGCGCTTCTTCCACGTCTTATCTCTCCTTTCCTCTTGCGAAGGGAACGAGAAAACAGCTGCCCAGCGAATGCGCGTGAACGAAGAGAGCTCCCGCGAACAACAGCATGAGCGCCGGTCGAAAGTCGCACGGTTCCTCGGGGATTCACCTGCCGACCATCCCGGCCACAGGACTCGTGCACGCTCAACGAGAAGTGCGAGCACGGACATTGAGGGAGCAGATGCGTTGCAGTAACCTCGGTGCCCTGGCACCTTGAAAGGTCCATCAACCCCTTGTGGACACTACGTTGCCGCCACAGCCCCGTCAACTGGCGTGGTCGCCACCGCCCCCCCGAGCATGCCTCCAGTTGTCAGCAAGATCAGAGGAGTAGGGAAATATGGGGACACAACCACCCGGATTGCTTGCCCAGCGGCTGAACCGGCTGTTCGAGACCGTCCACCCGCGTGGGCGCGGACCGTTCAGCAACGAGGAGGTCGCCGGAGCCGTACGGGATCAGGGCGGTGACATTTCCAAGCAGTACATCGCCTACCTCCGCAAAGGCGAGCGAGGAAACCCGCGCCTCCATCACCTCGAAGCCCTCGCCAAATTCTTCGGCGTACCGACCTCATATTTTTTCGACGACGCGTCGGCCGCACACACAGAGAAAAGACTCGAAGAGCTCGCGGCCTGGCGCGACGCCGGTCTGACACGGCAGGATCTGCAATCCCTTGAGCACGCGGGTGTCACGAGTGTGGCCATGCGCGCGGTGGGACTGTCCCCCAAGGGCCTGGAATTCGCGAAGGCGATACTCGACCAGCTCCGTGAGATGGAGGGGCTCGGCCCCGGGCCGGACGGGCCGCGGCCGAGCCCCTGACGCCACCCACGAGCACGCGTACGGGCCGGCCCCTCCGGAGAGGGAGCCGGCCCTCGTGGTCTGCCCGGTGTCAGGGAGCGACGACGACCTGCGCCGAGTAGCTGAGGCCCGAACCGAAGCCAGCCGTCAGGACGAGCGCCCCGGGCCTGACCCGGCCGGACGCGATCAGTGCGTCGAGCGCGAGCGGGATCGAGGCGCCGGACACGTTCCCGTCCTCCCGGACCGTCCGCGCCACCTCGACCGAGGACGGCAGCCCCATCGACTTCACTGCCGCGTCGATGATGCGCAGATTGGCCTGATGCGGCACGAACGCCTCGATGTCGTCCACCGTGACACCGGCCGCCCGCAAGGCCTGTCCGCACACCTCGGCGACCGCGCCGATGGCCCACCGGAAGATCTCCGGACCAGCCATCTCCAGGAAGGGCCAGCGCCCCATGGGGTCGCGCCGCAGTTCCGCGAACGACCGGCTCTGCTCGATGGCTCGCAGGTGCTCCGTGTCGGTCCCCCACACGGCGCGCCCGATACCGGGCTCGTCCGACGGGCCGACCACGGCCGCACCCGCCCCGTCTCCGAAGATGAAGGCCGTCGAACGGTCGTGGGGGTCGACGATGTCGCTCATCCGCTCCGCCCCGACGACCAGGACATGCTCCGCCTGACGGCCCGCCACCAGACTGCTTGCCACGGCCAGGCCGTGCGAGAACCCGGCACACGCAGCGCCGAGATCGAAGGCGGCTGCCCCGCGGGCGCCCAGCTCGGCGGCGCAGGCCGCCGCGGCCGGCGGCGCCTGATGCAGGTAGGACATCGTGGAGAGGATCACGCAGGAGACGTCCGCGGGGGTCAGGCCGGCCGCGCTCAGCGCCTTCTCCGCGGCCCTCGCCCCCATCACGGGAATGGTCTCCTCGGCATCGGCGAAATGCCGTGTCAGAATTCCCGACCGTGCCTCTATCCATGCGCTGTCGGAATCGATGAACCTGCATATCTCTTCGTTGCCGACCACTCGCCCAGGGCGATACGAACCCACCCCCAGAAGGCGGGCGAACCGGTAGGGCGAGGATTGAATTTCAGTTGCCATCGACGTCATCAACCCAATCGCGGATCAGTGCACCCGGATGATATTCAATCAAACGGCCACCGGTCGCAGACTGTCAAGGAAGCAACCACTAGGACGTTTGGCCCATTGATCGAAGAATCGTCAACTAGCAGTGAGACAACGCATGTTGCGGCTGGTCGGGGGTGCTGCCAGACTGACGTCCTCATGTCCGGCGCCCACATGGAGGAGCGAAGTGTCAGAGGTCCATGTCCCCAGCACGCACACCGCCACGCTCGAATGGCGGGACCAGGGGCCACTTTTCGCCACCCAGGCCGACGCAACGGGTCTGACATATCTGCGAGGGCTGATCTCCGGAGATATCGTCGCGCCCCCTGTCGCACAGGTTCTCGGTATCGCCGTCGTCAAAGCCGACCCGGGCACTGTGCAGTTCACGATGCCGGTCAAGAACTTCTTCACGAATCACCTCGGCCTGCTCGCCGGGGGCATCCTGTCGACGCTCATCGACTCCGCCCTCGGGTGTGCGATCCTCTCCGCGATCCCCGAGGACAAGGACATCGTCACCCTCGATCTGAACGTGGACTTCCTGCGTCCGGTGCGCGAGGCGTCGGGTCTGATCACGGTCGACGCCGAGGTCGTGCACATCGGGCGCAATCGCGGCCTGGCGAGCTGTCAGGTCGTGGACTCGGAAGGCAGGCTCTGCGCCGTGGGCAAGAGCAGCTGCCTGGTGCGGAGCAAGGCACCCACCGCACCCTCCCCGGCGGCCACGGCGGCATCCCGATGAGCGGGACGCCCGACGACGGGCCCACGCCGCCCGACCTCGCGGTCGGCCAGGTGCTGCGCGAGCGGCGCGTCATCACCGCCGAGGACATCACCGCCTTCGCCGACCTCGCCGGGGACCGCGGCCGGCACCATCTGCCCGACCAGGGCCGGGCCATGGCCCATGGACTGCTCACCGCCTCGCTCGCCACGAAGATCGGCGGCCGGCTGAACTTCATCGCACGCCGCATGGGCTGGGAGTTCCTCCGTCCCGTCTGGTCGGGCGACACCATCACCGCCGAGGTGACCGTGCGCGCCCTGCATGAAGTCCGCTCGGGCACGGGCGTGGAGTTCGACATCGAGATCCTCAACCAGGACGGGGAGACGGTGCTGCGCGGCGACAGCTCGGGCGTGATCCGCGGCTAGCTCGGGCGTCCCGTCAGCCGCCGTCGACGTGACCACTCGTCCTGGCCCGGTGGGCCCAGAGGCGTACGAGCACCGAGACGGCGGCGCCCACCCACAGGCCGGTGAGCGCCATGACCGCGATGGTCACCGGTCATTCCTTGAAGTCGCTCGTGCTGCGGTTCGGTCGGGGTCACCGACCAGCGCCGCGATGACGCGGTCGGCGGCGACGGTTCGGTGCTCCGGCGACCGTCGGCCGGTACCGCAGACAGCGATCACGCGGCCCGCTCGGCAGGACCACCACACGCGCAGTTCGCCGTGGGGGGTGTCCACGGCCCGTACCCGGAGCCCGCCGTCGGGACCCCGGTGCAGCCGGTAGTCCCGCAGGGCCGGCGAGGGACGCCGGTACGCCTTGAGGGCGGCCTCCTTGCAGGCCACCAGCACCGTGGCGAGGAATCCGGGCGGCAGCGGCTCCCGCCGGGATCCCGGACCGGCGCGGGACGGTCCGACGCAGGGCGGTTCGTCCGGGCCGAGCAGCCTCGGCAGCAGGATGTCGTTGCGGGCGTCGACGGGTTCGACGTCCACTCCGAGCGGGTGGGCGGGTGCCCCGCCCGTGACCGCGCCGACGGCGAACTCCCGGCTGTGGGCGAGGGAGACAGCCGCCCCGGAGAACGTGTCCCAGACCCGTGGCGCGCCGTCGGGCTCCGGCAGGATCTGGGCTCCTCGGTCCCCGGTGGCCCAGTGGACCGCGGCCTTGGCCGTGAGCCGGGTGCGGACCCATTCGGCCCGCCGGGGCCCGGTCAGGCCCCCGGCGTAGGCCTGTTCGCGCGAACCGAGGAGTTCCGCGGGCGCGGACCGTCCGGACCAGTCGCAGCTGACGACCAGGACGCGGGCGCCCTCGCTCAATGCTCGCCCCGGCTCACCGTACGCGCCGGATGGCCTGGACGAAGGCGCCGAGGTCCTCGACGCTTGGCTCGCCCGGGGTGTCGACGAAGCCCCGGACCAGGCGCACCACCGCGTCGTACGCCTCGGTGTGGTCGTAGGAGGTGTCGTCGGCGACCTTCAGGGACCAGCGCCAGTATCCCTTCATGGTGTCGGCGAGCGGCATCCGGAAGGTCGCGATGACGTCCTTGAGGCCGGGGACGGCCGCGGCGCCGTCCCGGGCGACGTAGGCGCCGACGAGATTGCTGTAGAAGGCGAAGTGGCGGGCCTCGTCACGGGCGAGCCGGCCGAGCAGCTCCTTGAGGAAGGGTTCGCTGACCGTCTCTCGGAAGCGCTGGTAGAACAGCTGTGTCGCCTTCTCCTGGACCAGGGTGTACGTGAAGGACTGGACGGGGTGCTCGTAGGGCAGCACGAACTCCTTGCGTCCCTCCTCGGCCAGGTCGGCGAGCAGTTGCTCCCGGGTCGCCATGCCGGTCTCGACCTGGTAGCGGGCGAGGGCCGAGGCATGCCGCTCCTCGTCGCCGGCCCAGGCGACCAGGAAGCGGAAGTACTCGCGGTTGAACCCGAAGCGCTCCAGCTCCTGTTCGGCGTCGGCGACCGGGAACGCCTCCAGGAAGTGGGAGAGGTAGCCGGGGATGTGGTCCTCGACGAAGGTGATGAACCGCACCGCGGAGCGGTCCGCCTCGGTGAGCCGCTCGGGGCGCAGAGAGTCCCAGTCCAACTCGGCGAGGGTCCAGGAACGCTCCCCCGCGCGGGTCACCGCCTGGTCGACGAGCTCGTGCATCGCGAGGGCGGGCAGCAGGGGGTCGAGGGCGGCTGTCTCGGTCATGTCAGCCCACCGTCTTGGGGCCGAGCCGCGACTTGGCGGCCGTGAGGGCGTAATGCTTGGAGGTGTAGCCCCAGCCGGCGTTGGCGGTGCGCAGATACCGTACGAGCGGCTCGGCCATGCCGGGGGCGACGGACTCGATCCGGTCGCGGTTGGCCTCGGCCCTGCGCTCCCACTCCTCGATGGTGCGGTGGTAGTGGGCGGTGAGGTCGTCGAGCCGGTCCAGGCTGAAGCCGGCCGACTCGGTGGCCTCGACGAGGTGGGAGAAGGGCACCATGTCGGCGAAGCCGAAGATGGTCTCGGTGACGTGCCTGGTGCCGGGCCGGGCGGCGAACTCCCGGTAGACCTCGACGCTGCGGAAGCAGCTCTCGGAGAGGTAGAGGCGGCCCTGGCGGCGCAGCGACGCGTACACCTTGCGCAGCACGGCCACCCGGTCCGGCATGTGGATGACGGAACCGAGCATCGTGGCCGCGTCGTAGCGTCCGTCGATCTCCAGGTCGCTGTAGGAGCCGACCCGGATGTCGACCCGGTCGGCCACCTTGAGCCGGAGCGCCTGCTCCCTGATGTACTCGGCCTGTGGGGCGGAGGGGGTGACGCCGGTGACCTCGCAGCCGTACTCCTGTGCCATGAACAGCGTGAGGCTGCCCCAGCCGCAGCCGATGTCGAGCAGACACTCGCCGCCGCGCAGGGCGAGGCGTTCGGCGACGAAGTGCAGTTTGGCCGTCTGCGCCTCCTCAAGCGTGGCGTCCGGGGTGCGGTAGAGGGCGGAGCTGTATTTGACGCGCTCGTCGAGGAAGGCCCGGAAGACCTCCGGGGGCAGCTCGTAATGCTCGTTGGTGGCGCGCCTCGCCTCTTCCGGAGGCAGTGCGAGGTCGCCGTCGCGCCCGGCGTGCAGCTCCGGGCCGGTGTCCGCCTGTGCGTGGGTGGTCATCTCAGCCCTCCACGCGGGCCTGGGCGAGAACGAGGTCGGCGAGCTGGCGCGGGGTACTGACGTCGAAGATGTCCTCGTCCTCGAACTCGACGTCGTAGACGCGCTCGATCTGCGCGACGATCCGCAGCAGACGCACCGAGTCCGCGCCGGACAGCTGCTTGAGTACGGTGTCCTCGGCGATCTCGCCGACGTCGATGCCGAGCTCCTTCGCGGTCTGAGCGCGGACCTCGTCGAGGACGGCAGACTCCTGGAGGGACGAGGAGCGCGGGTCGGTCTGCTGGGACATGGTCATCCAATCGCGTGGTCGAAGTAGTGTGCGAGGCGGTCGCGGTCGGCACCGATCAGGCCCATATGGCCCTCGGCCTGCTCCGAACTGATGGGCTGATAGGCGGAGTTCGCCATGACGTGCGGCGTACCGTCGAGGTCGAGGACATCGGCTTCCGCGTGCACGACGCCGCCGCCCTGCCGGGTGACACGGGCCACGGCCCGGTAGGGCGTGCCGGTCCGCAGCGGGCGCAGGAACTTGGTGCGCAGGGTGACGGAGAAGGCCAGCAGACCGTGGTCGAGGGCGATCAGATCGCCCATCAGCTCGTCCACGAGCACGCTGACGATGCCTCCGTGGACGACCCCGGGGTAGGAGGCGTACTCGTCGGAGAAGGTGATGTCGGTGGCGAGCCGGCCGTCGGCGAGGCGGAACATCTGCAGGGCCAGGCCGATCTTGTTCCGGGGTGAGCAGCCGAAGCAGTGGAAGCGGGGTTCGTCGAGCCACGGCAGGTCGACCGGGGTGCCGTCCTCGGTCGTCATGCGCCGGCCTCGGGTCGGGGCAGCTCGGCGAGGATGCGACGGATGTCGCGGAGCTTCTCCACGGGGCGGCCGGTGAGTTCGGCGAGCGTGTTGAACAGCTGCCGGTGAATGCGGTCCCACTCGGTGCCGTCGTCGACCTCGCCGAAGTGGCGGAAGACCTCGTCGATGGTGACGTGGCCGTCGAGCTCGGGGAGGTTGCCCTTGAACTTGCTCACCGGATGGTTGTAACGGCCCTTGGGGTCGGCCATGTAGACGTAGAAGGTCTCCAGGACCGAGGACAGCTCCTCGGGGTGGGTGACCAGCCGACGGGCGGTGTAGTGGATGAACTCCCTTGCGTGGCGGGCTTCGTCGCCGCTCGCCCGTTTCATGATCTTGGCGATCACCGGTTCCTCGGTAACCCTGCTCACGCACTTGTACATGTGGTTGGTGGCGATCTCGGAGATGATGTTGGTGGCGAGGGTCGCCGACGGGGTGATGCCCGGCGGGTACGGCGCTCGCATCGCGTTGATCTGGTCGTAGCCGACGTCGGTACCGGCGAGCCGCAGCCATTTCTTGAACGCCAGGTGGTGCTGGAGTTCCTGGTAGCCCCACAGGCAGACGAAGGCCGAGAAGTCGTAGTCGTCGACGAACTCGTTGAAGAAGCCGTGCTGCGCGGCGATCGAGTTGGACTCGCCCATGACGGCGCCCATGGCGAAGGCGATGTGCTCGGGGCGCACCAGGTCGGGGCGGAACTCGTCCCACGGGATGTCGCTCATCTCCCACGAGGCGTTCTGGTACACGGCGAAGACGTCGTAGCTGTGCAGGGGCTCCGCGCCGGTGTCGCGTGCGGTCTCCAGCTTGTGCGGGGTGGTCACGGGGTGTCCTCCGGTTCGGTTCGGTCGGCGGCCCGGGGGCCGGCTGCGGTGGCGTCGGCGAGCTCCGCCAGCAGGTCGCGGGTGCGGGAGCGCTGCCACTTGCCGCTGGTGGTACGCGGAATCCAGCGCGGCTTGACCAGGTGCACACGCAGGTCGGTGAAGTCCATCTCCCGGACGACCCGGGCGGCGATCTCGGCCTCGAGGCCGGCGTCGGCCTTCTTCGGGTCCGCCTCGGCCACCACCCGGACCACCTCGCGGCCGTCCTCGGTCACGTCGGAGAAGGCGACGCAGCGCTTGCGGTAGACGCCGGGCACCTCGCGGGCGACGGCCTCGATGTCGTCGGGGAAGTAGTTCTGTCCCCGGACGATGACCATGTCCTTGGTGCGGCCGGTGACGAACAGGTCACCGTCGTGGCGGAACCCGACGTCGCCGGTGCGGAACCAGCGTCCGTCGAAGGCGGCCGCCGTGGCTTCGGGGGCGTTGTAGTAGCCCGAGGTCACGGCCGGTCCCGCGATCTGCACCTCGCCCAGCTCGCCCGGCCCGCAGCGCCGGCCGCCGTCGGCGACCAGCCGCATCTCGATGCCGTGCACGGGGCCGCCGAGCGCCACCACGTCCTTGGAGCCACGGGTGCCGCGCGCCACGGGGACGACCCGTCCGGTGGCGGCCAGTTCGGCCCGGTCGAGGGAGAGGGTCCGTACCGGGCTGCCGGGCGTGGGGAAGGTGATGCCGAGGGTCGCCTCGGCCATGCCGTACACCGGGTACATCACGGTGTCCCGCAGGCCCGCGGGTGCCAGGTGGGCGCTGAAGCGTTCGACGGTCTCGGCGCTCACCGGCTCCGCCCCGTTGAAGGCGAGCCGCCAGGCCGAGAGGTCGAGCTCCTTGACGAGCTCCGGAGGGGTGGCGTCCACGAACTGGTCGTACGAGAAGTTCGGTCCGGTGATGACGGTGCCGCGGTGCTCGGCGAAGTACTCCAGGAGCTTGGCGGGGCGGCGCAGGAACGCGGTCGGCGTGAACACATGCACGTCGGCGCCGTTGAGCAGGTGCGAGAAGAGTCCGACCAGGCCCATGTCGTGGAAGGTCGGCACCCACTGCATGAAGACGTCGTCCGGGCTGAACTCCCCGGAGACCACACAGGCCCGCACGCCGGCGGCCATCGCGCTCTGGGTGAGCATCACGCCCTTGGGGGCACTGGTGCTGCCGGAGGTGAACTGCACGACGGACAGGGCGTCCGGGTCGACGGAGGGCAGCCGGTGCGCACCGCCGGCGGCGGACACCGCGGAGTCGATGAGGACGAGGCCCGGGATCTGCTCGGCGAGGAGGGCGCCCAGGCTCTCGAAGGCGGTGCCGAGGACCAGGTGGCGGATGCCGGCGACGCGCAGGATGCGGGCCAGCCTGCGGGCGGTGCCCTGCTCGTCGCCGAAGCCGGCGGGCAGGGGCAGGACGCTGCACGCGGCCCCGGTGCGCTGCGCCCCGAAGAACAGGCTCAGAAAGCGGGCGTCGGTGGGGACGAGGAGGCCGACAACGGCACCGGGGCCGACGCCGTGCTCCATCAGTCCGAGCGCGCAGCGCAGCGAGGACTCGGCGAGCTGGGCGCCCGTCATGCGCTCCTCGCTGCCGGGGAAGACGGTCACGGCGTCCGGTGCGACCTGGGTGTGGTGAAGGAAACACTCGGTGAGGGTGTCACCGGACAACAGGGGGCTACGCAAGGGATCGGGTCCTTTCATCGCCTTCTCACGGTCTGTGCCGCAATGACAATGCGCGGGCCGCTCGGCGTGCTGCCGATAAATCTGATCGAGGTCACGGAACCAGGTTGACCCGCAACTCACTCAGCCCGCGGAAATTCACATGCGGGCGCCACACGACGTTCTCCGTGGTGAGCGAGATGTCCCGATAACGCCGCAACAGCTCGTCGAACACGAGCCGGCCCTCGATCTTGCCGAGCAGCGCGCCGATGCAGTAATGCGGTCCACCGCCGAAGGCCAATGGCTTGATATCGGTGCGCGTCATGTCCAGCGTGTCCGGATGTGCGTACCGGCGCGGATCCCGGTTGGCGGCTCCGAGCAGGATCATGAGTTTCGATCCGGCCGGAATGATCTTTCCACCGACCTCGACATCCGCGGTGGTGATACGGGCGACGAGTTGTACCGGGGCGTCGTACCTGACGAATTCGTCGACGCCTTCTTCGATCAGTCCCGGATTCTCCCGCAGGGCCCGAAGCTGGTCCGGGTGGCGCAGCAGGGCCAGCATGCCGTTGCCGATGAGGTTGACCGTCGTCTCGTGTCCGGCGTTGAAAAGCAGGAGGACGTTGGCGATGATCTCGTCGTCGGAGAGTCGCTCACCGTCCACCTCCGCGAGCATCAGCCGCGACAGAATGTCGTCCTGCGGTTCGCTCCGCCGCTTGGCCAGGTGCTCCCCGATGTAGGCGCGGAACTCCACCACCGAGCTGTTCATCGCCTGTTGGGTCGCGTCGTCCAGGGCGGGGTCGACCACGTGCCCGATGGCCTCGGTCCACTGCCGGCACTGGTCCCGGTCCTCGACCGGGAGGCCGACGAGACCGCAGATCACCGTCACCGGCAGGGGCAGCGCGAGGGCGTCGATGAGGTCGATTCCCTCCCCCTCCCCCATGTCGTCAAGGACTCTTTCCAAGATCTTGGAAATGCGGGGACGCATGTCCTGCACGGAACGCGCGTTGAACACAGGGTTGACCAGGCCGCGGATACGACGGTGGGCACTGCCGTCCAACATGAGCATCCACAGCCGGGTGTCGTCCACCACCGGGCTGTTCCAGCCACCCCGGTGCTCCGCCCACTTCGCATCCCGGTGGAATTCGCTGGTGAGCCGGGGGTCCCGGAGAAGCTGTGCGGCCTCTTCATATCCGGAAACAACCCAGAAGCCGAATGGCGTCCGGTGGACCGGTTCTGTCTCACGCAGTCGTGCGTAGAAGGGATACGGGTCGCTGCGCATCTTCGGATCACGGGGGTTGTAGAGAATTTCCGGTTTCGCTGCGTCCATGGTGGGACAGCGTGTCAGGGCCGCTCGTTCCCGATCAATAGGACCAAGGTCCCACGCCGGCCCTGCTGATATCCGGCGGATGCTGCGGTGTAATGCATCGGTGCCGGGCTCGACGGGAGGGACGTCATGGTAAGGAATGCGTCAGATGGCGAATTCGACGCGTTCGCGGTACGGCCCGTGACCCCGGCCGACGGGCCCGTCCTCCGTCTCATGTACGGCCGGTGTACACCGCTCACGCGCTATCACCGATTCCTGACCACGCGCCCGGAGCTCCCGGCGGACCATCTCCGCGCGGTGCTGTCGCGGACCGCGGGCACGGACGCCCTGCTGGTCACCCCCGCCGCCGAGCCGGAGCGTGCGATCGCGCTGGGCAGCACCCATCCGCACAGCCCCGGCGTGGCGGAGATCGGGGTACTGGTGGAGGACACATGGCAGCGCAGAGGAGTGGGCCGGCTCCTGCTTCGCCGGCTCACGGAACGGTGCAGGCTGCAGGGCGTGGCCGCACTGACCGCCCAGACCCTGTCCGGACGGCGCGCCCTCCTGGGTGTGGTGCGTGAGGAGGCGGCCGGGCCCTTGGAGTACGGGCCCCTGTCCGACACGGTACGGATGACGGCGACACTGGCGGCGAGGAGCTCCGCGGATGCTCAGCTGTAAACCCCTGAACGGGTCGTTCGGCGTGGAGGTGTTCGACGTCGCCCTCGGCACCCCGGAGGCCGAGGAGTGCGCCGCGGAACTCGTCGAGGCCCTGCACAGCCACCAGTTGCTGCTCTTCTCCGGCCAGGACCTGCCGGTAGCCGCCCAGTTGTGGGTCACCTCCCTCTTCGGAAGGCCCGTGGCGCCGTGGGACCCGACGCACGCGCACCCCCGCAGTCCGTACGTGGAGGTGTTCCGCGAGTCGCCGCCCCGCGCGTACAAGCGGCCCGCCGAGCACTGGCACAGCGACGCCTCCTTCCGGGCAGAGCCCACCGACGCCACCCTCCTGTACGGGGTGACGGTGCCGGCGGAGGGTGGGCGCACCCACTTCAACGACACGCGCGGGCCGCTGGCCGCGCTGCCGGAGAGTCTGCGGGAGCGCATAGCCCCGCTGCGCGCCGTACACGACTTCGGGCGGAACTTCTCGACCCTGCGGCGGGCCTCGTCGCGGATATCGGATGAGGAGGCGCGGGCCGAGCTCGTGGCCTTCCCGCCGGTGACACACCCGCTGGTCCGCCTCCACCCGGTCACCGGGGAACCGGCCCTGTACCTCAACGAGATGTGTCTGGACCGGATCGACGGTCTGCCCGAGGTCGAGAGCCGCGCCCTGGCCGAGGAGCTGTACGCGCACACCCTGCACCCCCGATGGCAGTACGTGCACCTCTGGCGCCCCGGCGACCTCCTCGTGTGGGACAACCCCTCGCTGCTCCACCGCGGCGAGGGCGTCCCGCCGGGGCAGCGCCGGCTCGTCCACCGGACAACCGCCCGGTACACGGGACGGACTCGTTGAGCAAGATTGCGCGATGGCGCGGTTCGGCGCCGATGAAGGATCCACGGGCGAATCCGAAGGCACATCCGAGGGAGGAACCGACTGATGGAACGCTACGACGTCGCTGTCGTGGGCCTGGGTGGGCTCGGCAGCGCCGCCTGCCACTCACTGGCCGCGGCCGGACTGCGGGTACTCGGCCTGGAACGCTTCGGTCCCGTTCACGACCAGGGAGCAAGTCATGGCGAGTCCCGCGGAGTCTGGCAGGCCTACTTCATGGGTCCCTCCTATGTGCCGTACCTGCGCCGCTCCTACACCTTGTGGTCCGATCTGGAGGAGGCGTGCGGCGAGACCTTGTTCCACCGGACGGGGGGACTGTGCATCGGGCCGGTCGACGGCGCGCTGGTCCCGGCGGCCCGGAACAGTGCCGAGCAATGCGGGCTCGAACACGAGTATCTGACGGCCGACGAGGTGCGCTACCGCTACCCGCAGTTCACCCCTGACGAGGAGTGCGCGGCCGTATTCGACCCCGGTTCCGGCTACGTCCAGCCGGAGCAGACCGTCCGCGTCCAGTTGGAGCTCGCCCGGAAACACTCCGCGGAGCTGCGCTTCGACGAGGAGGTGCGTGAGATCGCGGAGAGCGCGGGTGGGGTGCGTGTGCTCACCTCTCGCGCGACCTACGAGGTCGGGCATGTCGTGGTCACGGCGGGTTGCTGGACGCCGGGGCTGCTGCCGGCACTCGACCTGCCGGTGCAGGTGCTGCGCAAGGTGATGCTCTGGTTCGAACCGACGGGCGGCGCCGACGACTTCCAGCCGGGTCGCTTCCCGTACTGGATCTGGGAGGGCGACGGCATGGTCGGATACGGCCATCCGGCGGCGAACGGCAGGCACGGCGGGGTGAAGGCGGGCGTACACAGCGGCGGCACCCCTACCGACCCCGACCGGGTGGACCGCCTCGTGCGTCCGGAGGAGATCGCGGAGGTTCAGGACTTCCTGCGGACCCGCATCCCACGGCTCGGGGTGGGCGGCCGCTACCGCAAGAGCTCGGTGTGCCTCTACGACAACACCCCGGACCAGGCGTTCGTCATCGGCCGAGCCTCGGAGCACGGCCGGATCACCGTTGCCGCCGGCACCTCGGGCCACGCCTTCAAGTTCGTCCCGGCCATCGGAGAGTCGCTGCGGGAGCTGGTCACCGAGGGAGTGGCGAGCCAGGACCTTTCACTGTTCTCGCCCGACCGGTTCGGTGCCGCGTAGCCGAGCCGGAACGACCCGAGCGGTGGATGCGCTACGGGCGCCCGCACGTATGACGGCGGGCCGAGCCGTGCCCCGGGGAGGTACCGGGATCAGGGCCATCACTCGGCTCCCCCGGGGTTGCCGCACTCGACCGTGGGTCAGGCGCGTGCGCCGTCGAGGATCAGGTCGACCAGGCGGGGGACCAGGGTGTCCTCCAATGGTTCGCCGGTGAGCAGTACGCGGGCGAGGAGGGGGCCTGTGACGGCCTCGACCAGGAGATGGGGGTCGGTTTCGGCCGGCAGTTCTCCTCGGTCGATGCCGCGCCGGACGAGTGCTTCGGCGCGCTCCAGGCGGGCGTTCCAGTAGGAGCGCCTCCCCTCCTCCAGGTCGTTCTCGCCGCGCACCGTGCCGAGGTGCAGCAGTGCGGCGCCGGCCGGCGTCGAGAGGTACCGGGCGAGCGCCGTGAACAGCTGGGACAGGTCCTCGCGGACGTCTCCTGTGTCCGGAGCCGGGAGTGCCGTGTCGGAATGGGTGGCCAGCGCGTCGAAGACCAGATTCTCGCGGGTCTTCCAGCGCCGGTACACGGAGGTCTCGTGGACGCCGGCCGCGCGCGCGACTGCGGCCACGGTGGTCGCGGCCAGCCCTTCCGAGGTGAGCAGGTCGACGGTGGCGGCCAGGACCGCCTGCCGCATCCGCTCACCGCGACGCCTGAGCGGCGGTGCTTCACGGCGGCGGCTGGCTCACCGGCGACCTCGACACCCATGACGATGTCACCCGGCGGATGTGCCGCGACGTGAACGCCGTGGTCGTGGCCGTCGACTACCGCCTGGCCCCCGAGCATCCCTTCCCCGCCGCCTACGACGACTGCCTCGCCGCCGCCCACCAGGTGGCCGACCGCATCGACGACTACGGCGGCCGCCGCGACCGCCTCGCCGTGGCCGGCGACAGCGCCGGAGGCAACCTGGCCGCCGCCGTCGCCCTCACCTTCCGCGACGAAGGCCGACCGCTCGCCGCCCAACTCCTGGTCTACCCCGCCACCGACTTCGTCGGCGACCACCCCTCACGCACCGAGAACGCCACGGGCTACGTCCTCGGCACCCAGGACGTCCTGGACCTCCAACACCTCTACGCAGGCGACGACCCCGCCGTCCGCGGCTCCTTCCAGGTCTCCCCGCTGCGCGCCGAGAAGTTCACCGGCCTCGCCCCCGCGGTCATCGGCACCGCCCAGTACGACCCCCTCCGCGACGAGGGCAACGCCTACGCCGAAGCCCTCACCGACGCCGGCGTGGACGTCTTCGCCCGCACCTACGACGGCCTGATCCACACCTTCCTCAACCTCTTCCCCATCTCCCCGGCCGCCGACGCCGCCGTCACCGAGCTGTACGCCCGACTCGAGGAACGACTCGGCTGACCTCGCCCGCACCGGTGGGGATCGCGCACCCGGTGCACACGGCGCCAACGGCGAGAACGTACCGGCCCTGACGCCCGGCCGGTCGGCTGCCGACAAGGAGTGCGTTCCGCGCTCCCTGCCGGTGGGATGGCTGTTACCTCCGCAGTGGGATGCGGCGCCCTCGGCGCAGGCGCTCTCGACCGCGCCTCGTGGTCGCCGGGGACCCGAACAGTCCGAGGAGACGCGAACCGGGCACGACGGGCACGACCATTGGCCGTAGGGCCGTCACCGGCATCCGCGACGACCGGAGGTCAGGCGTCCTTCTTCACCGGCTCCAGGATCGCCACGCACTCCACGTGGTGCGTCATCGGGAAGAGGTCGAAGGCGCGGAGGGTGCGGACGCGGTAGCCGCGGTCGGCGAAGTAGGAGATGTCGCGGGCCAGGGCCGCCGGGTCGCAGGCGACGTAGGCGATGCGGCGGGCGCCGAGGCCGGCCAGGTGGTGGACGGTCTGCTTGCCCGCGCCGGCGCGGGGCGGGTCCAGGACGATGAGGTCGACCTCCGTGATGCCCGTGCGCGGGAGGACCGACTCGACCTTGCCCTGCTCGATGCGGACGCGCGGGAACCCGGCCAGGTTGTGGCGGGCGTCCTCGACGGCGCGCTTGCCCGACTCGATGCCGAGGACCGCGCCCCGCTCGCCGACGCGGTCGGCGATGGCGCCCGCGAAGAGGCCGACGCCGCAGTAGAGGTCGAGGGCGCTGTCGCCCTTGCGGGGGGTGAGGCCCTGCATGACGGCGAGCATGAGGGTCTGGGCGGCCTGCGGGTGGACCTGCCAGAAGCCGCCGTTGCCGACGCGGTAGGTGCGCTCGTCGGCCCGCTCGCGCACGAAGGCGCGGCCGTGGACGCGGTGGACTCCGCCGTCCTTCTCGTCGACGCGGAGGACGGAGACCGGCTTGTCGAGTTCCACGAGCGGGAGGCGGCCGCCGGGCTTCGGGGTCAGGATGACCTGGCGGTCGTTCGAGCCGGAGGCGGCGATGGCCTCGACCGTGGCCATGCCTTCCCAGGTGCGCTTCTCGACGCCGAGTTCCGAGACGCCCTCGGCGGCGATCATGCAGTGGTCGATGATCTCGACCTCGTGCGAGCGGTGCTTGCGGAGGCCCGCGTGGCCTTCGGCGTCGACCGCGTACTGGACGCGGGTGCGCCACTGCGGGACCTCGCCCGGCGGCAGCTTGTCGCCCTCGGCCGGCATGACGGTGCCGTCCCAGCCGGCTTCCTCCGGGGTGAGCCCGGCGAGCCGCAGGAGCTGCTCGGCGATGACCTCGCCCTTGAGGCGGCGCTGGGCGCCGGGCTTGGCGTGCTGCCAGTCGCAGCCGCCGCACTTGCCGGGGCCCGCGAAGGGGCAGGGGGCCTCGACGCGGTCCTTGGACGGGTCGAGGATCGTGACCGCGTCGGCGCGCAGGAAGCGGGAGGTCTCCTCGCCCTCGGTGACGCGGGCGACGACCTTCTCACCGGGCAGCGCGTGGCGGACGAAGAGGACGCGGCCCTCTTCGGTGCGGGCGATGCAGTGCCCGCCGTGGGCCACCGGGCCGACCTCGACCTCGTACTCTTCCCCGACCAACGACGAAACAGGGGTGTTCTGCATGGCGGGGGGACTCCAAGAGGAAGTGACGGTGGGCCGTCGTCCGGATACTTCGGACGGCAGCCCACCAGTCTAGTTGTTCTTTTCCGGTTGTTCTTTGCGACCGGTTCAGGTCTGGGTGTTCTTCGCGGCCGATTCCTTCTGGCGCTTCTCGACCGGGCCGCGGCGCACCGAGCCCGGCGCGTTCCAGTCCTGGCGCTTCCTGGCCCGCTTCCTCGCGGCCTCGGAGGACTGGAGCTGGTACGGGACGGAGGTCACCATGACGCCCGGGGTGAAGAGCAGCCTGCCCTTGAGCCGCAGGGCGCTCTGGTTGTGGAGCAGGTGCTCGTACCAGTGGCCGACGACGTACTCGGGGATGTAGACGGAGACGGCCTCGCGGGGGCTCTCGCGGCGGATGCTCTTGACGTACTCGATCACCGGGCGGGTGATCTCGCGGTACGGCGAGTCGAGGATCTTGAGCGGGACGTTGATGCCGCGCCGCTCCCACTCCTCCCTGAGCGCCTTCGTCTCGACCGGGTCGACGTTGACGGTCAGCGCCTCCAGCTCGTGCGCGTGCATGAGCTTGGCGTAGGCCAGGGCGCGGAGGGTGGGCTTGTGGAGCTTGGAGACGAGGACGATGGAGCGGACCCGGGAGGGGCGTACGTACTCGTCGGGGCGTTCCTCGGCGGCGGCGATCTCCGCGGAGACGGAGTCGTAGTGCCGGCGGATCGCGCTCATCGTCCCGTAGAAGATCACCATGCCGAGCAGGGCGACCCACGCGCCGTGGGTGAACTTGGTGGCGAGGACGACGACGAGGACGAGGCCGGTGAAGAAGGCGCCGAACGTGTTGATCGCGCGGGAGCGGAACATGTGGCGGCGCTTGGCCTGGTCCTTCTCCGTCTTCAGGTGCCGGTTCCAGTGCCGGACCATGCCGATCTGGCTCAGCGTGAAGGAGACGAAGACGCCGACGATGTAGAGCTGGATGAGCTTCGTCGAGTCGGCCCCGTAGACCCAGACGAGGAGTGCGGCGGCGCCCGCGAGGAGCACGATGCCGTTGGAGAAGGTGAGGCGGTCGCCGCGGGTGTGCAGCTGGCGCGGCAGGTACCGGTCCTGGGCGAGGATCGAGCCGAGGAGCGGGAAGCCGTTGTAGGCGGTGTTGGCCGCCAGGAAGAGGACGAGCGCGGTGGCGGCGGCGAGCACGATGAAGAGGAACGTCCCGTCGCCGAAGACGGCGGCCGCGACCTGCGAGATGACCGGGTCCTGGACGTAGCCCTCGCCGACCGGCTCGCCGTTGAGCAGCAGGTCCTGGGCGGGCTTCTCGGCCATTCGCACGTCGGTGGCCATGGCCAGGAAGATGATGCCGCAGAACATGGTGACGGCCAGGCCGCCCATGAGGGCGAGCGTCGTGGCGGCGTTCTTCGACTTCGGCTTCCGGAAGGCGGGAACGCCGTTGGAGATGGCCTCGACGCCGGTGAGCGCGGCACAGCCGGAGGAGAAGGCGCGGAGCAGCAGGAAGACCAGTGCGAAACCGGCGAGTCCCTCGTGCTCGGGCTTGATCTCGAAGTCGGCGGTGGGGGCCTTCATGGGCTCGTCGAGGACGATCCCCTTGTACGCGCCCCAGGCGATCATGATGAAGACGCCGGCGACGAAGACGTACGTCGGGATGGCGAAGAGGCTGCCCGACTCCTTGACCCCGCGCAGGTTCATCAGCGTCAGGAGCACGATGACGGCGACCGCGCAGGCCACCTTGTGCTCGACGACGAACGGGATCGCGGATCCCAGGTTCTCGATGCCCGAGGAGATCGACACGGCCACGGTGAGGACGTAGTCGACGAGCAGGGCGCTCGCCACGGTGAGTCCGGCCTTCGGCCCGAGGTTGGTGTTGGCGACCTCGTAGTCGCCGCCGCCGCTCGGGTACGCGTGCACGTTCTGGCGGTACGAGGCGACGACCGTGAACATCAGGACGACGACCGCGAGCGCGATCCACGGGCTGAAGTGGTAGGCCGACAGTCCCGCGACGGAGAGGACGAGCAGTACCTCGCCTGGCGCGTACGCCACCGAGGACAGCGGGTCGGAGGCGAAGACGGGGAGGGCGATCCGCTTCGGGAGAAGGGTTTCCCCGAGCTTGTCGCTGCGCAGGGCCCGCCCGATCAGGATCCGTTTGGGCACGTCGGTCAGTTTGGACACGGAGAGGATCGTAAGCGTTCGAAATCCGCCATGCTCACCGGCACCCCCGATCGGCACGGAATCTCCCTGAGTACCACCTCGGATGCGGTCCCCGCCAGCGTTGCCGCATAAGCTCGGACCGGGCAACCCGGCAGGGCGTTGTCCGCCGCGGCCCGGGCGGATCGGGCGAGGAAAGTTGTGGGCAGGGTGTTTTCGCAGGTCAGTAGGGCGATCAGGAGTGCGGGGTAAGGGGACGTGCACATCGTCATCATGGGCTGCGGGCGAGTGGGAGCCGCTCTCGCGCAGACCCTCGAACAGCAGGGGCACACCGTCGCGGTCGTCGACCAGGACCCGACGGCTTTCCGTCGTCTGGGGTCCGGTTTCGGCGGACGGCGCGTCACGGGTGTGGGCTTCGACCAGGACACGCTGCGCGAGGCCGGGATCGAGGACGCCGGTGCCTTCGCCGCGGTGAGCAGCGGCGACAACTCGAACATCATCGCGGCGCGCGTCGCCCGCGAGATGTTCGGCATCGAGAACGTGGCGGCGCGGATCTACGACCCGCGCCGTGCCGAGGTCTACCAGCGCCTCGGGATCCCGACGGTCGCGACGGTCCGCTGGACCGCCGACCAGATGCTGCGGCGGCTGCTGCCCTCCGGCGCGGAGCCGCTGTGGAGGGACCCGAGCGGCGGCGTGCAGCTCGCGGAGGTGCACACCTCCCCCGCCTGGATCGGCCACAAGGTGAGCCGTCTCCAGGAGGAGACCGGCGTCCGTGTCGCCTTCCTCACCCGCCTGGGCGAAGCGATTCTGCCGACCTCGCAGACGGTGCTCCAGGAGGGTGACCTGGTGCACGTGATGATGCGTACGGACGACATCGCGAATGTCGAGGAGGCCTTCGCCGAGGGTCCTGAGGAGGGCGGTCACTGATGCGTGTCGCTATTGCGGGCGCGGGTGCGGTGGGCCGTTCCATCGCGGGCGAGCTCCTGGAGAACGGGCACGAGGTCCTGCTGATCGACAAGGCGCCGACCGCCATCTCGGTGGAGCGGGTGCCGCAGGCGGAGTGGCTGCTCGCCGACGCCTGCGAGATCACGTCCCTCGACGAGGCGGCGCTCCAGCGCTGCAACGTGGTGATCGCGGCGACCGGCGACGACAAGGTGAACCTGGTCGTCTCGCTCCTCGCCAAGACCGAGTACGGCGTGCCGCGGGTCGTCGCCCGGGTGAACAACCCGAAGAACGAGTGGCTGTTCAACGAGGCGTGGGGCGTGGACGTCGCCGTCTCGACGCCGCGCCTCATGTCGGCCCTGGTCGAGGAGGCGGTGAGCGTCGGCGACCTCGTCCGGCTGCTCCGCTTCAGCCACGGCGACGCGAACCTCGTCGAGCTGACGCTCCCGCCGGAGTCTGCGGTCGCCGGCACCTCGGTCGGGGACGTGGCCTGGCCCGAGGACACCTCGCTGGTGACGATCATCCGCGGTTCGCGGGTGCTGACGCCGAGCCCGGAGGAGACTCTGGAGGCCGGCGACGAGCTGCTGTTCGTTGCCGCGCAGGCCCGCGAGGAGCAGCTGGAGGACCTGTTGCAGGTCCGCCGCGAGGCCACCGAGTCCTGATCACGCGTGGTACGCGGGAGGGCCCGGACCTGTACGTCAGGTCCGGGCCCTCCTCCGTGCCGCCTCAGGCCTCCGGGTGGCTCTGCGCGGCGGCGGCCGCCTTGCGCTCCTTCTCGGCGCGCTCCTCGGCCTCCATCTCGGCGAAGACGTCGATCGGCGGCGGCGCCTTCGCGAGGAACATCCAGGTGAGGTAGACCGCGAGCAGGAACGGCGGGATCTTCAGGGCGACGAGGACCCAGCCGAACTTGGTGGTGTCGGCCCACCAGTACATGGGGAAGAGGATCGCGCACTTGGCGAGCAGGATGAAACCCCAGGCCAGGCTGGCCTTCGCGTAGGCCTTCTTGCGGCCGGGGTTGCGGGTGCGCCAGGAGAGGTTCTCCTTGAACACCGGGCCGAGGATCAGGCCGATCAGCGGGACGCCCGCGACCGTGGTGATGATGTACGCGAGGGCGAGGCCCAGCGTGTAGAGCATGCCCGGCAGGTAGAAGTCCTTGGCGTTGCCCGTCATCATCGCGAAGACGACACCGAAGGCGACACCGAAGACGCCGCTGAAGGCGTGCTTGACGGTGTCGCGGCGGATCAGCCGGACGGCGACCAGGACCAGCGAGACCGCGAGCGCGGCGATCGCCGAGATGTGCAGGTCCTTGTTGATCGTGAAGATCGTGACGAACAGCAGGCCGGGCACGACCGTCTCGATCATGCCCCGCAGGCCGCCGAAGGCCTCGAACAGCGCGGCCTCGGTGACCTCCTTCGAGGCCTGGGCGTCCTGCGGGGCCTGGGCGCCCTGATCCGTGGTCGGCTTGTCGAGGGACGTCACCGGCTACTCCTGTCCGAGCGGTCGGAGCTCGTATTTGGGGTTGAAGAGGACCCGTCGGCCGTGGCTCATGGAGATCCGGCCGGAGGCGATCAGCTTGCGGCCCGGTTCGATGCCCACGATGGAGCGGCGGCCCAGCCAGACGACGTCCAGCGGTGCCGTGCCGTCGAAGAGCTCGGCCTCCAGCGCGGGCACACCGGCCCTGGGACGCAGCGTGACCGTGCGCAAGGTACCAGTCACCTTGACTATCTGGCGGTCGGAGCAGTCACAGATGCGGGTGCACCCCGTGGCCTCGGCGTCCTCCTGGAGCTCCTCCGACTCCAGGTCCTCCGGGGTGGAGGAGAGCCGGTCGAGCATCCGGCGGAACCTACCGGCCGGCTTCTCTGTACGCGGTGCAGCACTCATACAGAAAGCGTACCGGCCTCCACTGCCACCAGGACCGGCTGTACACACGACGTTCGCTTCACCGTTCGAAGCGGTAGCCCATGCCCGGTTCGGTGACGAAATGGCGGGGGTGCGAGGGGTCGGCCTCCAGCTTGCGCCGCAGTTGCGCCATGTACACGCGGAGGTAGTTGGTCTCCGTGCCGTACGAGGGCCCCCAGACCTCCTGGAGCAGCTGCTTCTGGCTGACCAGCCGGCCGCCGTTGCGGACGAGGACCTCCAGGAGGTGCCATTCGGTGGGGGTGAGCCGGACGTCCCGGCCGTCGCGGTGGACCTTCTTCGCCGCCAGGTCGACGGTGAAGCCCTCGGTCGCGACGACCACCACACCGTCCTCGGCACCGCCGACCGGCTCGGCGCGGCGCACGGCCGCGCGCAGCCGCGCGAGCAGCTCGTCCATGCCGAAGGGCTTGGTGACGTAGTCGTCGGCGCCGGCGTCGAGCGCCTCGACCTTCTCGTCGGAGGTCTGGCGGGCGGAGAGGACCAGGATCGGCACCCTCGTCCAGCCGCGCAGGCCCTTGATGACCTCGACGCCGTCCATGTCGGGCAGGCCGAGGTCGAGGACGACGACGTCGGGGTGGCGCTCGGCGGCCAGCCGGAGGGCGCTGGCACCGTCGGGTGCGGCATCGACCTCGTACTTCCGCGCCTTGAGGTTGATCACCAGGGCGCGGACGATCTGTGGCTCGTCGTCGACCACGAGGACCCGGGTCATGGAGGGGGACCTACCTTCTTCGGTGCCCGTTGCGGGCGGCTTGGGTGAGTGGGGTGACTCTTGCTGATGTGTACGAGAGCGGGCGCGGTACGCGAGCGCACGCGGGACGAAAGCCGCCGCCCGCTCAGCTCACGGCATGCGCCGGAAGCTCCACGGCCGGATCCGGGGGCCCGCCCTGCACGGCCCTGAGGGTGAGCACCATGGTCAGCCCGCCGCCCGGGGTGTCCTCGGCGGCGAGGGTGCCGCCCATGGCCTCGACGAAGCCGCGGGCGACCGCGAGGCCGAGCCCGACACCGGCGCCGCGGGGGGCGTCGCCGAAGCGCTGGAACGGCTCGAAGATGCCGTCCTTGCTCTCGTCGGGCACTCCGGGGCCGTGGTCCACGACGCGCAGTTCGACGCGTTCTCCCAGGGTGCTGGCCGCGACCCAGACGGGTTCGCCGTCGGGGCTGTACTTCACGGCGTTCTCGACGATGTTGGCGACGGCCCGCTCCAACAGGCCCTTGTCGACCTCGACCATCGGCAGCGTCTCGGGGATGTCGAGTTCGGCGCTGCCGTCGGGCACTCCCCCAAGGGCCATCGGCACGACCTCGTCGAGGTCCACGACGCGGATCAGCGGCGTGACGGTCCCGGTCTGGAGGCGGGACATGTCGAGGAGGTTGCCGACGAGGTGGTCGAGCCGGTCGGCGCCCGCCTCGATGCCTTCGAGGAGTTCGGCGCGGTCCTCCTCGGACCATTCGACGTCGTCGGAGCGGAGGGAGGAGACGGAGGCCTTGATGCTCGCGAGCGGGGTCCGCAGGTCGTGGCTGACGGCGGCGAGCAGGGACGTACGGATCTTGTTGCCCTCGGCCTGCTTCCTGGCCTCCTCGGCCTCGCCGACGAGCCGCTGCCGGTCCAGGACGACCGCCGCCTGCGCGGCGAAGGCACCGAGGACGCGCCGGTCCTCGGCGGGCAGGACCCGGCCGGTCAGCGCCAGCGCCAAGCGGTCGCCGACCGGCATGTCCACGTCCGCGTCCTCCGGCCGTGCGACCGGGTGGGGGCCCACGCTCGCCGCCCGGGTCCAGGGCTCGACCTCGTCCGCCCGCTCCAGCAGGGTCACCGACTCCATCGAGAAGGTCTCGCGGACCCGTTCGAGGAGTGCGTCCAGGCTGGTCTCGCCGCGCAGCACGCTGCCCGCGAGGTACGAGAGCACCTCGGACTCGGCGCGGAGCCGGGCCGCCTGGTGGGTGCGCCGGGCCGCCAGGTCCACCACCGAGGCGACGGCCATCGCGACGCCGAGGAAGACGGCGAGGGCGACGATGTTCTTGGGGTCGGCGATGGTGATCCGGTGGACGGGCGGGGTGAAGAACCAGTTCAGGAGGAAGGAGCCGACCGCCGCCGACGCGAGCGCGGGCAGGAACCCGCCGAGCATCGCGGCGGCGACGGTCAGCGCGAGGAACAGCAGCATGTCGTTGGCGAGGCCGAGGTCGGCGTCGACATGGGTGAGGAGCAGGGCCAGGGCTGCGGGTCCGCCGACGCCGACCAGCCAGCCGCCGAGGATCCGGGACCGGCCGAGCCGCGCCCCGCGCGCGACGGGCAGCCCCCGCCCCTTGGCGACCTCGCTGTGGGTGACGATGTGGACGTCGAGGTCGGGACCGGACTCGCGGGCCACGGTCTGGCCGACGCCGGGGCCGAACACGTACTGCCAGGTGCGGCGGCGGCTGGAGCCGAGGACGATCTGGGACGCGTTGACCCCGCGGGCGAACTCCAGGAGCGCGGAGGGAACGTCGTCGCCGATGACGTGGTGGAACGTTCCGCCGAGGTCCTCGACGAGGGTCCGCTGGACGGCCAGTTCCTTCGGCGAGGCGGCGGTGAGGCCGTCGCTGCGGGCGATGTACACGGCGAGGACCTCGCCGCCCGCGCCCTTCTCGGCCAGCCGGGTGGCCCGCCGTATGAGCGTGCGGCCCTCGGGGCCGCCGGTCAGGCCCACGACGATGCGCTCACGGGCCTGCCAGGTGGAGCGGATGTTGTGCTCGCCGCGGTACTGCTGGAGGTACTCGTCGACCCGGTCGGCCGTCCACAGCAGCGCGAGCTCGCGCAGGGCGGTGAGGTTGCCGGGGCGGAAGTAGTTGGAGAGGGCCGCGTCGACCTTGTCGGACGTGTAGATGTTGCCGTGGGCCATGCGGCGGCGCAGGGCCTGGGGCGACATGTCGACCAGTTCGATCTGGTCGGCGCGGCGGACGATCTCGTCGGGGACGGTCTCGCGCTGCCGTACCCCGGTGATCGACTCGACGACGTCGCCCAGCGACTCCAGGTGCTGGATGTTGACCGTCGACACGACGTCGATTCCGGCCGCGAGGAGCTCGGCGACGTCCTGCCAGCGCTTGGGGTTCCGGGAGCCGGGGACGTTCGTGTGGGCGAGCTCGTCGACGAGGGCGACGGCCGGCTTCCTGGCCAGGACCGCGTCGACGTCCATCTCGGTGAAGGTGGCGCCCCGGTAGTCCAGGGTCCGGCGCGGGACCTGCTCCAGGCCGTGCAGCATCACCTCCGTACGCGGCCGTCCGTGGTGCTCCACGAAGGCGACGACGCAGTCCGTACCGCGCTCGATGCGGCGGTGTCCCTCGGAGAGCATCGCGTACGTCTTGCCGACGCCCGGCGCAGCGCCGAGGTAGATCCGAAGCTTGCCGCGTCCCATGGCACGACCATACGTCCAGCCAATCGGACATTCCGCACGCGAGCGGAGCCCGCGGTGCGGTATTGACGTGATTCTGATGTCGGGACGGCTGTCGGGGCGGCACCGCAGGAAACCGCCCCGGCCCTCAGTGCTCGATGATCTCGCCGTCGCTGAGCTCCAGGACCCGGTCCGCCAGGCCAAGGAGCTGGGGGTCGTGCGTGGCGACCAGGGCCGTGCAGCCCTCGCTGCGCACCACCGCGCGCAGCAGCTCCATGACGGCGAGCCCGGTCTCCGCGTCCAGCTGGCCGGTCGGCTCGTCGGCGATCAGCAGGGCCGGCTTGTTGGCGAGGGCGCGGGCGATGGCGACCCGCTGCTGCTGGCCGCCGGAGAGCTCGCCGGGTCGCTGGGCCGCGTGGTCGGCGAGGCCCACGAGGGAGAGCATCAGCGCGACCCGCTCCTCGCGCTCCTTCGGGTCGGCCTTCCGCAGCCGGAGGGGCACGCCGACGTTCTCGGCGGCGGAGAGGATCGGGAGCAGCCCGAAGGACTGGAAGATGAAGCCGATCCGGTCGCGGCGCAGCTCCAGCAGCCCGTTCTCGCCGAGCGTGGAGAGGTCGGTGCCGTCGATGACGATCCGGCCCCCGTCGGCGCTGTCGAGTCCGCCCACGAGGTTGAGCAGGGTCGTCTTGCCGGAGCCCGAGCGGCCCTTGAGGGCGACGAGCTCGCCGCGCGGGATGTCGAAGGAGACCCCGCGCAGGGCGTGGACCGCGGCCTCGCCCGTGCCGTACGAACGCCGGAGGCCCTCGACCCGGACCATCGGCAGGCCGGCCGGGTCCTCGGCGACGGCCGTTGCGGACCGCGTGCTGCTCTCACTCACCGTGTGCTCCCCCTCCTCGAACATGTGCGCCCGCCAGTATGGTCCGCCGCCGGATCCCAGGGCCAGAGCCCGCGACCGTACTGGGGGGTGTCCTGCCGATCAAGCCGGACACCCCCCGGGGCCTGTCCGACCCTGATCCGCCGGGCAGGCCCGGACCCCGGCCATGATCCGCCGGGCAGGCCCTAGGGGAAAACGGCCGGTGGGCCGCTCCCCGTACATCGCGTACGGGGAGCGGCCCACCGCTCGTGTCTCGATCGCGGCTCAGCGGATCTCGGTGACCTCCGGGCCGCGCTGGAGCTGGCCCATGCCGCCGGAGAAGCGCGACTCCGCCTGCTCCTCCTGCTGGACACCGTCCGGCACCATCTGCGCGTCGTTCGGCAGCTTGAGGACGATCGGGTCGCGCGGGGCCATCGGGCCCTCGCCGCGGACGACCACGGTGTCCCGCACGATCTGCTCCAGGAGCCCGGCCGCGTCCGGCTGCACCGCGCCCTGCCCGGAGATCACTCCGCGCAGGAACCAGCGGGGTCCGTCGACGCCCACGAAGCGCACGAGCTGCACGCCGCGGTTGCCGTCGGGCAGCTGTACGGGGACCTGGGCCCGCAGCTCCCAGCCGAGGGGGCCCTCGACCTCGTCGATGACACCGCCCTGCTGGATGATGCCCGTGGCGATCTCGTCACGGACCTCGCCCCAGATGCCCTCGTTCTTGGGGGCGGCGAAGGCCTGCAGCTGCACGGCGCTGTCGCGCAGCACGACGGTGGCCGCGACGATCGCGTCGCCCGCCACCTCGACCCGCAGCTCCATGCCCTCGACTCCGGGCACGAAAACGCCCCCGAGGTCGACGCGGCCGTCCTCCGGCGTGGTGACCTCGGAGAGGTCCCACGGTCCGTCGGGCCGGGGCGCCGGCGGAAGGTTCACCCGACGCGGCGCGTCGGCCGATTCGTCGGTGCCGACCTCGTCGACGACCTGCTCGGCCTCGCCCGCTGCGTCCTCAGCGGCACCGCTCTTCTTGCGACGTCCGAACACGTCACTGTCCTTCCCGGTCGGATACGACCGAAGCGTATCGATTCCCACCCGTTGAGCCGTCCACGGCGGCATGGCCGCCGGTGGACCCGAAGCCCCCCTCGGCCCGCGCCGAGCCGGGAAGCTCCGCCACCTCGTGGAAGCGAACCTTCTCGACCTGCTGGACGACCAGTTGGGCAATCCGGTCGAACCGCTCGAACCGCACGCTCTCGCGCGGGTCGAGATTGACCACGATCACTTTGATCTCTCCACGGTACCCGGCATCCACCGTCCCCGGGGCATTCACGAGGGCGACTCCGCAGCGGGCGGCCAGGCCGGAGCGCGGGTGCACGAAGGCCGCGTACCCGTCCGGCAGCGCGATGGAGACGCCGGTGGGCAGCACGGCGCGCTCCCCGGGGGCGAGGACGGCGGCCTCGGTGGTCACGAGGTCGGCGCCGGCGTCGCCGGGGTGCCCGTAGGCCGGGATCGGCACCTCCGGGTCCACTCGCCGGATCAGTACGTCGACAGGGTTGCGCATCAGGGGTTCACCTCGAAGGCGCGGGCGCGCCGGACCTGGTCGGGGTCGGACATGGCTGCCTGGATCTCCTCCGGGCGGCCGTTGTCGATGAAATGGTCGACCTTGACCTCTATGAAGAGTGCCTCGGCGCGGACGGCGACGGGGCCCTCGGGCCCGCCGATCCGGCCGACGGCGGTCGAGAAGATCTTGCGGCCGTGTACGGCGGTGACCGCGGCCTCCAGGTGGAGCACGGTGCCGACCGGGACGGGCCGGGCGAAGTCGGTCTCCAGTCTGCCGGTCACGGCGATGACCCGCAGCAGCCAGTTCAGGGAGCCGAGGGTCTCGTCGAGCGCGGTGGCGAGGACGCCGCCGTGCGCGAGGCCGGGGGCGCCCTGGTGGTCGGGGGTCACCGTGAACTCGGCGGTGACGGTCACGCCCTCGCCCGCCCGCGCCTCCAGGTGCAGGCCGTGGGGCTGCCCGCCGCCGCACCCGAAGCAGTACGCGTAGTGCGAACCGAGCAGCTCGCCGGGGGCCGGGGCGTCGGGGTGGCGTACCGGCGGTATGGCGTCGGCCGGCGGGGTGAGGGCGGCAGATGTTGCAGTCACAGGCGCAGACCTTACCCGCGCGGCCGGGCGCGGGTCGCGCCGTGCCAAGCTTGGACGCATGCAGCCTTCCGTGCCGTCCCCCGCCCCCTCCTCCGAGCCTTCGCCCGTGCCGTCCGCCGAGTCGCCCACCGGGACGCCCGTCGCGTCTTCCCCGGTGACGGCCTCGGCGGCGACCGCGCCACGCTTCGACGAGCGGCTGACGGCGCCCCGCTCGTGGTGGGTCATCGCGGGCCTGCTCGGCGTCTCCGGCGGCCTGGTCATGTTCCCGCTGGGGAACGTCCCGATGCTGGGCGGTCTGATCGTGGCGGCGGTGCTCGCCGGCGCGGCGGTCTCCTCGTACGGCTCCGCCCGGGTCCGGGTGGTCGCCGGTTCACTGGTGGCGGGCGACGCGCGGATCCCGGTCTCGGCGCTCGGGGCGGCCGAGGTGCTGGACGCGGAGGAGGCGCGCGCCTGGCGCACCTACAAGGCCGACCCGCGCGCCTTCATGCTGATGCGCAGCTATGTGCCGCGGGCGGTACGGGTCGAGGTCACGGACGCGGCAGACCCGACGCCCTACGTGTACCTGTCCAGCCGCGAGCCGGAGGCCCTGGTGGCCGCCCTGGAGTCCGTACGCGCCGAGGCCTGACCCCGCGCCGCCGCGCCGGGCGGCCGGGTCTCCTCGTCCGGCCCGGCCAGGGGCACGGCTAGAAGCCGAGCTCCTTGGGGTTCTCGGGCTGGTCCAGTGGGGGCAGCCCGCGGAGGGCGTCCCAGGGGACCTGGCGGGCGCGCAGGTCCTTGCGGATGTGTGCGGCGAGCTTCTTGGTGTCGCGCCGGTTCATGACCGCTCCGACGGCGGCGCCGACCATGAAGGGCGTGAGGTTCGGCAGGTTGCGCACCATGCGCTTCATGATCTGCTGGCGCAGTTCGCGCTTGAGCTGACCTCCGAGCGCCGCGTTGACCGTGGTGGGCTTGGAGGGGTCGATGCCCCGCTCCTCGGCCCAGGAGGTCAGATAGGCCATCGAGCGCTGGGTGATCCGGCCCGGTGGGCGCAGTCCGTACACCTCGTGCAGTTCGGCGATGAGTTTGAGTTCCACGGCGGCGACGCCGGTGATCTCGGCCGCCAGTTCGGCCGGCATGGCCGGCGGTACGGGAAGCATGGCGGCGGCGCCGACGCCCGCGCCGACGGTCGAGCTCGCGTTCGCCGCGCCCGTGACGAGCTTGTCGGCGATCTGCTCGGGTCCGAGCCCGGGGAACTGTTTGCGCAGGGTCGCCAGGTCGCGGACCGGGATCCGCGGGGCGAGATCGATCAGCCGGTCGGCCAGATGACCGATGCCGGCCTTGGCGCTGTCGCCGCCGCGCTTCACGCCGTCCTTGACGCTCTGCGCGACGCCGCGCCGGACGGCGTCGATCCGGTCGCTGTCGATCTTGATCTTGTCGAGTTGTGCCCGCGCCGGGTTGGCCAGCCGCCTGACGGCGTCCAGACGCCCGTGGCGTGCTTCGCCACGGCCCTCGCTCAGCTCGGCGGGGAGCCGTGTCGCATCCGGCCCGGCGGCCGGTTCGACGCGCACACCGGTCACCGCCTCGATGTCCGCGACGACGGCTTCGAGCGAGGCCGAAGGGCCCCGCTCGTCGTCACGCGCACCGAGGGAGGGCAGGGAAGCGGCCTGCTCGGCGTCAGGGGCCGTCTGGGCACCCTCCGCCGGGCTCATGCCGCCCTTGTACGTCTCCGAGCTCCCAGGGAGCCGGAGACGCCGCTTCCGGGACGGTGTCTCGCCTGCCACGGCCGGGCGATCTCAGTCGCAGTCGCGGCAGATCGGCTGGCCGTTCTTCTCCCGGGCCAGCTGGCTGCGGTGGTGCACGAGGAAGCAGCTCATGCACGTGAACTCGTCGGCCTGCTTCGGCAGGACCCGGACGGCCAGCTCTTCGTTCGAGAGGTCCGCGCCGGGCAGTTCCAGGCCTTCGGCGGCCTCGAACTCGTCGACGTCGACGGTCGAGGTCGACTTGTCGTTCCGGCGGGCCTTCAGTTCTTCAAGGCTGTCCGAGTCGACGTCGTCGTCGGTCTTGCGTGGGGTGTCGTAATCCGTTGCCATGTCGCTCTCCCCCTCTGGGTAGTTGCGGTGTCTCCAGCGCACGTAACGCGTGAGAGGTCGGACTTGTGCCCGACCTGAGGCGGAGATTTTGCCTCACATCAAGGTCTGTTACTCAATCGACACCCGTCGAGCGCTCTCACGAGTGATCGGCTTGGGGTGGCGAACCGGACCGTACACGGTCCTACGGGTGCCCTTCACAGGCGCCACCCCGTGTACTTCCCGTCATTCCGGGCCCCGGAAACCCGGACTTTTCCTGGTTTTCCGAGGGATTTCTCGGTCACGGAGAGTGGAGGTCCGGACACCCTCTCCTGTGATCGATCACACATGAGCGTCTCAGAATCGGGGCCCGAGAATTCCGCGCAAAGCGAACGGAACCGGTCGGCTCGTGCAGTGTGTCAGATCGGCAGAGTGACACGCATCACGAGACCACCGCCCTCGCGGGGCTCCGCGATGATACGGCCGCCATGGGCGCGAGCCACGGACCGGGCGATCGACAGGCCGAGACCGACCCCCTTGTCGCTGCCGGTGCGCTCCTGCCGGAGTCTCCGGAACGGCTCGAAGAGGTTGTCGATCTCGTACGCGGGGACCACCGGTCCCGTGTTCGAGACGACCAGGACAGCCTGGCCGTGCTGGACCTCCGTGGTGACCTCCACCCAGCCTCCTTCCGGCACGTTGTACCGCACGGCGTTCTGGAGCAGGTTCAGTGCGATCCGCTCCAGCAGGACGCCGTTGCCCTGGACCACCGCCGGAGCGCGCTCGCCCCGGATCTCGACGCCCTTGGCCACGGCCTCCGCGTGCGTCTGGTCGACCGCCCGGGAGGCGACCTCGGCGAGGTCGACGGCCTTGCGCTCGATGATCTGATTGTCGCTCCTGGCGAGCAGCAGCAGGCCCTCGACGAGCTGCTCGCTGCGCTCGTTGGTGGCGAGCAGGGTCTTGCCCAGCTGCTGGAGCGCCAGCGGGGCCTCGGGGTCCGAGGCGTGGATCTCCAGGAGCGTGCGGTTGATCGCGAGCGGGGTCCGCAGCTCGTGCGAGGCGTTCGCGACGAACCGCTGCTGGGCGGTGAAGGCCCGCTCCAGGCGCTCCAGCATCTCGTCGAAGGTGTCGGCGAGCTCCTTGAGCTCGTCGTCGGGGCCGTCCAGCTCGATCCGCCGGGACAGGTCGGAACCGGCCACCTGGCGGGCGGTCCGGGTGATGCGACCGAGCGGGGAGAGCACCCGCCCCGCCATGGCGTAGCCGAAGGCGAAGGCGATGATGCTCAGGCCGAGCAGGGCGAAGAGCGAGCGCCGCAGGAGGTCCTCCAGGGCCTGGTCGCTCTGGTATCGCAGACAGACCGACACGGCGTCGTTGAACTGCTTGCCACTGCCCTGGACGGGCAGCTCGCACCAGGAGGTGGTGGGCTGCACCTTGCCCTCGACGATCTCGAACGGCAGTTTGGCCGCGCTCTCGCCCAGCGTCTGCGCCGTGAAGAGGTAGATGATCGAGAGCAGCAGTACACCGGCGATCAGGAACATCCCGCCGTACAGCAGTGTGAGCCGTATCCGGATGGTCGGGCGCAGCAGCGGCCGGACGGGGTCCCTGGGGTCCCAGGTCGGCTTCGGCGGCGCCTGGGGGTGCGGCACTGAGGTGGTGGGCATCGGGTCAGATCCGGTACCCGGAGCCGGGCACGGTGACGATGACCGGGGGCTCGCCGAGCTTGCGGCGCAGGGTCATGACGGTGACGCGCACGACGTTGGTGAAGGGGTCGGTGTTCTCGTCCCAGGCCTTCTCCAGGAGCTGCTCGGCCGAGACGACGGCGCCCTCGCTGCGCATGAGGACCTCCAGGACGGCGAACTCCTTCGGCGCGAGCTGGACCTCCTTGCCCTCGCGGAAGACCTCGCGGCGGTTCGGGTCGAGCTTGATGCCGGCGCGCTCCAGGACGGGCGGCAGCGGCACCGTGGTGCGCCGGCCGAGCGCGCGCACGCGGGCGGTGAGCTCGGTGAAGGCGAACGGCTTGGGGAGGTAGTCGTCCGCGCCGAGCTCCAGGCCCTCGACGCGGTCGCTGACGTCGCCGGACGCGGTGAGCATCAGCACGCGCGTGGGCATGCCGAGCTCGACGATCTTGCGGCAGACATCGTCGCCGTGGACGAGCGGGAGGTCGCGGTCGAGGACGACGACGTCGTAGTCGTTCACCCCGATGCGCTCCAGCGCCGCGGCGCCGTCGTACACGACGTCGACGGCCATGGCCTCCCGGCGCAGTCCGGTGGCCACCGCATCGGCGAGCAGCTGCTCGTCCTCGACGACGAGTACGCGCACGTCGTAGTCCTTCCCTTGAGCCGCGGCCCGAAGGCGGACCGGCTGAAACCTGAGCACTGACTGTGCGTGTCCATCCTGCCCCGAACGCGCGTAAACCGGCTGTAAGACGGGTGTGCAAGGGCCGGGGCGCGGGGGTGGTGCGGAGGGGGCGTGCGGTGGGGCGCGTGACTCCGTCCGCGGTGGCCCGCGAAGAATTCACCTGATTCACGGGCCAGTTGAGGTTTCTATGAGGAAGGGGGTGGGGAGGACGTCTGCACACCCCGTGATCACGCCCTGTATGTGGCGCGCCACCTACCGCCTTCTGTCCCCCAGAGGCAGCAGTGTGTGATCCATCCACCCTCGGCACACCCCCGTGCCACCGGACCCACGACGAGGGGGCGCACGATGGACGCTTTCACCGCAGGACTGCTGCACCGGATCAGGGCCGCGCAAACCGACCTCACGCGTGCTCGTGAGACGGGCGACGACTTCCTCGCGGACGTCGAGCAGGCCGAGCTGGACGACCTGCACCGCCTGGCCGCCGAGCACGGCGTGGAGGTCGCGGTGCCGGGCGTCTGACCGGCCCGGCCCGTACGTACACGCGTCGAGGGCCCCGGAGCCGTACCGGCTCCGGGGCCCTCGCACGTCCGGTCTCGCTAGTCGTGCCAGGCTCCGAGCTCCTCCAGGAGCTCCTGGAGGGGCGCGAAGACGCCCGCGGAGGCCGCCAGGGTCAGCTCACCGGACTCCGGCTCCCCGGGTCGGCCGCCGGTCAGCGCGCCCGCCTCGCGGGCGATGAGCGCCCCCGCGGCGAGGTCCCAGGGATTGAGTCCGCGCTCGTAGTACGCGTCGAGGCGGCCCGCCGCGACGTCGCAGAGGTCGATCGCGGCCGAACCGCCCCGGCGGATGTCGCGGACGCGCGGGATCACGCGCTGGGCGACGTCGGCCTGATGGGCGCGACGGGACTGCACGTATCCGAAGCCCGTGCCCACGAGGGCCTGGTCGAGCTCGGGCGACGGGCGGACGGCGAGGCGCCGCTCCCCCGCGTACGCGCCGCCGCCGAGGACCGCCCGGTACGTCTCGCCGCGCATCGGCGCCTCGACCACGCCGACCACGGTCTCGCCGTCCCGCTCGGCGGCGATCGAGACCGCCCAGGTGGGCAGGCCGTAGAGGTAGTTCACGGTGCCGTCGAGCGGGTCGATCACCCAGCGGATCCCGCTCGTGCCGGGGCTCGACGCGCCCTCCTCGCCGAGGAAGCCGTCCTGCGGGCGGTGCTCGGAGAGGAAGCCGGTGATCAGCTTCTCGGCGGCGATGTCCATCTCGGTGACGACGTCGATGGGGCTCGACTTGGTCATCGCCACGGCCAGGTCGTCCGGCCGGCCGTCGCGCAGCAGCGCGCCGGCCCGCCGTGCGGCCTCCAGGCCGAGGTCGAGCAGTTCGGCGAGTAGCGGGTCGCTCACGTCGTTCACGCCGTTCAGGTCGGTCACAGGGGGCTCCTTACGCGTACGGGCTGTCGGCACCGGCCGCCGCCGGCCGCTCCGCCCTGGCCGGGCAGCAACCGATCGGGCACAGGTCGTGGGAGGCGCCGAGAGCGCCCAGGGCACACCGCTCCACCCGGGTGCCCCGCTCGCCCGCGGCACGCTCCAGGACGAGGTCGCGGACGGCCGCGGCGAAGCGCGGGTCGGCCCCGACGGTCGCCGAGCGCCGGACGGGCAGGACGAGCTCGGCCGCCTTGGCCGTGGCCTCCGTGTCGAGGTCGTAGAGGACCTCCATGTGGTCGGAGACGAAGCCGATGGGGACCATCACGGCCGCGGGCACCCCGGCGCCGTGCAGCTCCTCCAGGTGGTCGCAGATGTCGGGCTCCAGCCACGGGATGTGCGGTGCGCCGCTGCGGGACTGGTAGACGAGCTTCCAGGGGTACGCGACGCCGGTCGCCTCACGGACCGCCTCGACGATCACCCGTGCCACGTCGAGGTGCTGCCGCACGTAGGCACCGCCCTCGCCGTGCTCGGCGACCGGCCCGGAGCTGTCGGCGGCGGAGTCGGGGATGGAGTGCGTGGTGAGGGCGAGGTGGGCCCCGTCGCGCACGGACGGGTCGAGGTCGGCGAGGGAGGCGAGGACGCCCTCGACCATGGGCTCGACGAAGCCGGGGTGGTTGAAGTAGTGCCGGAGCTTGTCGACGCGGGGCAGCGGGAGCCCCTCCGCCTCCAGGGTGGCGAGCGCGTCGGCGAGGTTCTCGCGGTACTGGCGGCAGCCGGAGTAGGAGGCGTACGCGCTGGTGGTGAGGACGGCGATGTGGCGCCGGCCGTCGGTGATCATCTCGCGGAGCGTGTCGGTGAGGTACGGCGCCCAGTTCCGGTTTCCCCAGTAGACCGGGAGGCCGAGGCCGGCCTCCGCGAAGTCCGTCCGCAGCGCGTCGAGCAGCGCGCGGTTCTGGTCGTTGATCGGGCTGACGCCGCCGAACAGGAAGTAGTGCTGCCCCACTTCCTTGAGCCGTTCCTTCGGAATGCCGCGGCCGCGCGTCACGTTCTCCAGGAACGGGACCACGTCGTCCGGGCCCTCGGGGCCGCCGAACGAGAGCAGCAGCAGGGCGTCGTACGGGGCGGGATCGTGCTGATCGGACATGGCACCGATCCTCCCACCCGCCTCCGGCGGTGGGGGGCTCGGCCCGACCGACGGCGTCCGGCGGCGGGTACTCGTCCTGATTCAGGGTGCTCGTCCGAAAAAGGGGGATGACCGATCGACTTCAACACCGTAGGCTTTAGCTATTAATTACACGTGTTGAGTCGTCGCGCGGAGCCCGCTCCGGAGCACGGAGATCCGGAGAGCCTCTTGCCCAGCCCCTACCGCGCGATCTTCGCAGCGCCCGGAACGACCTCGTTCTCCGTCGCCGGTCTCCTCGGCCGCATGCCGCTGTCCATGATGGGCATCGGCGTCGTCACCATGATTTCCCAGGTCACCGGCAGGTACGGCCTCGCCGGCGCGCTCTCGGCGATGCTCGCGATGTCCGCCGCCGTCCTCGGCCCCCTGGTCTCGCGGCTGGTCGACCGCCACGGACAGCGCAAGGTGCTCCGCCCTGTGACGCTGATCTCGCTCGCCGGTGCCGCCGGACTCCTCGTCTGCGTCCAGCAGAAGAGCCCGGACTGGACGCTCTTCGTCTTCACGGCCGTCATCGGCGTCGTGCCGAGCATCGGGGCGATGACCCGGTCCCGGTGGGCGGAGATCTACCGGGGCGACGAGCGGCGCCTGCACACCGCGTACTCGTGGGAGTCGATCGTCGACGAGGTGTGCTTCATCTTCGGTCCGATCATCTCCATCGGCCTTTCGACGACCTGGTTCCCCGAGGCCGGCCCGCTGTTCGCCGGGGTGTTCCTGGCCATCGGCGTCTTCTGGCTGACCTCGCAGCGCGCGACGGAGCCCGTGCCGCACCCGCGGGAGAGCGGCGAGAAGAGCGTGTCCGCGCTCCGTTCCCCCGGCCTCCAGGTCCTGGCCCTCGCCTTCGTCGCCACCGGAGCCATCTTCGGCTCCGTGGACGTGGTGACCGTGGCCTTCGCCGAGGAGCAGGGGCACAAGGCGGCCGCGAGCCTCGTCCTGGCCGTCTACGCGCTGGGCTCCTGCCTCGCCGGCGCCGTCTTCGGCCTCCTGCACCTCAAGGGCGAGCCGTCCCGGCGCTGGCTCCTGGGCGTCTGCGCGATGGCCGTGAGTATGATCCCCCTCCTACTGGCCGGGAACTTGCCGTTGCTGGCCGTGGCGCTCTTTGTCGCGGGCCTGTCCATCGCACCGACGATGGTGACCACGATGGCCCTCGTCGAAGCGCACGTACCGCGCACCAAGCTGACCGAGGGCATGACCTGGACGGGTACCGGGCTCGCGGTCGGCGTGGCGCTCGGCTCCTCGGCCGCCGGCTGGGTGGTCGACGCGTCCGGGGCCGAAGCGGGGTACGTGGTGCCCGTCGTCTCGGGTGCGGTCGCGGTCGCGGTGGGTCTCCTCGGACACCGCCGGCTGCGCAAGCCGGCACCGGACCGGGAGGGGAAGCGTGAGCGGGACGACAACAGCGGGCTCGGGGAGCACCAGGACGGCGAGCAGCCCGTGGCGTAACTGGGCGGGGAACGTCACCTCCCGTCCGGTACGGGAGGTGAGCCCGGCCTCGGCCGAGGAGCTCGCCGAGGTGGTGCGCAAGGCGGCCGCGGACGGCCTGCGCGTGAAGACGGTCGGTACCGGCCATTCCTTCACCTCGATCGCGGCCACCGACGGCGTGCTGATCCGGCCGGGGCTGCTGACCGGGATCCGGCGGCTCGACCGCGAGGCGATGACCGTCACGGTCGAATCGGGCACTCCGCTCAAGCGGCTCAACGTGGCGCTGGCCCGGGAGGGCCTGTCGCTCACGAACATGGGCGACATCATGGAGCAGACCGTCGCCGGGGCCACCTCCACGGGCACGCACGGCACGGGCCGCGACTCCGCCTCGATAGCGGCGCAGATCCGCGAGCTGGAGCTGGTCACGGCGGACGGGCAGCTGCTGACGTGCTCGGAGAAGGAGAATCCGGAGGTCTTCGCGGCCGCCCGGATCGGGCTCGGCGCCCTCGGTGTGGTCACGGCGATCACCTTCGCGGTGGAGCCGGTCTTCCTGCTCACCGCGCGCGAGGAGCCGATGACCTTCGACCGGGTCGCCTCGGAGTTCGACGCGCTGCACGCGGAGAACGAGCACTTCGAGTTCTACTGGTTCCCTCACACGGACAACTGCAACACCAAGCGCAACAACCGCAGCGCGGGCCCCGCCGCCCCTCCCGGGAAGGTGAGCGGCTGGATCGAGGACGAGCTCCTCTCCAACGGGCTGTTCCAGGTGGCCTGCTCGGTGGGCCGCGCGGTCCCGCCGGTCATCCCGTCGATCGCCAAGGTCTCCAGCCGGGCCCTGTCGGCCCGTACCTACACCGACATCCCGTACAAGGTCTTCACCTCGCCGCGCCGGGTGCGCTTCCTGGAGATGGAGTACGCGCTGCCGCGTGAGGCCGCGGTCGACGCGCTGCGCGAGGTCAAGGAGATGGTCGAGCGCTCACCGCTCAAGGTGAGCTTCCCGGTGGAGGTGCGCACCGCCCCCTCGGACGACATCGCGCTGTCCACGGCCTCCGGGCGGGAGACCGCCTACATCGCCGTGCACCTCTACAAGGGGACGCCCCACCGCGCGTACTTCACCGCGGTGGAGCGCATCATGACGGCGCACGGGGGGCGTCCCCACTGGGGCAAGGTCCACACCCGTGACGCCGCCTACTTCTCCGAGGTCTACCCGCGCTTCGCCGAGTTCACGGCGCTGCGCGACCGGCTGGACCCGGACCGGCTCTTCGCCAACGACTATCTGCGCCGGGTCCTGGGCGACTGACGGTCACCCGGCGGCGCCCGTGGCGGGCGCCGACGGCGTCCCCGGATCGGCGGCGCCGGTGGTCGGGGCCTCGGTCGGCGCGGTCGGCGGCGCGGCAGGATCCGTGGGCTCCGTCGGGGCCGTGGGCTCGGCCGGCTCCGTCGGGTCGGTCGGGTCGGTCGTGGGGCCGGTCGGCGTCGGGGTGGGCGTCGACCCGCCGTCGGTGGAGCCCCCGGTCGTCGACTCCGGGTCGGGCGTCGCGGTGCCGGTCCCGCCGGTGCCCGGGTCGCCCGGGTCCGGTGTGGCGCCCGTCGCGGGGGTGCCGTCGCCGCCCTCCCGCTGTCCGGTGTCGCCGGCGGATCCGGACGGCGTCGGCGCGGGGTTCTCGTCCCGGTCCGGCGCGTCCTGCCCGGAGCTCCCGCCACGGCTGACGACGGAGCCGAAGGTGGTGGTCCCCTGGGTGCCGCTGAAGTCCTGGCCGGAGACCAGCTCGTAGGCCGTGATGCCGCCCATGGTGACGCCGAAGACCAGGGCCGCGGCGATCATCGGGCGCTTCCAGCCGCGGACGCGGGTGCCGTGCGTGGTCGCCGCGCCGAACTCCTCGTCGGCCTGCTCGCCGCCCGGGACCGCGTACGCCCCGGGGCGCGTGATCGTGCCGAGCATCATCGTCTGCCGGTCCCCGTCCCCCGCCGTACGCGCGGCCGGGAACGGCACCTGACGGGCCTTGGGCTTGGCGGCGGCGGTCGCGTCGCGCACCTGCTCGCCCGTGCGCTTGAACAGGTGCTGGAACAGCGGACCGCCGCAGGTGGCGATGATGCTGATCATGCCGGCGCCGACGATCGTGCCGTACACGCCGAGGGTGGAGGCGAGCTTGGCGGCGATGACCGCGGCCAGGGCACTGCCCGAGACCTGGGCCACGCTCAGGTCGATCCTTCTCCTGCCGCGATCGCTCTCCCCCGTGATGCTCGTCCCCTGTCCCACCTCCGTCTTCTCCGGATTCTCCGGCTCGTCCGTGTCGGTCTCCGGCCTGTGACGCATCTCCGACCCCTGATGACTCATCCGTTCGCCTTGCACTCAGAAGGGACAAATGGGCGGAGGTAATAGTTCCGCTTCTGCCGGTTCTGTGAAGAGGGACACGTAAGGGGGAAGATCGCGGAGACTCAACTCCCGTACCGCCCGAGAAGTTGGGCGGCGCGCCGGTCCACCCAAGTGGCCCGAATGGAGTACATTGGCGAACCCTGGGTCCGGACGCCTTCACGGGTGCCCGGGATCGGGGAGGGGGCCGAACGCGGCACTCGAACCGGCGGCGTCGCGCACCGCACGGAGACCCGCTGCACAGCGTGACCGTCAGTCACTCTGAGTGGCGAACAGGTAACCGTGCCATAACGACGCCCCAGGGTCCATGCCCGACACGCCGGGCAACTCGGCAAGGTAGTGGCAGGCTGCACCCGGGCAGGCCACACTCGACTAGCGGAAGCAGCGACGCACGTGACGTCGGCAGGCACCACCCGGGAGGTCCCCATGCCCGAACTGCGTGTCGTGGCCGTCTCCAACGACGGCACACGACTGGTGCTGAAGGCTGCTGACAGCACGGAGTACACACTTCCGATCGACGAGCGGCTCCGCGCCGCCGTGCGCAACGACCGCGCGCGTCTCGGTCAGATCGAGATCGAGGTGGAGAGCCACCTCCGCCCCCGTGACATCCAGGCGCGGATACGTGCCGGTGCCTCCGCCGAGGAGGTCGCCCAGATGGCCGGCATCCCCGTCGACCGCGTACGCCGCTTCGAGGGCCCCGTCCTCGCGGAGCGCGCCTTCATGGCGGAGCGGGCCCGCAAGACCCCGGTCCGCAGGCCCGGCGAGAACAGCGGCCCGCAGCTCGGCGAGGCGGTGCAGGAGCGGCTGCTCCTGCGCGGCGCCGACAAGGACACCGTGCAGTGGGACTCGTGGCGGCGTGACGACGGCACCTGGGAGGTGCTGCTTGTCTACCGCGTCGCGGGCGAGGTCCACACGGCCAGCTGGACGTACGACCCGCCCAGGCGGCTCGTCCAGGCCGTGGACGACGAGGCACGGGCGCTGATCGGCGAGACGGACGACACGATCGCCGCCGCGCCGGAGCCGAGCTTCCCCTTCGTGCCGCGCATCGCCCGGCTGCCCCGGGACAGGCCCCTGGACCGGGCGCTCGACCGCCAGATGGACCGGCTGGAGCGGACGCCCGCCCCGGCGCCCGAGCCGGAGGAGGAGCGCGACACGCTGACGAGCCTCCTGGAGGCCGTCCCGAGCTTCCGCGGCGACATGGTCGTGCCCGAGCCTCCGGACACGGAGCCCTCGGAGGAGCCGGAGGCGGAGGAGCCGCCGGCCCCGGCCGCCTCGGCGGGCGCGGGTTCCGCGTACGCCGACGTCCTCATGCCGCGCGCCGTATCGGGTCACCGTGACCGCCTCACCGGCACCACCGACCGCCAGGCCGAGGCCGACGGCGTCCGCCCCGGCCGCCGCGCCGCCGTGCCCAGCTGGGACGAGATCGTCTTCGGCACCCGGCGCAAGAAGCAGGAGTGACCGGCGTACGCGCCGGTACGTGAAAGGCCCGCGCCGGGCAGATCGCCGGCGCGGGCCTTTCGCGTGGGGCTTCCGCGTGGAGCGCGGCCCGGTGCTCGTGGGGCGCGCGGTCCTCGTGGGGCGCGGCCCGGTGTTACTGCGGGTCCGGTCCGGTGGCCACCGGACGGGCGGGGTCCCCCGACCACTCCGACCAGGAGCCGGCGTAGAGCGCCGCGGGGATGCCCGCGATCTCCAGGGCCAGGACCTCATGGGCACCGGAGACACCGGAGCCGCAGTAGACCGCGACCGGGGTGCCCTCGGTCGCGCCCAGGGCGGTGAAACGGTCCCGCAGGGCGTCGGCACCCAGGAACCGGCCGTCCGCGTCCACGTTCTCCGTCGTCGGGGCCGAGACCGCGCCCGGGATGTGCCCGCCGACCCGGTCGATCGGCTCCACGTCGCCCCGGTAGCGCTCCGCCGCCCGGGCGTCCAGGAGCAGCCCTGCGCGGGCCAGCTCCGCCGCCGCGTCGGCGTCGAGCAGTCCGAGCGCGCCCGGCTCGGGCCGGAAGTCCCCCGGCTCCGGCTCGGGGGTCTTCTCGGAGAGCTCCCCCGTCCAGGCCGCGAGGCCGCCGTCCAGGACCCGCACGTCCGGGTGCCCCGACCAGCGGAGCAGCCACCAGGCGCGGGCCGCGCCCCAGCCGAGACCGCCGTCGTAGACGACGACGGGCCGTCCCGCCGAGACACCCGCTCGGCGCATCGCGGCCCCGAAGGCCGCCACGTCGGGCAGCGGGTGCCGCCCGCCACTCCCGGGCGGTCCGGCGAGTTCCGTGTCCAGGTCGACGTAGACCGCGCCGGGGAGGTGACCAGCGTCGTACGCGGGCCGTCCGGGCGGGCCGCCGAGCGTCCAGCGGACGTCCAGGAGGACCGGCGGCCGCGCTCCGGCCGACTCGCTCAGAAGTTCGCTTGCGGAGATGATGGGCTTCATGGGTGCCATCCTCGCGCAGCCGGCATGGCCGCGGAGGGACACCCCGGCGTCATCGCGCGCCAACGCGCCCCCCGAATGGCGGTGCGGCCGGGACGCGCCGCCCGCCCGTCGGTGCGACCATCGGCCACAAGGCCACGCGGCACGGCCACGACGATGGTCCGAGGAGAGAGTGACGATGACCGAGGCGACTCGGCGCACCCCCGGCACGCCCTGCTGGGTGAGCCTGATGGTGCACGGGCTTGACGGGACGCAGGAGTTCTACAACGCGCTCTTCGGCTGGGAGTTCGTGCCCGGCCCGCAGCACCTCGGCCCGTACGTCCGGGCACTGCTGGACGGCAAGGAGGTGGCGGGCATCGGCCAGCTGCCGCCCGACCGGCACCTGCCCATCGCCTGGACCACCTATCTGGCGACCGACGACGCCGACGAGACCGCCGAGACGATCCGCTGCTGCGGCGGCACGGTCGCGGTCGGCCCGCTGGACGCGGGCGAGGCCGGCCGTCTGGCGATCTGCTCCGACCCCGTCGGCGCGGTCTTCGGCGTCTGGCAGGCGGAGGCGCACCACGGCACGGCGACCGCGGGGCCGCCGGGGACCCCGGTGTGGAACGAGCTCCTCACGTACGAGACGTCCTCGGTCGGCAAGTTCTACCGGTCGATCTTCGGCTACGAGGTGGAGCCGGTCGTCTCCGCCGACTTCGACTTCGCCACGCTCCACCTGGACGGACGCCCGGTGGCCTCCCTGCACGGCGTCGGGAACGCGCTGCCCAGGGACCGGGGCGCGCACTGGATGACGTACTTCGAGGTCGAGGACACGGACGGCGCCGCCCGGCTCGTCGCGGAGCTCGGCGGGCATGTGCTGAGGCCGCCGAGGAACGGCACGGCGGGGCGGCAGGCCCTGGTGACGGACCCGGAGGGCGCGGTGTTCACGCTCGTCAGGTCCGTCGACCACGGGTCCTGATCGGACGGATCAGGCCTTGCGGGCCCTGGCGAGGCCGCGGCGGAACCGCGACGTGCCGGTGGCGGCGACGGCCGGCTCCGGGAGGGCGGCCTCCGCCGCGCCCGGCAGGCCGAGCTGGGTCAGCCGCAGCCCCGTGAAGTGGTGCGCGATGCCCGGCTCCGCGTGGTGCTCGGCCAGGAAGCGGGTGGCCTCCTCGCGGAGCCCCGGGTGGCTCTTGTGCCGCATGCAGTAGCCGACGGCCCGTACCAGGGGTGCGAGAGAGTCCGGGGCCACTCCGGGGACCGCGGGCTCCTCTCCCTCTTCCAGGTCCGCGACCAGGTGGTCGACGACGGTGAGCGGGATCCGGTTGCTGTTCTCGAAGGGGGTGAGCCGTTCGAGGACCTCGACCGTGCCCACGCGGGCGATCGGGATGCCGTAGTAGACGGCGGCGGTGAGCATCGCCGTGGAGAAGCAGCCGACGACGAGCCGCGGCCTGCACCGCTCGTAGAAGGTCTCGGCGAGCAGCGGACCGTCGAGGACCGTCAGCCGTACGCCGAGCTCCGCCGCCTCCTCGTCGAGGGCCTGGGAGTAGCGGACGGGTGCGGTCGGGTGCGGCTTGAAGACCACCGAGGTGTGACCGGCCGCGGCCGCTCCGCGCAGCATCCGGACGTGCAGCTCCTCTTCCTCCTCGGCGGTGAGGAGGTTGAGGGCGGCGAGGTACTGGCCGAGCAGGAGGGCCGTCGGCTCGGCGGCCACGGCCCGCGCGATCGGCGAACCCCCGTCCGCGTCCGCCCGCTCGTCCGTCCGCTCGTCGGCACGCTCGTCGGCACGGGAGGCTTCGGCGATCTCGGCGAGCACCGCGCGGAAGGCGCTGTCGGGGACGAGCTCGGGCTCGACCCCGTACTCGCTCAAGAGCAGGGGCCGCAGTCCCGGCACCAGGTCGAGGTGGAGGACCCGGCGGATGCGGATGGCGATCGACTGGGCGAGGTCGGAGCGCGTCGGGCCGTAGCTCATCAGGCCGTCCGCGTAGACGTCGACCGAGCTCTCGGGGAATGCGGCGGCGAGGGCCTTGGCCGGGTTGACCTGGATGGATTCGACGATCAGCTCGACCCGGGCGGTGCCGAGGTCCCAGGCGCTCCGCAGCACGCGCTGCCAGAGCGGGGACTCCTCGGGTCGGGGCGCCCAGGCGGCGGGGTGGTACGGGTGGATCGTCTCGTTCCAGTCGAGGGTGCCGTCGAAGCGGGCGGCGATCCGCTCGTAGCCGGTCATCGTCTCCAGGCGCAGCGCCGTCTCCGGGATCTCGGCGTTGTGCGAGATCAGCAGGAGCCGGCGGGCGTCCTCGCGGGGGCCGAACTGTCCGGCGTCCAGCGCGGCCGCGAGGGTGGCCGCGCCGTAGAGGGTGGACACCTGGAAGATCTGCACCGGGCGGGGGTCGTGGGCCGTGCCGGAGGCCATGGCGGAGTGCGTGTCGTGAGCCATGGGTCAGGCGGTCCTTCCGGTTTCGCGCAGGCTCCGGAGGAGGGTACTGCGCGGGGTGTCCATGGTGGTGAGGGTCTCGTCGAGGACCTGCTGCGGCATGCGGCGCAGGGCATCGCCGACGTCGGTGCGCAGCCGTGCGGCGACCTCGGGCTCGTACTTCCCGACCTTGCCCATGTGAAAGGCGATCATCGCGCAGTAGGTGCGGACGGCCTTCGGCAGGAAGCGGTCCGCCTCGGCGTCCCGGGAGACGTCGTCGAGCAGGAGGTCGTACGAGGTGATGAAGTCCAGCTGCCGGTTGTCGGTGATCTGGGTGAGCGAGGTGGTGACGCCCCGGCGGTAGAAGACACCGTGCAGGGAAAGCGCCGCGAACGTCCGGGCCTTGAGGTGGAGGCGCCAGATCCAGAGGCGGTCCTCGGCTGTTTTCAGTGAGGTCTCGAAACGCGAGGCACCGTTCTCGAAGAGCCGTCCGCTGTAAATGCCGAAGGGGACGAAGGGATAGTCGACCATCGTCACCATGCTGGCGGGCGAGATGCCGTCCCTGGGGTCCATCACCGCGTCGCGGACCTTGGCGGGGGCGTACTTGATCTGTCGCTTCCGGCCTTCCGCGAGGACGTGGTCGGTACGGGCGAAATCGCAGTCCAGGGCGGAGATTCCGGCCACGGCGGCGCTCAGGTGGCCGGGCGCGTACCAGTCGTCGCCGTCCAGGAAGGTGAGGTAGTCGCCCTTCGCCGCGTCGATTCCGGTGTTTCGTGCCTGGGCTACGCCGAGATTCGTCTCGTGCCGGATGACGGTGGCGTTCGGCAGGCGGTCGCGCCAGCGGTCGAGGATTTCCGGGGTGTCGTCCGTCGAGCAGTCGTCGATCAGCAGGAACTCGAATTCCGGGTTCGCGTTGTTCGCGAGACTGCGCAGGGTGTCGGGCGCATAGGGCCCGACATTGTGGAACGGGACGACGACGGACAGCTTTGGCACTCGGAATCCCCACACTGAATCGAACAATTAAACGCCGGTACGGCGGGCACAGTAGCCGTCCACATTTCCGCCCGAACGATCCACGGGTGCACTCCGGGTGAACTCTTGTCTTCCCTGAGGGAAACCCGTCAGGTCCGGGCGCGGAGGGTCCTGCGCTGCGACCGGCGGTGCAGGAGCGCCGTCGCGGCCAGGGCGAGGAGCGCGCCCCCTCCGACGGCGCCGCCGAGACGGAGACCAGGTGGCCGGAAGGAGCAGCCGACCGTGGTCGCCCGCCCGTCGAGGGGGACGGCGACGAGGCCCTGGTAGGCGCGGGCCGGAGCGGCTTCCGCGGCGCCGGCGGCGCAGCGCCAGCCGGAGACGCGCGGTACGGCGAGCACGGCGACGCCCGTGCTGCCCGGGGGCAGTTCGGCCGAGACGCTGTGGCCCCCGGCGCTGACGCGGGTGGCGCCGGTGGCGGTGAGCTGTCGTACGGCGGCGTCGAGCCGCGCCCGGTCGAGGCAGCCGACGGGTTGTCCGGGCAGCCGGATCCCGGCCTTGGGCAGCAGGTCGATCCGCACCTCACCGGAGGCGGGCACGGTCCCGAGGGCCCGCATGGGGGCGCGTACGGCGGGCGGCTTGCCCTCGAACTCGACGGCGCCCTCCCCCGCCAAGGCCGCCGAGCCCTTGTACTCGGGCGCCCAGAACCAGACGTCGGAGCCCGCCGGGCAGCGGGCGGTGAGGGTGCGTCCGGTGCGGCGCGTGTCCCGCGGCAGCTCGTACACCGAGGAGCCGAGGAGGAGTTCCTGTCGGACGAAGGCGGAGTCCCCCGGGCGCGGGGCACGTGCCGCGCGCGGACGGACGGTCACCAGGGGCGGCACGGGGGTCGTGGTGACGGTGACCGTGGCCCGGGGCAGGGCGTCCTGACGTACCGGCTCCGTGGGCTCCGAACGGATCCGGGCACCGATGGAGAACAGGGCGTCGGTCACGGGGTTGTCGAGGGTGACCGGGTGCCGGCCCTTGGCATACGAGCCGAAGCCCAGCGCGGAGAGGGTGGAGGACGTCACCTCGGCGGTGAGGCTGCTGTAGACCTCGGCGCCCTGGCCGCCGACGATCAGGACGTCGTTGCCGCCGGGCACCTCGCCGGGGTCCGTGCGGTAGCGGGGCCAGGCGTCGACGCGGGCCGCCTCGCGGGCGGCGGCGGTGTGCCAGGGGCCGATCCGGGGCGACCAGGCGACCTCGCTCCGCTGCTGCTCCTCGATCCGCTTGCCGGCGACGGCCGTCTCGCCCGCCTGGGCGCCGACGAAGAGGGCCAGGGCGAGGACGGGCAGGACGCGGGCGGACAGGGCGCCGGCCGGGTTCGGTCGGGTGCCCTGCCAGGCCAGGAGGGCCGCCACGAGTGCCACGGCCGCGGCGGCGAGGAAGGCGGGGAAGGTCCATGCGTCGATCTCGACGCTCCCCCGGGCCGCCCAGGCCAGGGCGGCGAGCAGCGCGCCGCCCGCGAGGAGCGCACTCGGCCGGGGCACGCCCTGGGCGACGGAGAACCAGGCGGCGATGAGCAACAGCCCGCACAGGACGAAGGTCTGACGGTACGGAGCGCCGTTGGGCGAGGCCCCCGCGTGCCAGAGCAGATGGGTGGGGTCCCACTGGAGGGAGAGTGTCACCAGGACGACCGCCGCCGTCCAGCCGGCCCGGACGCGCGGGGCGACGGCCCCGTTGAACGGCAGCGTCAGGGCGAGCGCGAGGGCGGGCGTACCGATGAAGAGGGCGGGGCTCGTGACGCTCGCCGTGCCGGGCAGGAACCGGGCGAGGACGTCCGTCCAGGGGACGGGCGCGAAGGTGGTCACGGGGGTCGGGTCGGCGACCTTGGTGGCGAGGAAGACGATCACGACGAGCGGCGCGGCGAGCCCGATGCCGATGAGCACGCCGCGGGCGGCGCGGAGCGCGCCGGCGATCCGCTGCCGGGCGGTCGCGCTCTCCTCGGCGGTGAGGAGCCGGACGGCGAGGAAGACGGCCGCGCCGAGGGTGGCCATGTAGGCGGTGTAGAAGTTGGCGATCCAGGCCAGGGCGACGACGACGGGGCCGAGGACGGGACGGCGGCCGGTGCGGGCCCACTCGCCGACCAGGCAGAGCAGCGGGAAGGCGACGAGCCCGTCGAGCCACATCGGGACGGTGGCGCCGAGGTTGAGGGTCCAGCCGCAGAGCGCGTACGCGGTGCCGAGCGCGGCGGCGACCGGCCAGGGACCGGGGCGCAGCCGCAGGAGCAGCAGCGCCGCCGCGCCTCCCGCGGCGCTGATCTTGACGGCCGTGACGACGTAGAGGGCGAGCTCGATCCGGTCCGCCGGGAAGAGGACGACGAGCAGGTCGAAGGGGCTGCTCAGGTAGGTGCCGATGTCGCCGAGGAACGGGGAGCCGAAGCCGGAGTTCCAGTTGAGGAAGGCGTCGCCGTGCGTCTCGCCGAGGAGGAGGGCGCGCCAGTAGGCGTGGTACGGCAGGTACTGCTGGCCGAGATCGACGACGTTCCTGGTCACGGGCCCGAAGGGGTACGTACGGGACAGCGCGGTCGCGAGGCAGAACAGCGCGGCGGAGAGCAGGGAGGCGGCGAGCGGGGCGGCGGCGGCCGGGGCGAGCGGGCCCCGCAGCCGGAGAACCGACCGCAGACCCGACCGGCGCCGGGTCCCGCCGCCCCCCTCCTCGCCGTCGACCTCGTCGAGCACGGTCTCGGCGGCGGGGGGCACACGTCCTCCAGGGGGCGCACGGAGCGGGAACGCCCGGAGGTGGAGTCGTCACGGGCCGACCGCCATTACCGCCGAGGCGGGCGACCCGTAACCGATCATCAGGCGGTGTTCCGGTACACCCCGGGTGAACACCCGGTGCCGTGAGGGTGGGTGGCTCAGCCGTTCGAGGCCACGAGCTCGTCGACCGTGCGGGCGACGGTGCCGAACAGATCGGAGACCGTCGTCAGGCTCGCGACCTGGAGCGCGTCCGACGCGACGACCGTGCCCGTGCCGTCCGGCGCCGCCAGGGGGCGGGTGGCGGTGGCCTCGGCGACCACGCTCGGGCGGTAGCCGAGGTTGAAGGCGCCCTGCGCGGTGAAGAGGACGCACATGTGCGTCATGAACCCGGCGATGACGAGGTCGCCGCCGGCGCCGCCGGCGAGGCCCTTGAGGGTCTCCTCCAGGTCCGTGCCGTGGAAGGCGTTCGGGACCTGCTTGACGACGACCTTCTCGCCCGCGATCGGGGCGACTTCGGCACTGATCGAGCCGATCTCGGCCCGGATGTCGTACGGAGTGCCCTCGCCGCCGTCGTTCACGACGTGCACGACGGGCGCGCCGGCGGCACGGGCGGCCGCGAGCAGGCGCGCGCCGGCGGCCACGGCCTCCTCGGCCCCGTCGAGCCGCATGACGCCGGTGCGGTAGGTGTTCTGGAAGTCGATCATGATCAGGGTGGACTCGCCCAGGCGCGGGAGCTCCTGGGGCAGGCCGATCACATCGCGCAGGGTGGTGGACGCGGTCATGGTGGTTCCTTTCGATGCGTTACGGGGCGGGGGGCGTCGCGCGCCTAGGAGAGGTCCTTCTTGGCGCCGTCGGGCGCGAGGTCGACGAGCTTCCCGTCGATGCCCTGCTCCTTGAACGCCGTCACCAGGGACTTCAGGTCTTCGGAGTAGATGTTCCAGCTGTCGGTGTGGACCGGGACGACCTTGCGGGGGTCGAGGTCCTTCGCCACCAGGGCCGCGTTCTTCGAGGTGAGGGTCAGCGGCGCGTTGTCGAGGATCGCGGGGGTGCGGGCGGCGCCGGCGAAGAGGACGGCCGTGTCGATGGGGCCGATCTCCTTCCTGACGCGGTCCCCTACCTGCTTCGCGACCTTGACCGAGGCGTTGTCGCCGGAGATGTAGGTGGTGGGGACGCCGTCGCCGCTGAGGACGAAGCCGGTGACCTCGCCGTCCGCCCCGCGGTCCACTCCGTCCGGCCCGTGCAGGGCGGGCACCGCGGTGACGGTGACGCTGCCGCCGGAGGTCTTCAGCTCGTGGGTGGCCCAGGCCTTCATGCCCGTGACGTGGTCGCCGAGGCGCTGCCGCGCGCCGGGCGTGGAGAGGACGACGGGCACGGTCTTGAGCAGCTCGCGGCCCTTGTCGTCGAGGTTGTCGTCGTGCTGGTCGTGCGAGAGCAGGACGGCGTCGATCTCGCCGACCGCGCCGGCGTCGACCGCCGGGGCCTGGATCTTCTCCAGGCCGCTCTTGTACTTCTTCGGCGCGTCGAAGGTCGGGTCGAGCAGGATGCGCAGGCCGGCGATCTCCAGGATCGTGGTCGGCCCGCCGACGTGCGTGGCGGTGAACGCGGGCTTGTCGCCCTCGGGCGTGGCCGATGCCTTCGCGCCGTCGGCGGTGTCCTTGCCGCCACAGGCGGCGAGGAGGGCCACGCCCGTGGTGGCTGCGACGGCGCCGGTGGCGACACGGAGGACAGTCGAACGGTTCATCGGGGATTACCAGCTCTCTCGTTGCGAACGAGCGACGTCCCGGAGGACGGATCGGAGGACGTCTCGGAGGACGTCTCGGAGGACGTCTCGGAGGCGGCCACCCCCCGGGGACGTTCATCACGCTAACACATCACGTAATCATCGATAACACCGTCTTGTTAGCGCTGTTATCGTGGGAGCCATGTCGACGGCACGAGAGCGCATCCTGGAAGCCACCGAGGAACTGCTCGCCACCAAGGACGCCCTGGCGATCTCGACCCGGGCCATCTGCGACCGGGCGAAGGTCGGCATGCCCGAGATCTATCGCCAGTTCGGCGACAAGCAGGGGCTGCTCACCGCGGTCGCCGACATCGGCTTCGAGCGGTTCCTCGCGGCCAAGAGGCGCAATCCGCTCACCGGCGATCCCGTGGCGGACCTGCGGACGGCCTGGGACAGCCACGTCGCGTTCGCGCTGCGCAACCCGTACCTGTACCGCTTGATGTTCACGCCGACGGGCGACGCCAAGCCGCAGGCGATCAAGGAGGCGCAGGCCATCCTCCTGACGGCCGTGGAGCGCTGCCGGGACGCCGGGCGGCTGCGCATGACCCCCGAGCTGGCCGGGCAGTCGATCCTCTCCGCCAACGTGGGCGTGTGCATGATGGCGCTGTCGTTCCCCGAACTGTTCGCGGGCGACGAGATCTCCTACGCGGTGCGCGACGCCGTCATCGGCAAGGCCACCGGGGACGAGCGCGAGGACTCCAGGATCGGCACGGCGACGGTCCTCGCCCAGGCGTTGGTCGGCACCCTCACGGGCACGTCACCCGTCAGCGGCGCCGCCCTCGACCACCTGACTCGCTCGCTCCGCCCGCCTACCGCGCCCCCGGAGGCGTAACGGCTTCGCGGCCGGGCCCTTCGGGGCGGGACCGCGAGCGGAAGGTGCGGCGGTACGCGTCCGGGGGCACGCCGACCGTGCGATGGAAGTGCCGGCGCAGCGTCGTGGCGGTGCCCATGCCGGTCGCCGTCGCGATGGCCTCGACGCTGTCGTCGGTGGCTTCCAGCAACTCCTGGGCGCGGCGGATGCGTTGCGTCAGCAGCCACTGGAGCGGGGTCGTGCCGGTCGCCGCCCTGAAATGGCGGCCCAGGTGGCGCGAGCTCATCCGCGCCTGACGGGCCAGGTCCTCCACGGTCAGCGGCCGGTCGAGGCGTTCGACGATCCAGGGGAGCAGGCCGGTGAGCGGGTGGTCGTCCTGGGCGGGTACCGGGGCGGTGACGAACTGGGCCTGGCCACCGGCCCGGTGCGGGGGCACCACCAGGCGGCGGGCGACCGTGTTGGCGATCGCCGGACCGTGGTCGAGGCGGACCAGATGCAGGCACAGGTCCATCGCTGCGGCCTTGCCGGCGGAGGTGAGCACGCTGCCGTTGTCCACGTAGAGCACGTCCGGATCGACCTCGACCCCGGGGTAGCGGTCGGCCAGGACCCGCGTGTGCGCCCAGTGCGTGGTCGCGCGCCGCCCGTCGAGGAGCCCTGCGGCGGCCAGGACGAACGCGCCCGTGCACAGGGAGACCACCCGCGCGCCCGCCTCGTGGGCCGCGCGCACGGCGTCGACCAGCTCGGCGGGCGGGTCCACGTCGACGTCGGCCCAGCCGGGGACGATCACCGTGTCGGCGTACGGGAGCCGGTCGAGCCCGTGGTCGGGCTCCAGGTGGAACCTGCCGACCCGCACGGCGCCGGGCCCGTGGACGGCGAACTCGTACCAGGGGTCGACCAGGTGGGTCAGGTCGGCGCCGAAAACCTCGTACGCCACGGAGAGTTCGAAGTGCAGCATTCCGTCGGTGACGGCCAACGCGACTGTCTTCATGTCCGAAATTGTACGCACCACGTCGTTCCAGACACTCACGTCGCTCGATCACCACCCCGCAAGATGTTCATAGTTGAACAACTCGGAGCGACAGGAGAAGTCGATGACTGCAGGTCAGGCGGTAGCGGTGTTCGGTGCTTACGGGCACACCGGGCGGTTCGTGGTGGCGGAGCTGCTGAACCGGGGCTTCGCGCCGGTCCTGACCGGACGCGACACGGACAAGCTGGAGGCGCTCGGCGCGTCCCACCCGGGGCTCGCCGTCCGGCCGGCCACGGTCGACGACGCGGCCTCGCTGGACCGCGCCCTGGCCGGCGTGGCCGCCGTGATCAACGTCGCCGGACCCTTCGCCTCGACGGCCGCCCCGGTGATCGAGGCGGCGCTGCGCGCCGGGATCCCGTACGTGGACGTGGCCGCCGAGCTGGAGGCCAACGCCGACACCTTCGAGCGGTTCGCGGACCGCGCCGCCGACGCAGGAACGGTCGTGATCCCGGCGATGGCCTTCTTCGGCGGCCTCGGCGACCTGCTGGTCACCGCGGCGATGGGCGACTGGACCTCGGCCGACGAGGCCCATGTCGCGTACGCGCTGAGCAGCTGGCACCCCACCGCCGGAACCCGGAGCGCGGGCACCGTCTCCCGGGAGCGCAGGGAGGGCCGGCGCGTCGTGTTCAGCGAGGGCCGGATGCAGTACCGCGACGACGCTCCGCCGACGACGAAGTGGTCCTTCCCCGACCCGACCGGCGTCCGGTCCGTCATCGGCGAGTTCACGATGGCCGACGTCGTCACCGTCCCGAGCCACCTGGCCATCCCCGAGGTGCGCACCTACATGACGGTGGAGGCGGCCAGGGACGTGGTGGCGCCGGAGACGCCGGCGCCGACCGCGGTCGACGAAAGCGGTCGCTCGGACCAGACCTTCGTCGTCGACGTCGTCGTGCGCTCCGGCGACGAGGAACGGCGTGCCACGGCGAGCGGCCAGGACATCTACGCCTTCAGCGCGCCGCTCGCGGTGGAAGCGGTCCACCGCGTCCTCACGGGGCAGGTCAGGACGGTCGGCGTCGCCTCCGCCGGTGCGATCTTCGACGCACCGGACTTCCTCCGCGCGCTGTCCGAGCGGACGTCGCTGTCCGTCGGACCGCGTGGGTGAGGAGCTCGTCAGCGGGCGGCGGGTTCGTCGGCGACGGCGGGCTCACCCGAGGAGGGAAGCAGTTGCGGGACGCCGTCGACGATCGGATAGCGCCGGCGCAGGCGCGGGTTGTAGAGAGCGCCCCGGAGCTCGTCCAGGATCAGCGGCCCCTTGTCGAGCGGGCAGGCGAGAATCTTCAGCAGCGGGCTGTCGGGCTTCATGACCGGGTTCCTTCGGGTGTGGGGGTGTTCGTCTCGTGTCGCGGCAGGGTGAGCAGGACCGTCAGCGCCAGTACGGTGCCGCCGAGACGCAGTAACAGCCGCAACGGGTCGTCGGGGAGCGGCTCGTCGAACGCGATCGTGCCGCTCACGATGGAGAACACGCAGCTCACCGTCGAGCACACCGGGACGATCAGGGACGCCCGGCAGCGCTGCAGGGCGGTCTGCGACAGCACCAGTCCGCTGACGCCTGTCAGCAGCAGGAGGTACGGGTACGGGGAGGCCAGCACGGCGGGCACGGAGCCCATGAGGTCCTCGGTGTCCAGGTGCCCGGAGACGCCCTTGATCGCGAGCGAGCTGACGCCGTAGATCAGACCGACGGCGACCGCGTAGGCCACTCCGGTGGTCGGCTGCCGATGCCGTCGGCGGGCACGCCGCTCCGCGGCCGCGTAGAGCACGAGACCGGCCGCGAGGGTCGGCAGGCACAGGGCCAGCAGGATTCCGGTGGGAGCGGTACGGCTGATCTCCTCGCTGGTCTCGTAGAGCGAGGCCACCACCATCACAAGGGCCAGACCGATGACGGCCACCGCACGCCGCTCGCGGCCGGAGGGCCGCTCGCCGAGCACCACCGACGAGAGCACGAGCAGGAGGACGAGACCGGACAGGAACAGACCCTGGGCAGCGGCGATCGGCAGGGTGCGGTACACGGCCAGCTGCGCGGCGAACCCCAGGGCCAGCGCCACCGCCCCGCAGATCCACAAGGGCCGGCCGGCCAGCAGCAGGAGGGCCCGTCCCGGCTGTGCGGCGCTCAACGGCGGCATGCCGGCCAGCGCCCGCTTCTCCAGGACGAAGCCGGTGCTGTACAGGACGTTCGCCACCAGCGCGGCGGCCACACCCCACACCACGGGCTACTCCCTTCTCGCGTGCACGAGGAGGATGGACGCGAGCGACGGCGCCCCGCAGGCCAGCCGGTCCAGCGGGCGGAGCGGGCGCGGGACTCCGTGGAACGGCGCACCGGCGACCTTCACCACCTCGAACCCGGACGCCGCCACGAACTCGCGCAACGCGCGGGCCGTGTACAGCCGCAGATGGCCCACGACCTCGCTGCCCGGCCTGCCGTGGATACGACGCAGGCTCACCTCGGAGAACACCGGCTGGACTCCGGCGAGCAGCAGCGCGCGGTTGTACCAGGCACCGAGGTTCGGAGTGGAGAGCATGAGATGCCCGCCGGGCCGCAGGACCCTCCGCAGTTCGTCGAGGGCACTGTCGGGGTCGACAAGGTGCTCGACGACCTCGCTGAACAGCACGGCGTCGGCACTGCCGGAGGCGAACGGCAGCCCGCTGCCGGTCAGCTCGCCGCGGACGACCTGGCTGAGGCGCGGGGCCGCCCGGCGCAGGGCGTCCTGCGACCAGTCGATTCCCACGATGCGGTGCCCGTCGAGTACGCGGGCCGCGATCGCGCCCGCCGAGCCGTCCCCGCAGCCCACGTCGAGCACGGTCGCGGCCGGGCGGCCGGGCCCCACGGGGCCGAGCGCGTCGGCCAGCATCCGGGCCTGCCGCAGTGTCCGGGCTTCCCCGGAGGCGACGGGAACGGTGGGGTTCTCGTAGAAGTCCCGCAGCCCGGGGGTGCGCGGGCCCGACGAAGTCGCCGCCGTCTCGGGCGGCTTGCCGGTTGCTGCCGAGCCGGTGGCTGAACTGGTCATGACGGCCTCTTGTGGTTGTCCTGGGGGAAGCGGGATCCGGCCGGCGTCGTGTCCGGATGCGGTGTGCCGGGGTGGGACGGCCCGGCCGTGGCGTCCTCCTCGGCTTCCCCGGCCGGAGCGTCCGAGGCCTGGGCATCCTCGGCCTGGGTGAGAGACGTCGTCGACAGCGACTCCGCGAACAGGCCCGCCAGTTCCGCACCTGCCGCGTCGCCGAGCAGCGCCCGCGACCAGCGCAACGTCACATGCAGTCGCCCGCCGGTGGAAGCCGCCGCCACGCTCAGCCCGCGCGGCATCCGCGCCGGTGCGGAGAACCACACGGCCGTCGCCCGGCCCGCGTCGCCGAAGTCCAGCGCGTACGGCACACGTCCGATGTTGGTGACCAGAGCCGTCGACGTCCAGGAGGCAGCCGCCCGCCGTGCACCACGGGTGAGCACGCCCCGGACACCGACCGGCAGCAGCGGTGCGGTCAGCAGACTCGCCCCGGCGCCCATGGGGGCGCCTTGGGCCGACTTCAGCGCGCGGGTGCGCCGGGCGGTGGTGCGCAGCAGCCGGGCCACGGCCTCCGGGTCCGGCCACGCACCGAGCAGCAGCTCCGTGTCGAGAGGGTCCTCGGAGGTCATGGCCACCTCGACGAGCCGGGTTCCGTTGCCCATCGGCATCTCCGTGCCGCGCGGACGGTCGTCCACGGGCATCGTGAGCCGTACCGGACCGGCCGACCGGCCTTGCGAGACGTTCCAGCGACCCACCATCAGTGACGTGGCGACAAGCAGTTGGTCGTTGACGGTCCAGGGCGGAAGACGTCCGTTCCGCCCTGCGCGCCGCGGAACGGGCAGGTCCACCTGCACCATGCCGTTGCCCACGGCACGGGCGCGTGCCGGCCCGGGGCGGGAGTCCGGCGCGACCCGTACGGGCCGCTCCCGTACGGTGCGGCCGGTGGCGCGGGCCCCGCTCGGAGCCGAACCCGAGCGCCCGGGCCGGACCCGCCCGGGAACCGGGAGGGCTGCCGTGCCGCCGTACTGTTCGGCGGTCGTGGCGAGCACCCGCAGCCCCGACCCTGCGTCGAGGGCCGTGTGATGCATCGTCAGCAGCAATACGGTCGCGCTCTCTTCCACCTGGACGACTTCCAGGCGCATCGGCGGCGCCAGGGTGAGCGGCGGGCATTCCGTCAGGGCCCGGGTCCGGGCCCGGGCCAGGGCGTCAGGGCCCCGCCCCGCGAAACTCACCGGATCGCTGTCCGGCCGACCGGTCAGTTCCCACGCGAAGGACCGCCGGTGCCCACGGTCGGGCACTTCCCGGGCCAGCACCCTGGGGTGTGTCAGCAGCGCCCGCTGGAACGCGGCCCGCAGCCGTACCGGGTCCGGCCTTCCGGGCAGATGGACCTCGATGTGCACGCTCTCCGGCTCGTCGTCACTGAGGCAGTGCCGCGACACCTCGTCGACGGTCGGAAAGGGAATCCGAACCCTGCCGGGAGGGGTGGCGGTACCCCTCCCGGCGGCGGTCCACGGCGCGGTCACGAGGGGCCACCGCCTTCCGGCCGCCAGAGGGGCGGCTCGGGCCGGCGCCCGTCGCCGGTGCTTCGCGGCCTGGCCGTGACCACCGGTCCTGCTTCCGGCGCGCCGGAACCGTCGTCGTCGTGCCCGTCGCCGTCCTCCCACCCGGCGTCTCCTCCGTGCCCGGCGTCTCCTCCGTGCCCGGCGTCATCACCGCGCTCGGCGGCCGCGGACGTCGGCCTCACCGCCGTCACCAGCGCGGCGGACAGGGCCACCAGCGTGAGCACCTGCGCCAAACCGCTGAACGCGCCGGTCCCGTCGGCGACCGGATCCCCGGCGCCCAGGGCCGTGACAAGCCCGGCGCCGGCCATCGCCGCCGCCGCTGTCGGCACCAGCACGCCCGGCCGGAACCGCGCCGCCACGGCGAGTACGGGCACGACCAGGGCCAGCGGCCCCGCCACCACCGCGACGACCGCGGTCAGCGCGAGCGTTCCGAGCAGCATCCCCGGGGCCGCCGGTTCGGGCAGCTGCTCGTCGGTGCCGTCGTCGTCGCGCCGGCGGCCGGCGAAGGCCAGGGCGGCCAGTGCGACGAGCGCGAGCGCACCGCCGATCAGGGCTGTCCGGTACGTCCCGGAGGGCTCGAACTCCATGGTCACCGTGCCGGACGCCCCGGCCGGGATCACCCAGGCCTGCTGCCAGCCGTCGAGGCGCACCGCCTCCAGCTCCGTGCCGTCCAGGGTCGCTTTCCAGCCGTCGTTGGCGTTCTCGTAGGTCCGCAGGTAGGCGGCCTCGCCGTCGCCCGCCGACACCGAGACGGTCCGGCTGTCGTCGGTCCACCTGGTGACGGTGGCCTCACGACCCGCCGCTCCCTCCAGGGCCCGCGGGGTGCCGCGGGTCAGCGTGACGTCGGTGATCGCCAGCGGGCCCGCGTCGGCCGCCTCCACCTCGTGATCGCCGGACGGGAGCTCCAGGGTGCCGTCCTTCTCCTCGCCCGCGCAGAGGGTGACGGTGACGGGACGCCGCTCGGTGAGGTCCCGGACGAGTCCGGAGGCCTTCGTCTTGTGCAGGACACCGCCCACGGCGAGGTCCGGGCCCTCACCGCACGGCAGCGAGAAGCGCGCGGACGCCTTCGGTCGCGGCACCAGCAGATCGGCCAGTGCGGGGACGTGCACCTCGCTCAGCCCGACGGGCAGCTGCAACTGCGCGTCCGCCACCGGGTTGTGGACGGTGAGCGGCGCGACCCGGGTGATGGTGATGTCGAGCCGGTTCGTCTCGATCTCCGGGAAGCGGACCCGCCCGTTCTCGTCCACGTCGGCCACCGCGGCGCCGTGCGGGGAGCTGATCATCACCTGCTCCGGCCGGGTGGACACCCCGCCCGCCGGCGCGAGGATGATCTCGTCGATCTTCTTCATGCCGGGCCAGCTCAGGTGGACGACCGGCCGGTCACCCGCGATCCAGGCGGTCGTCAGATCGCCGTCGACCAGGTTGCGGGCGCCGAGCGACGTGCCGTTGCGGCTGGTGGAGTCCACGGCGGCCGTCAGCCGGTTCTTCGGTCCGGAGGCCGAACGGTCGAGCAGTTCGTCCAGGGCGCCCCCGGGTACGGCGACGGCTCGCGCCGACACCTGGTACTCGCCCGATTCCTCGGTGCTGAACCGCCGGTGCAGTCCCACCTCGGCCGACGCGGGCGACAAGCCGCCCGCGTCGGTACCGCGGTGCAGGGAGTACACGGTCGCCGCCGCGTCGGTGCGCGCCGCGTCGGCGGGCAGCACCAGCATGCGCGTCACCTGCACGTCCGGAACCGACACCTCGGAGAATCCGGCACCGGAGAGGCCCGGGCGCGCCTGTTGCGCGGCAAGGACGGTGATCTTCATCCAGGAGGCCTCGCCGACGGGAGCCTTGACGGTCTGCGGCAGGCCGTTCGTCTTCAAAGGGCTGTCGGCCGAACCTCGGTCGGTCTCGATCCGCACCTGTGTGGGCGCCGCGCGCATGGCGTCGCCCGGCAGGGGCGTCAGCTGGAGGGAGGCCGGGATGTCGGTCGGCTGGGAGAAGTCCACTCGGAGCCACTGTCCGACCGGCTCGCCGGGGCTGCCCTCGGCCCACGCGGTGTCCGGGTTGCCGTCGAAGGCGTTCACCGGGTCGTACTGCGGCAGGTGGAACAGCCAGTTGCCACTGCTGGAAGCCGTCACGGACGCGGCGCCGCGCAGCACCGCCGTCGTCTGGTGCTCGGTGCCCTCCGACGGCAGGATCTGCTTGGGCTTCTCACCCGGGTTCTGCAGGCTGCCGGAGTGATTGCGCTCGTCCGCGGTGTAGGTGTACGAGGTGTTGTTGTTGACCAGGCCGAACCGGGTGTCGGCTCGGCGCAGCCCGTCCGCGACCGCCTTCACCGGTGCGACGACGCCCTTGGGAAGCGTGTCCCCGGCCAGTACGGCCGGCCGCCCGGCCATCGAGGGATCGGCGGACAGCTGGAGCAGCGCCTCCGGTCCGCCACTGACCACGGCCGTGTCGGCCACGGCCGAGACACCGACCCGGCCGGGCTTCCCGTCGCTGTCCTGCGGCTGGTAGATCTCCACGGCCTGGAGCCGCGGATAGAGCCCCTGCACCTGGAGCGGGGTGTCGGCGGCGATGCGTCCACCGGTCACCAGCGGGCCGAACCCGGTGACCTTGCGGTAGCCGGACGCTTCCAGGGTCCGTTTCACCGTCTGCGGCGGGACGTAGCCGATCTGGTCGGGGTCGAGGTCGTTGCGGACGACGACCTCGTGCATGCCGGCCCGGGCGAGGTACGCGCGAAGGCCCGGAACCTCGGCGCCGGACAGCAGCGCCTGCTCGACGGCGTCCGTCATGCGGCGTGCTCCGGGAGTGCCGAAGGGGACGAAGTCCCGCTGCGCCCAGGGGGTTTCGGCCAGCACGTCGAACGGCTGGTCGATGGGGGAACCCCAGGTGTAGATGCCGTGCGCCGTCGCCGGGACGACCAGGGCCCGGCTGTGCCGGGCGTGGTCCTTGAGCCAGCCGGCGGCCTTCTCCCAGTGGGTGGGCAGCTTGGTGAACGCCCCGGGCTGGAGGATCGAGCCGTTGACGTACGGGAGCAGCAGACCGGGCAGTACCAGCACCGCCGCGGTCGCGGGCACCCAGCGGCGACCGCGGAGTGCGCGAGAACCTCTGTTCTCGGACAGCACGGCTGTCAGATGGGTCAGTCCGAGGACGAGCGCGAGGGCCAGTCCCGGCTGGAACTTGTAGATGTTGCGGAACGGCTTCAACGGACCGTTCAGCCAGTCCTGGACGGCACCGTGGAACGGACCGCCGAAGGCTCCGCCGTACCCGGCGAGCGCGATCAGGACGACGGCCAGCACGGTCAGGAGCAGCCAGCGGCGCTCCGGCAGGTCCCGCCGGGCAAGGCCCGCGAGGCCCAGCGCCGCGGCGAACGCCGAACCGAGAACGGTGATGACGGAGGTCGCGACGGTCCAGCCGGCCGGCAGCCACGCCTCGCCGAAGTGCAGATAGGCCACCCAGTTGCCGGCGCCGCGCAGCAGCTCGGCCGCGGACATGGTGGCGGTGGTGGTGTCGGCCTGCTCGACGTACGGCATGAAGTTCTCGCCGTACGTGCCGAGCAGGAGCAGCGGCACCACCCACCACACGGTGGCGAGGACGACGCCCGGTATCCACCAGCCGAGGAGCGCGCGTCGGCGCCGGCCGGGCGGGCGGCTGAGGAGGTACAAGCCCACGGGCAGCAGCGCGGCCAGTGTCGAGGCGGCGTTCACGCCGCCCATGAAGGGGATCAGCAGGGCCGAACGGGCGGCGGCCTTCCGGGGGCTCGACGCCGAGGAGGTCAGCGGCAGCAGCACCCAGGGCAGCAGGGCGCCGGGCAGCGCGGCGGCGGAAGTCGATCCGATGACGATCGTGAAGGTGGGCCACAGCGCGTAGACCACGGCGCCGAGGACCCGGGACGCGGGCGTACCCACGCGCAGCCGCTCGGCGAGCCTGAGCGCGCCCCAGAAGGCGGCGGTCACGATGACCGAGAGCCAGAGGCGTTCGGCCAGCCAGACCGGCACCTGCAGCAGGTCCATGAACGCGTAGTAGGGAAGTGCCGGGAAGGCGTAGCCGACGTACTGGTTGGCTATGCCGCCGAGGCCGACGTTCCCGTTCCAGAGCGAACCGAGGTCGCCGAGGAAACGCCAGGGGTCGAGGGCGACGCCGAGTTTGGTCTCGAACGTCATCTTCCCGGGTGACACCGCGAGGAACGCCGCCAGGACGACGGCCCAGAAGCCGAACAGCAGGCGTCGTCCGCGCGGTTCGCCGGACGCCGCCGACGGCGTCGGGCCGGGCTGCGGCACCCAGGTGGGCGCCTGGACCGTAGTGGTCATGACCGTTCCTCGCTTCGCATGCTCATGGGCTTCGCCTGAGAATCAGCAGCAGATTCCAGGTGGCGATCTCGCGGAGTCCCGGCACCCGGGTGATCGTGCTCGCGAGGAACGGCCAGTAGCGGGACCGCGCTGTCACGACCTGCACGTCGTCGCGACCGCGGACGTGCCGCAGGGTGGAACCGATGTGGACGGGGAAGAGGTTCTCCCCGAGCGTGTGCTTGGCCGCGCGGCCGGTGCGCCGTTCGTAGCGCGCGCGGGCCCGGTCGGCCCCGAGGTAGTGCCACGGCGCGGTCTCATGACCGCCCCAGGGCGAGAGCCAGTTGGTGAACGACAGGTAGATCAGCCCGCCGGGGCGGGTGACCCGTGCCATTTCGCTGATGAACGTCTGCGGGTCCGACACGTGCTCGAGCACGTTGGACGAGAAGCACACGTCCGCGGCGCCGTCGGCGAGCGGCAGGAGATACCCGTCGGCGAGGACCGCGTCCTCGGCGGTACGGCCGCGGGCGTTCAGCTCCCGCGGGTCGGGCTCGAACAGGTAGCTCTGCGCGCCACGGCGGCGGAACTCCTCGGTGAAGTGGCCGCTGCCGCCGCCGACATCGACGACGATCTTGTCGGTCAGGTCGACATGGCGTGCCACCTGTGCGACCGAGTCACGCGCCAGCAAGGTGTAGCACCGCTCGGGATCGCTGGGTTCGCGCATGAACGCCCGGAAGAGGGCGGCCGATCGCCTCAGCGACGGATCCTTGAATCCGTGTTCGGTGGTCTCAGCCACGGACATTCCTCCCGCGTCCCGGGGGCGCGGTGCGGGCCACGGCCTCGGCGGCGACCGCCTGGAACTGACGGACCGTCGCGCTCCAGCGGAAGCGCTCGGCGCGCTGCGCGGCGGAACGCCCCATGGCCGCGCGCCGGTCGGCACTGAGGGACAGGGCGCACCACGCGGCGGCGAACGAACTCTCGCCCCGGGCGAGCACCCCGGTCTCCCCGTCCTCGATGGAGTCGCGCAGGCCGGGTATGTCGAATCCGATCGCGGGGGTGGCCCGCGCGGCCGCCTCGGTGACGACCAGCCCCCAGCCTTCGACGAGGGAGGGGTGCAGCAGCAGCCACGCCTCGCACATCAGCCGGTGCTTCTCGGCTTCCGACACCCGGCCGGCGAACGTCACGGAGGGGCCGGCCATCGCTTCGAGCCGCTCCCGTTCGGGGCCGTCACCCACGATGACGAGGCGGCCGCCGGTGACGGGGCGCACCCGCTCCCACAGCCGGAGGAGCAGGTCGACGCGCTTGTACTCCACCAGTCGTCCGACGGCCAGGAACAGCGGTTCCTTCGCCTCCGGCAGCAGGGGGCCGGGTTCCTCGACACCGTTGTTGACGATCCGGATGCGGTCCGCGGCCACGCCGATGGCGCGCAGCTCGGAGGCGGTCGACTCGGAGACGGCCACCATCAGGTTGTCGCGGTGGATCCCGGTCAGTGCCCAGTGCTCCAGCCTGCGTCCGAGGCGTGCCGCCGGGCCCGGGTAGCGCATCTGCCACAGATCGGTGTGTACGTGGTTGACCAGGCACAACGTCGCTCCGCGGTGCCACAGCGGCGCCAGGTACGGCATGCCGTTGCACACTTCGACCAACAGGTCGCAGGTGCCGACCTCGCGGGCGAAGGTCGCCTTGGCGCGCGGGAAGTGACTTGCGTCGCCTCCCGCGGAGACCACCCGGTAGTCGCGTGCGGCGGCCGGGCCGCCGCACACGAGCGTGACCTCATGACCGTCGGCGGTCAGACCGTCGGCTATCCGGTCGATGAGCAGTTCTGAGCCGCCAGCGGCCTGGTTGGCCAGATCGCGGCGGGCGAGGAAGGTGATCCGACGCGGCACGGGCGCCCCGGAGGACGCGACGTGCGGGTCGAGAGCGAGCGGGTCGGTGAGATGGCTGCCGGTGCGGGCTTGAGCGGGGACGGAACGTGAGTCCTTCTGGCCCGGGGCCAGAGCGGACGAGCGCTGGGGCATAGAGGTGCTCCAACTCGGCGGCTGCGGGTGGGATGCGCATGGGGATGCGCATGTCGGTCTGCCGGGCTTCCGGGGATGAAGCGCTGGGCTGGCTCGTACGGGGGTACTGCGGGCGCTGCGGTGGGCGGGCTGCCGAGGGCGGCAGCCGGTACGAACGGAAACGTTGGCCTTACCGCGGGGTAACATCAGTGTTCGTTCAAGCATTCGTTCCGGCTACTCACACCGATGACAATTTCGGGACTTCGGGCGACCCCGTTTTCCTCACTCCGGTGAGTGCTCGCCCCGCCGGGAGCCGCGGATCAGCAGCACGGCGCCGGCGATGGCCAGCAGACCGCCCGCGACGCCGCCCGCGAGGGGCGCGGTCTCGCCGAGCAGCTTCAGTCGGCCGCTGTCCTCGGAGGCCAGCTCGACCTGCTCGCGCCGGGTCGCGTCCGTGAACTCCAGCCGCTCGCTGGCCAGCAGGGTGACCGCGTCCTTCTCGGAACCCGGGGCCCGCAGCGTCTTCCTCGGCGCGATCAGCGCGTTCATGATCCGCCCCGTGCGCTGGTCCACGGTCAGCTCGATCCTCGCGTTCGAGTACCACTCCTCCGCCGCCACCTGGCCCGGCTTCGAGCTGCCCACCAGCACCCCGGGCACCAGACGGGTGCCGGTCGGGGTGGCCTTGACGCTGCCGACGAAGCGGTAGCCCTCGCGCCCGCCGACCCTGGCGACCTCCTGGAACTCCAGCGGCACGGTGGCGCCCAGGGTGCTGTCCCACCAGGAGTAGGAGCGCTTCTCGACGTCGAACGGGAACTTCAGGTAGGCCTCGCCCTCGAACGCGGGCTTCTCGTCGCAGCAGCGCACCGGCAGGTTCGTCCGGCGGTCGGTCACCCAGCGCTCGGTGGTCCACTGCAGGGATTTCCGCGGGTCGCCCAGCGCAAGCGTCTTCGGCGAGTCGATCTGCGTCGAAACGTCCCAGATCGCGTTTCCGCTGCGCTCGCCGCCCGCGACGTCCCCCAGCACCCGGCGGGTGATCGTGATCGTCTGGCCGTCCACCGTGGAGACGGACCCGGTGTCGAAGTAGCTGCCCCGACCGCTGAAGACCGTCGTGGAATCCACATCGGTCGGTGTGCGCTTGGCGCGCGGCTCCACGTACCAGACCAGCAGTTGGGTGAGCACCAGCAGGAAGACACCGACACCCAGCAGAATCAGGGACAAAGGTGATATTGAACGACGCATACGGGTACTCCAATACGGGCGCGGCGTGCGGGGGGCTCGTGGGCCGTGCGGGAAGGAGGCGCACACACGGGGTGCAGCCTGTCCGGGGCGAGAGTGCGTACCCGGGAGTAACAGTCCTGTGGCGGCGAAATTAGGCGGCTCTTGACCACCTGTCAATGCGCCTCCCATACTGGCGGCGCCGGACCGGGCCGGCGCGCTGGGTGACAGACCTCGATGACCGAGAGGCCGATCATCCTCATGTCCAGACTGCTCGCCGCCTTCCTGACCTGCGCCGCCTCCGCCCTCCTGGCCGCCGGCGCCGCCTTCGGAATCGTCACCGCTCTCGACGCCACACCCGAGCAGCCGAATGTGCCGCTCGTCACGTTCCCCGAACCGCCCGCGGACGGCACGTCCGGCACGGCGGGCTCCGGCGCGGGCTAGGTTGGGACATGAAGCCCGCAGACCGAGCGCGTACGGACCGGACACCCAGGAGCGGTGCGGTGGAAGCCTCGTCAGCGTGGCACGACGTGCCACGACAACGGATTCAGCAGTTCGCCGACCGCGCCTTGGAGCAGGTCCCCGAACTGGCCCAGGACATCCTCGCCGAGATCCGGCGGGAGTATCCGAGCCTGGTGCTCCTCCCCGACGAGTCCGGGGAGCCGAAGGCTCTGGTGGCGATCCGGCACGCCCTCGAGCTCTTCGTGGAACAGATGACCACGGGGTCGAACCGGCCGCGCGCCCTCCCGGAGCTGTTCCGGGACTTCGGGCGCGGCGAGGTCTCGCAAGGGCGCAGCCTGGACTCCCTGCAGGGGATCTACCGGCTGGGCGTCCGCCTCTCTTGGCGGCGGATGGCGGAGATCGGCCAGCAGGTCGACATCCCGCCTTCGGCCATGTACGAACTCGCCGAGTCCGCGTTCGAGTACCTCGACGTCATGGTGGCCCAGTCGGTACGCGGCTACGCCGAGGCCGTCGCCCGCCAGGCCGGGGAGCGCCTGCGCCTGCAACGGCTGCTCGTCGATCTCCTGCTCACCGAACACCGCACGGATCCGACCGCCTTGCTCGCCGACCGCGCGGCCGACCTGGGATGGCAGCTGCCCGGGAGGGTGGCGGTGGCGGTGCTGCTCCGTCCCGCCCAGGAGGCCGTCGCCCCTGCCGTGGGCGACGAGATGCTGCTCGACATGGAGGGCGTGCGGCCGCGCCTGGTCGTACCGGACCCGGACGCCCCCGGACGCGCGGAGTTGCTGGACCGGGCGGTGGCCGGCTGGTCCGGGGCGCTCGGCCCGTCGGTTCCCCTGGCGGAGGCTGCCACGTCGCTGCGCTGGGCGGAGGCCGCCGTCGGAATGATCGAGCAGGGTCTGCTGCCGCGAGGGCGGCTCCTGCACTGCGGCGAGCACGTCGAAGCCTTGGTGCTGCTGCCCGCGGGTGAGCTGATCGACGATCTGGCGCGGCGGCGGCTGGCGCGGCTCGACGAGGCCGGCGGCCCGGCACACGCCAACCGACTCGCCGAGACACTGCTGGCCTGGCTGGAGACGCGAGGTGGTGCTCCGGAGGTGGCCGCCCGGCTCGGAGTCCACCCCCAGACCGTGCGCTACCGGCTGAGACAGCTCCGTGAGTTGTGGGGCGACGACCTGGACGACCCGGACCGCCGCTTCGAACTGGAGCTGGCGCTTCGCACCCGGCGGCTGCGGGGAGATCTCTCCCCACCGCCTGACTGACCCCGGGTCAGGCGTTGTTGACCGGAAGGACGTCCGGCGAGAGCGCGCCCGCGTGGGCCGCGGCCGAGGTCATGAGGCGGCGGTGGTGACGGCGGCAGAGGACCTCGTAACCGACCTCCCCCGCCGGCCGGTTCACGTCCCCGACCACCACCTGGGCGCCCTCGACGACCATCTGGCCGCCCACCGTACGGGCGTTGTGCGTCGCCCGGGCCCCGCACCAGCACAGCGCCTCGACCTGGAGCTGCTCGATCCGGTCCGCCAGTTCGATCAGCCGCTGCGAGCCGGGGAACAGCTTGGTCCGGAAGTCGGTGGTGATGCCGAAGGCGAAGACGTCCAGGCCGAGGTCGTCGACGATACGGGCGAGCTGGTCGATCTGTTCCGGCGCGAGGAACTGCGCCTCGTCGACGATCACGTAGTCGGCCTTGCCGCCCTGGGACAGCTGGGTGACGAGGTACGCGTACAGGTCCATGCCCTGCGGAGCCTCGACCGCCTCCGTCACCAGGCCGAGCCGGGAGGACAGCTTGCCCTCGCCCGCCCGGTCGTCACGGGTGAAGATCACGCCCTGGAGCCCGCGCGCGTCGCGGTTGTGGGCGATCTGGAGGGCCAGGGTGCTCTTCCCGCAATCCATGGTTCCGGAGAAGAAGACCAGCTCGGGCATGACGGGTCAGGGACCTTTCAGGTCGTGAGGGGGTGTGCGGCGCGTAGGTTCAGGAACGGACTTCGAGCAGCGGGACGAGCTGCTCGGCGGGGGTCATGGACCCGTGCATGCCGGCCATCGCCGACTCGTGGGGCTCGTTGACCGACGCGGTGATCGCGACGTCGTCGTGGGCCGCGGCGACCACGTCGCCGATCCTGCCGTACACGCGCTCGTCGATCTCGTCGCCGAACCAGCCGAGGGCGATGGCCTCGTCCCGGCTCGCCACCCAGAACTGCTCGCCGATCACCTCGCGCCAGCAGGTGAGGACGTCCGCCTCGGCGCCGGGGACGGCGTACACATGACGGGCCCGGCCTTCGCCGCCGAGCAGGGCCACGCCCGCGCGCAGCTCCCAGTCCTCGTCGAAGTCGATGCGGTGCTGCTCGTCGAAGGGGATGTCGACCATGCCGTGGTCGGCCGTGACGTACAGCGCGGAGCGGGGCGGGAGCTGCTCGGCGAGACGCTGCACGAGCCGGTCGACGAACATCAGCTGTCCGCGCCAGGCGTCGGAGTCGATGCCGAAGCGGTGTCCCGCGCCGTCGAGTTCGCTGTAGTACGTGTAGACGAGCGAGCGGTCGCCGGCGGCGAGCTGCTCGGCGGCGAAGTCCATGCGCTCCTCGCCGGTCAGACGCCCGTGAAACGTTCCGCCGCTGAGCGCGACCTGGGTGAGGGGGGTCTGCTCGAAGATCGGGGAGGACACCTGGGCGGTGTGGATCCCGGCCGCGTGCGCGAGCTGGAAGACGGTGGGGTACGGCTGCCAGACACGCGGTTCGGTCCACGGCCTCCAGCGCAGCTGGTTCATCAGCTCGCCGGTGTCGGGGTTGCGCACGGTGTAGCCGGGCAGCCCGTGCGTACCGGGGTAGCGGCCGGTGCCGACGGAGGCGAGCGAGGTCGCGGTGGTGGCGGGGAAGCCGGCGGTGACGGGGCGGCCCGTGCCGCCGCGCGAGGTGCCGAGGAGCGAGGTCAGGTACGGGGCCTCGTCCGGATGGGCCTTGATCTGCTCCCAGCCGAGTCCGTCGATCAGGAAGACGCAGTTCCGGTCGGCCGGGGTCAGCTCGGCGATCCTCGCGTCGAAGCCGGGCACGCCCTGGCCCGCGACGAGCGTCGGGAGCAGGTCGCCGAGGGAGCCGAAGGTGTACTCGGGCACCGGCGCGGTGTCCAGGGACAGCGGGACCGGGTCGTCGGGCCAGCCGTGGGACACGGCGGTGGGCTGGACCATCAGCGCGTGGTGGCGGCGGTGGCCGCGATGGATTCGGAGAGCGCCTGGGCGAAGGCGAGGGTCTGCCGGACGGTGTCCGGGCCGTCGCCGGCCTCGCTCACCCGCAGGCTGAGGTCGTCGGCGGTGGCGTTGCCCGTGTAGCCGTGGTCGGCGTCGCAGTTGGCGTCGCCGCAGGCGGCGGGCTCCAGGTCGATGCGGGAGACGGCGCCCCAGCCGATGGTGAGCACCACCTCGCGGGGCAGCGTGCCCGGGGTGTACGACTCGGGGTTGGCGACGACACGGCTGACGACGACCGAGGAGATCCGGTCGAGCTTCACGGACTCGGTGGACGTCGTGGCGTACGGCGTCGGGGAGCTGGTGTCGGCGGCCTGCTCGTCGGTGTGGCTCACGATGAAGCGGTGGGCCGTCAGGACGAGGACGGTGACGTGGCGCCGGACCTCGTTCGCGTCGAACGTGGTCTCCTGGTGCACCACGTACGACGCCACGGCCTCGCCGCCGACGGCGGCCTCCACCGCCTCGGCCACGAGGGCCGGGTAGTAGCCGCTGCGCTCGATCGCCGCGCGCAGCCCCTGGGTCGTCGTACCGCTCTTCGCCATGGACTCCATCCTACGGGGCCCTGGGCCCCCTCAGAGCCTCAGTAACTCGGCAGGCGGCGCGGGCCGAGGTCGGTCCGGGGCGGGGGCGGGGCCAGCCGGACGGTTGCTCCGAGGACGGACAGTCCGCCGGGGGCCACGACCACCGGCTCCAGGGAGACCGCCACCACCTCCGGGTGGTCGTCGACGAGCCGGGAGACCCTGAGCAGGAGTTCCTCCAGGGCAGGGGTGTCGACCGGGGCGGATCCGCGCCAGCCGAAGAGCAGCGGGGCGGTGCGGATGGAACGGACGAGTTCGGCGGCGTCCCGGTCGGTGGCCGGGACCAGCCGGTGGGCCGTGTCGCCGAGGAGCTCGGAGGCCGCGCCGGAGAGCCCGAAGGAGAGGACGGCTCCGACGGCGGGGTCGATGGCGGAGCGGACGAGGGTGTCGACGCCCCGGGGCACCATCGCCTGGACGACGGGCTGGAGCTCCTCGGGCTTGCCGAGGACCTCGGTCAGCTCGGCGTAGGCGGTACGGAGCTGCTCCTCGGTGGCCAGGTCCAGCCGGACACCGCCGAGGTCGGGGCGGTGACGCAGGTGGGGCGCGGTCGTCTTGAGCGCGACGGGGTAGCCGAGCCGGCGGGCGGCGGCGACGGCCTCGTCGGGGGTGGGCGCGGGGAGGGTGGGCAGGACGGTGATCCCGTACCGCGAGAGCAGCTCCCCCGCGTCCGCGGTGTCGAGGGTCACACCTCGCGTGTCCGTTTCGCCGCCGTCGCCGCCGTCGCCGAGCACCCGCTCGATGAGCGCGGCGGCCCCTGGCTCGTCGATGTCCTCGTACTCGGGCACCCGTCCGGGCTCGGCGGCCTGCCGCCGCCACTGCCCGTACCGCACGGCCTCGGCCAGGGCCCGCACGGCGCGCTCGGCGGCGGGATAGGCGGGGATGGTGGCCTGCCGGCCGGGGGCCGCGTCGGCGGCGACGGCAGCGGTCTCGGCGGCGGCAGGGTCGGTGGCGGCGGGATCGGTGCTCGGGGCGGAGCCCCGGGCGGCGGTCTCCCCGGCGGCCGGGTCGGCGGCGGGACCGGCGACCGGGGCGGCGGTCCCCGTGATGGCTGCCGCCGCGGGCCGGACCGGAGCCGATGCCGTACGGGTCCCCGCCGGCGCCGGCCTCGTGCTCGTCGCGACCGCGAGGGCCTCCGCGAGGCCGCCCATCTCGACGTGGACGACGACGACGGGCTTCGCCGGGGCGGGTACGGACGCGACGGCCTCGCGCAGGGAGGCCGCGAGGACCTCCCCGTCGCCGGACTCGGTGGCGCCGTTCTCCCCGACCCAGGGGATCGCGGTCACCACGACCGCGTCGGACGTCTCGTCCGCGAGCGCCGCGGCCAGCGCGTCCCGGAAGTCCGCCGGGCCCGCCGCGGTCGTCAGGTCGAGCGGCCGCAGCGGGCGCAGTCCCTCGGTCAGGCAGGCGTCGTACGTGAGGAGGCCGAGCGACTCGGAGTTGCCGAGGATCGCGACCCTGGGCCCGGCGGGAAGCGGCTGGGCGGCGAGGAGCAGTCCGGCGTCCACGAGTTCGGTGACGGTGTCGACGCGGATCACCCCGGCCTGGCGCAGCAGCGCGGAGACCGTGGCGTGCGGGATGCGGGTGACGGGCACCCGGTGGCCGGGCGGCGCGCTGCCGCTGTGCCGGGCGCCCTTGACGACCACGACCGGTTTGACCGCGGCGGTGCGGCGGGCCAGCCGGGTGAACTTCCTGGGGTTGCCGATCGACTCCAGATAGAGGAGGACGACGTCCGTACCCGGGTCGTCGTACCAGTGCTGGAGGAAGTCGTTCCCGGACACGTCGGCGCGGTTGCCGGCCGAGATGAAGGAGGAGAGCCCCGCGCCGTGCCGGTGGAGGCCGGCGAGGAGCGCGATCCCGATCGCGCCGGACTGGGTGAAGAGCCCGATCCGCCCGGCGGCCGGCATGTGGGGGGCGAGCGAGGCGTTGAGCCGGACGTCCTCGGCGGTGTTGATGATCCCGAACGCGTTCGGCCCGATGATCCGCATCCCGTACGAGCGGGCCTGTCGTACGAGCTGGCGCTGCCGCTCCCGGCCGGCCGGACCGCTCTCCGCGTATCCGGCGGAAAGGACGACGAGGCCCAGCACTCCGTGCTCGCCGCAGTCGGCGACGACCTCCGGCACGCGCTCGGCGGGGACGGCGACGATCGCCAGGTCCACGGGCTCGCCGATGGCCGCGACGGAGGGGTGGGCGGGGACTCCGTCGAGCTCCGCCGGACCGTCGGTGAGCGCGGCGTTCACCGCGTGGACGCGGCCGGTGAAGCCGGAGCCGAGGAGATTGCGGAGGACGGTCCGGCCGACGCCGCCGGGTGCGCGCCCGGCGCCGACGACGGCGACGGAGCGGGGCGTGAGGAGCCGCTGGACGGATCGCGCCTCTGCCCGCTGCTCCCGCGCGCGCTGGACGGCGAGGGAGCGGACGGTCGGTTCGAGGTCGAGGTGGAGCCGGACGGAGCCGTCCTCGAAGCTCCGCTTCTGGGTGTAGCCCGCGTCCGTGAAGACCTTGATCATCTTGTTGTTGGCGGGGAGCACCTCCGCGGCGAAGCGCCGGATGTCCCGCTCGCGCGCGACCGCCGCGATGTGTTCGAGGAGGGCGGAGGCGACGCCGCGCCCCTGGTGCGCGTCCTGGACGAGGAAGGCGACCTCGGCCTCGTCGGCCGGTCCAGAGGCGGGCATGCCGCGGTCGTCGATGCGGTCGTAGCGGACGGTGGCGATGAACTCGCCGCCCACGGTCGCGGCGAGGCCCACCCGGTCGACGAAGTCGTGGTGGGTGAACCGGTGGACGTCCTTCGCGGAGAGCCGTGGGTACGGCGCGAAGAAGCGGTAGTACTTCGACTCGTCCGACACCTGCTCGTAGAAGCTGACCAGCCGGTCGGCGTCGTCGGCCGTGATGGGCCTGATGCGCGCGGTGCCGCCGTCCCGGAGCACCACGTCGGCCTCCCAGTGATCGGGATAGGCGTGCTCCGGCGATGAGGCAGGTGCCGGTGGTGCCGGTCGATCCGCCGCTTCCGACTGCTCCGACGCGCTCTGCATGGGGCCAGCCTACGGCCGGTGTACGACACCGGCACCGGTCGCGCGGCGGATGCCTGCCGTGCAAGGTGGGGAGGACCGAAAGTCGGTCCGGTCCGGGTCGAACGTCGGCACGAGCACCGCGCATCACATGAGAGACTGGTCTAGACAACCCGCTTGAGACTTGAAGGGCAACACCATGGCTGAGCGCCGCGTCAACGTCGGCTGGGCCGAGGGCCTCCACGCCCGCCCCGCGTCCATCTTCGTCCGTGCCGCCACGGCTTCCGGCGTTCCGGTGACGATCGCCAAGTCCGACGGCACCCCCGTGAACGCCGCCTCGATGCTCGCGGTGCTCGGCCTGGGCGCGCAGGGCGGCGAGGAGATCGTCCTCGCTTCGGAGGCCGACGGCGCCGAGATCGCGCTCGACCGTCTCGCCAAGCTGGTCGCCGAGGGTCTCGACGAGCTCCCCGAGACCGTCTGACCCCGCATTCCCCGCACGACGCGTTCCCCGCACGACGCGTTCCCCGTACGACGAAACCGCGACTCCCGGAATTCCGGCGGTCGCGGTTTTCGCTTTTCCGGAGCCGGCGTTTCCGGGCAGCACAAATCAGCTCCGTCGAATTCCTATTCTTTGTATACGGTGCGCGCGTTAATTCCGGCCGCTCGCCGTGTTGACGACATGTTGCGAAACCCTCACACGGCCGCGCTCCGGCCTTTTGAGCCGGTGCAGCCCCAGCGAGCGCTCCGCGTGCAGCGCCGTCAGCGCCCTGGCCCTCTCGGCGTCGCCGCGCGCGACGGCGTCCACGATGGCGCCGTGCTCGGACCAGGCCTCCACGGGGTGGGCGGGCTGGTCGACCGCGTACATCCAGGCGATCTTGTGGCGTAGCTGGGTGAGCAGCGCGGTCAGGGCCGGACTGCCGGAGGCCTGCGCCAGCGTCTCGTGGAACCAGCCCCCGAGCGAGCGCAGATCCTCGCCCTGGCCGCGCCTGGCCCGCTCCTGCCCCAGCCTGACCAGGCCGCGCAGGACCTTCAGATGCGCCTCGGTACGCCGCTGCGCGGCGCGGGCGGCGCCCAGCGGTTCGAGCAGGGCCCGCATGTCGAGCAGATCGGCCGCCTCCTGCTCGGTGGGCTCGGCGACATGGGCGCCGGCGTGGCGGCGGGTGACGACGAAGCCCTCGGACTCCAGGGTGCGCAGGGCCTCACGGACCGGGACACGGGAGACCCCGTAGCGGCGCGCGAGCTGCTCCTCGGTCAGCCGCCCGCCCCGCTCGAAGACACCGGAGACGATGTCGTCCCGGATCGCCGTGCATACCGATTGCGCGGGTACGCGCATGTCCGACCTCCGCCTTGGTCCGCGAGAGACAATTCGAGCGACGCCTGTTCTGCGTCCCTTCTGCGTCTGTTCCGCGACTCTATTGCAGCAGGCCGGAATTTCCGATGCCCCCGTGGAATCCAGCGATATGTTTCGGTCAGCGAAAAGCCCCGGCTCAGTACGAGCCGGGGCTTTTGCGACGCGATCCGCGTGGTGTCAGAGGCTGACGCCGCGAGCGCGGAGGTAGGAGATGGGGTTCAGGTCCGAGCCGTAGTCGGAGCCCGTCCGCGCCTCGAAGTGGAGGTGCGGGCCGGTCGAGTTGCCCGACGAGCCCGAGATGCCTATCTGCTGGCCCGGCTCGACGGTCTGGCCGACGTAGACCCCGATGGACGAGAGGTGACCGTACTGGGTGTACGTGCCGTCGTTCATCTGGATCACGATGTTGTTGCCGTACGCGCCGCCCCAGCCGGCCTCGACGACGGTGCCGGAGCCGACGGAGACGACCGAGCTGCCGTAGGAGGCGTGGAAGTCGATGCCGGAGTGGCTGCCGGAGGACCAGAGCGAGCCGCCGGTCTTGTAGCCGGTGGTGACGTACGAGCCGGCCACGGGGAGCTGGAAGGAGGCGAGGCGGCGGCGCTCGGCCTCGCGGGCGGCGCGCTCGCGCTCCTCGCGGACCTCCTTGGCGCGGGCCTCGGCCTTGCGCTTCGCCTCGGCGCGGGCCTCGGCCTGGGCCTTCGCCTTGACGATGGCCTCGAAGGCCTCCTGCTCCTGGGCGGCGGCCTGGGCGTCGATCCGGTCCGCGAGGGAGTCCTCGGTGATCACCTGCGTGAGGCCGGTGTCCTCGGGGGAGCGGTTGTCCGTGTCGGTGGCGAGCGCCGGGGAGGCGAAGCCTCCGATGACGCCGGTGGTGGCGAGCGTCGCCACGCCGGCGATGCCCACGCTGCGGCGCGCCATCCGGCTCGGACCACGATGCTTCCCGGTGGCACGGGTGAACGCCATGTAGGGGCTGATCCTTTCCTTCCTTCTCGCCTACCGGGTTAGCTGACGGGTTCGGAGCAGGAAGGTCTCCTACGAGCCCCTCCGTACGTGACGAAGGCGCCCGATTCACCCCAGGGACTGTGTGGGTCCCCGGCTCCCCAGGCTCGCGCCTGACGGGGACTCGGCGATGACTGTCCGTTGCCGCGAATGCGGCACGTGCAACTGACGAACAGCCGCACCGACGCTATGGGATCGTCTGTCAATCACCAAACAGACACGCCCGTTTGTAAGACATGCCACAGGGCAGACAGCCACTCTTGCCCTCAATTCGGGCAAAGCGGAAGGCCTCGACGAAATCATGACGTCGAGGCCTTCCGTCGCCGGGTCGGCGCGTGCGATCAGCCGGTCACCACGGTGACTTCGCCGATGCCGAGTGCGCGCACCGGCTCCGCGATCTGTGCCGCGTCGCCCACGAGCACGGTCACGAGCCGGTCCACGGGGAAGGCGTTGACGACGGCCGCGGTCGCCTCGACCGTGCCCGTCTCGGCCAGCCGCGCGTACAACTGGGCCTGGTAGTCGTCCGGGAGGTGCTGCTCGACCTGGTCGGCGAGCGTCCCGGCGACCGAGGCGGCCGTCTCGTACTTGAGCGGTGCCACGCCCACCAGGTTCTGCACGGCCGTCTCGCGCTCGGCGTCGGTGAGACCCTCGGCGGCGAGGGTCCGCAGCACCTTCCACAGGTCGTCAAGTGCGGGGCCGGTGTTCGGGGTGTCGATCGAGCCGCTGATGGCGAGCATCGAGGCGCCGTTCCCCTCGGCGTCGGAGCGGAGCACCTGCCCGAAGGCCCGCACGCCGTACGTGTAGCCCTTCTCCTCGCGCAGGACCCGGTCGAGCCGCGAGGTCAGCGTCCCACCGAGGCAGTACGTGCCCAGGGCCTGGGCCGCCCAGACATTGTCGTGCCGGTCGGCGCCGATCCGGCCGATCAGCAACTGGGTCTGGACCGCGCCGGGGCGGTCGACGATGACGACCCGTCCGGTGTCGTCGGCGGTGATCGGCGGCATCGGGAGCGGCTCGGCCGACTCGCCGGTCCAGGCGCCCAGGGTCTCGGCGAGGACCTTGTCCAGGTCGACGCCGGTCAGGTCGCCGACGACCACGGCGGTGGCCGTGGCGGGCCGGACGTACGCCTCGTAGAAGGCGCGGACCGCGGCGGCGTCGATGGCCTCGACGGTCTCCTCGGTGCCCTGACGCGGCCGGGACATCCGGACCTCGGCCGGGAAGAGCTCCTTGGAGAGCTGCTTGGCGGCGCGGCGGGCCGGGTTGGCCGTCTCGTGCGGGATCTCGTCGAGGCGGTTGCGCACGAGGCGCTCGATCTCGGTGTCCAGGAAGGCCGGCGCGATCAGCGCTTCGGAGAGCAGCCCGAGTGCCTTGGGCAGCCGGGAGACGGGCACCTCGAGGGAGACCCGTACGCCCGGGTGGTCCGCGTGCGCGTCGAGCGTGGCGCCGCAGCGCTCCAGCTCGGCCGCGAACTCCTCGGCGTCGCGCTGGTCCGTGCCCTCGGAGAGCGCGCGGGCCATGATCGTGGCGACGCCGTCGAGCCCGGCCGGCTCGGCGTCCAGCGGGGCCGGCAGGAAGAGCTCCACGGCCACGACCTGCTGGCCGGGGCGGTGGCTGGTCAGCAGGGTCAGGCCGTTGGCCAGGGAGCCGCGGTCCGGGGCCGGGAACGCCCAGGGCCTGGCGACGCCCGGCTCGGGCTGCGGGTGGAAGTCCATGCTCGTCAAAGACACGGCAGCGTCGGTCACTGGTCCGCTCCCTCTTCCTCGTCGCTGTCGCTCTCGCTCTGTTCGGTGGCCACCGGCTCGTAGACGAGCACCGCGCGGTTGTCGGGGCGCAGCTTGGCCTTCGCGGCCGCCTGCACCTCCTCGGCGGTGATGTCGAGGACCCGGTCGACGGCCGTGAGGGCGAGCTGCGGGTCGCCGAACAGCACGGCGAACCGGCACAGTTCGTCGGCGCGGCCCGCGACGGTGCCGAGCCGGTCGAGCCACTCGCGCTCCAACTGGGCCTGCGCGCGCTCCATCTCCTCGGGCGTCGGGCCCTCGGCGGCGAAGCGGGCGAGCTCCTCGTCGACGGCGGCCTCGATCTGCGGGACCTCGACACCGCCGGAGGTCTTGACGTCCAGCCAGCCCAGCGAGGGCGCCCCGGCGAGCCGCAGCAGGCCGAAACCGGCGGCGACGGCCGTCCGGTCCCGGCGGACCAGGCGGTTGTGCAGCCGGGAGGACTCGCCACCGCCGAGGACCGTCAGGGCCAGGTCGGCGGCGTCGCACTCGCGCGTGCCGTCGTGCGGCAGCCGGTAGGCGGCCATCAGCGCGCGCGCCGGGACCTCCTCGACGAGGACCACACGCTGCTCGGAGCCCATGACGTCGGGCAGCGAGCCGTCGCGCGGGGGCCGCTTGCCGTCGTGGGAGGGGATGGAGCCGAAGTACTTCTCGACCCAGGCGAGGGTCTCCGCCGGGTCGATGTCGCCGACGACCGACAGCACCGCGTTGTTCGGCGCGTAGTACGTGCGGAAGAAGTTCCGCGCGTCCTCCAGCGTGGCGGCGTCCAGGTCCGCCATGGAGCCGATCGGCGTGTGGTGGTACGGGTGGCCCTCCGGGTAGGCCAGCGCGGTCAGCTTCTCGAAGGCCGTGCCGTACGGCACGTTGTCGTACCGCTGGCGGCGCTCGTTCTTGACGACGTCCCGCTGGTTCTCCATGGACTCGTCGTCCAGGGCCGCGAGCAGCGAGCCCATGCGGTCGGCCTCCAGCCAGAGCGCGAGCTCCACCTGGTGGGTGGGCATGGTCTCGAAGTAGTTGGTGCGCTCGAAGCTCGTCGTGCCGTTGAGCGAGCCGCCCGCACCCTGCACCAGCTCGAAGTGCCCGTTCCCGTGGACCTGCTTCGAGCCCTGGAACATCAGGTGCTCGAAGAGGTGGGCGAGGCCCGTGCGGCCCTCGACCTCGTGACGCGAACCGACGTCGTACCAGAGGCAGACCGCGGCGACCGGGGTCAGGTGGTCCTCCGAGAGCACCACGCGCAGGCCGTTCGCCAACCGGTGCTCGGTCGCTGTCAGGCCGCCGGAGCCGGCCTCGGCCGTGGCCGTGTGACCCATGGGCATGTACGTCCCTTCGATCGCGATGTGAAAAAGTCCTGCCACTGTATGCAAGCGCGCCGACACCTCGCGAAGTTCCCGCCCCTTCCGGATGTCCCTCTTCCGGGTCGCGGTCGGCGTTGTCGGTGGCACAGTCCACAATGGTCCGCGTCAGATCAACCTTGTTGGTGAAGGAGCCGCAGCCGCGATGGCCCGCCGCAGCACGAAGACACCGCCGCCGGACGACGCGTACGAGGAGAGGATCCTCGACATCGACGTCGTCGACGAGATGCAGGGCTCCTTCCTCGAGTACGCGTACTCGGTGATCTACTCGCGCGCTCTCCCCGACGCCCGCGACGGCATGAAGCCCGTCCAGCGCCGCATCGTCTACCAGATGGGCGAGATGGGGCTCCGGCCCGATCGCGGGTTCGTGAAGTGCGCCCGTGTCGTCGGCGAGGTGATGGGCAAGCTCCACCCGCACGGCGACGCGTCGATCTACGACGCCATGGTCCGCATGGCACAGCCCTTCTCCATGCGGCTGCCCCTCGTCGACGGTCACGGCAACTTCGGCTCCCTCGGCAACGACGACCCGCCCGCCGCCATGCGGTACACGGAGTCGCGGATGGCGCCGGCCGCGCTGCTGATGACCGATTCCATCGACGAGGACACGGTCGACTTCACGCCGAACTACGACGGCCAGGAGCAGGAGCCGGTGGCACTGCCCGCCGCCTATCCGAACCTGCTGGTCAACGGCGCGTCGGGGATCGCGGTCGGCATGGCGACCAACATGCCGCCGCACAACCTCGGCGAGGTGATCGCGGCGGCCCGCCACCTGATCCGCCACCCGGGCGCCGACCTCGAGACGCTGATGCGCTTCGTGCCCGGCCCCGACCTGCCGACCGGCGGCCGGATCGTCGGCCTGTCCGGCATCAAGGACGCGTACGAGAACGGCCGCGGCACGTTCAAGATCCGCGCCACGGCCACCGTGGACAACGTGACGGCACGCCGCAAGGGCATCGTCGTGACCGAGCTGCCCTTCACGGTCGGCCCCGAGAAGGTCATCTCCAAGATCAAGGACCTCGTCGGCTCCAAGAAGCTCCAGGGCATCGCGGACGTCAAGGACCTCACCGACCGCAGCCACGGCCTGCGTCTGGTCATCGAGATCAAGAACGGCTTCGTGCCGGAGGCGGTCCTGGAGCAGCTCTACAAACTGACGCCGATGGAGGAGTCCTTCGGCATCAACAACGTGGCGCTGGTGGACGGTCAGCCGCTGACGCTCGGCCTGAAGGAGCTCCTGGAGGTCTACCTCGACCACCGCTTCGAGGTCGTCCGCCGCCGCTCCGAGTTCCGCCGGACCAAGAAGCGCGACCGGCTGCACCTCGTGGAGGGCCTGCTCGTCGCGCTCCTCGACATCGACGAGGTCATCCGGATCATCCGGGAGAGCGACAACTCCGCTCAGGCCAAGGAGCGCCTGATGGAGCGCTTCTCGCTGAGCGAGATCCAGACGCAGTACATCCTGGACACCCCGCTGCGCCGCCTCACCAAGTTCGACCGCATCGAGCTGGAGACCGAGCGCGACCGGCTCACCGGCGAGATCGACGAGCTGACCGGGATCCTCGACTCCGACGCGGAGCTGCGGAAGCTGGTCTCGGCGGAACTGGCCGCGGTCGCCAAGAAGTTCGCCACCGACCGGCGGACGGTCCTGCTCGAATCGGCGGGCGCGCCCGTCGCGGCCGTCCCCCTCGAGGTCGCGGACGACCCGTGCCGCGTGCTGCTCTCCTCGACGGGTCTGCTGGCCCGTACGGCGACGGCGGAGCTGCCGCCCGCCGACCCGGACGCGCCGCGCACCAAGCACGACCTGATCGTGTCCGCGGTGGCCGCCACCCAGCGCGGTGACGTCGGCGCGGTGACCTCGGACGGCCGGCTGCTGCGGATCGCGGTCATCGACCTGCCGCAGCTCCCGGACACCCACGCCACGCCCAATCTCGCGGGCGGCGCGCAGCTCTCGGAGTTCCTGTCCCTGGAGGCGGACGAGTCGGTGGTCTGCCTGACCACGCTCGACGAGTCGTCGCCGGGTCTCGCGATCGGCACGCTGCAGGGCGTGGTGAAGCGCGTGGTGCCGGACTACCCGGCGAACAAGGACGAGCTGGAGGTCATCACCCTCAAGGACGGTGACCGGATCGTCGGCGCGACCGAGCTGCGGACGGGTGAGGAGGACCTGGTCTTCATCACCTCCGACGCCCAGCTGCTCCGCTACCCGGCCGCGCAGGTACGGCCCCAGGGCCGGCCGGCCGGCGGCATGGCGGGCGTCAAGCTGACCGCGGGCGCCGAGGTGCTCTCGTTCACGGCCGTGGACCCGGCGGCGGAAGCCGTGGTCTTCACCGTCGCGAGCTCCACCGGCACCCTCGACGCCTCGGCGGGTACGTCGGCGAAGCTGACCCCCTTCGACCAGTACCCGCGCAAGGGCCGCGCGACGGGCGGTGTCCGCTGCCAGCGGTTCCTGAAGGGCGAGGACGTCCTGATCCTGGCCTGGGCGGGTGCCACCCCGGCACGGGCCGCGCAGAAGAACGGCACCCCGGTGCCACTGCCGGACGTGGACCCGCGCCGCGACGGCTCGGGCGTCCCGCTGGCCCAGCCGGTCGACGCACTGGCCGGCCCCGCCTGACCGTCCGGACGTCACGAAGGGACCCCCTTGGGGCCGGCCGCAAGGCCGGCCCCAAGGGGGTCTTCCCCTACCCACGGGTCTCGGTCCACGAGCTCGCCGGACCCGCCCGAAGCCGGCCGGCCGGCCGGGCCGGCGGGAGGTCAGGAGAGTGTGGCGTCCTGGTCCGGGCTCTCGTCGGCGCGCGGCACGTACCGCAGGACGCCCCACATGCTGTGCTCGTCGGGGGCGTCCTGCGGACCGTTCTGCTCGCACGCGGCGAGCTCCTTGCGCAGGGCGGCGGCGTCGATGCCGGAGCCGATCAGGACGAGCTGGGTGAGCCGCTCCTCGCCGGCGGGCCAGGGCTCGGGGTAGAAGCGCAGGAAGCGGCCGACCGCGTGCACGGCGTAACGGTTGTCCGGGTCGGCGGCGCCGAAGTCGACGAACCCCTTGATCCGGTAGAGCCCCTCGGGCCTGGAGTCCAGGAAGGTCATCAGCCGGCGCGGGTGCAGCGGGACGGAGGCCGTCAGCGAGAGCGTCTCGTAGGCCGCGTGCGGGTGGACGTGGGTGTCGTCGCCGGGGCCGTACAGGATGTCCTCGATCGACATCTGGCCCTCGATCTCGTCCTCGGGGACGACCCGGTCGAAGAGCAGCTCCGGCTCGATCCGGCCGTGGGAGGCCTCGACCACGGCGGCGCGCCCCGCGAGGCCGGCCACGGTGTCCCGGACGGCCCGGAGGCGGTCCTCCGGGACCCGGTCGGCCTTGTTGACGACCACGAGGTCGGCGAGGGCGAGGTGCCGGTCGGTCTCGGGGTGGAACCGCCGGGTGGCGTCGAACTCGGCCGCGTCGACGAGCTGGACGAGCCCTCCGTAGACGATCCGCCCGTTCTCGCTGGCCAGCACCATGCGGACCAGTTCCTGCGGCTCGGCGAGGCCGCTCGCCTCGATGACGATCACGTCGAGCCGGGACTCGGGCCGGGTCAGGACCTCCAGGTACTCGTCGAGCTCGCTCGCGTCGACCGCGCAGCACAGGCAGCCGTTGCCGAGGGAGACGGTGGAGCCCACCTGTCCGGCGACGGTCATCGCGTCGATGCCGATGTCCCCGAAATCGTTGACCATGACCCCGATACGGGTACCCCGGGCGCTGCGCAGCAGATGGTTGAGGAGCGTCGTCTTCCCTGCCCCGAGAAACCCGGCGAGGACGACGACGGGAATCTGCTGCGTGCTCAAGGGTCGTGCCTCCGGTCGCGGGTTCCTTCCCACAGCGGTGGGAAGGCCCCAGGATAGGCGTGATCGTCCGAGGACGACCGAAACCACCGGCCGATCCGCCGCAGGGACACCGGGACAGCCCGGCGATACGGGCCCAGCGGGGGAACCGGGGCCGGCATTTCCGGTCGTGGGGCTCGGACGCTTACCTTTTCTGGCATGAGCCCCGCACAGACCAGCCCCGCGCGGCCCCTCGCGCGCCGTCGGCGGTTCGGGTGGCCCCGGCGGGTGTTCGCGCAGGTCCTGCTGATGCAGCTGGCCATCGCGACCGGTGTGACCGTCCTCGCCACCGGTCTCTTCCTCGCCCCCCTCAGCGCACAGCTCGACGACCAGGCCATGCGGCGGGCCCTGGCCATCGCCGAGACCACCGCCTCCCCGGGGCTCGCCGCCGGCCTCGTCGGCACCCCGCCCTCGGCGCGGGGCCCCGTGCAGACGGAGGCCGAACGGATCCGGGTGTCCACGGGCGCCGAGTACGTCGTCGTCATGGACACCCGCGGGGTGCGCTGGTCGCACACCGACCCCGCCCAGATCGGCCGGCGCGTCTCCACCGACCCGAGCGCCGTCCTCGCGGGGCGGGAGGTGATGGAGATCGACAGCGGCACGCTCGGCCGCTCGGCACGCGGCAAGGCTCCGCTGCGCGACGCGGACGGCCGGATCATCGGCGCGGTCTCCGTCGGCATCGAGTACGACAGCGTCCGCGACCGGCTCCTCGCCGCGATCCCGGGCCTCCTCGCTTATGCGGGCGGGGCGCTCGCGGTCGGGGCCCTCGCCGCGTACCTGATCTCCCGACGGCTCCAGCGCCAGACACACGACCTGGCCTTCTCCGACATCTCCGCGCTGCTCGCCGAGCGCGAGGCCATGCTGCACGGCATCCGGGAGGGTGTCGTGGCCATCGACCGCACCGGCTCCGTACGGCTCGTGAACGACGAGGCACAGCGCCTGCTCGGCGTCGGCCCCGAGGCCGCGGGCCGGCCCGTGGACGAGGTCCTCGGCCAGGGCCGTACCGCCGACGTCCTCACGGGCCGGGTCACGGGCGAGGATCTCGTCACCGTCCAGGGCCACCGGGTCCTGATCGCCAACCGGATGCCCACGGACGACGGCGGCGCCGTCGCTACCTTGCGCGACCGCACCGAGCTGGAGCGCCTCGGGCGCGAGCTCGACTCGACGCGGGGCCTGATCGACGCCCTCCGCGCTCAGGACCACGAGCACGCCAACCGGCTGCACACGCTCCTCGGCCTCCTGGAGCTGGACATGCACGAGGAGGCGGTCGAGTTCGTCACCGAGGTGGTCGGAGTGCACCGGGCGACCGCAGAGCAGGTCACGGAGAAGGTCCACGACCCGCTGCTCGCCGCGCTCCTGGTCGGCAAGGCGACCGTCGCCGCCGAGCGCGGCGTATCACTGCGGATCTCCCCGGAGTCCCTGCTGCCGGACCGGCTCGTCGACCCTCGTGAGCTGGTCACGGTCGTCGGCAATCTGGTCGACAACGCCCTGGACGCCGTCGCGGGCACGCCGGGCGCCCGGATCGAGGTCGCGTTCCGCACCGACGGCCGTACGGTCGTGCTGCGGGTCACGGACAGCGGCCCCGGCGTCCCCGAGGAGCGCCGCGAGCTGATCTTCACCGAGGGCTGGTCGACGAAGGAGCCGCCGCCCCACGGCAGGCGCGGGCTCGGTCTCGCCTTCGTGCGCCGGCTGGCCGAGCGCCGGGGCGGCACGGCCCGTGTGGCCGGGGCCGCGGACGGGGGCGCGGAGTTCACCGTCGTCCTCCCCGACGCCCTGACCGAACCGGAGCCCGGCGGAGCCGCCCTCTCGCCGGAGCCCGCCGGGGAGGCGGCGCGATGATCGACGTGCTCGTGGTGGACGACGACGTACTGGTGGCGCGGATCAACGCCGCGTACGTCGCCAAGGTCCCCGGCTTCCGGGTGTCCGCCACCGCCCACTCGACCGCCGAGGCGCTGACCGCCCTGGCCGAGCACCCCGTGGACCTGATCCTCCTCGACCACTACTTGCCGGACGAGAACGGCCTCGCCGCCGTACGGGAGCTCCGCGCGCGCGGCCACCAGTGCGACGTGATCATGGTGACCGCCGCCCGGGACGTGGCCACCGTGCAGGCGGCGATGCGCCACGGCGCGCTCCAGTACCTGGTCAAGCCGTTCAACTTCGCCGGGCTGCGCTCCAAGCTGGAGGCGTACGCGGCACTCCGGCGCGCCCTGGGAGCGGGCGGCGAGGCGGAGCAGGCCGAGGTGGACCGGATCTTCGGGGTCCTGGCGGCGGGCACCGTCTCCCCTGACTTGCCGAAGGGGCACTCCCCCACCACGGCCGAGCTGGTCCGGCAGGTCCTGCTCGCCGCCGGCGGCCCGCTCTCCGCTCAGGAGATCGCCGAGCGGTCCGGCGTGAGCCGCCAGACCGCCCAGCGCTACCTCAAACTCCTCGAACGCACCGGCCGGGTGAGCCTCTCCCTCCGGTACGGCGAGACGGGCCGTCCCGAGCACCGGTACGCCTGGGCGTCCTCACCGCCCGCTCCCTGAGGCGCGCTCCCGCTCGCAGGGGGGCTCTCCCCCTCAGACGGCCCCGGCCCCGGTCAGCGCCCGGACCTCGGCCTCGGCGTGCCGTGCCTCGTCGGGCGGCTCGGTCGAGGTGACCGTACCGATCCAGCCCGCGAGGAACCCGAGCGGGATGGAGACCACGCCGGGGTTCTGCAGCGGGAAGACGTGGAAGTCGACACCGGGGAACAGCGCCTCCGGGCTGCCCGAGACGACCGGCGACAGCAGGACGAGCAGAACCGCGGGGACCAGCCCGCCGTACACCGACCAGACCGCGCCCCGGGTGGTGAACTTCCGCCAGAACAGCGAGTAGAGCAGGACGGGCAGGTTGGCCGAGGCGGCGACCGCGAAGGCGAGGCCGACGAGGAAGGCCACGTTGAGATCGCGGGCGAGCAGGCCGAGTCCGATGGCGGCGGCGCCGATCCCGGCGGCCGCGAACCGCGCCACGGTCACCTCGCTGTACTGCTTCTTCGCGTGCCGGCGGCGCAGCGAGCTGTACAGGTCGTGGGCGACGGAGGCCGAGGAGGCGAGGGTGATCCCGGCGACGACGGCGAGGATGGTCGCGAAGGCGACGGCGGCCACGATAGCGAAGAGCACGGTGCCGCCGGTGGACCCCGCGCCGCCGCCGAGGTCGAGGGCGAGCAGCGGGATGGCGGTGTTCCCCGACGCGCTGGAGGCGCGGACCTCGGCGGGTCCGATCAGGGCGGCGGCGCCGAAGCCGAGCACGATGGTCATCAGGTAGAAGCTGCCGATGAGGCCGATGGACCAGACGACGGACCGGCGGGCGGCGCGGGCGGTGGGCACGGTGTAGAAGCGCGACAGGATGTGCGGCAGTCCCGCGGTGCCCAGGACCAGGGCGATGCCGAGGCTGATGAAGTCGAGGCGTGCGGTCCAGTCGCCGCCGTAACGCAGCCCCGGGGCGAGGAAGTCCCGTCCGTGGCCGCTGCGGTCGGCCGCGGTGGCCAGGAGGCTGTTCACGTCGCCGTGGAAGCGGAGCACGACGAGGACGGTGAGCGCGATCGTGCCCGCCATGAGCAGGACCGCCTTGACGATCTGGATCCAGGTGGTGGCCCGCATGCCGCCGAGCGACACGTAGATGACCATCAGCGCCCCCACGCCGATCACGGTCCAGGAGCGGGCCGCCTCGCTCGTGCCGCCGAGCAGGAGCGCGACCAGGCTTCCGGCGCCGACCATCTGGGCCACGAGGTAGAGCACGGAGACGGCCACGGAGGAGGTTCCGGCGGCGATCCGCACCGGCCGCTCGGACATCCGCGCGGCGACGACGTCCGCGAGCGTGAACCGCCCGCAGTTGCGGACGAGTTCCGCGACGAGCAGGAGGACGACCAGCCAGGCGACGAGGAAGCCGACGGAGTACAGCATGCCGTCGTAGCCGTAGAGCGCGATCAGCCCGGAGATGCCGAGGAAGGAGGCCGCGGACATGTAGTCGCCGGCGATGGCGAAACCGTTCTCCATGGGCGAGAACAGCCTGCCCCCGGCGTAGAACTCCTCCGCCGATCCGTGCCGGTTGCGGCTCACCCAGGTGGTGATCCCCAGGGTGACGGCGATGAAGACGCTGAAGAGCACGAGCGCCAGGGTCTGATGGTCTCCGGTCACCGCTGCGCCACCCCTCTGGTCATCTCCTGCGTGTCCCAGCGGAGTTCGAGGGCCGCCCGGTCCCGGCGCAGCCGCGCGTGGCGCGCGTAGGCCCAGGTCAGCAGGAAGGTGGTGAGGAACTGGCCGAGCCCCGCGACCATGGCCACGTTCACCGCGCCGGCGACGGGCCGTGCCATGAGCCCGGGCGCCGCGGTCGCCGCGACGACGTAGGCGAGGTACCAGAGCAGGAACGCGAGGGCGGCCGGGAAGACGAACCGGCGGTAGCGGCGGCGCACTTCCTGGAACGCGGGGCTCCGCTGGACCTCCAGGTAGACCTCCGCCGCGCTGGGATCGCGCTGTCGCGGCACTGCCGAGTCGTACTGCTCCACCGGCCAACTCCTTGTCAGCGAACCGTTTCGGTCGCGTGCCCAAGGATGGACAGAGCGGGAAGATCCCGGACTCTTCTCCTCCCCCTCTTCACCCCATCAGGTGACAGATGCCCCCTGTGGCCTGACCGGGCCGTGCTGATATGCGTACCGCACGGCCCGGTCCTGTCCGTGGCCTCTGTCAGGCGTCGATGCGCGAGCGGTCGAGCGTCGCCGCCGAGCTGGTGATGAACTCCTTGCGGGGCGCCACGTCGTTGCCCATGAGGAGGTCGAAGACCTGCTCCGCCGAGTCCAGGTCGCCGATGTTGATCCGGCGCAGGGTGCGGTGGCGCGGGTCCATCGTGGTCTCCGCGAGCTGGTCGGCGTCCATCTCGCCGAGACCCTTGTAGCGCTGGATGGAGTCCTTGTAGCGGACCCCCTTGCGCTGGAACTCCAGCAGGGTCTGCCGCAGCTCGCCGTCCGAGTACGTGTAGACGTACTTGTCCTGGCCCTTCTTGGGCTGGACGAGCTCGATCCGGTGCAGCGGAGGCACGGCGGCGAAGACGCGTCCGGCCTCGACCATGGGCCGCATGTAGCGCTGGAAGAGCGTCAGCAGCAGACAGCGGATGTGCGCGCCGTCGACATCGGCGTCGACCAGCAGGACGATCTTCCCGTAGCGGGCCGCGTCGATGTCGAAGGTGCGGCCCGAGCCCGCTCCTATGACCTGGATGATCGCCCCGCACTCGGCGTTCTTGAGCATGTCCGAGACCGAGGACTTCTGGACGTTGAGGATCTTGCCGCGGATCGGCAGCAGGGCCTGGAACTCGCTGTTGCGCGCGAGCTTGGCCGTACCGAGGGCGGAGTCCCCCTCGACGATGAAGAGCTCGCTGCGCTCCACGTCGTCGCTGCGGCAGTCGGCGAGCTTGGCCGGCAGGGAGGACGACTCGAGCGCGGTCTTCCTGCGCTGCGCGTCCTTGTGCTGACGGGCCGCGATCCGGGTCCTGGCGGCGGCGACGGCCTTGTCCAGGACGGCGCGGGCCTGCGCCTTCGCGTCGCGCTTGGTGGAGGTCAGGAAGGCCTTGAGCTCCTTGGCGACCACGTTCGCCACGATCCGGCGGGCGGCGGAGGTGCCCAGGACCTCCTTCGTCTGCCCCTCGAACTGCGGCTCGGCGAGGCGGACCGTCACGACGGCCGTGAGCCCCTCCAGGGCGTCGTCCTTGACGATGTCGTCCTCGGCGACGCGCAGCATCTTGGCCGAGCGGAGCACTTCGTTCACCGTCTTGGTGATGGCCTGCTCGAAGCCGGAGACGTGGGTGCCGCCCTTGGGGGTGGCGATGATGTTGACGAAGGACTTGACCGTGCTGTCGTAGCCGGTGCCCCAGCGCAGCGCGACGTCGACGGCGAGCTCGCGGGTGACCTCGGTCGGGGTCATGTGGCCGCGCTCGTCGAGGACCGGGACGGTCTCCTTGAAGGTCCCCGTGCCGGTGAGGCGCTGGATGTCGCAGACGGCCTTGTCCTGCGCGAGGTACTCGCAGAACTCGCTGATGCCTCCGTCGAAGCGGAAGGTCTCCTCGCTCTTGCCGATCCCGGCCAGGTCCCGCTCGTCGCGGACGACGATCGTGAGGCCGGGCACGAGGAAGGCGGTCTGCCGGGCGCGCTGGTGGAGCGTCTCCAGCGAGAGCTTGGCGTCCTTGAGGAAGATCTGCCGGTCCGCCCAGTAGCGGACCCGCGTGCCCGTGCGCGTCTTGGGGACGCGCTTGCCCTTCCGCAGGCCGTTGCCCGGGTCGAAGGGGCTGTCGGGGCCCTGCTCCGTGAAGATGCCGGGCACGCCGCGGCGGAAGCTGATGGAGTGCGTGGAGCTGTTCCGGTCGACCTCGACGTCGAGGCGGGCCGACAGGGCGTTGACCACGGAGGCGCCGACGCCGTGCAGACCGCCGGAGGCGGCGTACGAGCCGCCGCCGAACTTTCCGCCGGCGTGCAGCTTGGTCATGACGACCTCGACGCCGGAGAGCCCGGTCTTCGGCTCGACGTCGACCGGGATGCCCCGGCCGTTGTCCCGGACCTCGACGGAGCCGTCGTCGTGGAGGATGACGTCGATGTGGTCGCAGTAGCCACCGAGGGCCTCGTCGACCGAGTTGTCGATGATCTCCCAGATGCAGTGCATCAGGCCGCGGCTGTCGGTGGACCCGATGTACATACCGGGGCGCTTGCGGACCGCTTCGAGCCCTTCGAGTACGAGCAGGTGCCGCGCGGTGTAGTTGGAAGCGTCACGGTCTGCGGTCAGCAGCGCACTGGACGGCACGGACGTTTCGGCGGTCACGCGGTTCGCTCCTCGCTGAATTTGAAAACTGGCCCGGTGGGGTAAGGCCCGGCGTCGTTCACCGGTCAGAGGGTACCGATGCCTGGTAGAGCCGTTGTCACGCCACCCTCCCCGTTTCCTCATGCTAGTCCAGAGTCGTATGGATGTTCGATCCCTCGAAGGGGTGACGCGAACATCACGTTCCCTTCCAGGCATGAACCATTTAGGCTCCGGGCACGTCCTCATCAACAACCGGCAACCACGCCGGGAGGACGCACCGACACAAGCAACGCGAAATCCGTAGAGCGATGCAATACGGCTCATTCGCCGCCAACCGGCAGCAGACAGCCACCTTGGGAAAAAGTTTCGAGGAAAAGCCACGAGCGGGAACGTTTCCGGCCTGGTTGGATGTTGACCCTGGTACGACAGCTCGTCGAGCTAGAGAAGAGGCGACGTGACTACTGTTCTGACCCCCGCGAGCCCCCTGACGGCCGCTGACCGCTGCGACCGCTGCGGCGCCCAGGCGTACCTGCGCGTCGTCCTGACCAGCGGAGGTGACTTGCTCTTCTGCGCCCACCACGGCCGCAAGTTCGAGCCGGAACTCAAGAAGATCGCCGCTGAGATACAGGATGAGACGGACCGGCTCACCGACGTGCCGGCGCGCACGACGGGCGACGAGCACTGACGCCTCGCACACCCGACGAGCCCAGAGCCGGTCGCTGACCGGACGGCGGGCGGCCACCCCCGCAAGCCAGGGGGGTGGCCGCCCGTTCTCGTACGCGCTCCCAGCCGCCCGTAGCCGGCCCAGGCCCGCCCGGTAGCCGACCCAGGCCCCGCCCATGGCCGCCCGGACCCGGCTCCGTGCCCGCCCACGCCGCCCGTACCAGCTCGTAGCCACGGGCGCCGGGCGCACTCGTCAGATCCGCTCCGGCAGCACCGCCGAGACCCTCGTGTAGACCCCCGGGTTCTCCGCCTGCCCGCAGCCGCTCCCCCAGGACACCAGGCCGACGAGAAGCCCCTCGGCCACCAGGGGTCCGCCACTGTCCCCCTGGCACGCGTCCCTGCCGCCCTGCGGGTCGCCCGCGCACAGCATCGTGTCGCTGCGGTACGGGACGCCGAAACCGCCCGGGTACGCCCGCTCGCACGCCGTGTCCGGCAGCACCTGGACGCGGGCCGTCCGCAGCGTGGAGGCGTAGGTCCCGTTGCCGGTCGTGTCACCCCAGCCGTAGACGTCCGCCTCCGTACCGGGCGTGTACGCCGGATCCCCCGCGCGGGCGACGCCGATCACATACGACTGCGGCAGCGCGCTCGCCAGTGTCAGCACCGCGAGATCGCCCGAGTTCGTCGTCGGGTCGTAGTCGGGATTGATCCAGGTGTCCGCGATCCCGACCTCCTGCCCGCCCTGCCCTCGCAGCGCGGCACGGCCGGCGATGACCACGAAGTCGCGCACCTCCCACGGCTCGCCCCCGAGGACCTCTCGGCCCAGGCAGTGGGCCGCCGTGAGCACCTTGGTCGGCGCGACGACGACGCCGCCGCAGAACTGCCCCGCCCGGGTACCCCCGAACCGGTCACGACTGGACAGCGCCACGACCCACGGCGCGTCCGCGATCAGGGCCTGCCGGCCGCCCACGACGACACTGTCGGCGGCCGCGGGGGCGGCGGTGGCGACCTGCCCCGCCGCCGCCGTGATCAGGCCCAGGGCACCCGTCAAGGCACGGGTGAAGGGACCATGCATGGAGCCTCCTGACTCTCCGGTGATGTCGGTTCACCCAGCGTCCTGCACGCGTCCGTCCCGTGCACCCGCGCACACGCGAAGGGCCCGGTTCCTCCCTTTCGGGGAACCGGGCCCTTCGTGTGTCGCTCTGTGCCTCGAAACGGATCAGTCGAGGTAGTCGCGCAGGACCTGCGAACGCGACGGGTGGCGCAGCTTCGACATCGTCTTCGACTCGATCTGACGGATCCGCTCGCGCGTCACGCCGTAGACCTTGCCGATCTCGTCCAGCGTCTTCGGCTGGCCGTCGGTGAGGCCGAAGCGCATCGAGACGACACCCGCCTCACGCTCGGAGAGCGTGTCGAGCACGGAGTGCAGCTGCTCCTGGAGGAGCGTGAAGCTCACCGCATCGGCCGGCACGACCGCCTCGGAGTCCTCGATGAGGTCACCGAACTCGCTGTCTCCGTCCTCACCCAGCGGGGTGTGGAGGGAGATCGGCTCACGGCCGTACTTCTGGACCTCGATGACCTTCTCAGGGGTCATGTCGAGCTCCTTGGCCAGCTCCTCCGGGGTGGGCTCACGGCCCAGGTCCTGGAGCATCTGGCGCTGCACGCGCGCGAGCTTGTTGATGACCTCGACCATGTGCACCGGGATACGGATGGTGCGGGCCTGGTCGGCCATGGCGCGGGTGATCGCCTGACGGATCCACCAGGTGGCGTACGTGGAGAACTTGTAGCCCTTGGTGTAGTCGAACTTCTCGACCGCACGGATCAGACCCAGGTTGCCCTCCTGGATCAGGTCCAGGAACAGCATGCCGCGGCCGGTGTAGCGCTTGGCCAGCGAGACCACCAGACGGAGGTTGGCCTCCAGGAGGTGGTTCTTGGCCCGACGGCCGTCCTCGGCGATGATCTCCAGCTCGCGCTTGAGCTTCGGAGCGAGCTTGTCCGAGTTCGCCAGCTTGTCCTCGGCGAACAGACCGGCCTCGATGCGCTTGGCGAGCTCGACCTCCTGCTCGGCGTTGAGCAGCGGGACCTTGCCGATCTGCTTGAGGTAGTCCTTGACCGGGTCGGCGGTGGCACCGGCGACGGCGACCTGCTGCGCCGGAGCGTCGTCCTCGTCCTCATCGGACAGGACGAAGCCCTTGCTCTCGCCCTCGGTCTCTTCCTCCTCGCCCTTGCCGGGCGCGGCGTCGTCGAGCAGCTCCTCGCCCTCGGCGTCGTCGGCGTCCTTCTTGGACGTGGCCTTCTTGGCCGTCGTCTTCTTGGCGACGGTCTTCTTGGCCGTCGTCTTCTTGGCGACGGTCTTCTTCGCGGCCGCCTTCTTGGCGGGCGATCCGGCCTCGTCGGCCAGGTCGTCACTGTCCGCCGCAGGAGCCGTTGCGGCCGAGACGGTGGTCTTCGTCACGGTCGTCCTGGCAGTGACGGTCTTGGTGGCGGTGCGCTTGGCCGGGCTCTTCGCAGCGACGCTCTTGCGGGCGCGCTTCGGCGACTCCGCTGCACTGACCATCAGCGTCACACCCTCTTCCTCGAGGATCTGATTGAGGCTGCGCAGAACATTCTTCCACTGGGTTGGCGGAATCTGGTCGGCTTCGAAGGCCCGACGCACGTCATCGCCGGCGATCTGCCCATCAGCCTTTCCCCGCTCGATGAGCGCCATCACAGACTCGGACTCGGCGATCTCCGGCGGGAGCGTACGGGATGTGCTGGCCGACACGAACAACCTCTCGGAACGATGGAAACGGCTTCCGGCCCCGCCCTGGATAGGGCCGGAGCCGACGACCGTCGACGGGGAATGTGCCGACGGCGCGGGCTGGGCCGGGGAACTGCACAGCGCCTCGAACGGCTGCTGTATTCCTTCCTCGGCTGTCACCTCTTAGGTCATCGCACGGCTCGGAGGAGTGTTACGCCCAATCTTCGTGGCCCGAGTCACACCTCATATGCGGCGAAACAGCCGAAGCGGTAGATGATGGCACATTCGCGCCGCCGGAACCCTGGCGCCATCCGGGGAGACCCGACCGGGCTCCCCGGAACGCGCTCGGACCCGGCGGCGCGCGATGCGTGCGCCTCCGTGCTCCCGGCCACGACCCGCGGTCAGTGTTCGCGGGGGGCGGGAACGACGCGCTCCACCTCGGGGTGGACGGTCAGCAGCTGCCGCATGGCGGCTTCGGCGCCCTGCGCGTCCCCCTCGGCCAGGGCGTCGACGATCCGGGCGTGGTGCCCGAGGCACGCCTCGCTCGGGCGGTCGCAGCCCGTGACGGGACCCCCGGAGACCTGGAGCGCCGAGCCGACGATGCCGGAGAGGTGCTCCAGCATGCGGTTCCCTGCGAGCTGGATGAGCAGGGAGTGGAACTCGGTGTCCGCGCGGGAGAAGGTGATCGCGTCGCCCTGGGCGTACGCGTGCCCCATGATCTCGACCATGTCGGAGAGGCGCTGCTGGACGTCCTCGCGGCCGTGTCCGGCGGCGAGGCGGGCGGCCAGGGGCTCGATGGTCCAGCGCAGCTCGTTCAGCTCGCGGCGCTGGTCGTCGCGCTGCGGGCCGAAGGCGCGCCACTCGATGATGTCGGGGTCGAGGAGGTTCCAGTCGCTGACGGGCCTGACGCGCGTGCCGACGTTGGGGCGGGCGCTGACGAGACCCTTGGCCTCCAGCACGCGCAGCGACTCGCGCACGACGGTGCGTGAGACCTCGAAGCGCTGGCCGATCTCCTCGGGGACGAGGGGGCGGTCGGCCCCGAGGTCGCCGGAGACGATCATCTGGCCGAGCTGCTGGACGAGCTGGCCATGGAGCCCCCGGCCCCGGCTGCCGGTGCTGCGGCGGCCGACGCGGCCCAGGTCGGTGTCCACGCCCTCCCAGGAGGGCGGACCCACGCGGCCGGCGCCGGGCGCCTCCGCGTAGGGGTAGCGGTCGAGATCGCCCGGGGCGCCGAGGCCGGACTCGACGGGACGGGCGGCGGTCATCATGGTGTGCGCAAGGGTACTCACGCATCCTTTGTCGGCGTTGCTTCCGTGACCCTTGAGGTCTTTGGTGAAAAGCACACGAAAGGGTGATCGGCACCCCCTACACAATTGACGATTATTCGGACATAGAGGGCAATTTTTAAGGGAGTTGCCCGAAAACCGGAATCTTTCGATCCGCAAGTGATCACCAACGGGCCCTCCGGCGAAGCCCGGTGAACACATAGGCGCACAGCAAGCCGGTCAACATCAGCGAGAGCCCCACCCCTGCGGGCTGTCCGACCACCCGCACCACCCCCGCCAACCACCGGTCCACACCCGGGGACCACTGCGGACCGGCGATCTCGCGCAACCGCGCCGGCAGCCCGGCGACCGAACGCACCGACGGGCCCGTGAGCACCAGCTGCAGGAGCGGAACGAAAGCGACGGGTACGGCGAGGACCGCGGCCACACCTGCGGCGGCGGCCCGGAACACCCCGGCGCCCAGCACCCCCGCCCAGGCGCATCCGACGAGCAGCCCCAGCCAACTCGCGCAGAGCGAAGACCAGTTCTCCGGAACGGGGATCAACTCGCCTCCGTAGACGAGCCTCAGGGCCCCCAGGTCGGCCGCCACGACGAGCGCACCGAGGCCGAGGGCCACGGCCGCCGCCACGACGAGTTTGGCGAGCAGCAGACCGAGCCGCCGGGGCACGGCGCCGCGGCCCGCGGTGAGCGCGGGGTAGCGGTACTCCTCACCGAAGGAGAAGGCGCCGATCAGCCCGGCCCCGAGGGCGGCGGGCGGCAGCGGGGAGATCGCGGGCCACCCGGCGAGGACGACGGGCAGCGCGGTCGAACCCCCGCGCGCGAGGAGCAGGGCGAGGGTCACGGAGACGAGCAGGACCACCGCCACGACGAGCGAGGTACTCGGCACGCCGACAAGCCGGCGGAGCTCGTACCGCAGCGGGCGGGAGGGCGAGCGGGCCGGCCTCCGGGCGCGGGGCCTCTCCTCGGTCGAGTCGCCACGAGCGGGGGTACCCGACACCGGCTCGGCGTCCCGCCCGGGCGCACCGCCTTCCGTCGTTCGGGGCGCGGGCGCCGTGTCGCCGGTCTCGTCGGCGAGCCGGTGGACGACCACGCCGTGCCGGAACGCGGTGTCTCCGACGGCGGCGCAGTCACTGCCGTAGACCGACAGCAGGTTGCCGTCCTCCGCGACCACCTCGACCGGCCGGCGGGCGGCTCGGGCCTCCTGGGTCACCGCGGCGGCCAGTCGCGCTACGTGCGGGGTGCGGACCGCGACGCGGGGCCGCAGCCGGGTGCGCGCGAACTCGGTCGCGTCCTGGTCGGCGACGACGCGGCCGCCGTCGAGGGTGACGACCCGGTCGGCGTTGCGGGCCGCGTCCTTGGGGTCCTGGGTCGTGTAGAGCACCGTCCCCCCGCCGGCCGCGTGTGCACGCAGGAGCTCGTACACCCCCGCGCTCTCGGTGACGGAGAGACCGGCACCCGGTTCGTCGAGCAGCAGGGCGTGCGGGGTGCCCAACAGGGCGCATGCCAGGCCGAGTCGGCGCTCCGCACCGAGCGGAAGGGTGCCGATCCGTCGCCCGTCGAGGCCCGCCAGACCGACGGACCGCAGCACTTCACCGGCCCGGGCGACGGGAGTTCCGGAAGCGGCGCAGAGCATCCGCAGCTGCCCGCGGACCGTGCGGGAGGGGTGCCCGGGGACGTCGCCGAGGAACACGCCGACCTCGCGCGACGGATGGGCCACGCCGTGCAGAGGGCGGCCCCGGAAGTACGTGATCCCGCGGCCCGGATCGAGGTCGAGCATGAGCCGGAGCGTGGTGGTCTTGCCGGAGCCCGGGGGACCGAGGAGCGCGGTCACGGCACCGGGCCGCGCCTCGAAGGTCAGATCGTCCACGGCGGGCGGGCGATCGCGGCGGGGAGTGCTGGTCAGTCCGATTGCCTGGAGCATCGCTTCTCTCGCGGTAGGTGACACCGCTCCGCGGCAGGGCGGCGCTACCGCAGCAAGATAACGCTACATTTCGGACTTTCGGTGCAGGGTGGGCGCCCTGGGGGCCGGACAGCCGGGTCGATCAGACCTCGGGGCGCAGCATCGGCGGGTTGAGGAGAGTGGCTCCACCTGCCCTGAAGAGCTGGGCGGGACGGCCTCCCTGACGGGTCGTGGTGCCGCCTGCGGGAACCAGGAAGCCGGGCGTGCCGGTCACCTTGCGGTGGAAGTTCCGCGGGTCGAGGGCGACGCCCCAGACGGCCTCGTACACGCGCCGCAGCTCTCCGACGGTGAACTCCGGCGGACAGAACGCCGTGGCCAGGGAGGAGTACTCGATCTTGGAGCGGGCCCGCTCCACCCCGTCGGCGAGGATCTGCGCATGGTCGAAGGCGAGGGGCTCGGCTCCGCCACCCGGGACTCCCCTGCCCGCCGCTCCCGCGTCCCCGGCCGGCACGTCCTCGCCGAGCAGCTCCCCGACCGGCTCCCAGCGGGCGCTGTTCGCGTCGCCGCCCGCCCGCGGCGCGGGAAGGTCGGGTGCCAGCGCCAGGTGTGCGACGCTGACCACCCGCATCCGCGGGTCGCGGTCGGGAGCCCCGTACGTGGCCAGCTGCTCCAGGTGCGCACCGTTGCCCGGTACGGGCGGCGGGTCGCCCGGGTCGTGGGCGTGGAGTCCGGTCTCCTCGACCAGCTCACGGGCGGCCGCGGCACCGAGGTCCTCCCCCTCCCGGACGAAGCCGCCGGGGAGCGCCCACCGTCCCTGGAACGGCGGTTCCCCTCTTCTCACGATCAAGGTGCACAGCGCGTGGCGCCGCACGGTGAGCACGACCAGATCGACGGTGACAGCGAAAGGCGGAAAGGCCGACGGGTCGTAGGGAGACATGCCGCGATCATAGTCGTCTCCCTGACGATAAACACGCGTCGCGGAAGGATCGGCGACGACTTCTTCGCCGCGCCGCGAAGCTTCCGTCGTGTCTGCGCCCGACATCCCGTCACACCCCCAGTTGAAGGCCCTCTGCGGCCTCCTCGACCATACCGAGACCGAGCCGGCCGACCCGCACGGCGAAGGGCTCGCCCGCCACCACGAGTCCCGAAAGGCGGATCGCTCCCAGCGGGGCCGACGGCATCGGGTGCACCGCCACCGAGCGCCCCGGCGCGTCGGGGCGGATCCCGGCGAGGGCGACGAGCGCCTGGACCGCTCCGGCCGCCGCGACGGCCGCCGGTCTGCACGCGGCCGGGTGCGGCACCGGGCGCCCTCCCGCCGTCCGCTGCTCCCCCGCGTACATCTCGGGGAGTCGGTAGTCGAAGGCCGCCGCGGCGTCGAGCAGCCCGCGGAGCAGGGACGCGGCCTCCTTCTCGTGGCCGGCGGCGGCGAGGCCGGCCACGGCGACCGACGTCTCGTGCACCCGGACCGCGCCGGCCCGGTGGCCGAAGGGGTTGTGGCCGGGTTCCTTGGTGCCCAGGCCACGCAGCCCCCAGCCGGAGTCGAGGGCCGGGGTGGCGAGCAGTCGGGCCACCTGCTCCGTCTCCGCCCGGTCGAGCATGCCGTGCGCGTACCGGCCGCCGCCCAGCAGTCCGGTGTCGAGCAGGTGTGCGGCCCAGCCACCCAGCTGGGACCAGGTCCGGCCGTCCGGCGCGCGGGCGACGGCGGGCCGGCCACCCGCCCGGTCGTCGAGCCAGAACTCGCGCCGGAACCCCTCGCGCAGTGTCCGTGCCCCCTCGCGCAGGTCGTCGCCCCCGGGCCTCCCACAGGCGTCGAGCAGGTCGGCGCCGAGCAGGGCCGCACGGTGCGCGTGGGCCTGCGTCTCCGCCCGCCAGGGCCCGGCGGGCCCCGGGTCGGGCACGAAGCCGCTGTGGCCGAGCCTGCGGCGCAGCCAGCCCAGGCATCGCTCCGCCACCGGAAGAAGCTCCTCCAGGTCCGCGGCGGGAAGCCCCCAGCGACGGGCCTCCGCGAGCACGACGGGAAAGGCGAGCGTGGCCTCGATGCCCGTGCAGCGGGGCGGAAGGTGCGGGCCGGCGTCCCTGAGGGGGCCGGGGAGGCGGCCGGACTCGCTCCCTGTTCCCTGGAGTTGGGCGCGGCCCAGCGCGCGGAGCGTGGTCGCGGCAAGCCGGGTCCCGAGAGGCAGGACCATGCGGGCTGCCCAGAGTGCCTCGGCGGTGACCGGTCCGCAGCGCCAGGGGACGCCGGCCGCGAGATGGACGTCGGCGGGGTGGGCGGGGTCCCGCTGGAGCAGGGCCCGCAGATCCTCGACGGAAGCGCGCAGCAGCTCCCCCGGACGCGGGTCGTCGCCCTCGGCCCACGCCTCGGCGATGAGGTGACCGCCGGGTCGCCCTCCGCCGGATCCCGTGGAGGCCGCGGGCCCGGCAGCCCGGTCGCCGCGCACCTGAAGCCGGATGGTGAACGGCGCTCCGGGAGCCAGTTCGGCCTCCCATCGCAGGACGCCCGCCGCCGCCAGGGAATCCATGGGAGGCGGGTCCGCGGTGACGGCGACGGACCGTCCGTCGCCCGCGGTCCAGCGCAGTCCGGTGCCGTGGACGCTCGCGGCGAGTTCGGGTCCCGTCCTGCCGGACGCCACCGCGCCCAGGTCCGCGAGATCCGTGCCCAGAGCGATCTCCACGGGGAGTCGGAGGAGGCGGGCGGTCGCGTTGCGCAGGGTGATGCGCTCGGCTCCGTCGGCGCCTCGCGAGCGCTCGACGCCGAGCCCGGGATCGGGCCCCGCGTCCCCGGGGACGCGCAGGACTCCGAGGAAGACGGCCCGGTCGGCGGTCGCCATCCGCCCCTGGAGCGGGAGGGGTTCGCGCCCCGCCACCCGCAGGACGCAGCGGGACAGGAGCCGTCGGCCCGCCGCGTACACGCCCTCGGGTCCGTCTCCGGTGAGCTGGCCGTGCTCGGCGCAGACGGCGAGGGCGGGCAGGGCGACGCAGAGGAGCGCGCCGTGCACCGAGGGCAGTTCGCCCGGCCGCGTCGCGGGCGGGGGCGCGGCGCCCACGCCGGACGCGGGTCCGTGCGCGGGTCCCTTCGGGTGTCCTGCGGGGCGTCCGGGGGCCGGGACGGGGCTGAGGGCCATGGCGGGTGTGGGGTGCTCTCTGTGCGGTCCGGGCGGCCGGCGGGGCGTCGGCGGCACGGTGCGTCCGCCGCCAGAGAGCTGAACGCGCGCGCGGGCGGCCGGGTCACGGTCGTCATCGGCCGCTCCTGCTGCCGCGCTGCCCGCCGTGGCGCGGGGCGCTGGTCCTCGGCCTGCCCGTGGCCGGGCCGCTCGGCCGGACTCCGGCCGGTGCCCCGCGGTCCCCTCCGGTCTGCCGGCCGGGCTTCCTGAGGCTCTGCCGGGCGCTCTGGGGGCGGGCGGCGGTCCGGGTCCTGACCCGCCGGGTGGACGCGGGAACGGCCTGCTCCGTCGCGGCGCGGGTGTCCCGCTCGCTCCTCAGGCAGGAGCGCAGCGACTCGGGGTCCAGTCCTTCGTTACACGCCTGGTGCAGCAGTCGGGCGAAGACGTACTCGGGATCGGCGTCGAGGGCGAGCCCCAGGGCGACCCGGGCGGTCGGTTCGTCGCCGGTGGACCAGGCCGCCCAGCCCGCGAGGGTGAGCGGCGCGGCGGCGTGCTCCTGGTACGGGGTGACGCAGCGGCGGGCCAGGACGCGCCAGAGCCGTAGGGCGGCGGTGCCCTCCCAACCCTCCATCCATTCGGCCGCGCGGTCCCGGGTGGCCCGGTCCTGGAGGCCCAGGATGAGCGCGGCCGCCTCCTCCGTACCGATCAGGGCGTCGTCGGCCGCGTCGGCCGCCGCCACCCCGTCGGAAGGCTGCGTGCGGGCGGCCGGGTCGGCGAACCGCCGGAGGATCTCGCGGGCGGTGCGCAGCGTCGTCTCGCGCACCTCTTCACGTCCCTGGCCGGGCGGACCTTCGAGGATCCGGGGCACGATCGCAGCGGCGGCCGCGTCGAGGGCGGCACGCTGCGGTTCGTCTCCGGGCGTGCCGTGCGGCTTGAGCCGGGCCTCCATGTCCCGGAGCGAGCCGCGGACCCGGATTCCGGCGTAGGCGGCGGTCGCCGCCGTCACCGAGGTGCCGGTGAGCCCCATGGGCGTGCCGCCGGGCGGGCAGCACCGGTCGTTCGGGCAGCAGTAGGAGAAGTAGAGCCCGTCGGAGATGCAGAGGGCTTCGAAGACGGGGATGTCGAGGGCGCCGCAGGCGGTGCGCAGCCGCTGCGCGAAGGGGCGCAGCCGCTCCATGACCCTGCTGCCCGTCTCGCCGGGCTCCGGGTCCTGGCACAGGAAGACGACGATCCCGTCCGGTCGGTCGCCGTTCCGGTCGCCGCTCTCGACGAGGCATTCGGCGAGGTGTTCCGCGGTGGACGCCCATTCGTGGGGTGAGCGCGGGATACCGAGCCTGACCCGGCCGCCGAAGCGGCCGCGCTCGCCGTGGAGGCCGACCAGGACGACGGAGTCGGTGGGGTGGAAGCCCAGCATGTAGGGCAGGGCGTCGGCCAGTTCCGCCGGGCCGCGCAGGGTGATCCGCTGGGGACGGGAGGGGACGCTGGATTCGTGGTGATTCGCGTTCATGGTCACGACGGTCTCGTGATCTCCCGAATCCCGAAACCCCTGTGGATAACTCCGGAGCGTGACGCCCGCGGCCCCGTGGAGTTGTCCACAGGGCCGACGTCGTGGCGGCTCCGAAACCCCTATGCTCGTGACCGTTTGACGGTGCGTGAGGGGTTCGCGGGGTCAGCCCGAGGCGGCGAGGACCAGCGGGAGCACCTGTTCGGCGCCGGCCTGGCGGAGCAGGCGGGCGGCGACCGCGAGGGTCCAGCCGGAGTCGGTGCAGTCGTCCACGAGCAGGACGGGGCCGGGAGTTGCCGCCAGCGCGCCCGCCAGGTCCTCCGGGACGGCGAGGGCGCCGGAGAGTGCCCTGAGGCGTTGGGCCGAGTTGCTGCGGCGTGCCGCGTGCGCGCCGTCCGGCCCGGTGTACGTCAGGGTGCCCAGGAGGGGGAGCCGCCCGATGGTCGCGATGCCCTGCGCGAGGGAGCCGACCAGCTGCGGGCGGGTCAGGGACGGCAGGGCGACGACGCCCACCGGCCGGGCGGAGGCGTCCGGGACGTTCGGCGCCCAGCCGCCCGGGGAGCGCGCCCAGTCGGCGAGGACGGCCACCGCGGCCTTGAGGACGTCATCGGGGACCGGACCGTCGGGTGTGGCGTCGGCGAGCAGCGGGCGCAGCCGGTTGCCCCAGCCGATGTCCGAGAGCCGCCCCAGGGCGCGGCCGGTGGAGCACTGCTCTCCGGCGGGGATGCGCCCCTTGAGGTTGACGCCCAGCGCGGGCATGCCCGTCGGCCACATCCGGCGCGGCTCGACCTCCACGCCCGGGCGGTCCAGCTCCTTCGCCGCTCCGGTCAGCGTCTCGGCGGAGACGGAGGAATCCGCCCACGGCCCCGCGCAGTTGTCGCAGCGGCCGCACGGGACGGCCCCTTCGTCGTCCAGCTGGCGGCGCAGGAACTCCATCCGGCACCCGGAGGTGCTCACGTAGTCACGCATGGCCTGCTGCTCGGCTGCCCGCTGCCGGGCCACCCACGCGTACCGCTCGGCGTCGTAGGTCCACTGCCGGCCGGTGGAGGTCCAGCCGCCCTTCACCCGCTTGACGGCCCCGTCCACGTCCAGGACCTTCAGCATGGTCTCCAGCCGGGTGCGGCGAAGATCCACCGCCGCCTCCAGAGCCGGTACGGACAGCGGCCGTCCGGCGTCGGCGAGGGCCGAGAGGGTCTGCCGGACCTGGGCCTCGGGCGGGAAGGCGGTATCGGCGAAGTAGCGCCAGATGGCCTCGTCCTCCTTGCCCGGCAGCAGGAGGACGTCGGCGTGCTCGACACCGCGTCCCGCTCGGCCGACCTGCTGGTAGTAGGCGATGGGGGACGACGGCGACCCCAGGTGCACCACGAATCCGAGGTCGGGCTTGTCGAAGCCCATGCCCAGCGCCGAGGTCGCAACCAGTGCCTTGACCCGGTTCTCCTGGAGGTCGACCTCGGCCTGCAGCCGGTCGGCGTTCTCCGTCCGCCCCGTGTAGGAGGCCACCGTGAAGCCGCGCTGGCGCAGGAAGGCGGTCGCCTCCTCGGCGGCGGCCACGGTGAGGGCGTAGATGATCCCCGACCCCTGGAGCTCGTCCAGGTGCTCGGCGAGCCAGGCCAGGCGGTGCGCGGCGTCGGGGAGCCGGACCACGCCCAGGCGCAGGCTCTCCCGGTCCAGCGGACCGCGCAGCACGAGGGCCTCGCCGGCACCGGTGCCCAGCTGCTCGGCCACGTCCGCGGTCACGCGCGCGTTGGCCGTCGCGGTGGTGGCGAGTACCGGCACTCCGGGGGCGAGCTCGGCGAGCATCGCCCGCAGCCGGCGGTAGTCGGGCCGGAAATCGTGCCCCCAGTCCGAGATGCAGTGCGCCTCGTCGACCACGAGGAGACCCGTCGTGGCCGCGAGCTTGGGCAGCACCTGCTCCCGGAAGTCCACGGAGTTGAGGCGCTCCGGGCTGACGAGGAGAACGTCGGTCTCGCCGCGCTCGACCTCCTCGTAGATGGTGTCCCACTCCTCCGGGTTGGCCGAGTTGATCGTGCGCGCCTGGATGCCGGCACGCGCCGCCGACTCGACCTGGTTGCGCATCAGGGCCAGCAGTGGCGAGATGATCACCGTGGGGCCCGAACCGCGCCGCCGCAGCAGAGCGGTGGCGACGAAGTACACCGCCGACTTGCCCCAGCCGGTCCGCTGCACCACCAGCGCCCGCCGGCGCTCCTCCACCAGGGCCGCCACCGCCTGCCACTGGTCTTCCCGCAGCCGCGCCGAGCTCCCCGGCGCACCGACGAGCTCAGCGAGGATGGCATCGGCTTCGGCACGGAGCTCCTGGTTGTCCATGCCCCCATGCAACCCGATGGCACGGACAATCGCCCAACTCACTCAGCGTGATACTCCGCTCGCACGCTGCTCGACCGCCGTGCGAGCGGTCGGGGGCAGTCTTCGTGGGCGGCTCCAGAGACGGAAGGAACGTTTCCGCCGAGGCTCTCGCCCCCGGGTGTGAAACAGGAGGGGAAACGGGGAGTGAACAATGGGCAACTGGGCAGGGATATGAAAGGCATACCGTCGCATTCCCGTCAGTGACCTCAATTGCTCATTGCCGCTCGCGCACGGGCCAAGCAAGAATTGGGAAACCGCCCCGCACGGCCCGTCAGCGGCCTGGAAGGACCGTGCCGTGGTGCGCCCTCACCCGACCTTGCCCGCCGCGCGGGCGCGTATCCGAAGGGAGGACCGTGACCCTCGGATTCGCTCCGTCCACAGCCGCCTCGACCACATCGTCGTCCGGGTCCGCCAGCCGCCTCTCACGGACGCTCGAACCGGCCGAGTGGGCCGCGGCGGGAATCCCCCTGCTCGGCAACCCGCGTGAGGTCGTCAGCGGCCTGCACTCACGCCACACCCCCACGCCCTCGACGGCGGTCGTGGCGGTCCTGGACCACGAGGAGCGGCTCACCGCCAGCGCCTCGTTCGTCCGCCGTGCCATGCCCGCCGACGGCTGGGAGTTCCGCAACGCGCTCCTGGCGCACCTGCGGCGCGTCCTTCCGCACGATCTCCGTCGCCGGGCCCCGGTGCGGACAGCGGTCCTGCTGTACTGCCGCGAGGGCGACGAGCGCTGGACGGAGGAGGACGGAGCCTGGATGTGGGGGCTCCGGGACGCCTGCACGTTGCACGGACTCCGCTGCGGCGCGTACATCACGCTGACCCGCGGGGGCTGGCAGGTGCTGGGCGAAGGCCGGGGGGGCCGTCGGCCCAGCTCCGACTCGCGCCCGGTGCCTCTCGGGAGCGAGTCGGCCGAACTGGGCCATCTCACGCCGAGAACGGCGAGCGGCGCGTCCGAACCTCTGCGCCGGGCCGCCGCACGCTGACGACCTCGCACGTCGCCGTACGACGAGGTACGACGACGTACGGCGACGTACAACGCCGTAGTGGACGCCTGCCCGCCGGGCCGGTGTTCGGTCCGGCGGCAGGGGTGGTCGGGCAGCGGACGGGACGGTCAGACGCCGGCGCCGACGATCGCCGCGACGCGCTCCGGATCGCCACAGACGATCAGCAGCGCACCCGCACGGACCATGGCCGACGGCAGCGCCTGGGCAGCGATCTCGTCGCTGTCGCCGTTGACGGCGACGATCACCACGGGCCGGACGGCAGCCCGCTCGACGGCGGCCGCGTCCGCGAAGAACACGTCGTCGCCGGTGTCCTGCTGGGCCCAGTAGGCGGCCTCGCCGAAGGACAGCTCGTGCGCCGCCCACGGGTGCTGGTCGCCGGTGGTCAGCACCAGGACGTCACCGGGCGCCCGGCCGCTCTCCAGGAGCATGTCCAGGGCCTCCTCGGCGGCGTCCAGCGCACCGTCGGCCGGGGCCGGGATCACCTGGAGCTGCGGAGTGGACCGCTGGTCGGAACGATTCTCCGGACCGGTGGCCGGGGACTGCCCGGCACCGGGGTGCGGACGCGGGGCCGGCGGAGCGGGCCTGGCCGGGCCGGGGCCCGGGTGTCCGGGACGCGGAGAGGCCGCGGAACGCGGGCCGGGTACGGGACGGGGGGTCGACGCGGGACGGCCGGCGGCCGTGGTGGCGCGGGGACCCTGGGCGCTCTCGTGAATCTGAGGCTCCTCGGGGGTGAGAGGCATGGGTGGATGTCTATCAAACGCCGCTGCGCGGGGCATCGGCGGGTGGGCACACAGGTGCGCCCCGGCTGCTCGGACGGCCATGGAGAAGCGTTCGGCAGCCGGAAGTTCAGAAGTCGAAGCCGAGTTGGCCCCCGCTTTCCAGCGCGGCCGCCTCCGCGGAGAGACGGACCTTTTTGAGGTGGCGCCACTGCGGCAACGCGTCCAGGTACGACCAGGAGAGACGGTGGTACGGGGTGGGCCCCAGCTCCTCCAGCGCGGCCTTGTGGACCGGCGAAGGGTAGCCCGCGTTCGCCGCGAAGCCGAACGCGGCGCAGCCCTCGGCTCCGGTCTCGAGCTCCGCCATGACGGTGTCCCGCCGGACCTTGGCGATGACGGAGGCGGCGGCCACGGCGACACAGGACTGGTCGCCCTTGATCACCGTGCGGACCTGCCAAGGGCTGCCGAGGTAGTCGTGCTTGCCGTCGAGGATCACGGCATCCGGCCTGACGGGAAGCCCTTCGAGGGCCCGGACCGCCGCGAGCCGGAGCGCCGCGGTCATCCCGAGTTCGTCGATCTCTTCCGGGGAGGCGTCGCCGAGCGCGTACGCCGTGACCCACTGCTCCAGCTCCGCGGCCAGCGCGGTACGGCGCTTGGGGGTGATCAGCTTGGAGTCGGTGAGTCCGGTGGGCGGCCGGCGCAGCCCTGTGACGGCGGCGCACACCGTGACGGGACCGGCCCACGCCCCGCGCCCGACCTCGTCGACTCCGGCGACGATCCTGGCGCCGGTGGTCGCTCGGAGCGATCGCTCGACAGTGTGGGTGGGAGGTTCGTACGGCATGGCGCCAGCCAGGTTACGCCGCCTGGTGCCGCCCGCGATACCCGGATTCCCCTCAGGCCGACCCCGGGCCGAACTCAGGCCGACCTCGGGCCGATCTCAGACCGCCCCGAGGCGGAGCAGCGGCACCATGACCCGGTCGATCATGTCGGCGATCTCGCGGTCCGACCATTCGCTCCCGCACACCTTGGAGCGGTACATCATCAGGGCGGGGACCACATCGAGCACCAGGTCGTCGATCGCGTCGGCCCGCACGTCACCGCGCTCGATTCCGCGCCGCAGCACGTCCTTGAAGAGCCGGGTCGAGGGCTCGGTCACCCCCGCGACGATCAGCTCGTGGAACCTCCCAGCGGATTCCGCGTCGCATTCGTGAAGGACCGCGCGCAGGGCGAGGCCGGGCTTGGAGAACATCACGTCGCGGACCCGGAGACACAGCGCGTACAGGTCCTCGCGGACGCTCCCGCGGTCCGGCGCCTCGTCGAGCGTCGGCAGCCCGGCCTGGAGGGCGTCCGCGACGAGGTCTTCTTTCGACGGCCAGCGCCGGTACACCGCGGCTTTGCCCGTCTGCGCGCCGACCGCGACACCCTCCATCGTCAGACCGTTCCAGCCGACGCTGCCCAGCTGTTCGAGCGTGGCCTCCAGAATGGCCCGTTCCAGCACGGGGCCACGGCGTCGCAGAGACGCCCCCTCCGGCCGGGCGGCGGCCGCGGAGCGCGAAGTAACCATCAGGATCTCTCCGTTGAGCAAGTCGATCGGGGCGAGTCGGGACGTGGCAGTGCCCAGTGAACGGTTGCGTTCACTGAGGGGGACTCACTACCGTGGAGAACAGTGAACGGGCGCGTTCACTAATTCTTCCGTGGGGGATCCATAGTGACAACTTCTCCGGTGGACACACAGTCCAAGAACGGCCCTGCTCGCGCCGGAGGCCGGCCGGGCATCGCCCTGGCCGTCATCGCCGCCTGCCAGCTCATGGTCGTTCTCGACGCCACCATCGTGAACATCGCGCTGCCGCACATCCAGGACGCGCTCTCCTTCTCGACCACCGACCTCTCCTGGGTGCTCAGTGCCTACACGCTCACCTTCGGCGGGCTGCTGCTCCTCGGCGGGCGCGCGGGAGACATCCTGGGGCGCCGCCGGGTGTTCATGGCCGGCATCCTCGTCTTCACCTTCGCCTCGCTGCTCGGCGGCTTCGCCCAGGAGCCCTGGCAGCTGCTCGCCGCACGCGCCCTGCAGGGTGTCGGCGGCGCCATCGCCTCGCCGACCTCGCTCGCGCTGATCACCACGACGTTCCCCGAAGGGCCGGAGCGCAACCGCGCGTTCGGCGTGTTCGCCGCCGTGTCCGCCGGTGGTGGCGCGATCGGGCTGCTCGCCGGCGGCATGCTCACCGAGTGGCTCGACTGGCGCTGGGTCCTCTTCGTCAATGTCCCGATCGGCCTGCTGATCGCCTACCTCGCCCCGCGCTACATCGCGGAGTCCGAGCGTCACCCAGGCCGTTTCGACATCGCGGGCGCCATGACCTCGACGCTCGGCATGGCGGCCCTGGTCTACGGGTTCATCAGCGCGTCCGAGAAGGGCTGGAAGGACTCGCTGACCGTCGGCTCCTTCGTCGCGGCCGTGGTCCTGCTCGTGGCCTTCGGTGTCGTGGAGTCGAGGGCCAAGGAGCCGATCACCCCGCTCAGGATGTTCGCCGAGCGCAACCGCTCGGGCACGTACGTCATCATGCTCAGCCTGTCGGCCGCCATGTTCGGCATGTTCTTCTTCATCGTCCTGTGGGTCCAGGACGTCCTCGGGTACAGCCCGATCCAGTCCGGACTCGCCTTCCTGCCGGTGACGGTCGCGATCGTCACGGGCGCGGGGCTCGCGCAGCGGCTGCTGCCGGTCCTCGGGCCGAAACCGTTCATGGTGGGCGGCTCGGCGATCACCGGCATCGGCCTCTTCTGGCTGACGTTCATCACCTCGGACAGCAGTTACGCCGGCGCCGTCCTCGGCCCGATGGCCCTGTTCGGCTTCGGCATGGGCCTCAACTTCGTGACGCTCACACTCACGGCCGTCTCCGGGGTGGCCCCGTACGAGGCGGGCGCCGCGTCGGGCCTGCTCAACGCCACCCAGCAGGTCGGCGGTTCGCTCGGCCTGTCCATCCTGGTCACGGTCTTCGGCACGGCGAGCCGCGAGGAGGGCGAGAAGCAGGCGCCGGGCTTCCTGGCGAACGCGACGCCCGAGCAGCAGGCGGAGTTCGCGAAGACGCACGAGCTCCCCGCGCCCTGGGGCCATGAGGTGCTGACCTCGGGCATCGCCTCGGCCTTCACCGCCGCCGTCGCGATGGTGCTGATCGCGCTGGTCACGGCAGTCCTGGTGATCAGGGTCCGCAAGAGCGACCTGGAGGCGCTGAGCGGCCGGGCCGAGGCGGCCGGACCAATGGCCTGAGCCGGCGCCGTACGCCCGCCCGACCCAGGCCGTACGCCCGCCCGCCCATGGCCGCACGCCCGCCCAAGCGGGGTCCGTACGCCTCCGAGTACGCCGATGTCCCCCGGGCCCCGCCACGGGGCCCGGGGGACATCCCACCTCACACGTCAGACAGCCGTCCCGTCCGGGACCCACCCCGGAAGGTCCTCGGTCTGCCGCAGCCACTCGGCAGGCGGAGCCCCGTGCGCCGCGGAGGCCACGACGCCGCCGGCGATGGCGCAGGTCGTGTCGACGTCGCCGCCGACCTGCGCGGTCGTCCAGAACATCCGCTCGAAGTCGCCCAGGGCTCGCGCCGCCGACCAGAGGGCGAAGGGCACGGTGTCGTGCGCGCTGGTCCGCCGGCCGCTGCCGAGCACCGCGGCGACCGTGCCCGCGTCCCCGTAGTCGAGCATGTCGCGCGCCCGGCGCAGGCCCGCCCCCACCGCGCTGCGCGGCACCAGCGCGACGACGCCGTCGAGCAGCGCCTCGGGTGTGGGCGGTCCTGCCGGGGCGGCGGCGAGGGCTGCGGCGGCCGCCACGGCCATCGCGCCCACGACGGCCTCGCGGTGCTGGTGTGTCGTGTACGCGGAAATCTCGGCCTGGTGCGTCGCCTGCTCCGGGTCGTCCGCGTACCAGGCGCCGAGCGGGGCGATCCGCATCGCGGCGCCGTTGCCCCAGGAGCCCTGCCCGTTGAAGAGCGCGGCGGACAGCTCCCGCCAGTCTCCGCCCTCCCTGATGAGCCGGAGCATCCGGTTGACCGCCGGACCGTAGCCCCGGTCGAAGTCGTGGTGGTTCGCGAAGGACAGGGCGAGGGCGTCCTGGTCGATGCGGTCATGGCCGACGAGGACGGCGAGGACGGAGCAGGCCATCTCGGTGTCGTCGGTCCACTGCCAGGGGCCGGGCGGCAGCTCGCGCCGCTTCAGCAGGGGGTAGTGGGCGGGTACGAAGAACTGGGAGCCCAGGGCGTCTCCCACGGACAGCCCGCGCAGGCTGGCCAGGGCGCGGTCGAAGCGCCGGTCGAGTGAGGAGTCAGCGGTCATCGCTCAACCACTCTATCCGGTGTGCCCGTACGGTTCCGGGGTACGCCAGCGTGCGAACGGCCTGTCCAGCCGGTATCTCCCGTCCTCGCCCAGCAGGAGCGTGCGGGTCTCGGCGTTGCCGGGGTTCGACAGGGACTCGAAGTCCGCGACCGTCCAGTGGAACCAGCGCATGCAGAACAGCCGCATGGTCAGTCCATGGGTGACGAGGAGGACGTTCGGCGGGTGGTCGGGGGCCTCGAAGCTGCGGTAGAGGCTCTCCAGGAAGGCCCCGACCCGGTCGTAGACGTCCGCCCCGGACTCGCCCTGGGCGAAGCGGTAGAAGAAGTGCCCGTACGCGTCCCGGTACGCCTTCTGCAGGCGTACGTCCTCCCGCTCCTGCCAGTTGCCCCAGTCCTGCTCCCGCAGGCGCGGCTCCTCCCGCACCCTCATCTGCTCCCTGGGCAGCCTGAAGGCCCGGAGGGTCTCATGGGTGCGGCGGTACGGCGACACGTAGACGCTGACCTGTTCGTCCCCGAACAGCTCCCGCAGCCCCTCCCCCGTCTCCTCCGCCTGCCGCCACCCGGTCTCCGTGAGCCGGAGCGCGTGATCGGGCTCGCGTTCGTACACCGTGTCATCGGCATTGCCCTCGGACTCTCCGTGCCGTACGAGAACGATGCGCCGCGGTCGTGCCATACCCCGACCCTAGATCGAGGGCCCGTGGCGGGCTCGGCCGAGTCCCCTGTCGGAGCCCATCCGGCGTAGGTCCGACGTGCGGATCCGACGGAACAGCCCGCCCTCAGACCGTCCAGGCCGCGTCGAGCTGCACCACGTCGCCGGTCAGCGCCGCCACGTCGGCATCGGTCTTGGCACGCAGACCGAGCCGCTCGATGCGCTCCACCCGGTACTTGCCGTGCTCCGCGGCGGACCTCCACATCGAAAGCACCAGGAACTCACTGCCCGGCGCCTCGCCGAACAGGCCCCGCAGCATGCCGGGGGACCCGGCCATCGCCGGGTTCCACACCTTCTCCTGCATGAGCGCGAAGTGCTCGGCACGCTCCTCGTGGACGCGGCAGTGCGCCACCCGCGCCACGTCGGCGTCGCCGAACTTCGGCTCGAACCCCGTCTTCACGTCGAAGCGGTGGTCGAACAGCTTGACCTGGATGTCCTTGTACGTGCCCACCTGCGAGGCCGCCAGGCGATCGTGCGACCGCGCCATGAACGAGTCGTAGAACGCCCGGCTCTCCCAGAACGCGAAGATGTGGGCGACGTCCGGCCGAGCCCGGCTCCACCCGCCGCCCTGGCCCCGGAATCCCGGCTCACCGAGCAGCCCCGCCCATTTCCGCTGTCCCCGCTCGAACCCTCGACGGTCCACCACGGTGCAGCGAATCCACTTGACCAGCACCGCGCCATCGTACGGGCCCGGGGAGTGCCCCGGCAGTGCGCGTCAGACACCCACCGGGTGCAGTCGCTCCAGCCCGGCGCGCTCCTCGTCGTCGATCTCGATGCCGAAGTCGTCCTCCAAGGTCGCCGCCAACTCTCCGACGGTCACCACCCGTTCCTCGGTGACACCGTCCGTACGGACGCTCGTCAGCGTCTCGCGCACGAGCGCCCTCCGCACCTCGGCCCCGGGCCGCTGCGCCACGACCTGGCCGAGAAAGCGCGACTCGGGATGGCTGGAGCTGAAGTGGTTCATGACCGTGAAGTCACCCGGGTACAGGGTCTGCGGAGAGAACGCGTACAGATCGGTCCAGCCGTGCGGACGCAGGGAACGCAGTACGTGGATGCCCTCGCCCTCGGTCCCGATCCCGAACGTCCAGCCGTCCTGCTCCACGCGCGCGCCGTCCCGCAGGGGAACCGGCTCCAACGGCCCCTGCCAGCCGAACCCCACGTCGGCGAGCCACTGTTCGCCCTCCGCCTCGACGACCAGCAACGCGTGGGTGACGGGCAGCAGCGCCCCGCCGCGCGTACGGTTGCGGGCCCCGCGCCCGGCCACCCGGAAGCCGATCCGCTCCAGTGCGGCCGCGAGGAGCGAGTTCTGTTCGTAGCAGTAGCCACCCCTGCGGCGGCGGACGAGCTTGGCCTGAAGGCTCTTCAGGTCCAGAGGGACCTGCCGCCCGAGGGCCACATCGAGGTTCTCGAACGGAATGGACCGGACATGCGCCCGGTGTACCGCGGTCAACGTCCGGCGATCGGCGGCGAGTTCCCCGTCCCGTCCGATGTCGTAGCCGATTCGAGCCAGATAAGCGTCGAGATCCAGCTCGTCACCACTCCACAAACCGCTCTCCCCCTCCACCGTCGGGTCCACTGTCACAGGCCCATGACACCATGAGCAATCTCCCCGCGACCACGGGCTTTTGAGGGTGGCGGGGCGACGGTCGAGGCGAGGCGTACGCGGGGGCGTGCGTGGAGAGGGGAAGCACCGTGAGCGGACTCAACAAGGGCGTGGCGAGGGTCGAGGTGACGCTCAAGTGGGACCCTGCCCCGAGCGGTGCGCCGGCCCACGACCTGGATCTCGTCGCCGGCGTCTTCGCGGCCGACGACCCTCACGGGTCCCCGGTCTACCTGGTGCACTTCGGCAGCCGCTCCCCCGACGGCACGATCACGCTCCACCGTGACAGCCGTACGGGGCAGGGCTTCGGCTACGACGAGGCGATGACGCTGGAGCTGGACCGACTGGCACCCCGCTACGCGCGCGTGGTGGTGGGCGTGACCGTGCAACAGACCGGCGGCAGGCTGACTTTCGGCGCCATAGCGAACACCGGCATACGGGTCCGCGAGGGGTACACCGACCTCCTGACCCACGACTTCGCGGACGTACCGGGCGCCCTGTCGGCGACGGTCGTGGAGTTCACCCGGGACGGCGCGGACGGCTGGTCGTACCGCGCGATCAGCCGAGGCTTCGACGCCGACCCTGGATCCTTCGCGACGGTGCTCGGCTCCACACCGGTCTGACGTCACAAACGCCGAGGGCGGTGGCTCCGGGAAACCGGAACCACCGCCCTGACCGGGGATGTCACCCCTGGGTTATGCCGTGGATCAGCTGCAGCCGCTGGTGGAGCCGCAGCCCTCGCAGATGTAGCAGGAGCCGGCGCGCTGCATCTTCGTCCCGCAGGAGAAGCAGAGCGGGGCGTCGGCGCTGATGCCGAGCTGCATCTCGACGAGCTCCGCCGAGGTGTGCGCCGTCTTCGGGGCCGGGATCTCGGCCTGCGGGGCCGGGACCGGGGCCGGGACGGCCTTCAGTTCCTGGGCGCGGGGCGCGGACTGGGCCAGGGCCTCGACGTCGACCTCGTCGTCCTCGGCCTGCTCGTACGAGCCGGTGTCGAGGTGGCGCTGACGCTCCTCGGCCGAGTGGATGCCGAGGGCGGAACGCGTCTCGAAGGGCAGGAAGTCGAGCGCCAGGCGGCGGAAGATGTAGTCGACGATCGACTGCGCCATCCGCACGTCCGGGTCGTCCGTCATGCCGGCCGGCTCGAAGCGCATGTTCGTGAACTTCGAGACGTAGGTCTCCAGCGGCACGCCGTACTGCAGACCGACGGAGACGGCGATGGAGAAGGCGTCCATCATGCCGGCGAGGGTCGAGCCCTGCTTGGACATCTTGAGGAAGACCTCGCCGAGACCGTCGTCCGGGTAGGAGTTGGCGGTCATGTAGCCCTCGGCGCCACCCACGGTGAAGGAGGTGGTGATCCCCGGACGGCCCTTGGGCAGACGCTTGCGGACCGGACGGTACTCGACGACCTTCTCGACGGCCTCGCGGATCGTCGCCTCGGACTTCGCGGTGACCTCGACCTTCTCCGCTTCCTTCTTCTTGGCGGAGAGGGGCTGGCCTACCTTGCAGTTGTCGCGGTAGATCGCGAGCGCCTTGACGCCCATCTTCCAGGCCTCGTAGTAGACCTCCTCGACGTCCTCGACCGTGGCCGTCTCCGGCAGGTTCACGGTCTTGGAGAGGGCGCCCGAGATCCACGGCTGGATGGCGGCCATCATGCGGACGTGGCCCATCGCGGAGATGGAGCGCTCACCCATCGCGCAGTCGAAGACCTCGTAGTGCTCGGCCTTCAGGCCGGGGGCGTCGATCACATTGCCGTGCTCGGCGATGTGGGCGACGATCGCCTCGATCTGCTCCTCCTGGTAGCCCAGGCGGCGCAGGGCCTGCGGGACGGTGCCGTTGACGATCTGCATCGAGCCGCCGCCGACCAGCTTCTTGAACTTGACCAGGGCGAGGTCGGGCTCGAGGCCGGTGGTGTCGCAGGACATCGCGAGACCGATGGTGCCGGTCGGGGCGATGACCGACGCCTGGGCGTTGCGGAAGCCGTTCTTGGCGCCGAGGCGGACGACGTCCTGCCAGGCCTCCGTCGCGGCGGCCCAGATCGGCGAGTCCAGGTCGTCGAAGCGGACGGCCTTGGTGTTCTCGTCGGCGTGCTGCTGCATGACGCGCTGGTGCGGCTCGGCGTTGCGGGCGTAGCCGTCGTACGCGCCGACGACCGCGGCGAGCTCGGCGGAGCGCTTGTACGAGGTGCCGGTCATCAGGGAGGTGATCGCACCGGCGAGGGCGCGGCCGCCGTCGGAGTCGTACGCGTGGCCGGTCGCCATCAGCAGGGCGCCGAGGTTGGCGTAGCCGATGCCGAGCTGGCGGTAGGCGCGGGTGTTCTCGCCGATCTTCTCCGTGGGGAAGTCGGCGAAGCAGATGGAGATGTCCATCGCGGTGATGACGAGCTCGACGACCTTGGCGAAGCGGTCGATCTCGAAGGACTGGTTGCCCTTGCCGTCGTCCTTGAGGAACTTCATGAGGTTCAGCGAGGCGAGGTTGCAGGACGTGTTGTCCAGGTGCATGTACTCGCTGCACGGGTTCGAGCCGTTGATGCGGCCGGACTCGGGGCAGGTGTGCCAGTGGTTGATCGTGTCGTCGTACTGGATGCCCGGGTCGGCGCAGGCCCAGGCGGCCTCGGCCATCTTGCGGAAGAGCGACTTGGCGTCGACCTCCTCGATGACCTCGCCGGTCATGCGGGACGTGAGGCCGAAGGTGCCACCGGACTCGACGGCCTTCATGAACGTGTCGTTCACGCGGACGGAGTTGTTGGCGTTCTGGTACTGGACGGACGTGATGTCGTCGCCGCCCAGGTCCATGTCGAAGCCCGCGTCACGGAGGGCGCGGATCTTCTCCTCCTCCTTGACCTTGGTCTCGATGAAGTCCTCGATGTCGGGGTGGTCGACGTCGAGGATGACCATCTTGGCCGCGCGACGGGTCGCACCGCCCGACTTGATCGTTCCCGCGGAGGCGTCGGCGCCGCGCATGAAGGAGACCGGGCCGGAGGCGTTGCCTCCGGAGGAGAGCAGCTCCTTGGAGGAGCGGATGCGGGAGAGGTTCAGGCCGGCGCCGGAGCCGCCCTTGAAGATCATGCCCTCTTCCTTGTACCAGTCGAGGATGGACTCCATGGAGTCGTCGACGGCCAGGATGAAGCAGGCGGAGACCTGCTGGGGCTGCGGGGTGCCGACGTTGAACCAGACCGGCGAGTTGAAGCTGAAGATCTGGTGCAGGAGGGCGTAGGCCAGCTCGTGCTCGAAGATCTCGGCGTCGGCGGGGGACGCGAAGTAGCCGTACTCCTCACCGGCCTTGGTGTACGTCTTCACGATCCGGTCGATGAGCTGCTTGAGACCGGTCTCGCGCTGCGGGGTGCCGACGGCCCCGCGGAAGTACTTGCTGGTGACGATGTTGACCGCGTTCACCGACCAGAAGTCGGGGAACTCGACGCCACGCTGCTCGAAGTTGATCGAGCCGTCGCGCCAGTTGGTCATGACGACGTCACGACGCTCCCAGGACACCTCGTCGTACGGATGCACGCCAGGGGTGGTGTGGATGCGCTCGATACGCAGGCCCTTGCTCGCCGACTTGGCTCCCTTGTTGCGGGAACCACGTGCCGGGCCGCTCGCCGTCTCTGTCATGCCGCCTCCCATATACGGGCAAAACACACTTTGGCACCCAGAAAGTCCCAGGGCACCGTCTTCTGTACGTCTTTCGGTACTACTGCCACGAGGACCGGAAACAGGTCACCCGGGGCACGTCTGTCAGGCCGCTCGGCGGCCGATCGCCGGGCCGTGGTCGGCCCGGACCGCCGATCAGTCGGCGGCGGTGGCGGGAACGGGGACCTCAGGGGTCGCACCGATCCCGCGGTTCTCAGCGGGAGACCGCTCGCGGAGTTCCGCGATGGCGGCCTCGAAGTCTTCGAGGCTGTCGAAGGCCTTGTACACGGACGCGAAGCGCAGGTACGCGACGAGGTCGAGCTCCTGCAAGGGGCCGAGGATGGCCAGACCCACGTCATGGGTGGTCAGCTCGGCGCTCCCGGTGGCGCGCACCGCCTCCTCGACCCGCTGGCCGAGCTTGGCGAGGGCGTCCTCGGTGACCGGTCGCCCCTGGCACGCCTTGCGCACACCGGAGATGACCTTGGTACGGCTGAAGGGCTCGGTGACACCGGACCGCTTCACCACCATGAGCGAACACGTCTCCACCGTGGTGAAACGGCGGGAGCAGTCGGGGCACTGGCGACGGCGTCGGATCGACGTCCCGTCGTCGGTGGTGCGACTGTCGACGACACGGCTGTCGGGGTGCCTGCAGAAGGGGCAGTGCATAGCTTCCGACCCTCCCTCACGGCACGACTGATGAGCCTCGCCCGGCCGTCAAGACCCTGCGAAGCGACCTCCAGCATAGGCGATGCGAACGCCCCCGGCAGACCGGGGACCACTACCCCTGGGCGGTCGATGCCATCCAACCACTAGATCTTGGGTTGGGGGCGATTCTGCCCCTTGCGCGTGTCGCGGATCGCCCGCTCCCGCGCTTCCGCCCTCCCGGGTGCGACACTGGGAGGGCACACCCGATGCCCGCGGCCCAGCGGCGAAGGCTACCGTAATGACCGAATTGGGTTCGCGGGGTGCTGCGGAGTGACGGTACTCATACACCCCCATGCGTACCCACGTAAGGCAATCTGCGAATTTTCACTCGAACGTGTGTTTGGCGCAACCTTTCGAAAGCCACTACCGTTGTGCCAGCCAGGGAGACAAATTCGAGAGGGGCCGACGACGTGACCACCACCGCAGACAGTGCCACCATCACCGCCCAGGACCGCTCCCAGGGCCGACTCGAGCCGGTGCATGCCATGAATGACGCAGCCATGAACGGCGAGGAGCCCGGGCGCCCCGCCCGAGCCCTTCCCGGGCGACCTCCAGGCATCAGGGCCGACAGTTCCGGCCTCACCGACCGGCAGCGCCGGGTGATCGAGGTCATCCGCGACTCGGTCCAGCGGCGCGGCTACCCGCCGTCGATGCGCGAGATCGGCCAGGCCGTGGGGCTGTCCAGCACGTCGTCGGTGGCTCACCAGCTCATGGCCCTGGAGCGCAAGGGCTTCCTCCGCCGCGACCCGCACCGCCCCCGGGCGTACGAGGTGCGCGGCTCGGACCAGCCGAGCACGCAGCCGACGGACACCACGGGCAAGCCCGCCGCGTCGTACGTTCCCCTGGTCGGCCGGATCGCGGCCGGTGGCCCGATCCTGGCCGAGGAGTCCGTCGAGGACGTCTTCCCGCTGCCCCGGCAGCTGGTCGGCGACGGCGAGCTGTTCGTCCTGAAGGTCGTCGGCGACTCGATGATCGAGGCCGCCATCTGTGACGGCGACTGGGTCACCGTCCGCCGCCAGCCCGTCGCGGAGAACGGCGACATCGTCGCCGCCATGCTCGACGGCGAGGCCACGGTCAAGCGCTTCAAGCGCGAGGACGGGCACGTCTGGCTCCTCCCGCACAACGCGGCGTACCAGCCCATCCCCGGCGACGAGGCCACCATCCTCGGCAAGGTCGTGGCGGTGCTCCGGCGGGTGTGACACTCACCGCCGGCTCTGACCGGGCCCCGGGACCCACTGCGCCGGTCCCGGGGCCTGCCGTGCGTCGAGACGCACGGCAGGGGGTCAGCCGCTCGCCGCCGCCTTCGCCGCCGCCTTCGACGCCGCGTCGATCGCCGCCAGCGACTTCCGCACCTGGTTGCGGTCCGTGGTGTACCAGAAGTCGGGCAGCGAGGCCTTGAGGTAGCTGCCGTACCGCGCCGTGGCCAGTCGGGGGTCGAGCACCGCGACGACACCCCGGTCGCCCGTCGCCCGCACGAGCCGACCGGCGCCCTGGGCCATCAGCAGAGCCGCGTGCGTGGCCGCGACCGCCATGAAGCCGTTGCCTCCGGCCTCCTCGACCGCCTTCTGGCGCGCGCTCATCAGCGGGTCGTCCGGCCGCGGGAACGGGATCTTGTCCATGACCACCAGCTGGCAGCTGGCACCCGGAACGTCCACGCCCTGCCAGAGCGACAGCGTGCCGAAGAGGCAGGTCTTCGGATCGGCGGCGAAGTTCTTGATCAGCTCGCCGAGGGTGTCCTCGCCCTGGAGCAGGATCGGCAGCTCGGGATTCCTGCTCCGCAGCTCCTCCGCCGCCTGCTGCGCCGCCCGCATCGAGGAGAAGAGGCCGAGCGTACGACCGCCGGCCGCCTCCATCAGCTCGGCGAGCTCGTCGAGCATGTCGCCCCGCTCACCGTCCCGCGCGGGACGGGACAGGTGCTTGGCGACGTACAGGATGCCCTGCTTCGGGTAGTCGAACGGGGAGCCGACGTCGAGGCCCTTCCAGACGGGCAGGTCGTCCCCCGTGGTGCCCTCGGGCGCGAGGCCGAGCGAGGCTCCGACCCCGTTGAAGTCGCCGCCGAGCTTGAGGGTGGCCGAGGCCAGGACCACGGACCGCTCGGTGAAGAGCTTCTCCCGGAGGAGGCCGGAGACGCTCAGGGGCGCGACCCGCAGCGAGGCACCGAAGCGGTCGTGCCGCTCGTACCAGACGACGTCCCACTCCGATCCCTGGGTGATCCGCTCCGCCACGCCGTGCACGGTCTCCACGGAGGCCATGGCCTGCTTGCGGACGGCGTCCTCGTCCTGCACGGACCGGTCCCGGGTCGAGCCCAGGGCCGTGATCACCGCGCGGGCCGCGTCGCGCAGCGCCATCAGCGCGTAGGCGAGATCCTCCGGGATCGTCTCCAGGCGGCCCGGCAGCGCGAGCTCCATGACCCGCTCGAAGCCCTCGGCGGCGGTCTGCAGCTGGTCGGCGACCTTCTCGTCGACGAGCTTCGCGGACCGGCGCACGGCGCGGTTGACCTGCCCGGGGGTGAGCTCGCCAGTGGCGACACCGGTGACCCGGGAGACCAGCTCATGGGCCTCGTCGACGATCAGCACCTCGTGCTGCGGGAGCACCGGGGCGCCCTCGATGGCGTCGATGGCGAGCAGGGCGTGGTTGGTGACGACGACATCGGCGAGCTTGGCGCGCTCGCGGGCCGCCTCGGCGAAGCACTCCGCCCCGTACGCGCACTTGCTCGCGCCCAGGCACTCCCGGGAGGAGACGGAGACCTGGGCCCAGGCCTTGTCGGAGACGCCCGGGGTCAGGTCGTCCCGGTCGCCGGTCTCGGTCTCGTCGGACCAGTCGCGGAGGCGCAGCAGGTCCTGGCCCAGCTTGCTGGTGGGCGCGGCCGCCTCGAAGGGGTCGAAGAGGCCGTCCTCCTCGTCCTGCGGGACGCCTTCGTGGAGCCGGTGCAGGCAGAGGTAGTTCGACCGGCCCTTGAGCATGGCGAACTGCGGGCGGCGGCGCAGCTGCGGATGCAGCGCGTCGACCGTCCGGGGAAGGTCGCGCTCGACGAGCTGGCGCTGGAGCGCCAGGGTGGCGGTGGCGACCACGACCCGCTCCCCCTGGGCCAGCGCCGGCACGAGATAGCCGAGCGACTTGCCCGTGCCGGTTCCGGCCTGGACGAGGAGGTGGGAATTGTCGTCGATGGCCTCGGCCACGGCCTCGGCCATGGCGACCTGGCCGGGGCGCTCCGTGCCGCCGACGGCGGAGACGGCGGCGTGGAGGAGGTCGGGGAGGGATGGCTTCGTCATAGCGCTTCCAGCCTACGGGGCGACACTGACAGCCCGGTCACACGCACGCCTCACGCGAGCGGGTTGGGGACGGTCCCGTGGACGGCGGCGTGCGGGCGCTCGGGCCGGTCGCGGTAACCGTCCAGGTGCAGACGGTTGCGGTTGAGGCAGAGCCGCTCGATCCGGGGCGTGAGGAGGTCGAAGAGCTCGAACCGTTCCTTCAGCTCGGGGAAGCGGGCCTGGTGGCGCAGGATCTCCGCACGGACCAGGGCCCAGAATTCCGTCTCGGGGACGCCGAGTTGTTCCTCGCAGAGCGGTGCCAGATAGCGGAAGACGCCGATGAAGAGCCCCGAATGGATGAACTGGGTGAGGAAGTCGGGCTCCTCGGTGAGCAGCACCGAGCGGACGTCGGCCGGCATCGTGTCGTGCTCGGGAAGCGGCAGGGCGCTGATGTTCACGTCGTCGACGAAGTCCTTGATCGCCAGACGTACGGGCACGTCCTCGTCGTCGTAGACGACGATCGCGTTCTCGCCGTGCGGCGAGAAGACCGTGCCGTACCGGTAGAGGAAGTGCAGCAGCGGGGGCAGCAGGGCGCCGAAGAGGTGCCGGAGCCAGACGGCGGGGGCGAGTCCGGACCGCTCGACGAGCTCCGCGACGAAGGCCCGCCCGTTCGGGTCGGTGTGGAGCAGCGAGGCGAGGGTGCGGGCGCGCTCGCCGGGGGGCAGCCGGAGCGGCTCGCGCCAGATCGCGCCGAGGAGTTCCTTGTACTGGTACGGGACTTCGGGCAGCCGGTCGTACAGGGGGTGCTCGACGGTGACGGAGGCGACCTCGCCGAGGAGGATCACTCCGCACTCGTCCCGCAGGAACGCGTCGCCGTCGCGGAGCCCGTGGACCCAGGCGGTCACGGCGGGGGCGGCGACGGTCCGTTCGGTCGGCAGTCCGCGCCAGACGAGGGTGTTGAGGACCGACAGCGGGAGTTTGACGGTGCGCCGGTCGGGGCGGCTGGTGTTGAGGAACGTACGGACGGACTGTTGCGGCAGGCGGAGGTCGCCGTCGGCGGAGAGTGGGACGACGGTGCCGGCGGCCACGGCCGGGGCGTAGAGCGGGAGCAGGACCTCGTCCCACTGCCAGGGGTGGACGGGCAGCAGGAGGTAGCCGTCGGGTTCGTGGCCGCGGGCGGTGAGTTCGGCGCGGAAGGCGGCGTGGACCTCGGGGTCCAGCTCCTGGTCGTAGAGGCGGTCGGGGGTTTGGAGGCCGGCGACGCCCCGGTAGGCGGCGATGCGGTTGCTGACGGCGATCCACGGCAGTCGGGTGGCGCGGCGTGCCTCGGGGGCCCAGCGGGCGGCGTCGGTGGCGGAGAAGCCGATGCGGCCCTTGTTGAGGACGAGCCAGGGGTGGCCGGTCTGGTGGCCTTCGAGTTCGGCGTAGGAGAGCTCGGCGAGCCGGTCGGCGGTGAGGGCCGTGCGGTCGAGGCGGGCGTCGGCGGCGAGGGTGGCGGAGAGTTCGCGGATGAGGTGGCCGAGAGTGGCGCCGTCGAGCCGGAGGAGGCTCCGGGCGCGGACCAGGAAGTCGAGGGGGTCGGTCATGGGCCGGCCCTCGTGGGCGATCGAGTCGGCGGCGACCCGCCAGCCGCCGTAGGCGCCGCGGCGGGCACGGAAGGTGAGTGTGGTGCCGTCGTCGAGCCGGAGTGCGTGGTGGTCGGGCTCGCCGTCGTCGGCCGGGACGGGTTCGACGATCTCCTCGTAGGCGAACTCGGCGAGTGCCTTGGCGAGGAGGCGGGAGGAGACCCGGGTCCAGGTGTCGGAGGTCAGCTCGGGGGGCGCGAGCAGTTCGGGTTCCGGGGTGGTGGCGAGGGGCGTGGCGGGCTGTGCGGAGTCGTGGGGTGCAGGGGACGTCGACACGAGGACTCCTCGGGGTGGGAACCGCTGTGGGTCGAGCGGTGTATGTAAGGCAGAGGGGTGTTCACAGGGCGTGACGCAGGGAGCGGTCGCGGATCATGAGCGCGGCTCGTTTGTCGGGGAGGTCGAGTTCCGCCGCGTAGCGGAAGCCGGCTCCGAGGAAGGCCGAGACGGAAGGAGTGTTGCGGATGTCGGGTTCGGCGACGACCCGGGTGCATCGGGGGCGGTGGTCGAGGACGAGCTCGGCGACGGCGTGCAGGAGGGCCGTGCCGACACCCCGGCCTCGGTCGGTGACGCCTCCGACGAGGAGATGGATACCGGTGTCGTGGGGGCGGGCCGGATAGTGCCGGGCGAGCGGGTCGAGGTCGGCGCGGTAGAGCTCGAAGTAGCTCATGGGCACGTCGTCGAGGACGCCTAGGCAGGGGACGCTCCGGCCGTCGCCCTGGAGCTGGGCGCGGAGGTGCTCGGCGGTCACGGTCTCGGGGCCGGCGAGTTCCCAGAAGGCGGCGACCGCTGGGTCGTTCATCCACCGGGTGAGGAGTGGCAGGTCGCGGTCGAGGTGTACGGGGAGGAGCTGGAAGGCGCCGAATCGGGTGGTGGCCGGTTCCCAGTCGGCGACGGAGTCGAGGAGGTCTCCGCCGGAGGAGCCGCCGCCCGGGACGGCGGGTGTCGGGGCGGATGACGGGGCGGATGACGGGGCTCCGGCGGCGAGGAGGGCGACGAGGTCGTCGACCCTGAGGTCGAGGGTGTCGTCCCCGGGCGGTTCTACCGGGGGTCTGGTGGGTGGCACGGTGTCGCTCTCCTCTCGGCGGTGCGCTCGGGGCGTGGGTGCTCCGGCGACGGGTTCAGGTGCGGAGGGGGTTGGTGACGGTGACGTAGACGGACTGGGTGTCGACCGGCCCGACGAGTTCGTCGAGGCCGTGCAGGCGGGTGAGGAGGTTGGCCTTGCTGCGCAGGGTCGCGGCCTCCAGGAGCCGGTGCGGAAGGGGTGAGCCCAGGCTCGTGGCGGAGGTGAGGAAGCTGCGGAGGGCGGCGAGGAGGACGCGCTCGTCGGCGAGGTACTGGGCGCCGAAGGCGCCGATCAGACCGAGGATGTTGTTGATGCCGAGGTAGTAGGCGAAGCGCTCGTCGGTGACCTGGTCGGAGACGAAGGTGTCGCTGTGGGCGCCGATGCCGGGCAGCCGGTTCTCCAGCTCGCCGCGGTGGGATTCGCGGAAGTAGTAGCCCTGGTTGTCGCGGTAGCGGCCGCCGACGGGCCAGCCTTCGGGGTCCAGGAGCACCAGGGTGTTCTGCTGGTGGGCCTCCAGAGCGATGCCGGCGTGTCCGTCGAGCCAGAGGATGGGCCGGACGACCTGGTCGAGGTAGCGCAGGAACCACTCGGCGGCGACGGCCGTGGTGGGGCGGCCGGTGCGGGCGGAAAGCCTGCCGATGACGTCGGCGAGCCGGGAGCGCATGGTGGTGGCCCCGGGCCAGGGGCGGGGGGTGGTGAGGGAGGCGATGCAGACGGCGTCGTCGCCGGACCCGAAGGGGTTGTGGCGGATCATGACGTCGAGTCCGGGGACGGGGGTGCCGTCCGCCGTGTCCACGGCGAGCCAGGCGGGGTCGCGGACGATGTCGAAGCCGGGGTGGGCCGCCTGCCACTCGTCGACGAGGCCGGTGCGCAGGAGCCGGTGGACCTCGACGCCGCGGTGGAGTTCCTTGCGGAGGTTCTCGCGGCGGGAGTTGGTGATGCGCAGGCCGAGGGAGAGCTTGAGCATCGCCCGTGCGCCGGGGCGGTGGACGGTGCGGACGGACGAGGTGGGGTGCCAGGGGCTGCCGTGGAGACCGAGGTCGTGGAGGAGGCCGGCGTCGAGGAGTTCGCGGACCTCGGGGCGGTGCAGGAGTTCGCGGGCCTGCCAGGGGTGCAGGGGCAGGGGTGCGGTGCCGGCGGGGAGGGTGAGCCCCTCGGCGAGGCCGGAGGTGAGCTGTTCCGCGGTGACGTGGCGGCCCTGCTCGGTCCAGGCGGAGTCGGCGGCCAGGACCGTGGGGTCGACGGCGACCCAGTGGAGGGGGAAGGAGCCGTGGAGTTCGGGTGAGTAGAGCCGTGCTTCGGCCTCGGAGAGTCCTTCGCGGCTCTTGGGGGTGGGGTGCAGGGGGTGGCCGAGCAGCAGGGCCTGTTCTGCGGCGAGGAAGAGGTCGGCGTCCGGATGGGGGTGGGGGCTGCGGCGGCGTTCGGTGAGGAAGTCGGCGGTGCGCCGGGCGGAGTCGGCGACCCGGCCGACGAGTTCGGTGCCCTCGGGGCGGCCGGTCTCGCGGCTGAGCAGGGCGGCGACCGTGACGGCGTCGACGGTCGGAGCGGAGGCCGGGAGGCCTTCGAGCGAGGGGGCGCCGAAGCGGTGCCAGCCGGTGGCCGACCAGTAGCGGACGGGGACGAGGAGGGCGGTGCCGCTGGCGTCGAGGGGGACGCGCAGGGTGGTGGAGTCGGGGGCGGGCAGGTTCTTCTCCCGGATCCAGCAGCGGAGCAGGTTCTCGATGGTCGCCACGTCGGCGGCGCGCTGCGGGTCGGGGTCGTCGAGGGGGTCGGGCGCGGTGGCTCCGGCGGCGGCCGGGCGGGTCGGCCGCGGGTCGTACGGTCCGGCGTGCTGGCGCGGGACGGTGGGCTCCTCGACGGCGACGGGCGCTGCGGTCTCGGTCGCCTGGGAGGTGGGGGTGGCGTTCACGGGGCTTCCTTGGGGTGGGGCCGGGGGCGGGTCCGGGGTCAGTGGGACGGTCCGGGGGTGGTCCGGGGTGCGCCCGTCGTGGGGGTGTGGGCCCGTTCGGCCGCGGCCAGGGCGTCGGCGAAGCGGTCGAGGACCGCGGTGGCCTGCTCGTCGGTGAGGGTGAGCGGGGGCAGGAGCCGGACCACTGCGGAGTGGCGGCCGCCGAGTTCGACGATGAGTCCGCGGGCGAGGCACTCCTGCTGGACGGCGCGGGCCAGGGCGGGGGCGGCGGGCGGGACGAGGTCGTCCGGGCCGGCCGCGTCGGGGTCGACGAGTTCGACGCCGATCATCAGGCCCCGGCCGCGGACGTCGCCGACGCAGGGGTGGGCGGCGGCGAGGCCCTGGAGCCGACCGAGGATACGGGCGCCGAGGATGCCGGCCCGTTCGGCGAGCTTGTTCTCGCGGACGTACGCGAGGGTGGCCGTTCCGGCGGCCATGGCGAGCTGGTTGCCGCGGAACGTGCCGGCGTGTGCGCCGGGTTCCCAGGCGTCGAGCTCGGACCTGTAGACGATGACGGCGAGCGGGAGGGAGCCGCCGATGGCCTTGGAGAGGACCATCACGTCGGGCACGACACCGCTGTGCTCGACGGCCCAGAACGCGCCGGTGCGGCCGACGCCGGTCTGGACCTCGTCGACGACGAGCGGGACGGAGCGGTCGGCGGTGATCCGGCGCATCCGGCGCATCCAGTCGTCGGGGGCGGGGATGACACCGCCCTCGCCCTGGACGGCCTCGACGATCATTCCGGCGGGGGTGGTGACCCCGCTCTTGGGGTCGTCGAGGAGGTTCTCGGTCCAGCGGGCGGCGAGTTCGGCGCCGCGGTCGCCGCCGACGCCGAAGGGGCAGCGGTAGTGCTGCGGGTAGGGAAGCCGGGTCACGCGGACATCGGTCGCTCCGCCGGAGGCGGAGAGGGCACCGGCCGTCATGCCGTGGTAGGCACCGGTGAAGGCGAGGAGGCCGTCGCGGCCGGTGGCGGTGCGGACGAGTTTGAGGGCCGCTTCGACGGCGTCCGTGCCGGCCGGTCCGCAGAACTGGATGCGGGCGTTGTCGGCGAGTTCGCCCGGCAGGGTGGCGAACAGCTCCGAGGTGAAGGCGTCCTTGAGGGGGGTGGCGAGGTCGAGGACGTGGAGCGGTGCGCCCGAGTCGAGGACCTTCCTGATCGCTTCCAGGACCACGGGGTGGTTGTGTCCCAGGGCGAGGGTCCCGGCACCGGAGAGGCAGTCCAGGTAACGGCGGCCGTCCGCACCCTCGATGGTCAGGCCGCGGGCCCGCACGGGGACGATCGGCAGGGACCGGGCGTAGGTGCGGGCGGCGGACTCGCGCTGCGCCTGGCGACGCAGGATCGCCTCGTGCCCGCCCCCTTGGTCCGTCGCGTCGCCCGTCGGGTTCCGCACCTGCGCCGCCGGTGCGACGGCAGGAGCTGATTCGGTCACGGCCACGGCTCGGTGTCCTCCCGCTGTAACGGTTGCGTTGCACATCGGGGCGTCGCGGAGCCGCCGCAAGGGCCGTCCTGAACGCCGCCGTTGTGTCCCCCGTACGTACCAACGACGGGAACTGCCGGGGATCACGGGCCGGGTGACAACAACTTGGCGTGTCCCGGATCACGGCACGGCAACGGCTGAACGGCATCCGGAACCGGCGGCGGGGCAGGTACCGTCCCCTCCGGCACCGGCATAGTTGGGGGCCGTCGGTCGCCGTCCGCGAGGACGCGGCCGCCGTTCGCCCATGCACACATTGATGTAGTCCCAGGGGGATCACGAGATGCGATCGATTCGTCCGCTGCTGATGGCGGCTTCCGCCGTCGCGGCGCTGACGCTCACCGCGACGGCCTGCGGCCCGACCGAGGAGAACGCGGGAGACAAGCCCAGCGCGCCCGCGAGCCAGAACCCGGCCGACAAGATCCAGATTCCGGAGGACCTGAAGGACCGTCTGAAGGAACACGGGATCGACCTCGACAAGTGGCGCGACGGCGAGTGGAAGAACTGGGACCGCGACAAGTGGCTCCGTGAGGCCAAGGACTTCGTCAATCCGATCATCGAGGACCTCTGGGACCCGGACCGGATGCGGGAGGCCGAACGCCCCGACAAGCCGGTCGAGGAGGAGGACATCTCGGGTGACGAGGGTGTCACCGACCCGACTCCCGCCGCGGTGAAGGCGAAGGCCGTCGCCCCGAAGTACCACGGCAACGCGCCGGAGGCCGGGAAGGTCTTCTTCGACGGCCCCGAGGGCTCGCTGGTCTGCTCGGCCACCGTGGTGCAGGACCCGGCCCACCCGGGCAAGTCCAACCTGGTCTGGACGGCCGGGCACTGCGTGCACAAGGGCAAGCAGGGCGGCTGGTACCGCAACATCGCCTTCGTGCCCTCGTACAACGACTCCGCGCTGCCGACCTCCGCCCTGGAGAACGCGACGCGGGAGCAGATCGCGCCGTACGGCGTGTGGTGGGCGGACTGGGTCAAGACCTCCGACCAGTGGATCGCCCAGGGCGCGTCCACGGGCGGCGCCGGCGCCCCGTACGACTTCGCGGTCATCCAGGTGACCCCGGAGAAGGGCGGGTCGGGCAAGTCGCTGGAGGAGACGGTCGGTTCGGCCCTCCCGGTCGAGTTCAACGCGCCTGCCGTGCCGAAGATCGCGAGCCTGACGGCGACCGGTTACCCGGCGGCGCCGCCGTTCGACGGCCAGAAGATGTTCCAGTGCCAGGACAAGCCGGGCCGGCTGTCGCTGAAGGCGGAGCAGCCGACGATGTACCGGATCGGCTGCACCATGACCGGTGGTTCGTCCGGCGGTGGCTGGGTGGCCGACGGCAGTGACGGCAAGCCGGCGCTGGTGTCGAACACCTCGATCGGCCCGGCGACGGCCGGCTGGCTCGCGGGTCCGCGTCTCGGACCCGAGGCCAAGGCCATCTTCGACGAGGTCAGCAAGAAGTACGCCGGGCAGTAGGCACGGCACGGAGGCGGGGCCCTGGGGTCCCGCCTCCACCCATGTCCGGTCGACGGCCCGCGTCCCGGACGCGGAACACATCACAGGGGGAATGCACATCATGCGTTCTGTACGACTCATACCCGCCGTCCTCGGCCTGGCCACGGCGCTCGCGCTGACCGCCACGGCCTGCGGCCCCACCGAGACCCCGGCCGCCGACAAGCCGGCCGCGGGGGCGAGCAGCTCCACGCCCGCCGCCGACGGCGCCGGTGGCGGCGATGATCTCGCCAAAGACCTCGCCGACAAGCTCAAGAAGCACGGCGTCGACCTGGACAAGTGGAAGGACGGCGAGTGGAAGAACTGGGATGAGGCGACCTGGCTCCGTGAGGCCGAGGACTTCGTCAATCCGGTGATCGACGGCCTCTGGGACCCGACGCGTATGCAGTCGGCGAAGAGCCCGGACCAGACGATCACCGCGCAGGCCGGCACGGGAGGCACGGATCCGACGCCCCGGCCCGTCAAGGCGCAGCGCGAGAAGACGCCGTACCACCGCAACGCGGCCCCGGTCGGGAAGATCTTCTTCGACTCGCCCGAGGGTCACATGGTCTGCTCCGGCACCATCGTGAAGGACCCGCGCCGGCCCGGGAAGTCCAACATGGTCTGGACGGCCGGGCACTGCGTCCACGCGGGCAAGCGCGGCGGCTGGTACCGCAACATCACCTTCGTGCCGGCCTACAACGACCTCGGCAAGTCGCCCTCCGCCCTGCGCAACGCGCAGCCGCACGAGGTCGCGCCCTACGGCCAGTACTGGGCCGACTGGGCGGTGACCTCGGGCGACTGGATCCAGCGCGGTGGTACGAACCAGGCCTGGCCGTACGACTACGCCGTCCTGCACGTGCAGCCCGAGCGGGGCCGCAAGTCGCTGGAGGAGACCGTCGGTGCCGCGCTGCCGGTCGACTTCTCCGCGCCGACGGCCGCGCAGGCCGGGACGATGGGCGCCTGGGGCTACCCGCAGGCGGCGCCGTACAACGGGCTGATCATGCACAAGTGCCTCGACCGCGCGACGCGGCTCACCACGGCCCCGGCCACGCCGACGATGTACCGGATCGGCTGCACGATGACGGCCGGTTCCTCGGGCGGCGGCTGGTTCCGTGTGCTGCCGAACGGGAAGACGGCGCTCGTGTCGAACACCTCGATCGGCCCCGCCGGCAGCAACGGCTGGCTCGCCGGACCGCAGCTGGGCAAGGGGGCCAAGGCGGCCCACGAGATGGTCAGCAAGAAGTTCGCGCGCTGATCCGAGCCGTCGCACGGCACCGCACCGCATCACGACGGAGGGCGCTGTCCTCCTCCCCGAACGGGAGGAGGACAGCGCCCTCCGTGGTCGTGCCGTGGATCAGTGCGCGGCGGGAACGTACGGCGCGAGCACCGCCGCCAGTTCCTCGTGCACCCGGGCCTTGAGCAGGGTGCCCTCCGGGGTGTGCTCCTCGGACTGCACCTCGCCCTCGGCGTGCACCCGCGAGACGAGACCGCCCTGCGTGTACGGCACGAGGGCTTCGAGCTCGACCTCGGGGCGCGGCAGTTCGGCGTCGATGAGCGCGAGCAGCTGCTCGATGCCCTGGCCCGAACGGGCCGAGACCGCGATGGAGTGCTTCTCCATCCGCAGCAGGCGCTGGAGGACCAGCGGGTCCGCCGCGTCCGCCTTGTTGACGACGACGATCTCCTTGACGTTCACCGCGCCGACGTCCCGGAAGACCTCGCGCACGGCGGCCAGCTGCTCCTCCGGAGCCGGGTGGGAGCCGTCCACCACGTGCAGGATGAGGTCGGAGTCACCGACCTCCTCCATGGTGGAGCGGAACGCCTCGACCAGGTGGTGCGGCAGGTGCCGGACGAAGCCGACGGTGTCGGCCAGGGTGTAGACCCGGCCGGTGGGCGTCTCGGCCCGGCGCACGGTCGGGTCGAGGGTGGCGAACAGGGCGTTCTCCACGAGGACGCCCGCGCCGGTGAGGCGGTTGAGCAGGGAGGACTTGCCCGCGTTGGTGTATCCGGCGATGGCGACCGACGGCACCTTGTTGCGGCGGCGCTCCTGCCGCTTGATGTCGCGGCCGGTCTTCATCTCCGCGATCTCCCGGCGCATCTTCGCCATCTTCTCGCGGATGCGGCGCCGGTCGGTCTCGATCTTGGTCTCACCGGGACCGCGGGTGGCCATGCCGCCACCGCCGCCGCCACCCATCTGACGGGACAGCGACTGACCCCAGCCTCGCAGCCGCGGCAGCATGTACTGCATCTGCGCGAGTGCGACCTGCGCCTTGCCCTCTCGGGACTTGGCGTGCTGGGCGAAGATGTCGAGGATGAGGGCGGTCCGGTCGACCACCTTCACCTTGACGACGTCTTCGAGGGCGATGAGCTGGCCGGGGCTGAGCTCGCCGTCGCAGACGACGGTGTCGGCGCCGGTCTCGACCACGATGTCGCGCAGTTCGCGCGCCTTGCCGGAACCGATGAAGGTCGCCGGGTCCGGCTTGTCACGGCGCTGGATCACGCCGTCGAGCACGAGGGCGCCCGCCGTCTCGGCGAGGGCCGCGAGCTCCGCCAGGGAGTTCTCCGCGTCCTGCACGGTCCCCGAGGTCCAGACGCCGACCAGCACGACGCGCTCCAGGCGCAGCTGGCGGTACTCGACCTCGGTGACGTCCTCGAGCTCGGTGGAGAGGCCGGCGACGCGCCGCAGGGCCGCGCGCTCGGAGCGGTCGAACTGCTCGCCGTCCCGCTCTCCGTCGATGTCGTGGCTCCAGGCGACGTCCTCTTCCATCAGGGCATCGGCCCGAAGGCTCTCGGTACGGTTCGTCTCCGCGAAGCGCTGCTCGTCCTGGGAAGGGGAAGAAGAGGAGGTCATTGGGTCCTTACGTCGAATGACGTCGCCTGACAGCGACGAAGCTGGTTCTGTATCCGTCGCAACGCGTGACGGCACCGGAAGATTCCCGGTTCCGGCCGCGTCGCCGACCTGACGATGGTGGCACGGCCCGGCCGGGCCCGTCACCCGGATTTCGGCGCGGTCCCGGCGGCCTCGGCCGGGCGGGTGCGCCAGTCGGGGTGCCCGGGCATGGGCGGGGTCTTCGCCGCGTACAGCCACTCGCGGAAGAAGGCGGTGAGGTCCCGTCCCGCGATCTCGCCGGCCAGGGCCGTGAAGTCGGCGGTGGTGGCGGTGGAGTCCCGGTGGTCGGCGACCCAGCGGCGCTCCAGGTGCCGGAAGGCCTCGGTGCCGATCTCCTGCCGGAGGGCGTAGAGGACGAGGGCGCTGCCGTCGTAGACGACGGGCCGGAAGAGGCTGATCTTGTGGCCGGGCGAGGGCGGCTCGGGCGCGGCGGGCGGGCCGCCGTCGGCCCGCCACTCGTCGGAGGCCGCGTAGGCCGCCTTCATGCGCCGCTCCAGGGACTTGCCGGCCTTCTCCTCCGCGTACAGCGCCTCGTACCAGCTCGCGTGGCCCTCGTTGAGCCAGAGGTCGGACCACCTGCGGGGCGTGACGCTGTCGCCGAACCACTGGTGGGCCAGCTCGTGCACCATGATCGAGTCGACGTACCACTCGGGGTAGCCGGGCTCCGTGAAGAGACCCCGCTCGAAGAGGGAGAGGGTCTGCGTCTCCAGCTCGAAGCCCGTTTCGGCGTCGGCGACGAGCACGCCGTACGTCTCGAAGGGGTACGGGCCGACCTGCCGCTCCATCCACTCCAGCTGGCCGGGGGTCTTGCGGAGCCAGGGCTCCATCAGCTCCCGGTCGGCGGTCCGCACCACGTCCCGTACGGGCAGGCCTCCGGGGCCGCTCCGGTGCACGACGGTGGAGCTGCCGATGGAGACCTGGGCGAGCTCCGTGGCCATGGGGTGGCGCGTGCGGTAGGTCCAGGTGGTGGTGGCGCCGTGGTCGACGCGTCCGGCGGGCAGGCCGTTGGCGACGGCGGTGAGCGCGCTGGGGGCGGTGATCCGGAAGGTGAAGTGCGCCTTGTCGGCGGGGTGGTCGTTGGAGGGGAAGACGCGGTGGGCGGCGTCCGCCTGGTTGGCCATGGCGAGGCCGTCGCCGGTCCGGACCCAGCCGCCGGTGTCGGCGGGGCCTGTGGGGTCGCTGGTGTGCGTGACGGTGATCTCGACGGGTTCGCCGGCGTCGATCGGCACGGCGGGGGTGACGATCAGGTCCTCGCCGCTGCTCGTGTACGAGGCCGGCAGGTCGTCGACGGTCACGGCGGAGACGGTCCCGTGGGTGAAGTCGAGGTTGAGCCGCTCCAGGTCCTCGGTGGCGAGGGCGTCGATCCGGGTCACGGCGGCGAGCGGCTTCGTGTTGACCCCCGGGTAGGTGAGGTCGAGGTCGTACGCGAGGACGTCGTAGCCGGGGTTGCCGAGGTGCGGGAAGAGCGGGTCGCCGATGCCGAGCGGCGCCGGTGCGGGCAGCGCGGCGGCGACGAGCCCGGTCGAGGCGGCGACGAGGACGGCTGCGCGCAGCCACCGCGCGCGGGGCAGGGGGTTTCGGACGAGCGGCATGGGCCAGGCCTTTCCGGAGGACTGGCCCTACGGCTACCAGGGGTTTCCCCGCTCCTCCGGGCGGCGCGCTCGCCCGCCACCCGAAGGGGGGTCATGTCGGGTCGCGTCGGTTCACGCCGTGCCGTGCCCTGTCCTGCCGCTGCGGCGGGCGCGGGTCACGTCGTACACCCCCGGTACGTCCCGCATGGCCCGCATCAGGGCGGGGAGCCCGGCCGCGTCGGGGAGGTGGAGCGTGTACGTGTGGCGGACGCGCTGTTCGCTGGGCGGCTCGACGGTCGCGGAGACGACGGCTGCCCCGGCGGTGGCGATGGCCTCGGTGAGGTCGGCGAGGAGGCGCGGCCTGCCGAAGGACTCGGCGACGAGGGTGACCCGGCACTGGGCGGTGTCGCCCCAGCGGACGGTGACGGGCTCGCGGCCCACCCCGCGCATGGTCTCGACGGCCGCGCAGCCGGCCCGGTGGACGGTGACCGAGCCGCCGCGGACACGGAATCCGGTGATCTCGTCGGGCGGTACGGGGGTGCAGCAGCCGGCGGGGCGGACGGCGGTGGGCGGCTCGCCGTCCAGGTCGGCGTGGAGCACGGCGCCGGACCGCCGGTCGGCGGGGACGTTGACCTGGGGCCGGGGGCCTGCGTCGGCGGGGGCGGTGGCCGCTTCGGGGTGGGCCTGGAGCCAGCCGGTGATCGCGATCCGCGCGGCGGCGGTACGGGCGTGGTCGAGCCACTCGGGAGAGGGCCCGGACACGGTGTCCTGGGCGAGCAGCAGCTGGACGGTGTCCCCGTCGCCGAGGACGGTGCTCAGGGGGGCGAGGCGGCCGTTGACCCGGGCGCCGAGGCAGCCGTGGGCGGCCTCGCCGTGCTGGGCGTAGGCGGCGTCGACGCAGCTGGCTCCGGCGGGCAGGCTGAGGGTGCCGGGCGCGCTGCCGTCGGCGCTGAAGACGGTGATCTCGTCGTCCTCGGCGAGGTGGGCGCGGAGCGAGCTCCAGAACGTGTCGGGGTCGGGGGCGGACTGCTGCCAGTCGAGGAGCCGGGAGAGCCAGCCGGGGCGGGTCGGGTCGACGCGCTCGCCGTCCTCGGGCTGCGGGTCGGGGGTGAGGGCGGGGGCGGGCTGCCCCGGGGGCGGCGTCGGGCCTGGGCAGGGTTCCTGGCCCGTGTACGGATTGCCGAGGGCGACGACTCCGGCCTCGGCGACCGTGTGCATCCGGTGGGTCCTGATGAGGATCTCGGCCACGGCCCCGTCGGGGGCGGCGATCGCGGTGTGCAGGGACTGGTACAGGTTGAACTTGGGGGTCGCGATGAAGTCCTTGAACTCGGAGATCACCGGGGTGAAGCAGGTGTGGAGCTCGCCGAGGACCCCGTAACAGTCGGCGTCCTCGGCGACGAGGACGAGGAGCCGCCCGAAGTCACAGCCGCGCAGCTCGCCGCGCTTGAGGCGGACGCGGTGCACGGAGACGAAGTGCCGGGGCCGGACGAGGACCTCGGCGCCGATGCCGGCCTCGCGGAGGACCGCGCCGAGCTGTTCGGCCACGGCGTCGAGGGCATCGCCCGCGTGGGAGTTCTCGGCGATGAGGGCGCGGGTGTTCTCGTACTCCTCGGGGTGGAGGATCGCGAAGACGAGGTCCTCCAGCTCGGTCTTGAGGGCCTGGACCCCGAGCCGTTCGGCGAGGGGGATGAGGAAGTCCCGGGTGACCTTGGCGATCCTGGCCTGTTTCTCGGGCCGCATCACGCCGAGGGTGCGCATGTTGTGGAGGCGGTCGGCGAGTTTGATCGACATGACCCGGACGTCGTTGCCGGTGGCGACGAGCATCTTGCGGAAGGTCTCGGGTTCGGCGGCGGCGCCGTAGTCGATCTTCTCCACCTTGGTGACGCCGTCGACGAGGTAGGCGACCTCGTCGCCGAACTCCCGGCGCACTTGGTCGAGCGTCACCTCGGTGTCCTCGACGGTGTCGTGGAGGAGCGAGGCGGTCAGGGTGGTGGTCTCCGCGCCGAGTTCGGCGAGGATGAGCGTGACCGCGAGCGGGTGCGTGATGTACGGCTCGCCGCTCTTGCGGAACTGGCCGCGGTGCGAGGACTCGGCGAGGACGTAGGCCCGGCGGAGCACCGCGAGGTCGGCGTCGGGGTGGTGGGCCCGGTGCGCCTCGGCGACATGGCTGATGGCGTCGGGCAGCCGGTCACGGGGGGCGGGTCCCGCGGTGGCACCCAGCAGGGCGGCGCGGCCGAGGCGGCGCAGGTCGATCCGGGCGCGTCCGCGTCTGCGGACGGTCGTGTCGGTGACGGCGGCGTCGGCCGCGCTCACAGGGTTGGTGGCCTCTGCGCTCATGGGGCACCTCCGGCAACATCGACCGGCGGTGGGCGGGCCAGGCGTGCCCTGGGGGCCGGTGCTTGATGCTACCGACCCCACCACGTGGCGCAGTCACGCTCTCGCTCAGCGTGAATCGGATCACCCATTCGAGCGACAAATCAGTCGTTGACTGTTTCGATTCCCTGGATTCCCGTGGGATTCGACCCCGTGGGAACGGCCCCCGTGGGAACGGACAGCCACGCCGGGTCGACGGTGCCCTCGGCGACGATGACGGCGGGTCCGGTCATCTCGATCTCGCCGTCGGGGTGCTCGGTGATGACGAGGGTCCCGCCGAGGACGTCGACGGTGTACGTGACGGGGGTGCCGCTCACGGTCGGGTCGGCGCCGTCGCGGCGGGCCGTGGCGACGGCGACGGCGCACGCGCCCGTGCCGCAGGAGCGGGTCTCGGCGGCGCCGCGCTCGTGGACCCGCATGGCGACGTGCCGGGGGCCGCGGTCGGCGACGAACTCGATGTTCACCCCGTCCGGGTAGACCGCGGCGGGCTCGTAGGGCGGCTCCGTGAAGAGGTTGCCCGCGTGGCCGAGGTCCTCGACGAAGGCGACCGCGTGCGGATTGCCCATGTTCACGTTCCGCGCGGGCCAGCTGCGGCCGTCGACGGTGACGGTGACTCCGGCCTCGGACAGGACCGCGCGCCCCATGGAGACGGTGACGGAGCCGTCCTTGTCGAGGTGGACGCGCTTGACCCCGCCGCGGGTGGCGACGGCGACCTCGCCCGCGGTGACGTGCCCGGCGTGCTGGAGGTAGCGCGCGAAGACCCGGACGCCGTTGCCGCACATCTCGGCGACCGAGCCGTCGGCGTTCCGGTAGTCCATGAACCATTCGGCCTCGTCGGCCAGGTGCCGCGCCTCGGGGTGGGCCGCGCTGCGCACGACGTGCAGCAGCCCGTCCCCGCCGACGCCGGCCCGTCGGTCGCAGAGCCGGGCGACGGAGGCCGGGCTCAGCTCGACGGTGTTGTCCGCGTCGGGGACGATCACGAAGTCGTTCTCGGTGCCGTGGCCCTTGAGGAAGGGGAGCGGGGAGGTCTGCGTGCTGGTCACGAGATCAACTGTACGGGGCGGGTCCGGCAGCCGGCGCGGCCGTCCGTCACGAGACGTACGGAGAGATCAGCGGAGGCGGGCGACGCGCCAGACGGCCAGGGCGACCAGGACCGCGATCGTCGCCACGTACAGGGCGAGGACGCGCCAGTCGGGGCGCTCGCCCGAGCCGCGCTGCGGAAGGCCGGGCCACGTGTAGCCGACCTTGCGGGCGGCCATCATGCCCCAGCCCGCCGCGCAGGAACTGATGAGCAGTCCGAGCATGGCGAGGACGGCGCCGCCGTCGCCCGAACCGAAGGCGAGCGGGAACGCGAACATCAGGGAGCCGACGGCGGCGAGGCAGACGATCGGGGCGAGCTGCCAGATCCGCAGGCGCCGCTGCGGCCTGAGCTCGACCTCCACCTCGTCGGCGTCCACCTCGACGGCGGTACCTTCCGCGTCGTCAGGACCGTCCGGTGTCAGGCCCGGGGCCCCGACCGGGGCATCGCCCGTCGAGTCGCCCAGGACCGCTTCCTGCGGTTCTCTGTCGCGAGGGCCGGCCTCCATCGCCACGCGCCCTCCCCACTCGGACTCCACTTGGTCGATCGATGCTCGATGATGGCACGCTCCTGACCGCCGAACTGACGGGCAGGGCGTCCCGATGCCATCACGTGATCAGGCTGTAACCGCTCGTTCGACCAACGACAGCGCCTCTCGCGGGAGTTCCCCGCGGTGATCGGCGGCTCCGCTGAGCCAGTGGACGCGCGGGTCGCGGCGGAACCAGGAGTCCTGGCGACGGGCGAAGCGCTTGGTGGCGCGTACGGTCTCCGCGCGCGCCTCGTCCTCGGTGCACTCCCCCGCCAGCGCGGCGAGGACCTGCTGGTAGCCGAGGGCGCGGGCGGCGGTGCGGCCCTCGCGCAGGCCCCGCGCCTCCAGGGTGCGCACCTCGTCGACGAGGCCGGCCTCCCACATCCGGTCCACGCGCGTGGCGATCCGCTCGTCCAGTTCGGGGCGGGCGACGTCGACGCCGATCTGGACGGTGTCGTAGACGGAGTCGTGTCCGGGCAGGTTGGCGGTGAAGGGCTTGCCTGTGATCTCGATGACTTCGAGCGCGCGGACGATGCGGCGTCCGTTGCTGGGCAGGATCGCGCGGGCCGCTTCGGGGTCGGCCTCGGCGAGCCGGGCGTGCAGGACGCCGGAGCCCCGCTCTTCCAGCTCGGCTTCCAGCCGGGCCCGGACGGCGGGGTCGGTGCCGGGGAACTCCAGGGCGTCGACGGCCCCCCGTACGTACAGGCCGGAACCGCCGACGAGGACGGGGGTGCGGCCGGCCGCGAGCAGCCGGTCGATCTCGGCGCGGGCCAGCCGCTGGTACTCGGCGACGCTGGCGGCCTCGGTCACGTCCCAGATGTCGAGGAGGTGGTGCGGGACGCCGTCCCGTTCCTCCAGCGTCAGTTTGGCGGTCCCGATGTCCATCCCCCGGTAGAGCTGCATCGAGTCGGCGTTGACGACCTCGCCGCCGAGCTGCTGGGCCAGAAATACACCCAGATCGGACTTTCCGGCCGCAGTGGGACCGACGACGGCGATGACCCGCGGGGCGGGAGCTGCGCTTCTCACTGGACCAGTCTCGCAAACCTCAGGGCCCGTCCCCGAACGAGCTACGTGACGACCCCCATCCGGGTTCGTTGCCTGTTGCGAGGTTCCGGCCGTCGATCACCGCCGAGCCCCTCCCATCCGAGTACGCTATGGAGTGAATATGGGCGTTTTTGCAGTCTTTCGCCGTAAGAAGAAGGATGTGGTCGAGGCCTCGCCGGAGGAGACCGGGGCCGTCGTGGCGTCGCAGGACGACGAGGTGACGGAGGCGAAGTCGAAGGCTGGGACGGAGACGGAGACGACGGAGGCCGCGGAGATCCGCGCGGGAATCGACGCTGATGCCCACGCCGACACCGATGTCGAGGAAGACGTCGATGGCGGTGCCGGTGCCGGTGTCGATGCCGATGCCCGCGTCGACGTGGATGTCGACGCCGATGCCGATCTCGATGTCGCCGACAAGGCCGAGGGTGCCTCCGACGTCGTGGAGATCCCGAAGCAGCAGTCGGCCGAGGCCGCCGCGGACAACGAGGCAGGCGAAGGCGCCCGCAAGTAGGCCCCCGGGGTTCCTGGGGGCGATACATCGCATACGGAACACGGATCCCCCGGGGGTCCGCGGAGGGAAGGTGCCCCATGGGTCTCCTGGATTCGCTGAAGGCCAAGCTCGCCCCTGCCAAGGACAAGGTGGCCGACCTCGCGCAGCAGCACGGGGGCAAGATCGACCACGGTCTCGACAAGGCGGCGAAACTGGTCGACGAGAAGACCAAGGGCAAGTACAGCGACAAGATCCAGTCCGGTACGGGCAAGGCCAAGGACGTAGTGGACCGGATCGGCCACAAGGACGACGGCACGCCCGGGAGCGGCGGCGCGACCCCGCCGCCGGCCGCCTGACGACCGGCGTCACCCGCAGACGACAGTTCCCCTCCGCACGGCGGACGGCCGCGGAGCATCATGCTCCGCGGCCGTCCGCCGTTCTCGCGTCACGCGTCTCGCGTGTCGTCCTGTCAGGACCAGGCGGCGACGATGTACTCCACGCCGTACGGGGCGTCCTCGTGGAGGAGCCGGCCTTCCAGCCCCGCTCCCTCGGCGGCGCCCGCCAGGACCTGCCACGGCGCGCGGCCGGCCGCCTTCAGCTCGTACGCGAGGTCCTCGTCCAGCGCGAGCAGCGCGGCCACGTCGGCCGTGCCCAGCGCGCGGGCGGCCCCGGCGTCGAAACCGGCCGCCCGCTCGTCCAGGTAGCCGGGCGCCTTCACGGTCCGGCAGGCGCTGCCGTCACCCATCACGAGGAGCGCGACCCGCCCGGCGGAGGCGGCGAGTTCACGGCCGGTCGCGGCGCAGGCCTCCGCCGTCTCCCGCTCGCCCACGCCCCGGCCCTCGACGGGCGCGTCGGCCCAGTCGGCGCGGCCGAGCAGCCAGGCGCCGACGGCGAGGCTCGCGGGCAGGGGACGGTCGGCGGCGGGCCCGTCACCGAGCCGTACGGAGAGGTCGACGCCGAAGCCGGCGAAGGAACCCGTCGAACCGGCCGGGAAGACGCCGGCGGTGTCCGCGGCGGCGGGGCCGACGACGTACAGCCGGTCGGGGCGCGAGGCGGCGAGCAGTCCGACGGCGTCGGCGCAGGCGGTGCGCGCGGCGTCCAGCTCGGGGACGGCGCCGGTCGCGACCTCGGGCAGGAGGAGCGGCGGACAGGGGCAGACGGCTGCGGCGACAAGCATGATCCGCACCCTACTGCGCGGCCACGCCCGCTCCCCCGCCGACGCCGGGCGCCGTGCCCTCACGGTCACCGGGCGCCGCACCCCATGGCCGCCGGGCGCCGCGCCGTGATGGCCGGCCCCGGAGTGCCGCGCCCTCGACGTCCCTGGACGCGCGCGCCCTCACGCGCGCGCCCTCGTGTCAGTGGCTCCCGCAGGCCGGGGCGTCGGCTGCCGGGAGCGGCTCCGGGACGCCGATCTTCGGGAGGCCGAGGAGCACGCCCGCCGGCTTCGCGGCGGCCGCCGTGGTGCGCTTCTCCCAGGCGTCACCGGCGCGGGTACGGCGTACCGACTCCGTCGGGCCCTCGGCGAGCAGGTGGTGCGGGGCGGCGTAGGTGATCTCGACGGTCACGACGTCGCCGGGCCGGACGTCCTGCTCCGGCTTGGTGAAGTGGACGAGCCGGTTGTCGGGGGCGCGGCCGGAGAGGCGGTGCGTGGCGCCGTCCTTGCGGCCCTCGCCCTCGGCGACCATGACCTCCAGGGTGCGGCCGACCTGCTTCTTGTTCTCCTCCCAGGAGATCTCCTCCTGGAGCGCGACGAGGCGCATGTAGCGCTCCTGCACGACGTCCTTGGGGATCTGGCCGTCCATCTCGGCGGCCGGAGTGCCGGGGCGCTTGGAGTACTGGAAGGTGAAGGCGTTCGCGAAGCGGGCCTCGCGGACGGCGTGCATCGTCTGCTCGAAGTCCTCCTCGGTCTCGCCGGGGAAGCCCACGATGATGTCGGTGGAGATGGCGGCGTGCGGAATGGCCGCGCGGACCTTCTCGATGATCCCGAGGAAACGCTCCTGCCGGTACGAGCGGCGCATCGCCTTGAGGATCGAGTCCGAGCCGGACTGCATCGGCATGTGCAGCTGCGGCATCACGTTCGGCGTCTCGGCCATCGCCGCGATCACGTCGTCGGTGAAGTCCCGGGGGTGCGGGGAGGTGAAGCGGACCCGCTCCAGGCCCTCGATCTGGCCGCAGGCCCGCAGCAGCTTGGAGAAGGCCTCGCGGTCGCCCAGGTCCGATCCGTACGCGTTGACGTTCTGGCCGAGCAGGGTGATCTCGGAGACGCCCTCGGCGACCAGGGCCTCGATCTCGGCGAGGATGTCGCCGGGACGGCGGTCCTCCTCCTTGCCGCGCAGCGCCGGGACGATGCAGAAGGTGCAGGTGTTGTTGCAGCCGACGGAGATCGAGACCCAGGCGGCGTAGGCGGACTCGCGCCGGGTCGGCAGCGTGGAGGGGAAGGCCTCCAGCGACTCGGCGATCTCGATCTGCGCCTCCTCCTGGATGCGGGCGCGCTCCAGGAGCACCGGCAGCTTGCCGATGTTGTGCGTACCGAAGACCACGTCGACCCAGGGGGCCCTCTTGACGATGGTGTCGCGGTCCTTCTGGGCGAGGCAGCCGCCGACGGCGATCTGCATGCCCGGGCGCGTGGTCTTCATCGGGGCGAGCCGGCCGAGGTTGCCGTACAGCTTGTTGTCGGCGTTCTCCCGCACCGCGCAGGTGTTGAAGACCACGACGTCGGCGTCGCCGTCGGACCCGCGGGGGGCCTTGACGTAGCCCGCCTCTTCCAGCAGACCGGAGAGCCGCTCGGAGTCGTGCACGTTCATCTGGCACCCGTAGGTACGAATCTCGTAGGTCTTGGATCCTTCAACGCTCACTGCGGGACTCCGGTCGCTGCTGCTGGTCATGAGTCACCAGGGTAGGCGGTCCGGGGAGTGCCCCCGCTGGTTCTCGTCGACCCGTTCACACACAGGCATGTTCGTTCGAACATCATCGTGATAGAAATGGGTCATGGGTGTCGCCAATCGTCTGGACCTGACCCTGCGATTGGTGCAGGGCTCCGACCGGGTTTCCGTGTCGGAGCTCTCCCGTCGACTGGGCGTATCGGAGATGACCGTCCGCAGGGACCTCGACGCGCTGGAGCGTCAGGGCCTCGTGCGCCGGGTGCACGGCGGCGCCGTCGCCACCCGCGTACGCGACGAACACGCCGGCTTCTCGGCGCGCGAGCCGTGGCAGGCCGCCACCAAGGACCGCCTGGGCGCGGCAGCGGCCGCGCTGGTCGAGCCGGGGTCACGCGTCCTCCTGGACGCGGGGACCACGACCGTGCACGTGGCCGAGCACCTGGCCGCCCGGGGCCCGCTGACGGTCGCCGTGCTCAGCATCCAGGCGGCGGTGGTCCTGGCCGACAGACCGGGGATCGACCTCCTGCTCGTCGGCGGCCGGTCGCGTCCCGGCGAGCGGTCCCTCGTCGGCCCGCTCGCGCTGCGCACGCTGGAATCGCTGGCCTTCGACTGCTTCCTGATGTCCATCGGCGGGGTGCACGCCGAACACGGCTGGTCGGAGTTCTCCCTGGACGACGCGGCCGTCAAGCAGGCCGGACTCGCCCGGGCCGACCGTACGGTCGCGGTGGCGGACGCCACCAAGCTCGGCGTGCGGGCGTTCAGCCGGGTCGCCGAGCTGGACGTGGCGCACCACTTCGTCACCGACCGGGCCGCCGAGGACGCCGCCACGCACCCCGGTGGCCCCCAGACGCTGGACGCGCTGCGGGACGCGGGCGTCGACGTACACCTGGCCTGAAACAGCCCACCGCACCGGCGCCTGGGCCCGTACCTGGGCCGGTGCTGCGCACTCCGTGCTCGTACCCCGTGCTTCGTACCCCGTGCTCGTACCGAGGAGTGATCCGCTCGTGACCACCGTTCCCCGCCCGCTGATGATCCTCGTCGCCGGCCCCTACCGCTCGGGCACCGGCGACGACCCCCTCAAGCTCGAAGCCAACGTGCGGGCGATGAACGAGGTCGCTCTCGTCCTCTTCCGCGCCGGGCACCTGCCCGTCACCGGCGAGGCCCTCGCCCTCCCGCTCCTGGAGACGGCCGGCGGCGCCCGCCCCGGCGACGCGCTCTTCGACGAGATCTTCCACCCGGTCGCCGAGCGGCTGCTCTCCCGCTGCGACGCGGTCCTGCGGATCGGCGGGCCCTCCGCGGGGGCGGACATGATGGTCGACCAGGCCCGCGCGCAGGGCAAGGACGTCTACGGTTCCGTGGCAGCGATCCCGTCCGTCGTCCCGGCCGACGCCCGATGACCGCCGGCGTCGACACCCCCGACCGCCGCGGCCGCACCGGCCTCGACCGGCAGGGCCGCGACCTGACCGGCAACCCGCGCGTGCGGATCCGTGACGTGGAGGTGCTCTCCTGCGACTGGTACGTGCTGCGCAAGACGACCTTCGACTACCGGCACAGCGACGGGCACTGGAGCCGCGAGCAGCGCGAGACCCACGACCGCGGCGACGGCGCGACCGTCCTCCTCCACAACAGCGCACGCCGTACGGTGCTGCTGACCCGTCAGTTCCGCCTCCCCGCCTACGTCAACGGGCACCCCGACGGCATGCTGCTCGAAACCGCCGCCGGACTCCTGGACGACGAGAGCCCGGAGGAGGCGATCCGGCGGGAGGCCGCCGAGGAGACCGGGCACACCATCGGGGCCGCCGAGCACGTCTTCGACGTCTACATGAGCCCCGGCTCGGTCACCGAGCGGCTGCACTTCTTCGCCGCCCCCTACGACGCGGCGGAGTTCGCCGGCGGTGGCGGCGGAATCGCCGCCGAGGGCGAGGACATCACGACCGTGGAGCTCCCCTTCGCCGAGGCGCTCGCCATGGTCCGTGACGGCCGGATCGCCGACGCCAAGACCATCATGCTGCTCCAGTGGGCGGCGCTCGACGGACCGTTCCGGCCGGAGTGACGACCCTGCGGTTTTCCGCAGGAAGCCGGGTGGGAAGCCCCATACCGGGGCTGAGCTGGGATTTCTAGGTTGGAGGTGTGCCGGGGAGATCGCCCCGGCGCCTCCCTCGCCGCTTGGAGACCCCGTCATGCCGCTCGCCCACCAGCTCCTTCCGGCCCAGGCCGCCCAGGAACCCGCCGGCGGTGTCGCCGGGTGGGCCGCCGGCCTCGTCGAGACGATGGGCGGGCCCGGGGCCGGGCTCGCCATCGCGCTGGAGAACCTGTTCCCGCCGCTGCCCAGCGAGGTGATCCTGCCGCTGACCGGCTTCGCCGCCGGGCAGGGGGTGATCAGCCTGGCCTCGGCGCTGTTCTGGACGACCCTGGGCTCGGTCGTCGGGGCGGTGGCCCTCTACTGGATCGGTGCGCTGTTCGGGCGGCGGCGCATGCACGCGCTCTGGGCGCGGCTGCCCCTCGTGAAGGTCTCCGATCTGGAGCGCACCGAGGAGTGGTTCGCGCGGCACGGCACCAAGGCGGTGCTCCTGGGGCGGATGGTGCCGATCTTCCGCAGTCTGATCTCCGTGCCGGCCGGCGTCGAGCGGATGCCGGTGCCTCTCTTCCTCCTCCTCACGACGGTCGGCAGCCTCGTCTGGAACAGCGTGCTCGTGATGGCCGGTTACTGGCTCGGGGACCGCTGGGACCTGGTCGAGGGGTACGTCGGCGTGCTGTCCAAGGCCGTCCTCGTACTGGCGCTCGTGGCCCTGGCCGCGTATCTGGCCGTACGGCTCCGGGGGCGCGGGCGCGCCCAGCACCGCCGCACCTCGTGACCGGCGGGCGCGGACACGTACCCTCCGGACGATCTTGTACGGCCCCGGGGCCGGCACTAGCCTCGGGAACCGTGCGAGGGGACGAACGGAAGGACGGGCAGGGCGACACGCTGCCCGGATCGGCGCGCCGTCTGGCCGGGTCTCTCCTCGGCTGCCCGACCGCCCTGCTCGGCGTCCTGTTCTTCCTGGTCTCCGCGGTCGCCCTCGGGCCCTTCCTGCTGTGGCCCCGCACCCGGCCACGGGCCGGTGAGGTCCTGACGGCCGGCGCGCGGCGCCTCGCGGCACTGGAGCGGAGCCGCCGCTCCGTCTTCTTCGGGGACCGCTTCCCCGGCCCGTACACCGTCTCCGACCGGCGGCTCCTGCGCTATCTCGCGGCCCGTACCTGGGCGGGCGTGGTGTACGGGATCGTCCTCGGGCTCCTCGGCTTCGGCGCCGTCCTGGCCGGGCTGCTCGTCGGGGGCGTCGTGCGCGGCACGCTCGGCTGGGCCGAACTGTCCGCGCAACTGCTCCTCGGCGGTGTCCTGCTCTTCCTCGACGTGCAGGGCCTGTACGCGCTCGCCGCCCTGGACGCCCGGCTCGCCCGTGCGTGCTTCGGGCCCTCCGAGAGCGAGCTGCTGCGGCGCCGGATCGACGAACTCGCCGTCAGCCGGGCGGCCGTCGTGCAGGCCGTGGACGCCGAGCGCCGGCGCATCGAGCGCGATCTCCACGACGGCGTGCAGCAGCGGCTCGTGGCGCTCGCGATGCTGCTCGGGCGGGCGCGCCGGAGCCGGGACCGCGACCCGGAGCAGGCGGAGGCTCTGCTCCTCCAGGCGCACGAGGAGGCCGGCGACGTGCTGGCCGAGCTGCGGGACGTGGCCTGGCGGGTGTACCCCTCCGCGCTGGACAGCCTGGGTCTCGAAGAGGCGCTGGGCGGGGTGGCGCAGCGGTGCTCCGTCCCGCTGCGCATCCGGTTCGAGGTCGCCGGGCCGCTGCCCCGGCCCGTGGAGACGGCCGCCTACTTCGTGGTCTCCGAAGCCGTCACGAACGCCGCCAAGCATGCCTCGGCCTCCGCCGTCTCCGTCCACGTCTCGCTCGGCGGCCCGCCCGGAGGACCGCTGCTCACGCTGCGGATCGAGGACGACGGGCGGGGCGGCGCCGACCCGGCCGGCAGCGGGCTGACCGGCCTGCGGAGCCGGGTCGCCGCGCTCGACGGCGTCCTGCGTGTCGACAGCCCCCTCGGGGGACCCACCACTCTTGTCGCGGAGCTGCCGTGCGCGTGATCCTTGCCGAGGACTCGACCCTGCTGAGGGAGGGGCTCGTCCGCCTGCTCACCGAGGAGGGCCACGAGGTCGTGGCCGCGCTCGGCGACGCCGTGACCCTGGTCGCGGAGGTCGGGGCCCTGCGCCCGGACGTCGCGGTCGTCGACATCCGGATGCCTCCGACGCATACCGACGAGGGGTTGCGGGCCGCCGTGGAGATCCGCGAGCGGTGGCCGGAGACGGGTGTCCTCGTCCTCTCGCAGCACGTCGAGCGGAGCTACGCGGCCCGGCTGCTCGCCGCCGGGGCGGAGCGGGTCGGCTATCTGCTCAAGGACCGGGTGGCGCAGGTCGAGGAGTTCCTCGACGCGCTGGAGCGGGTCCACGCGGGCGGGGCGGCGATCGACCCGGAGGTCGTACGGCAGTTGGTCGTCCGCAGCACGCACGGCGATCCGCTGGCCGGGCTGACCCCGCGCGAGCGCGAGGTCCTGGAGGTGCTGGCCCAGGGATACACGAACGCCGCCATCGCGCGGCAACTGCACCTCTCCCTCAGTGCGGTGGAGAAGTACCTCAACGCCGTCTTCGACAAACTGGAGCTGCGCAGGGCCGACGGCTACAGTCGCCGGATCCTCGCCGTGCTGCGCTATCTGGAGTCCTGATGCCCGTCGCCCGGATTCCTGATGCCCGCCATCCGGATTCCTGATGCTCGCCGTCGGGAGTCCTGTTGCCCGCCATCGGGAGTCCTGTTGCTCATTTCACCGATCCGCGCGGAGCTCCGCGGCCGATGACGGCGGCCAGTTGGGCCCGTCGGCGAATGTCGAGCTTGCGGTAGATGCGGGTGATGTGCAATTCCACGGCGCGGGTCGACACCGTGAAGGATTCGGCTATCTGCTTGTTGGTGAGGCCGTCCAGCATCATCGTGGCGATGCGCCGCTCGTGCGCGGTCAGGACGGCGACGGAGGCAGGAAGGGACCGCTCGGGACGGGCGGGCGCCATGTGGCCCGGCAGTGCGTTCCATTCCCGGATCCGCGGCTCCTCGACGACCTGCGCCTGCGCGTACGGATCTGCCTGGAGCACCCGTAAGAGCGTCCGGCGGTCGTGGGCCTCGCAGAGGAGGAGTTCTCCGGTGCCGTCCCGCCACGGGCCGCCTCCGAGGAGAATTCCGCGCGCCGCCATTCTCTTCCAGTACGTGCGGTGCGCCTCTCCGAAACGCGACCGGTCCGACTCATTTCCGCGGAAGACGAGTTCGACCACGAAAGCCACGCGCGCCTCCCCCATGAGTCCCGGGCGTTTCCGCTTTCGACGCTACCACCGGCCCACCGCCCGTTGAATGAACGGCATGTTGCGGCCGGCGCCGGAGGAGGCCGGTGGCGACGAGCACCGCGACCGCCCCGAGCCACACCGGCGGGCCGAGCGGTTCGCGGAGCGCCACGGCGCCCAGGGCGACGGCCACCGCGGTCATCAGGTACGTCACGGTCGAGGCCACCGTGGGACCGTCCTTGGCGATCAGCTCGAAGTTGAGCAACGCGGCGAAGCCGGTGCAGACCACGCCGAGGACGAGCACCGCGATCACCGAGTCGGCACGCCAGGTGACGGCCTGGAGACCCAGGAAGGGGAAGGCGGCGAGCAGCAGGACGGTGGCCGCGCTCAGCTGTCCGCCCGCCAGGACGAGCGGCGGAATGCCCCTGCCGACAAGGAACTTGCCCGCGTAAGCGAAGCTCGCGCCGAAGCTGATCGAGCCGAGGACGAAGCAGAGGATGCTCCAACCCGTCCCGGCTGAGGCGGAGTTCCACGGGGACGCGATGAGTGCCGTGCCTCCGAGGCCGAGGAGCACACCGCCCGCGGTGAAGCGGGAGACCCGCTTCACCTGACCGAGCAGCAGGGCCGCGGCCAGGGTCCAGATCGGCGCGCTGCCGTTGACGACGGCGGCGACGCCGCTGGAGCCGGCGACCTCGCCCTCGGCGTACAGGGTCCACGGCACGGCGTTGCCGAGCAGCGCGGCGACGGTCAAGTGCCCCCAGATCGCGGGATCCCTGGGCAGCCGGAGCCCCTTCGCGTACACGAGGGCGAGGATCACGACGGCGCCGAGCGCGAGCCGGATCAGGACCATCTGCACGGGGGAGAATCCGTAACCCGCGATCTTGATCCACAGGAAGACGGAGCCCCAGACGAGACTCAGCGCGGCCAGCCGTGTGGAGGTGGCTCTGGACATGGGTGTTCCCGCTCTGCAGAGGTGGCGTGCGGAGCTCTCCGGCAGGGGCGTGCGGAGCACTCCGCGGTACGGGAACGAGCCTCGCGGCAGCGTCCGGGCCGGTCCATCAACGTCTGCTGGACGGTACCGTCCACGAGCCGTGACGCTTCGGGAAGCGGGGTACGCGGTCGCTCAGCCGGCGACGGCCGCCCCGGCCACCGTGCGCAGCGCGTCCAGGACGGCGGCGATCTCCGGCGAGGTCTGGCTGCCCTCCCGTACGGCGGCGAAGACCGTGCGCGAGGGCGCCCCTTCACTGAACGCGCGCACCGTCACCTCGGGCCTCGGCGCCGGTCCGGCCGTCCGCGGGACCAGCGCGACCCCCAGGCCGAGCCGGACCGCCGCGAGCGTGGCGTCCCAGTCGCCGATGGCGTGGGAGGCCCGCGGGGTGAACCCGGCCGCCTTGCACGCGGCGACGCCGATGTCGTGGCACATCCCCGTCGTGGCGAAGATCCATGTCTCCCGCGCCAGGTCGGCGAGGACGAGGCGGCGGCTGTCGAGGAGCCGGTGCCCGTCGGGCAGGGCGACGTCGAAGGGGTCCTCGCAGAGCGGGACCCGGTGGAAGCGCGCGTCGAACCGGCCGTCCTCGTCCGCCGGTCCCGGGTGCAGCGGGGTGTCCGCGGAGATGACGACGTCGGTCTCACCGCGATGCAGGAGGGAGAAGCTCTCCGGCGGGTCGACCTCGGCCACCGAGGTCCGCAGCAGCGGCCGGGTCTCCCGCAGCCGCGCCACGGCGGGCAGGATCAGCGCCGAGAGGGTGGTGGAGAAGCCGGCCACCGCCACCTCGCCCCGCTCGCCGCTCCCGTGCGCGGCGAGTTCCGCGCGCATCCGCTCGACCTGGGTGAAGACGGCGTCGGCGTGCCGGAGCACGATCCGCGCCGCCCCGGTGAGCCGCAGCCTGCGTCCGGACGGTTCGGTGAGCGGGACGCCCAACTCCCGCCCCAGCGCGCTGATCTGCTGCGAGACGGCCTGTGGGGTGAGGTGGAGCGCCCGGGCGGCCGCGCTGACGGTGCCGCGTTCGCTGAGTTCCCTCAGCACCCGCAGCTTCCGCAGATCCGGATCGGCCACGGCCCGTACCCCCTCCCGCCTCGGTCATCGTACGCAGCCGTCGCCCACGGCACGTCGATGACCTCCTCGGTCAGGGGTACGGGATCAAACGTCACGGATCACGGATCACGGGTCATGGATCACGGGTCACCCCAGCGGCACGCTCCGGTCCACGGACCGCGCCCCGGGGGCCGCGGGCGCCGAGGTCCTGAGGAGGCCCTTGTCGCTGGTGCTCGCGGGTGCGTCCGCGCCCACCGGCGTGGTGGTCATCGGCCGGGCGGCGGCACAACGCTGCTTCTCCGCCTCGGACATGGGCCCGGTGCGCTGGAGCAGCCGGTCGGGGACGGCGCGCGAGGGCCCGTCGATCACGGCGTGCAGCCGGTAGTCGTCCTTCTTGCTGACGAACCAGCCCTCGACCCGCTCGCGGCTCGGCTGGAGCTCGACCCAACTCACCTCGCCGGGCTGGATCTTCTCCACGACGGTCCGCTCATCACTGCTGAACCACTGCCAGGGCCGCTGCCAGCCCTTCTCGTAGGCCAGGGACAGCTGGGTGGCCATTGGCCGCTCCTTCACCCGCTTCTCGTCCTCCACCCGCACCCCCGAAGTGGGCAGTTTGGCCACCTCGTTGAGCGGGAGGTTGGCGGCCGCGTACGTCTGGGCGATGCTGTCGTGCCCGCGCTCGGAGTAGGAGAGCCGCCGGGAGTGCTCCAGTGTGTTGCGGGTGCAGTTGACGTACGCCTCGCCGACGACCCGGGCCCGGTCGTAGTACCGGAAGGACATGCGGGTGTCCGGCCGGAAGGTGCAGGCGTTCTCCCCGTTGCAGGCGGCGGCCGCGTTGTGGAGGGTGCTCTCCCGTTCGTTGCCCTTGTACGCCTCGGAGGTGCCGAGCGCTGTCTTGTCGACGGTCTTGTCGAGGGCCGGCGGCACCTCGACGGCCCGGATGCGGGCGATCATCGGCGAACAGGTCACATGGGTACGGGAGTCGGTGACCCGGGTGGTGAAGGTGAGCAGCGGCTCGTTCTCCCCGGCGGTGAACTCGTAGCTGCGGGCGGTCCACTGACCGGTACCGGGTCTGCCCTTCGCCCGGTCGGGATCTCCCGCGGTGGTGACCTCGCGTACCGGGCCGCCGGAGCCGGTGACCGCGTACGGCTGGCCGTTGACGACCTGTTCGCCGGTGCACTCCTTGGAGACGGCGGGGCTGTCCTCGTAGCTGACGGTGACCCTGGCCCCCGCGCGGACTCCGCGCAGCCGCTGCTGGAGGGTGTTGCCGTCCTTCTGGAGGGCGACGGCGTGGGAGCCGTCGGTGCGGCCCGAAGCAGTGGGCGAGTAGCGCTGGTTGAGGCCTGTCCAGTTGTCGATGCCGACGGTGGTCGGGCCGTCTCCCCGCATGACGGGGTCGGCGAAGTCACCGTTGAGGACGGGGACGGCCTGCGCGGCGGGCGCGGCCGAGGCGGCGAGCGGGGCGACGGGGAGGAGCAGGCCGGCGGCGCCGAGGACGGAGAGAGCGGCGAGTGAGCGGTTCATGGCGGGGAACTCCTCCGGATTCAGGAACCGTGGGACGACAGGACGACTTCGCGCTTCGGTTCGGCTCCCCGGGGCACCGCCCGGGCGGCCGGCACCTCGCGCACGGAGCGCACCATGCCGGGCGGCGGAGTGGTGTTGTCGCCGTCGCCCGCGGTGTCACCCGCGGGGCGCTTGCGGCCGCAGAGCTTGTCGGGAACGGCGTACGTCTGGGCGACGAAGGTGCTGCTGTTGACCATGGAGGGGCTGTCCACGCTCACGTTGAGGATCTTCTGCCCGGTGTCCGTGACGAGGTTGCCGACGACGCGGCGCATGGAGGCGCTGGCGCCGAAGACGAGCATGTCGTACGGCTTGACGGTGGTCTTGTAGACCGTCTCCTCGGTGTTCTCGATCGTCCAGGACTTCGAGTAGGTGGCCTTGAAGGCGGCCTCGAAGGCGAGTTTCGCGCTCAGCGAGCCGGCCACCTTGCCGCCACCGCCGACGGTGGTCTTGGTGCCCGCCTCGGAGGTGGGTCCCTTGCTGAGGTCCGGCGTCTTGTGGGTGCTGCTGATCTCTTGGGAGAGGTTGGTGGTGACCTCGCCGGAGGCGCTGACCGTGCCCTCGGCGGTGATCGTGCCGGAGATCTCGCCGCCGATGTTGTCGGTGCTGCTGGTCTTCAGGGTGACCGTCCGGTCGACCCCCATGTCGCTCGTGGTGCAGTTGACGACCGCGTTGCCGAGGGACTTGACGGCGGTGGCGTACTCGCGGCCGGCCTTGGGGTCGATCGCGAACGAGCAGGCCGTGCGCTTCGTCCCGCAGTGCTTCAGGACGTCGGCGATCTTCGCCGGGCGGCCGTCGGCGGTGACGGCGCGGGCGACAGGAGCGGCGGAGATCTCTCCGGGCGCCTCTTCCGCGACGGCGGGCGGGGCGAGGAGCGCGAGGGGTGCGGTGAGTCCGAGCCCGAGGGCGAGGGCGGACAGGCGGGCGCGGGGACGGCGCGGAGACATGACGAGGGGACCCTTTCGCTGGCGCTTCTGGGGGGGCGGGACGAGCAGGGGCTGGTCAGGAGCCGAGCATCGAGCAGAGCTCAGAGGCCGGGAACGGGGACTGTCCCGGATCGCTCGAACCCTGCGGGAGGGAGGCCGGGAAAGCCGTGCAGGTGGACTCGACGGCCTGGGAGGCGTTGTCGGCGGGCTCCGGCTCGTTCGTGGAGATGGTGGTGCTCATGTCCGTCAGGCCGTCCTCCTCGCGACCGCCCTTGCCGGCCAGCTTCTCCATGCAGGAGCTGGAGCCGGGCGGGCACTCCTCCAGGTCCTTGCCGATCTTCTTGATGTCCTTGTCGGCCTGACCGGCCGCCTCCTTGGTCTTCTTCTGCTGCTCCTCGACCTCCTTCGCCTCCGCGGCGTTGTTCTCCTTGTCCAGGCAGGCCTGGTCCTCCGGCTGGCACTCGGCGCCGTACGCGACGGGGGCCAGGGTGAGGGCGAGGGCGGAGGCGAGGACGGCGGCGCTCAGCGCACGACGCGGCGAAGCCTTGGATACGGGCATGCGAACTCCCTTGGGACAGGGGTGATTTGGTGTGCTCGGAAGGGGACGCCAGGGGCGGACAGGGGACTGTCCTCAAGATCACCGAGCGCTTTCCGACGCTAACCGGCAGGGCCCCGGCGCCACGGCAGGACACACGGCGCGGCGCGCAGCCCGGGGCCCGCTCACCGCTTCGGCGGAGCGCACTCGGGACCTCCCGGCGGGGGTGCCGGCGGGCAGTTCGCGGGCCGCCGGCCGGGCCCGCCGGTCCACCCGTTCGCAGGGAATCCGCGGCGTACACGAGAGGGCATCCGGCCGTACACGACGCGGTCCCTCACTCCCCCGGCCGCCGCCGTTCGGCGGCCCGCCGTGACCCCTCTCCGGCGCCTCCCGCAGAGTGCGCGCCACAGGCGAGTGCGCCCCCGGAACACGACCCCGAACGGGCGTCCGTCAGACGGGTGTTTCAGCCGTTCCGGCTCGCCCCGGTGATCATTCTCGGACAGTCTGCTCATGTGCCCGACGGCCCGTCCCGGTCGTCGCACCGGCCGTGGGCGTCCCATGCCCAAGGGCCCGGCACCCCGTGTTCGCATGACCCGCGCCCGGCCCCCGTACGCCTCCGCCCACCCCCGCGGACGCGGACGGCACCCGCCGGACGCCGCGCTCCCGTATGTCCCCGTCGAAGGAGAGCAGAGCCATGTCCCGTTCACGACGCGATCCCGCGCGCACGCCGCTGCGCGCCCCCCGCTCCGTACCCACCCTGCTGCGCGGCCGGCCGCTCACCGCGGCCGTGCTCACGGCCGCCGCCGCCCTCACCGCCGTACCGGCACTGGCCCCGGCGGCCACCGCCAACGAGGGGAATCCGACCGTACTGAGCTGGGGCGCGGGCCGTACCGGCCAGCTCGGCAACGGCACCCTGAGCGACAGCCTCAGCCCGGCCTCGGTCACCAGTCTCTTCCGAGGCGACGTCGACCAGCTCTCGGCCGGCGGCACCTCCTCGTCCGACTCCTTCGCCCTCGCCCGGACGGACAAGACGGTCAAGTCCTGGGGCCACAACTCCTCGGGCCAGCTCGGCAACGGCGGCAACGCCAACCAGACCGTGCCCACCACCGTCCCGCGCCTGAACAACATCAAGGACGTGGCGGCGGGCGGAAAGCACGCCCTCGCCCTCAACACCTCCGGTCAGGTCTACTCCTGGGGCGACAACTCCTACGGCCAGCTCGGAAACAACCGCACCGGCGACAGCCGCACCGTCCCCGACCGCGTCCAGGGCATGCCCAGGGTCAAGCAGATCTCGGCCGGCTGCGACTTCAGCCTCGCCCTCCTGGAGAACGGCAAGGTGTACGCCTGGGGCCGCGGCATCCACGGCCAGCTCGGCACCGGCAACCGCGCCACCAGCTCCGTGCCCCGGCAGGTGCTGGGTCTGGAGAACATCGTGGAGATCGACGCCGGCTGCCACCACGCCCTCGCGCTGACCGCCGACGACACGGTCAAGTCCTGGGGCTACAACCTCTACGGCCAGCTCGGCAACTCCTCCACCAAGTCCTCCACCCTCCCCGTCGACGTCGACTGGGTGGAAGGCGTCTCCGACATCGAGGCGGGCGCGCACCACAACTACGTGCGGACGAGCGACAGCCACGTCTGGGGCTGGGGCAACAACCAGTACGGCCAGCTCCTGGAGAGCGACGTGGCCTCCGACGCCAACGTCTCCCGCACCAACCGCACGGCCCCCGTCGAGATCCCGCGTCTGGAAGGAGTCCAGCACCTCGCAGCGGGTGCCCGGCACGGCGTCGCGGTCACCGCTGACGACGTCTTCACCTGGGGCCACAACGGCGAGGGCCAGCTCGGCAACGGCACGACGGACTCGCAGTACGAGCTGGTGAGGATCCTCACCGAGGGCTCGGCGATCAAGGCGATGGCCGTCTCATTGGGCGGCAACACGACGTACGCGTACTGAGCGGGGGCGTGCTCCCATGACGTACACGTACGTACGGGCTCACGCTCGCGGTGTCGCCACGATCCTCGCCCTGGCGGCACTCATCGTGCCCCGCGCCGAAACCGCCGTCGCCGCCGAACCCCGGGACCCGTGGGTGCGGGCCTGGGGCGCGAACGCGGGCGGTCAGCTCGGCAACGGCACCACGGCCGACCAGCAGACCCCTGCGGCCGTCCAGGGACTCGCCCGCGCCTCCGTGCGCGAGCTGTCCGGCGGTGGGAACAACAGTGCCAACGCCTTCGCCGTGGCGCTCCTCTCCGACGGCACGGTCCAGTCCTGGGGCGGGAACCTCGCGGGCCAGCTCGGCGACGGCACGACCGTGAACCGGTCGTTCCCCGCCGCCGTGGCCGGACTCTCCGGGGTCACCGAGGTCTCCGCCGGTTTCCAGGCCGGCTACGCCGTCCGCGGCGGGCGGGTCCTCGCCTGGGGCGACAACACCTACGGCCAGCTCGGCGACGGCGGCACGACGTCGGCCACGCGACCCGTGCGGGTCCAGAGCCTGGACAAGGTGAAGGACGTCGCGGCCGGTTGCCAACACGCGGTCGCCCTCCGGGAGGACGGCACCGTCTGGACCTGGGGCCGTGCCAACAACGGCCAGCTCGGCCTGGGCGACACCACCGACCGGAACACCCCGAAACGGGTACCCGGCCTGACGGACGTCGTCGAGATCGCGACCGGCTGCAACCACGTGCTCGCCCGGCTCGCCGACGGCACCCTGCGGGCCTGGGGCTACAACGCCCACGGCCAGCTCGGCAACGGCAGCACCGAGGCCGGACCCTCGCCGGTCGAAGTACACCATCTCGACGACGTGGCCCGGGTCTACGGCTGCGGCCACCACAGCTTCGCCGTGCTCGACGACGGCTCGGTCCGCACCTGGGGCTGGAACGGCCACGGCCAGCTCGGCGACGGCTCCACCACCTCCCGCACCACCCCGGTCCCCGTACCCGGTCTGGACGAGGTCACCGACATGGCCGGCGGCTGGGCGCACACCGTTGCCGCCCGCTCCGACGGCTCCGTCCTCGCCTGGGGCGAGAACGCGGCCGGCCAGCTCGGCGACGCCACCACCACCGGCTCCCCCACCCCGGTCACCGCGCTGCCCCCGGGCAGCGGCGCGACCCGCGTCTCGGCTACCGCCAACGGCAAGTCGAGCTACGCCTACTGACCTGGAAGGTCCCCATGCACCACAGCAAGCGCATCACCCTGCTCACAGCTCTCACGGCGGCCACCGCCCTCGCCGCCCCCTGCCTCTCCGCCCACGCCGCCGCCGGCACCGACCCCTGGGTCCGCGCCTGGGGCGAGAACGCCCAGGGCCAGCTCGGCAACGGCGCCGTCCTCGCCCAGCAGACCCCCACCGCCGTCACCGGCATCACCCGCGACGACGTCCGCGAGCTCTCCGGAGGCGGTGGTGGCGTCGCCGCGGCCGCCAACCCCTTCGCCGTCGCCCTCCTCAAGGACGGCACCGTCAAGAGCTGGGGCTCCAACACCACCGGCCAGCTCGGCAACGGCACCCTCACCGCCCAGAGCTTCCCGGCCACCGTCGCCGGTCTCTCCGGGGTGAGCGAGATCTCCGCCGGCTCCAACCACGTCCTCGCAGTCAAGGGCGGCCGCGTCCTGGCCTGGGGCAGCAACGCCTCGAAGCAGCTGGGCACCGGCCTGGACGCCACCAACCCGTACAGGACACCGATCCCCGTGCAGAGCCTGGACCAGGTCAAGGACGTCGGCGCGGGCTGCGACTTCAGCGTCGCCCTGCGTCAGGACGGCACGGTCTGGACCTGGGGCGCCTTCGCCAACGGGCGGCTCGGCACCGGCAGCACCGCCAACCGCGAGACGCCGCAGAAGGTCGCCGACCTCGAGAACGTCGAAGCGATCGCGGTGGGCTGCGACCACGTCCTCGCGCTGACCGCCGACAACACGATCAAGGCCTGGGGCAAGAACACCGAGGGCCAGGTCGGCAACGACTCCGTCACCGAGGCGCCCAGGCCCGTCGACGTCGCCTACCTGGACGCGGTGGCCCGGATCTTCGCCACCTCGGGGTCCTCCTTCGCCGTCCTCGACGACGGCAGTGTGGCCGGCTGGGGCAAGAACACCGACCGGCAGCTCGGCGACGGCACGAACGCCAACCGCACCACCCCGGTCGTCCTGGACAGCCTCAGGGGCGTGCAGGACATCGCGGGCGGCGCCGACTTCACCCTGGCCGCGCTGGACGACGGTTCGGTGATCGGCTGGGGCGCCAACGCGGCCGCCCAGCTGGGCGACGGCTCCACCACCGCGCCCGCCTCGCCCCCCGGCACCACCGTCGCCCTCCCGCCGGGCAGTGGCATCACCCACGTCACGACGACGAAGACGGGCAAGTCCGGCTTCGCCTACTGACACCGGGTGACACCTCGCGCGGGGGCCCTCGCCGGCCCCCGCGCGAATGCCTCACACCGCCCGTCCCTGGCCAGCGGCGGCGGTGAGCTGGCAGGATCGCCCCCATGCCCGCCTCCCTCTCCCGTGCCGCCCGCCGCCGACTGACGGCGCTCTCGGCCGCACTGCTCGTGGTGTGCGGAGTGCTCGTGTGGTGGCTGGTTCCTTTCGGCTCCCCCGTCCCGAGCGGCTCGGTCACCTTCAGTACGGGTGTCCCCACCGGCGTCTACCAGCAGTACGGAGAGCTCCTCAAGAAGGCCCTCGCGGAGGATCTTCCCGAGGTGTCGATACGGCTCACGGACAGCGAGGGATCCCAGCAGAACCTGGCCCGCGTGGCCTCGGGCGAGGCGGACTTCACGGTCGCGACGGCCGACGCGGTCGCCCAGTACCAGCGCGAGCGCAAGCCCGGCTTCGAGCGGCTGCGTGGCTGCGCCCGGCTGTACGACGACTACGTCCAGCTGGTGGTGCGCGAGGGCTCGACGATCCGGACGGTGCAGGACCTGCGCGGGCTGCGGGTCGGGGTCGGCCAGGACGGGTCCGGCGTGCGACTGATCGCCGACCGGGTCCTCGCGGCGGCCGGCCTCACTCCCGCACGGGACGTCGAAGCGGTCTCGGCGGGCATCGACACGATGCCGGGGCACCTGGAGAGCGGCGACCTGGACGCCTTCTTCTGGTCCGGCGGCCTGCCCACCCATGCCGTGCAGGCTCTGTCCGAGCGCTTCGCGATCCGGCTGATCCCGCTGGACACGGCCCTGGTCGACCGGCTGCACGACGTCGGCGAGTCGACCCGCCACTACCGGTCGGCGGTAATACCGGCCGACGCGTACGCGAAGGCGCAGGACGGTCAGCCGGTCGGGACACTGGCCGTGGCGAACCTCCTGGTCACGACGGTCGAGGCCGATCCGGACCTGGTGGAGGGCTTCACCCGTACGGTGATCAGGAGCCGCGACGTGATCGGCGGCCAGGTCCACCCGGCCCAGCTGGTGGACCTGCGGACCGCCGTCTACACGGAACCCCTGCCCCTCCACGAGGGCGCCCGCCGCTACTACCGCTCGGTGAAACCCTGACCTCGGCAGGCCTCAGGGCTGTCCCGTAAATGGTCTGGGCACCGGACCGTATCCGAAACGCCGGCGCACCATGCTTCAGGCACCGCGAAGGATGCGCGGAACGGTGACCGTCACCCGCAGGCCGTGGGGTTCGTTCGGGGCGAACGCGATGCCGCCGCCGCCCGCTGTGAGCAGGACGCGGGTGATCGAGAGGCCGAGGCCCGATCCCTTGACGTTCTGGTGCCGGCCGGAGCGCCAGAAACGGTCGCCGACCCGGCCGAGCTCTTCCTCCGTGAGGCCGGGCCCGTGGTCGGCGACGACGACGGCGACGCCCTCCCCGCCGGACACGACCGAAACCGTGACCGAGACCTCTTCCCCGGCCGGGGTGAACTTCAGCGCGTTGTCGATCACCGCGTCCAGCGCGCTGGAGAGCGCCACCGGGTCCGCCCAGGCCGTGGCCGCCCCGCACTCCCCGGTCAGCCGGACGCCCTTGTCGTCGGCGACCGGCCGCCAGGACGCGACCCGCTCCGCCGCGAGCGCGCCGACGTCGGTGAGCCGCAGCTCGGCCGCCACGTGCTCGGCGAGCGCCAGGTCGAGGAGGTCGTCGAGGACCTGCGCGAGGCGCTTGCCCTCGGTCCGTACGGAGGCGATCTCCTCGTTGCCCTCGGGGAGTTCGAGGGCGAGGAGCTCGATCCGCAGCAGCAGCGCGGCCAGTGGGTTGCGCAACTGGTGGGAGGCGTCGGCGACGAAGGCCCGCTGCTGTTCGAGCGCCTCCTCGACGTTGTCGGCCATCTCGTTGAACGAGTCGGCGAGACGCCGTAGTTCCGGAGGTCCACCGGCCGCGGCGACCCGCGAGTTCATCCGTCCGGTCGCGATGTCGTGGGTGACGGAGTCGAGGACGCGGACCGGCCGCAGGACCCAGCCGGTGAGCCGGAAGGCGGCGCCGATGGCCACCAGCATCGCCACCGCCTCGCCCGCGAAGATCAGCAGCCAGCCGCGCAGGATGCGGGAGCGGAGCTGCCCGGTGGGCGAGTCGGTGACGACGACGGCGACGACGTCTCCGTCCCGGACGACCGGGGAGGCGATGGTGAGCCGTGCGTCGCCCTGCCAGGGCCAGACCTGCGGCGGGTTGTGACTGCGGCGCCCGAGCAGCGCCTCCCGGAAGGCGCGGCGGCCCTCCCCCTCGTACGGGACGACCCAGTCCTCGGGGGCGGCGGCCATGGAGCGGTCGTCGCGGTAGAAGATGCCGGCACGGATGCCGTACACGTCGTGGTAGCTGGCGAGTTCGCCGTTGAGGGTGGTGCGCCGCTCGTCGGTGCCGGGGCTGCTCTCGCTGACGAACTGGGCGAGGGCGGCGAAGCGGGCGGCGTCGTCGAGCCGGTCGACGACGACCCGCTGCTGCTCGGAGGCGGCGAGGCTGGCGGCGAGCGGGAAGCCGAGAGCGAGCAGGACCCCGGCCATCAGGATGATGAGGAGCGGAAGGAGTCGGGTGCGCACGGGTGGACCGGCCGGGGGTTACGCGGCGGGGGCGACCAGGCGGTAGCCGACGCCCCGCACGGTCTCGATCAGGGCGGGCATCCGCAGCTTGGAGCGCAGGGAGGCGACGTGCACCTCCAGGGTGCGGCCGGTCCCCTCCCAGCTGGTGCGCCAGACCTCGCTGATGATCTGCTCGCGGCGGAAGACGACCCCGGGACGCTGGGCGAGGAGCGCGAGCAGATCGAACTCCTTGCGGGTCAGGGGGACGGCCTCGCCCTCGACGCTGACCCGTCGGGTGGGCAGCTCGATGGTGACGGAGCCGAGCCGCAGCAGGGTCCCCTCGGCGGCTCCGGCGCCGCTCGCCGCCGTCTCCTCGGTTCCGGCGTTGCGGCGGCTTACGGCATGGATGCGGGCGAGGAGTTCGCCGGTGTCGTAGGGCTTGACGACGTAGTCGTCGGCGCCGAGGTTGAGGCCGTGGATCCGGGAACGCACGTCGCCGCGGGCCGTCACCATGATCACCGGGGTGGTGGTGAGCTTCCGGATGCGGCCGCAGACCTGGTAGCCGTCCTGGTCGGGGAGGCCGAGGTCGAGCAGGATCACCCCGAACGAGGGCCGCTCGCCCTGCGCGGTGGGCAGGACGGCCTGGAGCGCCTCCTCGCCGTTGCGGGCATGGGTGACGGTGAAGCCGTGCCGGGCCAGGATGGCGGAGAGGGCGGCGGCGACGTGGTCGTCGTCCTCCACGAGCAGCAGTCGCATGCGTACCTCCTCCGTGATCTTCTTCCGGGATCTTCATCCGCGATCTTCTTGCGCGCCTCGGCGGCGGCTCTCTGTGTACCAGGTGGTACCAGGGCATGAACGCCGATCACCGGTGTCACAGTCAAGTCTCCCCCTGTTACACCGACGTTTCTGTTATCCACCCGGTACGCCCGGGGCGTCGCGTTCACACGGTGTGTCCGTTTGCGACCGGATCGTTATCCTCAATTTCCGCTCAGATGTGATGACGGTCGTCTCATCGGGTCTCTAGTGTCCTCCCCAACCGAGCAGGACGGAGCAAGAGGCCCATGAGCGGAGTGTCAGTGTCCAAGGGTCCCGAGGACGCCCCGCGCAACGCGGACGACCTGGTCGTCCTGTCCGAGGTCAACAAGCACTTCGGCGCGTTGCACGTCCTCCAGGACATCGACCTGACGATCACCCGCGGCGAAGTCGTGGTCGTCATCGGACCTTCCGGGTCCGGCAAGTCGACGCTGTGCCGAACGATCAACCGGCTGGAGAGCATCGACTCCGGCACCATCACCATCGACGGCAAGCCGCTGCCCGCGGAGGGCAAGGAGCTCGCCCGACTGCGTTCCGATGTCGGCATGGTCTTCCAGTCGTTCAACCTCTTCGCGCACAAGACGGTGCTCGAGAACGTGATGCTGGGACAGATCAAGGTCCGGAAGACGGAGAAGAAGGCCGCAGAGACCAAGGCCCGCGCCCTGCTCGACCGTGTCGGGGTGGGCACCCAGGCGGACAAGTACCCGGCGCAGCTCTCCGGTGGCCAGCAGCAGCGCGTGGCGATCGCCCGTGCGCTCGCGATGGGCCCGAAGGTCATGCTGTTCGACGAGCCGACCTCCGCCCTCGACCCCGAGATGATCAACGAGGTCCTGGAGGTCATGCAGCAACTGGCCCAGGAGGGAATGACGATGGTCGTCGTCACCCACGAGATGGGCTTCGCCCGTTCCGCGGCGAACCGGGTCGTCTTCATGGCCGACGGACGCATCGTCGAGGAGGCGTCACCCGAGGAGTTCTTCAGCAACCCGCGCAGCGACCGGGCCAAGGATTTCCTCTCCAAGATCCTTCACCACTGAGCGAGTTCGGACCTATTCTTCCCAACTCACGCCTACTCAAGGGACGTTCCACCATGAAGCTTCGCACCACCTCCGCCGCCGCCGCGGCCGCCGTCGTCCTCGCCCTGACCGCCACCGCCTGTGGCACCGGTTCCGACTCCGGCAGCAACGGCGACAAGATCAACGTCGGCATCAAGTTCGACCAGCCCGGCCTCGGCCTGAAGACCCCGGACGGCAAGTACGCCGGCTTCGACGTCGACGTCGCCCGCTACGTCGCCAAGGAGCTCGGCTACGCCGAGGACAAGATCAACTTCAAGCAGTCGCCGAGTGCCGAGCGCGAGAACCTGATCAAGAACGGTGACGTCAAGTTCATCGTCGCCAGCTACTCGATCAACGACAAGCGCAAGAAGGAGGTCGACTTCGCCGGCCCGTACTTCCTGGCCCACCAGGACCTGCTCGTGCGCTCCGACGACAGCTCGATCACCAAGGTCGGGGACCTCAACGCCAAGAAGCTCTGCTCGGTCACCGGCTCGACCTCCGCGCAGAACGTCAAGGAGAAGCTCGCTCCGAAGGCCGACCTCAAGCAGCTCGGCGGCTACTCCGAGTGCCTGACGGGCCTTGAGAACAAGTCCGTCGACGCCCTGACCACCGACGACTCCATCCTCGCGGGCTACGCCTCGCAGAAGGAGCACGCGGGCAAGTTCAAGCTCGCCGGTCTCCGGATGACTGACGAGAAGTACGGCATCGGCCTCAAGAAGGGCGACGACGAGCTGCGCGGCAAGATCAACAAGGCGCTGGAGAAGATGGTCTCCGACGGCACCTGGGAGAAGCTCGTCAAGGAGCACTTCGGGCCGTCCGGCTACAAGTACGAGCCCGCGCCCGCGGTCGAGAACTGACCTGACCCGCTCCGGCCGTGACGGCCGACCCCGCACAGGGGCGGCCGTCACACCGGCACCGGCCGCTGCCCACGCACCGGCCTTCACACCGACCGACCACCAGGGGAGAGCGCGGGCATCGTGTTCGACTTTCTTGATTCCGGGCAGTACGACCTGCTCGGCGCCTTCTGGGTGACGGCGAAGCTCGCCCTCTACTCGGCGATCGGCTCACTGATCTGGGGCACCGCCCTGGTCGGCATGCGGGTCAGCCCGGTCCCCATGATGCGCGCCTTCGGCACCGCGTACGTCAACCTCGTCCGCAACACCCCGCTGACCGTGGTCCTCGTGGCGTGCTCGTTCGTCCTCAACCAGACGCTCGGCGTCACGCTCGGCGGCGGGCGCTCCGAAGACGTCGGCTTCCGCCTCGCGGTGCTCGGACTCGTCGCGTACACGGGCACGTTCGTCTGCGAGGCGCTGCGCTCGGGCATCAACACCGTCCCGCCGGGCCAGGCCGAGGCCGCCCGCGCCCTGGGCCTGAGCTTCACTCAGGTCCTCACCCTGGTGGTGCTCCCGCAGGCCTTCCGCGCGGTGGTGACCCCGCTCGCGAACGTCCTCATCGCCCTCACCAAGAACACCACGGTGGCCTCGGCCATCAGCGCCGCCGAGGCGGCCCTCCTGATGAAGGAGATGGTCGAGAACGAGGCCGACGCGCTCTTCGCCGTCTTCGCCGTCTTCGCGTTCGGCTTCATCCTCCTCACCCTCCCCACCGGCCTGTTCCTGGGCTGGGCGGCCAAGCGTCTGGCGGTGAAGCGATGAGTTCCGTCCTGTACGACACTCCCGGGCCCCGCGCCAAGCGGCGGAACGTCCTCTACACGATCGGCTTCCTGGCCGTCCTCGGCCTGGTGGCGTGGTGGGTCCTGTCCGCCATGGCCGACAAGAACCAACTGGCAGCCGAGAAGTGGAGCCCGTTCGTCACGGACTCCCAGGTCTGGACGACGTACCTGCTGCCCGGCCTGATGGAGACCCTCAAGGCCGCCGCGCTCTCGATCGTGATCGCGCTGCCGCTCGGCGCCCTCCTCGGCATCGGCCGGCTCTCCGACCACCGCTGGGTACGGGTACCCGCCGGCACGGTCGTGGAGTTCTTCCGCGCCATCCCGGTTCTGCTCCTGATGATGTTCGCGGCCGCCCTGTACCGGGAGTTCACGACCATCAGCTCGGACTTCCGCCCGCTGTACGCGGTCGTCACCGCCCTGGTGCTCTACAACGCCTCGGTGATCGCCGAGGTCGTCCGGGCCGGGGTGCTCTCGCTGCCCCGGGGTCAGGGCGACGCGGCCGAGGCGCTCGGCATGCGCAAGAGCCAGACCATGACGTACGTCCTGCTGCCGCAGGCCGTGACCGTCATGCTCCCGGCCCTGGTCAGCCAGCTCGTCGTGATCGTCAAGGACACCGCGCTCGGCGGCGCCATGCTCGGCTACGCGGAGCTGCTCAGCCAGAACCGGCAGATCACGGCCAACTACGGCGCCAACACGATCGCCACCTTCACGGTCATCGCGCTGATCTACATCGTCATCAACGCGATCCTCACCAGCCTCGCCGGACGCCTGGAGAAGCGTCTGCGGCGGGGCAAGAAGTCCGGCGCGGTGATCGTCCCGGCCCAGGGGGGCGCCCCCGCCATGGAGACGGCGACGGTCAACGAATCCTGACCCGACAGGGTCCCACGGGACAACAGGGGTGGGCCGGAGCGGTACTGACTTCATGTCAACCGCACCGCGCCCACCCCGTCGCTTGACGCAAGCACCCTCAGTGGGTTGCATACGGTCTGTGATCAACCACCGGGCTCGTGCCACACTCAGCTGTGCTGCCCTCATGACCGTCCGGCCTTCAGGAGCCGCGCCATGGACCCGGTGATCATCGTGGGCGCTGGGCCGGTCGGCCTCGCGCTCTCCCTCGCGCTCGCCGCGCAGGGCGTACCCAGCGTCGTCCTCGACGAGGGCTCCGGCAAGGAGGAACCGCGCCCCGCGCGGACCGCCGTCCTGCGCGCCGACATGGCCGCCATGGTCGAGCGCCTCGGCTGCACCACCCTCCGCGACGAGGGCGTGCGCTGGGTCGGCTGGCGCAGCATGCGCCGCCGTCAGCTGACCCGCCACACCCCGCTCGACCTGGGACTCAGCGGTACGGAGGAGTGGTCCGAGGACCCCGACGCCCCCTCCGAACCGGCCGCCCCCCTCCACATCCCCCAGCACGCCCTGGCACGCGGGCTGCGCGACGCGATCGCCCACCAGAAGCTCGTCCGGCTCGTCACCGACGCCCGGCTCGACACGATCGAGCAGGACCGGGACGGGGTCGTCGCCCACACCAGGGGCCCGGAGGGCACGTGGTGGCGCGGCAGCCACCTCGTCGGCTGCGACGGGGCCCGGTCCACCGTGCGCAAGCTGCTCGGCATCCGTTTCCCCGGCCGTACGGCGGTGGAGCGGCACGCGGTCGCCGCGCTGCGCACCGAACTTCCCTGGCCCGGCGAGGCCCTGCTGCACCGTCAGCCCCCGTGGCGGGGCGCCGGTGAGGAGATCGCCGCCCGCCCGCTGCCCGACGGGGTGTGGCGGATCGACTGGCTGCTGCCGCCCCGCGGCGAGCTCGTCACCCCGGACGCGCTGGTCACCCGCATCCGCGAGACCCTGGCCGGCTGGTGCGACGGGGTGACACCCCCGTACGAACTCATCGACACCGGCGTCCACACTCTGCACCACCGGCTCGCCCGCCGCTGGCGCGTGGACCGGGTGCTGCTCGCCGGCGACGCGGCGCATCTGCTCGGCGCGGTCGGCACCCAGGGCCTCGACGAGGGGCTCAGGGACGTGGACAACCTCGCCTGGAAACTCGCCCATACCTGGCACCACGGCGCCTCGGAGCGACTGCTCGACAGCTACCAGAGCGAGCGGCGGACGGCGATCGCCTCCCGACTGCGCGCGGCGGACCAGTCGCTGCCCGCGCTGCGCGGCGGCGGTGGCCTGCGGACGTACCTCCTCGGGGCCGCCCGCGTCCACGACACCCTGCTGACCGACGGCCATGTGGGGCGAGGCCCGCTCGGCGCGCCCCCCGCGTACCCGCACTCCCCCCTCGCACCTCCGAGCGCCGACGGGCAGACCCCGGTGGGCACTCCGACCGGCGCCCCGGTCGAGGACGTCCGTGTGACCGCCCCGGACGGCACGACCGTACGGCTCCGGGACCGGCTCGGTCAGGGCCGGCTCCTGGTCCTCCTCGTCGCCCCCGGAACCGGCGTGTGGGACCGCCGTCACTGGCGGAGCGCCGGCATGATGCCCCGGCTCGAAGAGGCCGTCCGCGCCCTCCCGGCGAAGGCCGAGGTTCTGGTGACCGAGGCGTATCCGGGTGCTCCGGCCCACGCCGTCCTGCTCGTCCGGCCCGACGGGCACCTCGTCGCCTCCTTCGCGGGGGTCCGCCCGGAGGAGCTGTACGCGGCGGCCGACGCGGCCCGCGGCGGGTCCGCCACCGCGGACGCGCCGTCCGAGGAGCCCGCAGGGGGGTCCGCCGCTATCTCCGCCAAGGTTCCGGCCAAGGTGCCGACCAAGCTCCCTGCCGACGTTCCTGTCGGGGTTCCTGTGGAGGTTGCCGCCGAGTTGTCCGTCGAGATCTCCGTCGAGATGCCTGCCGACAGTGACCACACGGTGGACATCCATTGATTCCGCGCGGGCGCGCATGGTGTACTCCGGAGCGTGACCGACACCGATGTGCGCCTGTGGCGGAGGGTCCATATGGACCTCGTCCGCTATGCGGGCTGCATGTGTCGCCCGTCCTGCTGACTTCGCCCCCTTCCCCGCGCGCGCCCCGCCACTGACGTCCGTCCGTGTGCCCGGTGCCGTCGCGCGCTCGTCGCGAACCTCAGGACGGTCATCCGTGCCCCAGCGTGTCCCCGCTCCCTCCCCTGTCGTGTCCACGCCCCCCGCCGCCGCCCCGACGGCGGCCGAACTCCTCGACTTCGTCCGCCGGACGGCCGCCGACCGGGACCTCGTCGACTCCCTGCCGCTCGACCCCGAGGGCCGTACGTGGGTACGGCTCGACGGCCCCGGCGGCAGCGAGGCCTGGCTCATCGGCTGGCCGCCCGGGACGGGCACCGGCTGGCACGACCACGCCGAGTCGCTGGGCGCCTTCGCCACCGCGCGCGGGGCCCTGACCGAGAACGCCCTCGCGGTCCGGCTGCCGGCGAGCGGCTGGAAGACCCTGGAGCTGGCCGACGGCCTCGATCGCTCCCGCCGGCTGGCGGACGGGGACGGCCGGGCCTTCGGCCGCCACCACGTGCACGAGGTGCTCAACGAATCCCCGGACACCCACGCGGTGTCGGTGCACGCGTACTATCCGCCGCTCCCCCTGATCCGGCGGTTCAGCCGAGCGGGCGCGGTACTCCGCCTGGAGCAGGTCGAGCGCCCGGAGGACTGGCAGTGAGCACGGAACGAGTGGGCATCGACGAACTGCTCGAGCGGGTCAGGGCGGGCATCGACCGCATCGAGCCCCGCGCCGCCCACGAGGCGTACGAGGCGGGTGACGCCCTCCTGGTGGACACCCGCTACGCGGCCCTGCGGCAACGGGACGGGCTGATCCCGGGCGCGCTGGTCGTGGAGCGCAACGAGCTGGAATGGCGGCTCGACCCCCTGGGCAGCCACCGCGCCCCGGAGGCGGACAGCCATGACCTGCGGGTGGTCGTGCTCTGCAACGAGGGATACGCCTCCTCCCTCGCGGTCGAGTCCCTCCGCCGCCTGGGGCTGCACCGCGCGACCGACCTCGTCGGCGGCTTCCAGGCCTGGAAGGCAGCGGGCCTCCCGGTCCTGCTCCCGACTCCCCGCGCCTGACCGAGACGGACGGACGAGTCCTTCTGACGGACGGACGAGTCCTTCTCTCCCCCCCCAGGGTCAGAAGGACTCGTCCAGCCCGTCCGTGGACTCGCCCTCGGCCTCCAGCGCCTGGCGGACGACGCGGAGGGCCATGCCCTCGGGGTACCCCTTGCGGGCGAGCATCCCGGCGAGGCGGCGCAGGCGCCGGTCTCTCTCCAGGCCTCGGGTGGCGCGCAGCTTGCGGTCGACGAGCTCGCGCGCCCTGGCCTCCTCCTGCTCGGAGTCGAGCTGGTCGACCGCCTCCTGGATCAGCGCCGGTTCGACGCCCTTGGTCCGCAGCTCGCGGGCGAGGGCCCGGCGGGCGAGGCCCCGGCCGTGGTGGCGGGACTCCACCCAGGCCCCCGCGAAGGCGGCGTCGTCGATGAGCCCGACGTCCTCGAAGCGGGAGAGGATCTCCTCCGCCACGTCGTCGGGGATCTCCCGCTTGCGCAGGGCGTCGGCCAGCTGCTTGCGCGTGCGGGGGGTCCCGGTGAGCAGGCGCAGGCAGATCGCGCGCGCCCGCTCAGCCGGATCCTGGGGTGACGGCTCCTTCTCGGCCCTCGACGAGTCGGGGCCGTCACCCGGCCATTCGGTGCGACCGGTCACCGGTTCAGCTCTTGGCCGCGGTGGCCTTGGTCGCCTTCGCGGTCTTGGTCGCGGGCGCCGGGACGGTCTTGGCGGCGTCGTCCGCGCCGGCCGCGTCGGCACTGGTCGCCGCGTCCGCACCGGGCTCGGCCGTCGGAGCCTGGGGCTTGACGCCGACGCCCAGCTTCTCCTTGATCTTCTTCTCGATCTCGTCGGCGAGGTCGGGGTTGTCCTTCAGGAAGTTACGGGCGTTCTCCTTGCCCTGGCCGAGCTGGTCGCCCTCGTACGTGTACCAGGCACCCGCCTTGCGCACGAAGCCGTGCTCCACGCCCATGTCGATCAGGCCGCCCTCACGGCTGATGCCCTGGCCGTAGAGGATGTCGAACTCGGCCTGCTTGAACGGCGGCGCGACCTTGTTCTTGACGACCTTGACGCGGGTGCGGTTGCCGACCGCGTCCGTGCCGTCCTTGAGGGTCTCGATGCGACGGATGTCGAGGCGCACCGAGGCGTAGAACTTCAGGGCGCGGCCACCGGTCGTGGTCTCCGGCGAGCCGAACATCACGCCGATCTTCTCGCGGAGCTGGTTGATGAAGATCGCGGTGGTCTTGGACTGGTTGAGCGCACCGGTGATCTTCCGGAGCGCCTGGCTCATCAGACGGGCCTGCAGACCGACGTGCGAGTCGCCCATCTCGCCCTCGATCTCCGCACGCGGGACGAGCGCGGCGACGGAGTCGATGACGATCAGGTCGAGGGCGCCGGAGCGGACCAGCATGTCGACGATCTCGAGGGCCTGCTCGCCGCTGTCCGGCTGGGACAGGATGAGGTTGTCGATGTCGACGCCGAGCTTCTTGGCGTACTCGGGGTCGAGGGCGTGTTCGGCGTCCACGAAGGCGACCTGGCCGCCGGCCTTCTGCGCGTTGGCCACGGCGTGCAGCGTCAGGGTCGTCTTACCGGAGGACTCCGGTCCGTAGACCTCCACGACACGGCCGCGAGGCAGGCCGCCGACACCGAGCGCGATGTCGAGCGCGGTCGATCCGGTGGAGATCACCTCGATCGGCTCCTGGACGCGGTCACCCATGCGCATCACGGCGCCCTTGCCGAATTGGCGTTCAATCTGTGCGAGCGCGGCGTCGAGCGCCTTCTCGCGGTCGGTTCCTGCCATGGGTTCCACCCGGTTTGCTTGAGTCGATCGCTTCATGTGAAAGACGCTAACCCCTGCCACTGACAATGGGCCCCGGCGTCCCCTCCGACCTGTGGACAACTCGCCGACAAGCCCGCGATTCCTGGGGCCGGACCTCCATCAGAATGGATGTTCGATTTCAATGTCAAGCGTGCCACGCGAGCCGACACACCCCTCCCCGTCCACGCCTTCGAGGAGGGTGACCTCCCCCGCCGCCTGTGGCGCGTCACCCGGACCCTGCCCCGCCGAGCGGCGGGCCGACACCGGGGATCACGGCCACGGGCGGCGGAGGCGCTCTCCCAGTTCGGCCGCCTCGGACTCGTACGTGCCGTCGTCCCGCTCGGACGCGAGGGCGAGAGCCGCGGTGAGCAGCTCGGGCGTGGCGCGGCGGTCCGCGAGGACCGCCCGGAGGAGTGCCGGCACGGGCATCGGCGTCAGCCGGTACTTCCAGGCCAGGTGGCCGTGGGCCGCCGCGTACCGGGCCGTCAGGAGCTCCGCGGGGGCGAGCGGGACCCGCATGCGCTTCAGGAACCACGCGAGGCCCGGCGTGGCCACCAGGTCACAGATCCGGGCGTCCGCGACCCGGTTGGCGCGCGCGTTGTCGTGGGCCTCGTAGACCACCGCGTAGACCAGCGCGCGCTCCCGCTCGGTGGAGGGCCGCGGGGACGGCACGTCGTACCAGAGCCGTTCCACTGCCTCGGGGGTGATCCGCGGCCGGACGCCCGGCGCGCCCTCCGTCGCCAGCCGTACGGCGCCGAGGGCGACGGTCTCTTCCGAGAGCAGACGCCGGCAGCGCGCCCCCTCCCCCTCCGGTCCGAGCTCTCTCAGCACCTGCTCGACCGTCGGTCCGTCGGTCCACACCAGCGTCCACGCGTGGTCGTCCGCGCCGCGCTCGGCCCGGCACGGCCCGTGCCCGTCGACGTCGAGTCCGAACCGCTCGGTGACCACCCGGGCGAGCGCGCCCACACGAGCCTCTCGGCCGTCACCCGGTTCCCGGTTCGTCCCGCTCACCCGCCACCCCCGGTCACTCACGCCTCACCGGCCGGAACTCACCGACGACGCCCGAACCTACTGACGACCGCCCTCCACCGGCAACGACCGGCCTCCGGCCGCCGTCACCGGCGACAGCTCCGGGCGCTTGGCCCGGCGGCCGTCGCCGGACGAGCGGCCACGGAGGCGCCGGCCCAGCCAGGGACCGAGGAAGGCCCCGGCCCAGCGCAGTTCGGCGCCCGCCGCACGCACACCCGTGCGCGCGGGGAGCGGGGGTCCGGACAGCGGCCGGGTCCAGGAGTCGTCGCTGCCGGGCAGGTCGAGCGCCTGGGCGACCGCGGCGGCGATCCGCGCGTGGCCGAGCGGGCCGGCGTGCAGCCGGTCCGCACTCCACAGCCGGGGGTCGGTGACGACCGGGTGGTGCGAGGTCTCGACGACCGTGACGCCATGCCGGCCTCCGGCCTCCCGGATGCGCTCGTTGAGGTCCCGCACCCGGGACGCGACCGGGCGGGCCGCCGGGATCAGCCGACCGATGTCGGGGAACGTGAGGGTCGCGACCCGGGCCCCCTGGCCGGCCAGGGCGGCGAACATCGCCTCCAGGTGCCCGGCCGTCTCGTCCGCGTCGAAGCCGGGACGCAGCAGGTCGTTGACCCCCGCGACGACCGTGGCCAGGTCGGGCCGCAGCGCGAGCGCCGGGGCCAGCTGCTCGGCGCGCACCTGGCCCGCGAGGCGTCCGCGCACGGCCAGGTTGGCGTACCGCGCGTCCGGGGCGTCGCGGGCGAGCAGCTCGGCGAGCCGGTCCGCCCAGCCGCGCAGGCCGACGGTGTCGTCGCCGTCGCCGACCCCTTCGGTCTGACTGTCGCCCAGGGCGACGTACCGCAGAAACGTGCCGTCCGACATGTGGCCTCCACCTTCCCCCCACTTACTCACTTTTTTGACTATACAACTCAACCCCCATCGCGCGGCTGAAGGGCGCCGGGACGGCGAGCACGGGCCCCGCGACCGCCCGCCGCCTATCCTTCGACGCATGCCCGTCCCCCTCCGCGCCCGCCCCGGCGGCCGCCTGCCGCCGCGGACCGCCGACGCGCTCGTGGCATGCGTCGTCCTGGTCGTCGTGGCGATCTGGACGCTCGTCTCCGGGCGGTACGCGAGTGAACCGGCGCTCCGCACGGTGCTCGGCTGGGCGCTCGTCCTGATCGGCTGCGGGTCCCTCTACTTCCGGCGACGGCAGCCGGTCGCCGTCGCCGTCGTCACGCTGCTCGCCTGCGTCGTCTACTACCCGCTGTCCGCCCAGGACGGCCCCCTCATGATCGCCTTCGCGCTCGCGCTCTACACGACCGCCGCCGAGGGCCGGTTCGCCGCCGCCGTCGCGCTCGCCGCCGTCACCCTCCTCGCGGTCGGCCTCGGCGAGATCCGGCAGCAGCCGGGGCACCGGCAGATCGACGACACCTCGCTCGCCATGCTGGCCGGCTGGCTGATCAGCCTCGTCGCCGTGGGCCGCGCCCAGCGCACCCGGCTCGCGTATCTGCACGAGGTCGAGCAGCGCGCGCTCGCCGCGGAGCGGGAGCAGGAGGCCCGGGCCCGGCAGAGCGCCACCGAGGAGCGGCTGCGGATCGCCCGGGAGCTGCACGACATCCTCGGCCACAGCGTCTCGCTCATCAACGTCCAGTCCGGCGCCGCGCTGCACCGGCTGAGCAAGAATCCGGCCCCCGAGGCCGGGCTCGCCACCGCCGCCGAGGCGCTGGAGGCGGTGAAGTCCACGAGCAAGGACGCGCTGCGCGAGCTCCGGGCCACGCTCGGCGTGCTGCGCCGGGCCGACGAGGCCACGCCCACCTCCCCCGCCTCCGGCCTCGCTCTCCTGGGCGATCTCACGGAGCGGGCCCGGAGCGCGGGACTCGACGTCCGTACGAGCATCACGGGCACGCCCGTACCGCTCCCGCCGCCGGTCGACCTCGCCGCGTACCGGATCGTGCAGGAGTCGCTGACGAACGTGACCCGGCACGCCGGGGCCCGTACGGTACGGATCACCCTCGTCTGGGACGCGGAACCGGACGTGGCCTCGGACGACTCCGACGACCTCGACGACTCCGCCGCCCTCGACACGGCCACGCGTACGCGCGCGGGCACGCGCGTGCTGCGGTTGCGCATCGCCGACGACGGCGGGGGCGCGCCCGAGGGCGGACCCGCGGGCAGCGGCATCCAGGGCATGGCGGAACGGGCCCGCGCGCTCGGCGGCGAGCTCACCGCCCGGAACACGGACGACGGCTTCCTCGTGGACGCCCGACTCCCGCTCACCGCCCCCACCGCACCCACAACACCCGCTCCCGAAGGGGACCCCCGATGATCCGTGTCGTGCTCGCCGACGACCAGACCCTGGTCCGGGCCGGCTTCCGGTCGATCCTGTCCGACGAGGACGACATCGAGGTCGTCGGCGAGGCCGGGGACGGCGAGCAGGCCATCGCCCTCGCCCGCGAACTCCTCCCGGACGTGGTCCTGATGGACATCCGCATGCCGGTGCTCGACGGTCTTGAGGCCACGCGGCGGATCTCTTCCGACGAGCGACTCGAAGGCGTCCGGGTGGTCGTCCTGACCACGTTCGACGCCGACGACCACGTGTACGGGGCGCTGCGCGCGGGCGCGTCGGGTTTCCTGGTCAAGGACACCGAGCCGATGGAACTCCTGCACGCCGTACGGGTGGTGGCGCGCGGTGACGCCCTGATCGCCCCCGCCGTGACCCGCCGGCTCATCGCCGAGTTCGCCGAACGCGCCGGTGGCGCCGGGCGGCAGCCGGACCCGAGCCCCCGCCTGACCGCCCTCACCGAGCGGGAGCGCGAGGTGCTCGGCCTCGTGGGCGCGGGGCTCTCCAACGACGAGATCGCCGGCCGCCTCGTCCTCTCTCCCGCCACCGCCAAGACCCACGTCAGCCGGATCATGACCAAGCTGGCCGTACGCGACCGCGCGCAGCTGGTCGTCCTGGCGTACGAGTCGGGGATGATCACCCCGGGCTGGCTGGCCTGACCCTTAGGGGTCAGGGGCCGGAGCCACAACTCCCGGGGTACGCGCGCGTGGGCCGGCACAACCCGTGGGGTACGCCAGGTGTCCTCCCCGGGCCGACGCCAAGCTCGTGACCGTACACGGACACTGGCGGGGTGAATCAGGACGTACTCGATCTCGCACGGCTGCAGTTCGCGCTCACCGCCGGCGGCCACTTCCTCTTCGTCGCCCTCACCCTGGGCCTCGTCACCGTGGTGGCCGCGCTCCAGACCCGGGCCACGATCAGCGGCAAGCCGCAGGACGCCCGGATGGTGCGCTTCTGGGGCCAGCTGTACGTGATCAATTACGCGGTGGGGATCGTCACCGGTCTGGTGATGGAGTTCCAGTTCGGCATGGCCTGGAGCGGGCTCACCCACGAGGCGGGCAACATCCTCGGCGCCTCGCTCGCGGTGGAGACCATCGTGGCCTTCTTCGTCGAGTCGACCTTCCTCGGCCTGTGGATCTTCGGCTGGCACCGGCTCAACCGCTGGGCCCATCTGGCGGCCATCTGGATCGTCGCCCTCACCGCCTACCTCTCGGCGTACTGGATCCTCGTCTCCAACGGCTTCCTGAACCATCCCGTGGGGTACTCCTCCGAGAACGGCGAGCTCGTCCTGGACGACCCGGTCGCGGTCCTCACGAACCCCTCGGCGCTCCTCGCCTTCGGGCACGTCCTCGCGGGGGCGCTGCTCACCGCAGGGTTCTTCATGGCCGGGGTGAGCGCGTACCACCTCTTCCGCCGCAGCCCCGAGTGGGAGTTCTTCGGGCGCAGTCTGCGGATCGGGGTGTTCGTCTCCGTGCCCGCGCTGATGGCCGCCGCGGTCTTCGGCGGGATCCAGTTCGCCACCCTCACCACCTTCCAGCCGATGAAGTCGGCCGTCTTCAGCGGAAAGGCGGCCGAGATCGCACGGCTCCAGGCGGAGCTGTCGGCCCGGTTCGGGCCTGGTGACTACGTGCCGTCGGAGGCCTGGACCCGGGGCGGCGGTCTGGTGATGCTGATCAGCTTCGCCCTGATGATGTACCTGTGCTTCGCCGGCGCGATCCTGGCCTGCTTCAAGAAGGTCGTCTTCCGGTTCAGGTTGTGGCATCTCGTCCTGATGGCCGCCGTACCGCTGCCGTACCTCGCGATGATCAGTGGCTGGGTCTTCCGGGAGTCCGGCCGGCAGCCCTGGGTCGTCTACGGGCTGCTGAAGACGGAGGACGCCGTCTCGGACCTCTCCCCCGGCACCATGCGGCTCTCCCTCACCGTCTTCACCACGGTCTTCGTCCTGCTCGCCCTCCTCAACGCCTGGCTCCTCGCCCGGCACGCCCGCCGCGGTCCCGTGGAATCCGGGCTCGGCCACGACGAACGGCCGGAACGCGACGGCCCGGAACCGGACGGCGCCGACGAGGGGAAGGGGCCGCCGCCGTCATCGTCGGACCCGTCGGCCGACCCGCCGTCCGACCCCGCGGACGCCCTGCCGGCCCCCCGCTACTGAGCCCCCGCCGCAGCCCCGCGCTACAGACCGATCACCGCCAGACCGACCACCGCCGCCGCCGCCGACCCGAGGAGCCCCCGTGGAGACCCTGGCCATCGTCCTGCTCGCCTTCTTCGCCGCGGGCTGGTTCGTGCTCGCCGGGGCGGACATCGGCACCGGCATGCTCACCCCCTGGCTCGGCCGCGGGGACCGTGAGCGGCGCCTCGTCCTCACCTCCTTCGCGCCCTTCTTCCTCGGCAACGAGGTCTGGCTCGTCGCCACCGCGGGCGTGCTCGTCGGCTGTTTCCCCGCCCTCGAAGGGGAGCTTCTGAGCGGCCAGGCCCCGGTGCTCGTCGCCCTGCTGACCAGCTGGATCGTCCGGGACACCGGGCTCTGGTCGCGCGGCCGGGGCCCGGGGCCGCGCTGGCGGGCCGGCTGCGACACCGCCGTGACGTGCGGGAGCTGGGCAGTCGCCCTCTCCTGGGGCTGGCTGCTCGCGGCCCTGCTCACCGGGCGGCCTTACGCACCGGCGACCGGCGCGACGGCCGTACTCACCGCCCTGGCCGTGGCCGCCCTGTTCGCCGCGCACGGGCTGGGGTTCGCCACGCTCCGGCTCACGGGACTCCCGTACGAGCGGGCCCGCAGGCTCGTCGGACGCGCCGGACGCCCGTGGCAGTCCTTCGCCCTCACCGGCGTCCTCCTCGGCGGGCTGCCGCTCTGGGCGGGCACGGCCCTCCCGCTGGCCGACAAGGCCGCCTCCCCCGCCACGCTGACCCTGCTCGTCCCCGCCCTCCTCGTCGTCACCCCGCTCCTCGTGGCGGTCCAGGCCTGGACGTGGCATGCCTTCCGGCACCGGGTCACCCGCCCGTCGTACCTCTGAGCCAGGGCGACTCACTGAGCCAGGGCGACGCTCTGAGCCAGGGCGACCCTCTGAGCCAGGGCGACGCTCCCCTGGGTCAGGAGTCCTCCGGCGAGGCCTCCTTCTTGTGGTGCAGGGCCTTCTGCAGCCGGGCCACCACCGCCTCGCCGTACCTCCGGTGGCCGTGGACGCGCGGGTCGTCCGTCACGTCGTACCGCTTCACATAGGCACCGAGGAAGGCCTGCAAGGTGGCCACGGCCGGAATCGCGATCAGCGCGCCGACGGCGCCGAGCAGCGCAGTCCCCGCGATCACCGAACCGAAGGCCACCGCCGGGTGGATGTCCACCGTCTTCGAGGTGAGCTTCGGCTGGAGTACGTAGTTCTCGAACTGCTGGTAGATCACGACGAAGCCGAGCACCCACAGCGCGTACCAGGGGTTGACGGTGAAGGCGATGAGCATCGGCAGGGCGCCGGCCAGGTAGGTGCCGATGGTCGGGATGAACTGCGACACAAGCCCGACCCAGACCGCGAGCGCCGGCGCGTACGGCACGTCCAGGATCTCGAAGAGGACGAAGTGGGCGACGCCGGAGATGAGGGCCATCAGGCCGCGCGAGTAGAGGTAGCCGCCGGTCTTGTCGACCGCGATCTCCCAGGCACGCAGTACCTCGGTCTGCCGGGCGGGCGGCAGGACGGAGCAGAGCGCGCGCCGCAGCCGGGGCCCGTCGGCCGCGAAGTAGAACGCGAAGAGGAAGATCATCAGGAGTCGGAACAGACCGCCGAGGACGGTGGCCGAGACGTCGAGCACGCCGGACGCGCTGTTCTGTACGTACTTCTGCAGCCAGTCGGAGCTCAGGATGTTGTCCTGGACCTCGACCCGCGACAGCTCCGTGTGGAAGGTCTGGTTGATCCAGTTGATCACCGAGTCGAGGTACTTGGGGAAGTTCTCGACCATGTCCACGATCTGCCCGGCGAGCATCGAGCCGAGGAGGACGACGAAGCCGACGCTGAAGACCAGGACGCCGAAGAAGACGAGGAAGGTCGCGAGACCTCGGCGCATCCCGCGCGCCGCCATGCGCCCGACCGCCGGTTCGATGGCGAGGGCGAGGAAGAACGCGAGCAGGATGTTGACGAGCAGGCCGACGAGCTGGTGGAAGGCCCAGCTGCCCAGCAGGAAACAGGCGTAGAGCGCGAGGGCCAGGACGATCGCACGGGGCAGCCAGCGGGGCATCCGCGCGGCGGCCTGCCATAGAGCCGCCGGGGGGACGGTCGAGTCCCCGGACCCGGACGCCGCGGTGCGGTCGGTCGGCTGGGTCGGCGCGGTCGGCTGGGTCAGGTCTGTCTTTTCGGTGTCGTCAGTCGGGGCCACCCCGCCAGTCTCGCGCACCGCACGGACATTCCACCCGGGACCCCGTACATCCTCCGCCGGCCCCGTCGGTTACCGGCCGCTCACCGCTTGTCGGCCGGTACGTCGACGGCGGCGCAGACGGCCCGCCACACGTCCTTGGCCTCCCAGCCGGCGTCCAGGGCGTCCTGCACCGTCCGCCCGCCGAGCTCCGCCATCACATGGTCACGCGCGAAGGAATCCGCGTAGGACGCACCGAAGTGGTCCGCCATCCGCTCCCAGAAAATCGTCAACCGCATGACGCCAGTATCCCGCTCCCAAGAGTGCAGCCCGCTCCGCAGGCCTTGTCACCGCGACTTTCCGCCCTACGGTCGGAGCATGGCCGAAAAACCCCTCTCCTCGCCGCCCCCGACTCCGCTGGCCCGTGCCGAGCGCTTCGTCTGGCTGACGGCCCGTGTCCTCGAACAGCGCCGGTTCGCCTACCACTTCCTGCGCGGTGGCGCGGACCAGGTGGAAACGGCTCTCACGGCGTACCTGAACGCGGACGGCGGCTACGGGCACGCCCTCGAACCCGATCTGCGCGGACCGGTCAGCCAGCCCCTCCACACCGCGCACGCCCTCCGGGTCCTGGAGTCGATCGGCCGCTGCGGCGGCATGCGCGTGGAACGGATCTGCCGCTACCTCACCGACATCTCGACGCACGAGGGCGCCCTCCCGGCGATCCACCCGTCCCAGCGGGGCTACCCCTCGGCGCCGTTCGTCCCGGTCGTCGACTCCCCGCCGAGCGCGCTGCTCACGACCGGCCCGATCGTCGGGCTGCTCCACCGCAACCAGGTGTGGCACGCGTGGCTGTTCCGGGCCACCGAGTACTGCTGGGCCGCCGTGGAGGCGCTGGAGAAGTCCCATCCGTACGAGGTCCAGGCCGCTGTCGCCTTCCTGGACGGGGCCCCGGACCGCCCGCGCGCGGAGGCGGCCGCCGACCGGCTGGGGAGGCTGGTGCGCGAGCAGGGGCTCGCCGTCCTGGATCCGGACCGGCCGGACGACTACCCGGTCCCGGACGGGTACGCGCCCGGCGAGCACCACTTCCCGCACGACTACGCGCGCGTGCCGCATTCGCTGGCGGCCGGCTGGTTCACGGACGAGGAGATGGCCCGTTCGCTGGACCGGCTCGCGGCCGACCAGGAGGAGGACGGCGGCTGGCCGATCCGCTGGCGGGCCTGGGCCCCGGGGTCGGCCCTGGAATGGCGGCCGATCGTCACCGTCGAGGCACTGCGCACCCTCCGCGCGCACGGCCGCCCGGTCGACTGACCGTGCCCTCTGCTACCCCTCCGGCGCCTCGCGCAGCAGCAGAGCCGCGAGGGCCGTCGCCGTGCCCCTCGGCGTCGCCAGGTCGATGCCGGTGCGCTCGGCGATCCGGGCGAGCCGGTTGTCGACGGTGTTGGGGTGCAGCCCGAGCGCGGTGGCCGTGGCGCGCCGGTCCTGCCCGTGGGCGAGGTGGGCGCGGAGGGTGTCGAGAAGCTCCGGCCGGTCGGCGACGGGGTCGAGGAGGGCCGCGATCCGCCGGCCGCTCTCCCCGGGCCGTGACAGGTGGTACTCCAGGAGTACGTCGTCGAGCCGGTGCAGCCCGGGCGGCAGTCCGCATCCGGCGGCGACCCGAAGGACCTCCCCCGCCGTACGGGACGCCTCCGGCACCTCCCCCGGGCCCTCGGCGGGCACGACGGCGACCCGCAGCGTGGCGCCCGCGGCCCGGGAGAGCCGCCGCGCCAGATCCTCCGGTGGTTCGGGTGCGCCGGGGACGATCGCCCGCCCCGGCTCCGTACCGACGTCGAGGAGGGCGGGCACCTCCACGCCGAAGCAGTGGTCCAAGGCCGTCTGGACGCGGCGCAGCCGTCTGCGGGCCGCCACGTCCCCCTCGCCGGGATCGGCCACGGGAGCAGGGGCGCCCGCTCCGTCGACGCCGACGGCGAGCACGAGGCAGGGCCCGTCGATCCCGAAGGGCGCCGCCGCGAGCCGGTCCGGGGGCAGCGTCCCGTCGAGGAGCCCGCGAAGCAGGGAGCGGCGCTGGGCCCGCCGCTCGGTCTCCAGGGCGGAGCGTTCGTCGAGGTAGGTCTCGGCGACGGCGCCGACGATGCCCTGCTGGGCCTCCAGGAGCAGGTCGGCGAGCTCGACGAGGGCGGCCTCGTCACCGGGCCGCGCGACCTCGCGCAGCGCCTGCCACAACACGTACATGCCGAGGGCGTGACTGCGTAGCAGGAGGTGGAGCGGCATGCCCTCCTCGGCGCGCTGCGCGGCCCGCTCGCGGAACAGCCGCATGGCGCCGCGCTCCCCGGGCTCCGGAGCGAGGGCGCGGCGGAGGAAGAGCCGTACGCCGTGGCGGACGGTCGCCGCGATCTCGACGTCCTTCATCTCGTCGGGGAGGCGGTCGTAGCCGGGCAGCCGTGCGAAGGAGTCCCTGGTCATTCGGCGGGCCAGTTCGTTGACCCGGGCTTCGCAGCGCAGGGCGAGCGCGCGGGCGCCTTCGGAGATCTCCGGCACGACGGTCCTCCTCGACTGTGATCGGTCACAGTACACACGCACGAAAGCTGTGACACCGCAGGATGTCGCGGCGCACGTGACAGGCCGAAACTCGGTGCCCAGGCGTTCCGCCGCACCGCACCGAAGGAGCCGCTGGTATGACCGAGCACAACCCGCATACGTACATCGACTACGCCGACCGCGTCTGGCGGGGCGAGGAGAGCCTGCTTCCGCACCTCACGGGCGCGTTCACGTCCGGAGAGCTGATCCCGGTCCGTGACCGGATCGGCTTCTTCCCGGCCTTCGCCAACGTGGCCGCGTTCGACACGGGCGCGGGCCTCGTCCTGGTCGACTCCGGCGACCTCCGCACCGCCGGGTTGCTGCACACGGCGGTCCGCGCCTTCAGTCCGGACCCGGTCCGTGCCGTCGTCTACACGCACGGCCACGTCGACCACGTCTTCGGGGTCGCTCCCTTCGACGCCGAGCCCGTACGGCCGGAGGTGATCGCCCACGAGGCGGTGGCCGCCCGCTTCGACCGGTACGTGGAGACCTCGGGCTACAACTCCTGGATCAACCGGCGCCAGTTCGGCGTGCCGGGCCTCGAATGGCCGACGGAGTACCGCTACCCGGACACGACGTACCGGGACCGGCTGACCGTCCGTCACGGCGAGTTGACGTTCGAGCTGTTCCACGCGCGCGGGGAGACGGACGACCACACCTATGTGTGGGTGCCGGAGCTCAAAACCCTCTGCACGGGTGATCTCTTCATCTGGAACTCCCCCAACGCCGGCAACCCGCAGAAGGTGCAGCGCTACCCGGAGGAGTGGGCGCGGGCGCTGCGCGCCATGGGCGAGCTGGGCGCCGAGGTCCTGCTGCCAGGCCACGGCATCCCGATCGTCGGCGCGGACCGTGTGGCGACGGCCCTCGACGATACGGCGACCCTGCTCGAATCGCTCTGCTCGCAGACCCGTGACCTGATGAACGCGGGGCTGCGGCTCGACGCGGTCATCCACGGCGTGAAGGTCCCCGCCGAGCTGCTCGCGAAGCCGTACCTCCACCCCGCCTACGACGAGCCGGAGTTCGTCGTCCGGAACCTGTGGCGGCTGTGGGGCGGCTGGTACGACCAGAACCCGGCGAACCTGAAGCCGGCGCCGGAGGCCGCGGTCGCCGCCGAGCTGGCCGACGCGGCGGGCGGGGCGCGCGCCCTCGCCGAGCGGGCGGCCCGGCTCCTGGACGAGGGCGATCCGCGGCTGGCCTCGCACCTGGCGGAGACGGCCGCGCTCGCGGCCCCCGAGGACGTCGAGGTGGCCCGGATCCGGGCCCGGGTGTACGAGGCGCGGGCCGGCCACGAGACATCGACGATGGCGCGCGGGGTCTTCCACTGGGCGGCGGCGGAGTCCGCGGCGGTGGCCGAGGGCACGGACGTGACGACGGAGCTGACCCGGTCGGCGGCCGGGCGCGAGCGGGCCGCCGGCGCGATCAGCGTGGGTGTGGTCGCGGACGAGGACCTGTGCTGCGGATGAGCGGGCCTCTGCGAGGCGCCGGAGCCGCGAAGCGCGTGACGGCGCAGGTCAGCCCCTGGGGGACCACCTGGCTGCTGCTCGGGTTCATGCTGGTCAATTTCGCGGACAAGGCCGTCCTCGGGCTCGCCGGGCCGGACATCATGCGCGAGTTCGGCATCACCCGGCAGGAGTTCGGGGCGGCACAGGCGGCGTTCTTCGCGCTCTTCTCGGTCTCGGCGCTCGCCGTGTCGGCCCTGACGAAGAAGGTGCGGACCTCGGTCCTGCTGCTCGGGATGGCCCTGCTGTGGTCGGCGGCCCAACTGCCGATGGTGTGGGCCGCCGCCGGGTTCGGGACGCTGGTCCTCACGCGCGTGCTGCTCGGCGCGGCGGAGGGTCCGGCGGCCCCGGTCGCGGTCCACCATCTGCACGGCTGGTTCGGGCAGCGGGACCGGAACCTCCCGACGGCCGTCCTGATGGTGGGCGCGGCCGCCGGGGTCGCGGTCGCCGCGCCCGTCCTGTCCGCGGTGATCTCGGGGTGGGGCTGGCGCTGGGCCTTCGGCACGGTCGGCGTCATCGGCCTGGTCTGGGCGGTGTTGTGGCGCCGGTACGGCTCCGAGGGGCCGCTCGCGCCGCCGGTCGGTCCGGCCGCGCTGCGCACCGACGGGGAGGAGGCCGCGACGCGGGAGGTGCCGCTGCGCAGGATCCTGCTGAGCGGCACGTTCCTGACCGCGAGCGTGGGGTCGTTCGCCGCGTACTGGCTGATGAGCTCGAAGCTGACCTGGCTGCCGGACTACCTGGAGACGGTCCTCGGCTGGGACGCGCACCGTGCCGGTCTGATGGTGGGCGCGGGAGCCGTCGCCAACGGCGTCGTCCTGCTGGTGCACGGCGTGGTCGCGCAGCGGTCGGCCCGGCGCGGACGCCCCGGGCGCCTCCCCGCGGGGGCGGGCGCCGGGGTGCTGCTCCTGCTCTCGGCCGCGGCGGTGACGGTCTTCGCGACGGCGGGAGCGGACTGGCTGCGGGTGCCGATGATGTTCGGCCCGATGGCCCTCGCGCTGCCGATGATGACCGTGAGCCAGACGGCGGTCGCCCGGATCACCCCGCCCGCGCAGCGCGGGGTGGTGCTCGGCGCCGTGGTGTGCGTCTTCGCACTGGGCGGGGTCCTGGCGCCGCTGGTCCTCGGCGGGATCGTCGACGCGGGCGCGACGACGGCCCAGGGGTACGAGAACGGCTGGCTGTTCACGGCCGGTCTGCTCGCGGTGGCGGGCGCCCTGACGGCCCTGTTCCTCCGCCCGGAGCGGGACGCGGACCGGCTGGGGGTCCCGGAGACTCCGTCGTTGGGGGTCCCGGTGGCGCACTGACAGGGGGTCCCGGTGGCCCACTGATGAGTGGCCCTGGTGGCCCGGGGACGAGGGACCCCGATGGCCCAGGGACGAGGGCTCCGTACGGGCCCGGGGCTCACCAGCCCAGGGCCCGTACCCCCGCTGTGACGGCGACGGCCACACCCACGACGACCAGGAACGGGGCGCGCAGGACGAGCGCGAGGGCGGCGGCCGCGAGTCCGGCGGCCCGGGCATCCAGGACGAGGGAGGCGCCCGTGGCGAACGTCTGCTGCGCGGTGAGCGCGGCCAGGAGGGCGACGGGGAGCAGCGCCGCCAGCCGTTGGACGAGCGGTCGTTCCAGTGCGCCCGCGGGGACGAGCAGGCCGAGGAGCTTGACCAGGTAGCACCCGACGGCGGTCAGGCCGATCGCGATCCACACGTGCGTCGTGTTCATCGGGGGGCTTCCTCTCGTCCGGTCGGGGACATACGACGGCCCTGGAACCACAGCACCAGGGGCGCGGCGAGCGCCGCCGCGAGGACCGGGACGCCGGCGGGCAGGACGGGGAGCAGTCCGAGGCCGAGCAGGACGGCGATGCCGGCGGTGGCACGCTCGGTCGCCGACTTCAGCATGGGGGCGAGCAGGGCCAGGAAGACGGCGGGTCCGGCGGCGTCCAGGCCCCAGGCGGCGGTGTCGCCGATCGCCTCGGCGCCGAGCGCCCCGAGGAACGTGGTGAGGTTCCACAGGGCGTACAGCGTGAGACCGGTGAGGGTGAAGCCGAGGCGCGCGGCCCGCCGGGACGGCTGGGCGAGCGCGACCGCCGTGGTCTCGTCGATCACCCAGTGCGCGGCGAACGGCCTGACGGCCTTCGGCAGGGCGAGGAGCTGGGAGAGCCGCAGCCCGTAGAAGGCGTTGCGCGTGCCCAGGAAGAAGGCCCCGGCGGCGGCCGTGAAGGGGTTGCCGCCCGCGGCCAGCGCGCCGACGAGGGCGAACTGCGAGGCGCCCGTGAAGACGAGCAGGCTGAGCACGCAGGTCTGCAGGAGGGTGAGGCCGGCGCCGGCCGAGGTCACGCCGAAGGCGAAGCCGGAGAGTCCGACGGCGACGCCGACGCCGAGGGCGTCGCGGACGACGGCCGCGTCGGGCTTCGCCCGTGCGCCGTCGTCCCGTATGACGGGAGGTGCTGTCTGTTCTGCCACGTCAGGGACGTTACGTACGCGGCGGCTGCCCGGTCTTGTACGTTCTTGCACCGCCACCCGCAGCGCCACCGGAACCGCCGCCCTCACCGCCACCGGAACCGCCGGTGCCCCGCGCGCGCTGGTAGGCCCCCGGCGGCACCCCGACGCTCCGCGTGAAGTGCCGGTTGAGGTGTGGCTGGTCGGTGAAGCCGACGGCGACGGCGGCGTCCGCCGGGGGCGTCCCCGCGTCGAGCAGCCGCCTGGCCCGCCGCACGCGCGCGTCGGTGAGCCAGGTGTGCGGCGGCATCCCGTACGCCTCTCTGAAGGCCCGCAGAAGGGCGAAGGGGCTGGTGCCGAGGTCGGCGGCGAGCCGTTCCAGGGTCGGCGGATCGGCCATCCGCTCCTCCAGGACGGCACGCGCGCGTGCCGCGTTCCGCGCGCCGGCGGAGCGGGGCGGGAGCGGGGTGATCAGCCCGCCGTGACTGCGCAGCATCCGTGCCGTGACAAGCCGGAGCAGGCTGTCGGCGGCGAGCGCGTTGCCCTCCTCCGCCGCCCGGTGGACGCCCACGACAAGCTGTGCGGCGTACGGGTCGTCGATGACGGGCGCGGTGAATCCGACCGAGCCGCGCAGCGCGAGGGTGTCGGCGGCGATCGACCGGACGAGCCCGGCGTCCGGGTAGATCGTGCGGTAGGTCCAGCCCTCGGGCACGCCCGCGTGCCCGGTGTGCGGGGTGTCGGGGTTGACCAGGGCGATCTGCCCGGGCCCGGCGTGGACCAGTTCGTCGCGGTAGTGGAACGCCTCGACGCCCTCGGTGATCGCGGCGAAGACGAAGCTCTCGTGGGTGTGCCGGGCGAAGGCCTTGTGGATGTAGTGGGCGTGCAGCAGGTCGACGCCGGGCAGCTCGGAGTACTGCCAGTACCGTGCCCGCTCCCCGCTCGCCATGCCTCCATTCTGCGCCAGGCACTCGCCGTGCCGCCCGCTCCGCCTCCTGCCACGAGCGGGTTTCCCCAGGTCCGGGCGGTTGTCAGTGGGCGGGTGCACGATGGGGGACATGGTCAGGTCCGCGCTCGACTCGTTCTCCCCCGCGACCCGTGGTTGGTTCACCGGGGCCTTCACCGCGCCCACGGCGGCACAGGAAGGCGCCTGGAAGGCCATCGGCGAGGGCTCCGACGTGCTCGTCGTCGCACCGACGGGCTCGGGCAAGACGCTGGCCTCCTTCCTGGCCTCCCTGGACCGCCTGGCGTCCACTCCTCCGCCCGCCGAGGCGAAGAAGCGGTGCCGCGTGCTCTACGTGTCGCCGCTGAAGGCGCTCGCCGTGGACGTCGAGCGGAATCTGCGCTCCCCGCTGACCGGCATCCGGCAGGAGTCGGTCCGGCTCGGGCTGCCCGAGCCGGACATCCGGGTCGGCATCCGTTCCGGCGACACTCCGCCCGCCGAGCGCCGGAGCCTCGTGACCCGGCCGCCGGACATCCTGATCACCACCCCCGAGTCGCTGTTCCTGATGCTGACCTCCGCCGCCCGGGAGGCCCTGTCCGGGGTGGAGACGGTCATCCTGGACGAGGTCCACGCGGTCGCGGGCACCAAGCGCGGCGCGCACCTGGCGCTCTCCCTGGAGCGGCTCGACGAGCTGCTGCCTCGCCCCGCGCGCCGGATCGGCCTGTCGGCCACGGTCCGCCCGGTGGACGAGGTGGCCCGCTATCTGTCCCCCGGCCGCGCGGTGGAGATCGTGCAGCCGCCGTCGGGGAAGGAGTTCGACCTCTCCGTCGTCGTCCCCGTCGAGGACATGGGCGAGCTCGGAGGCTCCCCGGCCTCCGAGGGCAAGGACGGCGGCGACAAGCCGTCGATCTGGCCGCACGTCGAGGAGCGGATCGCCGACCTCGTCCAGTCCCACCGCTCCACGATCGTCTTCGCGAACTCCCGCCGGCTGGCCGAGCGGCTGTGCAACCGGCTCAACGAGATCGCGTACGAGCGCGCGACCGGCAAGCCACTCCCCGACGGTGCTCCCCCGGCGGAGATCATGGCTCAGTCCGGGGCGGCGCAGGGCGCTCCGCCACTGCTCGCCCGGGCCCATCACGGCTCGGTGTCGAAGGAGCAGCGCGCCCAGGTGGAGGAGGACCTGAAGGCGGGACGGCTGCCCGCCGTGGTGGCCACCTCCAGCCTGGAGCTGGGCATCGACATGGGCGCGGTCGACCTCGTCGTGCAGGTCGAGTCGCCGCCCTCGGTCGCCTCCGGGCTCCAGCGCGTGGGGCGCGCCGGGCACCAGGTCGGCGCGGTCTCCACGGGCGTGGTCTTCCCCAAGTACCGGGGCGACCTGGTGCAGGCGGCCGTGGTCACGGAGCGGATGCGGTCGGGCTCGATCGAGTCGATGCGGATCCCGGCCAATCCGCTGGACGTGCTGGCCCAGCAGCTGGTCGCGATGGTCGCGCTCGACACCTGGCAGGTGGACGACCTGCTCGCCGTGGTGCGCCGTGCGGCGCCCTTCTCCTCGCTGCCGGATTCGGCGTTCACGGGCGTGCTCGACATGCTCGCCGGGCGCTACCCGTCGGACGCGTTCGCCGAGCTGCGCCCGCGTGTGGTCTGGGACCGGGTCGCCGGGACGGTCACGGGGCGGCCGGGCGCGCAGCGGCTCGCCGTCACCTCCGGCGGCACGATCCCCGACCGGGGCCTGTTCGGTGTGTTCCTCGCGGGCGCGGACCCGAAGAAGGGCGGGGGCCGGGTCGGCGAGCTCGACGAGGAGATGGTGTACGAGTCGCGGGTCGGCGACGTCTTCACGCTGGGCACCACGTCCTGGCGGATCGTGGACATCACCCGGGACCGCGTGCTCGTCACCCCCGCGCCCGGCGTGCCGGGCCGGCTGCCGTTCTGGAAGGGCGACCAGCTGGGCCGCCCGCTCGAACTGGGGCGCGCGGTGGGCGCGTTCCTGAGGGAGCTCGGCGCCCTCGGGGCGGAGGACGCGCGGCTGCGGCTGATCGCCGCGGGCCTGGACGCCTGGGCCGCGGACAACGTCCTCGCGTACCTGTCCGAGCAGCGCGAGGCCTGCGGCCACGTGCCCGACGACCGGACGATCCTGGTCGAGCGGTTCCGGGACGAGCTCGGGGACTGGCGGGTCGTCATCCACTCCCCGTTCGGCGCGCAGGTGCACGCCCCGTGGGCGCTGGCGCTCGGTGCCCGGCTCGCCGAGCGGTACGGCATGGACGCCCAGGTGATGCACGCGGACGACGGCATCGTGCTGCGGCTCCCGGACGCGGACCTGATGGGTCTGGACATGGGCCTGGACCTCCTCGACCACGAACCGATCGACCCGGGCCGGCACCTGGACACGACGTACGACGCGGACAAGGCGCCCATCGGCGCGGCCGACGCCCTCTTCGACCAGGGCGAGATCGGGCAGATCGTCACCGACCAGGTGGGCGGCTCCGCGCTGTTCGCCTCCCGGTTCCGCGAGTGCGCCGCGCGCGCCCTGCTGCTGCCCAAGCGGAACCCCGGCAAGCGCACACCGCTCTGGCAGCAGCGGCAGCGCGCGTCCCAGCTGCTCCAGGTGGCAAGCGAGTTCGGCTCCTTCCCGATCGTCCTGGAGGCCGTCCGCGAGTGCCTCCAGGACGTCTTCGACGTCCCCGGTCTGACCGAGCTGATGGGCGACATCGAGGCCCGCCGGGTCCGGCTCGTCGAGGTCACCACCCCCGAGCCGTCCCCGTTCGCCCGCTCGCTCCTCTTCGGCTATGTGGCGCAGTTCCTGTACGAGGGCGACTCGCCGCTCGCCGAGCGGCGGGCGGCCGCGCTCTCCCTCGACTCCCGGCTCCTGGCGGAGCTGCTCGGCCAGGCCGAGCTGCGCGAGCTCCTCGACCCGGAGGTCCTCACCGAGCTGGAGCGGGAGCTCCAGTGGCTCACGGAGGACCGGCGGATCAAGGACGTGGAGGGCGTCGCCGACCTGCTGCGGGTCCTCGGCCCGCTCACCGACGCCGAGCTCGGCGAGCGCGGCGCGGAGGCGGGCTGGGCGCCCGACCTCGCCCGGTCCCGGCGCGCGATCCGGGTCAGGATCGGAGGAGCCGACCACTGGGCGGCGATCGAGGACGCGGGACGGCTCCGTGACGCCCTGGGCACGGCCCTGCCGGTCGGTGTGCCCGAGGCCTTCACCGAGCCGGTCAAGGACCCGTTGGGCGACCTCCTCGCCCGCTTCGCGCGCACGCACGGCCCCTTCACCTCCTCGCAGGCCGCCGCCCGCTTCGGGCTCGGCGCCGCCGTCACGGACGGCGCGCTCCAGCGGCTCGCCGCCGGCGGCCGCGTCGTCCAGGGCGAGTTCCATCCCTCCGGCATCGGACAGGAGTGGTGCGACGCGGCCGTGCTGCGCCGCCTGCGCCGCCGTTCCCTCGCGGCCCTGCGCCACGAGCTGGAACCGGTGCCCCCGGCCGCGCTCGCCACCTTCCTGCCCCAGTGGCAGCACGTCGGCGGCGGCGGTCTGCGCGGTATCGACGGCCTCGCCCGTGCGATCGAGCAGCTCCAGGGCGCGCCCGTGCCCGCCTCCGCGCTGGAGAAGCTGATCCTGCCGTCCCGCGTCCGGGACTACTCCCCGACGCTGCTCGACGAGCTGACGACCACGGGCGAGGTGGTCTGGGCCGGAGCCGGATCGCTGCCCGGCAAGGACGGCTGGATCTCGCTCTACCTCGCGGACGCGGCGCCCTTGCTCCTCCCGCCGGCGCACCCGCTGGAGCTGTCCGCGCTGCACGAGTCGGTCCTCACCATCCTCTCCGGCGGGTACGGGCTGTTCTTCCGGCAGATCGCCGACCAGGTCCGGGCCACCACCCACCCGGACGCGACCGACCCGCAGCTCGCCGACGCGCTCTGGGACCTGGCCTGGTCGGGCCGGCTCACCAACGACACGCTCGCCCCGCTCCGCTCGCTCCTCGGTTCGGGCCGGACGGCCGGGTCGACCGCCCACCGCGCGCGCCGGACGGTGCCGCGCGGCCGGTACGGCACGCTGGGCGCCGCCGCCCGCCCGGCCTCGCGCACGGGCCCGCCGACGGTCTCCGGCCGCTGGGCGCTGCTGCCGCCCGCCGAGCCGGAGCCGACCCACAGGGCACACGCCCTCGCCCGCACGCTCCTGGACCGGCACGGCGTGGTGACCCGGGGCGCGGTGGCAGCCGAGGGCGTGGAGGGGGGGTTCTCGGCCACGTACCGCATCCTGTCCGCGTTCGAGGACAGCGGTCAGGCCAGGCGGGGCTATGTGGTGGAGGGCCTCGGCGCGGCCCAGTTCGCGATGGACGGGGCCGTGGACCGGCTGCGGGCGGCGGCGACGGCCCGCGACCGGGGCGCGGAGGCCGCGGCCGGCCCGCGCGCACTGGTCCTGGCCGCGGCCGACCCGGCGAACGCGTACGGGGCGGCCCTGTCCTGGCCGGAGCCGCCGACCGGCGCCGGGCACAAGCCCGGCCGCAAGGCGGGCGCGATGGTCGTCCTCGTCGACGGCGAGTTGACGCTGTACGTGGAGCGGGGCGGCAAGACGCTTCTCTCCTGGCCGGCCGAACCGGACGATCCCGCCCTGACGGCGGCGGCCGAGGCCCTGGCCGCGTCGGCGCGGGCGGGCTCGCTGGGCACGGTCACGGTGGAGCGGATCAACGGCGCAACGGCCCTGACCTCCCCGCTCGCCCGCCCCCTGGAGGCGGCGGGCTTCCTCGCCACCCCAAGAGGCCTCCGCCTCCGCGCCTGAACCACGCCAGCTCCCCACACGACCCGGCATCATGGAACGGTGCCCGAAGGAGACACCGTCTGGCAGGTGGCCCACCGCCTGCACACCGCGCTGGCCGGGCGGGTCCTGACCCGCTCGGACCTTCGCGTGCCCCGGTTCGCGACCGTCGACCTCACCGGCCGCACGCTCCTCGACGTCAGCCCGCGCGGCAAGCATCTGCTCGCCCGGATCGAGGGCGGGCTCACGCTCCACTCCCACCTGCGGATGGACGGCGCCTGGCGGGTGTACGCCACCGGGGAGCGCCCGCACGGCGGCCCCGAGCACCAGATCCGGGCGATCCTCGGGAACGCCGAGTCCACGGCGTACGGCTACCGGCTCCCCGTCCTGGAACTGATCCGCACCGCAGAGGAGGCCCACGCGGTCGGCCATCTCGGCCCGGACCTCCTGGGGCCGGACTGGGACGCGGAAGAGGCCGTACGACGTCTCCTCGCCGCCCCGGACCGTCCGCTCGGCGAGGCGCTGCTCGACCAGCGCAACCTGGCCGGCATCGGCAACGTGTACAAGTCGGAGCTCGCCTTCCTGGCAGCCGTCACCCCGTGGCTCCCGGTCGGCGCTCTCGGCCCGGACGTCCCGGCCCGCCTGGTGGCCACCGCCCACCGCCTCCTGGAGGCGAACAAGAACCGCCCCGACCGGCGCACCACCACCACGCGCCGCCCAGGCACCCCGCTCCACGTCTACGGCCGCGAGGGACAGCCCTGTCTGCGCTGCGGCACTTGGATCCGGAAGGCGGAACTCGGCGACCGGATCACGTACTGGTGCCCGGGCTGCCAACAGGGCCCCACCAATTGACGATCCGTCAGATCCAGTCGTACGGTCCGGACATGACCCTCTCGGCGTACGACCTCACCGGCCGCTCCGCGTTCGTCACCGGCGCCGCGAGCGGCATCGGACGCGCCACCGCCCTGCTCCTCGCCCAGGCGGGCGCGGCCGTGCACTGCGCGGACCGCGACGAGCACGGACTCAAGGAGACAGCGGCCCTCGTCACCACCGAGGGAGGAACCGCGCACACGCACGAGCTGGACGTCACCGACCGGACCGCCCTCGCCGCCGCCGTCCGCTCCGCGGGCCCCCTCCACGTCATGGCGGCCGTCGCCGGGATCATGCACACGAGCACCGTCCTGGAGACCCGCGACGAGGACCTCGACCGCGTCCTCGCCGTGAACTTCAAGGGAGTCCTGTACGCCTGCCAGGAAGCGGCCCGCTCGATGATCGCCTCCGGCACCGCCGGCTCGATCGTCACGATGGCCTCGGGCGCGATGGACACCGCGAGCCCGGGCCTGCTCTGTTACAGCGTCACCAAGGCGGCGGTCGTCCAGCTCACGAAGACCCTGGCGGTGGAGGTGGGCCCGCACGGCATCCGGGTCAACGCGGTCGCCCCGGGCTGGATCCGCACCCCCATGACGGACCGCCACGAGCCGGCGGCCCAGGAGCAGGCCGAGGCCGCGATGGTCCGTCACTCACCGCTCCGCCGGGTCGGCGAGGCGGAGGACATCGCACACGCGGTCCTCCATCTCGCCTCCGACGCCTCGTCGTTCACGACGGGCCAGATCCTGCGCCCCAATGGCGGCGTCGCGATGCCCTGGTGACGGCCACACCACCGGCCTGCCTCCGCACCGAGGCAGCCACATGCACCGGCAACAGGCTCAGCCCCCAGCCGCCCGCGGCCACCGCCCCCTCGATGATCCCGGCGCCCCCGGGCACAAGGAGCAGGCGCAGCACCGCCCACCACCAGAGCCCCCCGGCCACCAGCCCGACCGCGACCAGCGCGAGCGTCGCCGGCGGCGGAACACGTCGCCGTACCATGGCCGCCTCCTGGGGTCGACGCTAGACCGGCAGGATCACCCAGCGGGAGGGCGCACCGGAGGCAAACCCGGCGCACACCGCACGTATCGCCACGCCCTACACACTCTCCGCTTGGAACATCCATGCGTGCTTCTCGAGGTCTCCCGTCAGTCCGATCAGGATGTCCTGGCTGATCGGGTCGGGATCACCGGTCACATCGATCCGTTCCCGCATCCGGGTGATGACGGCCCCGAGCGCGGCCACCAGGATCCGGACCGCCTCCACATCCTTGATCCACCCCTCCGGGACCGACCCGATCGCACTGGAGGAGGCCACGGTCGCCGACCGCCCGTCCGGGTTGACGCCGAGCGCGGAGGCGCGCTCCGCCACGGTGTCGGAGTGCAGCCGAGCGGTGTCCACCACCTCGTCGAGCTGCAGATGGACGGAGCGGAATCGCGGCCCGACGACGTTCCAGTGCACCTGCTTGGCGACCAGGGCGAGGTCGACCAGATCGACCAGCGCCCCCTGGAGCGCGGTGCCGACCGCCTTGAGGTCGGCCTCGGACAGCGGGCTCTTCACGACAGACATGCGGGATCTCCAACCAGTCGTACGTCCCCCCACCATGGCACGCACCACCCGAACCCGGCATCTCAAACAAATCACCATGAAAGGTCGACAAAAACGACGAAAGCCCCGCCCGGCACCCCACAGGGCACCACGCGGGGCTTTCGCCCACTGATACTCAGGTCGACTCAGGCAGCGACGACATCCACCGCTTCCGCGGGCGCCTTGATGGTCACCCGCCCGGTGGACACACCGGCCACCGACGTCACCGACACCGAGTTGAGCATCGGGCGTACCGGCGTCGGCACCGGTTCGCTCGCCGCTGCCGACTCGGCCAGTTCGGCCAGTGACAGCTCGTCGCTCACTTCACGCATGAGCTCGGACATCCGTACGTCCAGCGCGTCGCAGATCGCGGAGAGCAGCTCGGAGGATGCCTCCTTCTGCCCCCGCTCCACCTCGGAGAGATAGCCGAGCGAGACTCGGGCGGACGAGGAGACTTCGCGCAGAGTACGGCCTTGGCGCTGGCGCTGCCGACGCAGCACGTCACCCAACAGGCGACGGAGCAGAATCATCGGTGGCTCCCTCCTCGGACCGCGTAGCCGCATCCTTCACGCACCACCGTACCGCCTCGCGCCGCGGCCGTGCGGGGAGCGATGTCGTGTTCACTCAGGGCTGCAAACATCAATTCCCCCCGTTGTGTTCCGTATCCTGTGCCCGCGCATTTCCCGAGAGTTCCTCATGGAGCAGTTCCAGCACGCTCCGTACGCTCTCTCTACGGATGTCCGCGCGGTCACCGTTCAACCTCAACGAGACCACTTTCCCGGCGCGGGCGCCCGTCGCGGCCGGTCCCGCGACCGCCACGTAAACGGTTCCGACGGCCTGCCCGTCCTGGGGTTCGGGCCCCGCGACCCCCGTCGTGGAGATTCCCCAGTCGGCGCCGAGCCGGGCCCGGACACCGGCCGCCATCTGCAGCGCGACCTCCGGATCCACCGCGCCGCGCTCCGCGAGGAGGGCCCTGTCGACCCCCAGGAGCTCCTGCTTGAGGACCGTGGCGTAGGCCGTGACCGAGCCCCGGAAGGACTTCGAGGCCCCTGCCACACCGGTGAGCTCGGCGGCCACCAGACCACCCGTGAGCGACTCCGCGGCGGCCAGCGTGTGACCACGCTCCGCGAGCAGCGCCAGCACCCGGGCGGCCTCGGTCATCGCGTCGCCGCCTCCGACCGCGCGGCCGCCCGCTCCTCCGCGAGGCCCTCGCGGCGCAGGACGATCGCCTGCCGCACGTAGTCCAGACCGGTGACGACCGTCAGCACGACGGCCACCGCCATCACCCAGAAGCGCAGGGTGGCCAGCGGACCGGTGAGCATGAGCACGTACATGCCGACCGCCGTGCCCTGCGCGAGCGTCTTCATCTTGCCGCCGCGGCTCGCCGGGATGACCCCGTGCCGGATCACCCAGAACCGCATCAGGGTGATCCCCAGCTCGCGGGCCAGGATGACCCCGGTCACCCACCAGGGCAGGTCACCCAGCAAGGAGAGGCTGATGAGCCCGCCAGCCATGATCGCCTTGTCGGCGATCGGGTCGGCGATCTTCCCGAAGTCGGTGACGAGGTTGTACGTACGGGCCAGGTGCCCGTCGAAGACGTCCGTGATCATGGCCACGGCGAACGCCGCCCACGCCCAGGCGCGCCAGGCGGGGTCGTGACCGCCGTCCTGGAACAGGAGCACCACGAAGGCCGGCACGAGCACGAGCCGGATCATGGTGAGGATGTTGGCGATGTTCCACAGGCTGGCCTGGTTGACGGCCGCAGTGCCCAGCTTTCCGCGGGGCGCCGGCCTACCGGTCCCGCCCGTCGCGGATGCCGGGACTCCGGTCATCTGGCTGCCTCCTCGAAAAGACACTCGGCCACCAGGTCGACGCCCTCCGTGCCGACGACCTTCGCCCTGACCATACGGCCCGGAGCCAGGTCGGGGCTCGTACCGTCGGCCGTGGTGAGGACCACCTGACCGTCGGTCTCGGGCGCCTGGTGGGCGGCGCGGCCGATCCAGCCGTCCTCCTCGTCGACGGACTCGACGAGTACTTCCAGGGTCTCTCCGATCCGCTCCTCCGCGCGCTGGGCGGTGAGCTCCTCGGCGAGCCGGGAGAGGTGGGCGAGCCGCTCGTCGACGACGTCCTGGTCGAGCTTGTGGTCGTACGTGGCGGCCTCGGTGCCGTCCTCGTCGGAGTAGCCGAAGACGCCGACGGCGTCGAGCCGCGCGTGGGTGACGAAGCGTTCCAGCTCGGCGAAGTCCGCCTCGGTCTCGCCGGGGAAGCCGACGATGAAGTTGGAGCGGGCACCGGCCGTCGGGGCCTTGGACCGGATGGTCTCCAGGAGCTCCAGGAAGCGGTCGGTGTCGCCGAAGCGGCGCATGGCCCGCAGCACGTCCGGGGCGCTGTGCTGGAAGGACAGGTCGAAGTAGGGCGCGATCTTCTCGGTCGAGGTGAGGACGTCGATCAGACCGGGGCGCATCTCGGCGGGCTGGAGGTAGCTGACCCGGACGCGCTCGATGCCGTCGACCGAGGCCAGCTCGGGCAGCAGGCTCTCCAGGAGCCGGATGTCGCCGAGGTCCTTGCCGTACGAGGTGTTGTTCTCGGAGACCAGCATGACCTCCTTCACCCCCTGCTCGGCGAGCCAGCGCGTCTCGTTCAGCACGTCCGAGGGACGGCGCGAGACGAAGGAGCCCCGGAAGGACGGGATGGCGCAGAAGGAGCAGCGGCGGTCGCAGCCGGAGGCGAGCTTCACCGAGGCCACGGGGCTGGTGTCCAGCCGGCGGCGGAGCGGGGCACGGGGCCCGGAGGCGGGCGCGAGCCCCTCGGGAAGGTCGGCCGGCGCGTCGACGGGCATCTCGGCGGTGTCGCCGTGTCCCGGCAGTGCCACGGCCGCGGCGGCCTCCTGGCGCTCCACGGGCGACAGCGGCAGCAGCTTGCGCCGGTCACGCGGGGTGTGGGCCTCGACACTGCCACCGTTGAGGATGGTCTGGAGGCGGTTGGAGATGTCGGCGTAGTCGTCGAAGCCCAGGACGCCGTCGGCCTCCGGGAGGGCTTCGGCGAGCTCCTTGCCGTACCGCTCGGCCATGCAGCCGACGGCGACGACGGCCTGGGTCTTGCCGTGATCCTTCAGATCATTGGCTTCGAGGAGGGCGTCGACGGAGTCCTTCTTGGCGGCTTCGACGAATCCGCAAGTGTTGACGACGGCGACGTCCGCTTCCTCGGCGTTCTCGACGAGCTCCCAGCCGTCCGCTGCCAAGCGGCCTGCGAGCTCCTCCGAGTCCACCTCGTTACGGGCGCAGCCAAGAGTGACAAGGGCGACGGTACGGCGTTCGGGCATGAGCTCAAGACTACTTCGTCCCGGCCGTTCCCCCGTCGCGCAGGGTTCACCTGCGCGACAGAGGTCACATCACGGGGTCAGACGGCCCCGGGTGGATCATCCGGCCTCGGGGTCGCCCTTGGTGTAGGTGAGCCGCTCGACCTGACCGGATTCGAACTTCTCTTCGACCTTCTTGCCGTTGACGTAGAGCTCGATGGCGCCGGCGTTGCCGAGGACCAGGTCGACGCGCTCGTCGTCCTGGAAGGTCTTGGACTCGCCCTCCAGGAGAAGGCCGTCGAAGAGCAGCTTCCCGTCCTTGGCCTTGGCCGAGATCCAGCTCTTGCCGTCGACGGCGGTGAGCTTGACCGTGACCTTGTCCTGCGGGACCGCGGCGATCGCGCTCTCACTGGGCTTCGGGGCGGGCTTGACCGGCTTCGGCTTGGCGGCGGCGGTCGCCTTCTCCGGCGCGGGGGCCGGACCGCCCTCGGCGGTCACGGTGCCCTTGGGGGCCTCGTTCCCGTCGAACATCGTGAAGCCGACGAAGCCGACGACGGCGACGATCGCCGCGACCATCGCGGCGGTCCAGTTGGGCCGCCGCGGCTCGGGGCGGATACGTTCCGCCTCGAAGAGCGGGGCGGCGGGGGTGGGCGCGGGACGACCGCCATGGGCGGCGTCGTACTGCTCGATCAGATCGGCCGGATCGAGACCGACGGCGCGCGCGAGGGTACGGATGTGCCCGCGGGCGTAGACGTCGCCGCCGCAGCGCGAGAAGTCGTCCTCCTCGATCGCGTGCACGATCGGGATCCGGACACGGGTGGAGGCACTGACCTCTTCGACGGTGAGACCGGCGGCGATTCGGGCCTGCTGGAGAGCGCGACCGATCGAGTCCCGGTCGTCTGCCGGGAACGTCCGGTCGTCTTCGGGGGAGTTGCCGATGGACACGTGAGCGCCTTTCGAGCGTGTAGCCACCTGCTGGACGTTCAGTCTATGGGTGGTACGAAAGGGTGGGGCAACCGGGCGGGTGCTGTTTGTACGCCATGAGGCTGGGACATCCATCTGTCCCACCGTCCAACTTGACGTACGGCCAGGGGAAACGGTTGCCCCCGTTCCCTTACGAGTGAGTCTCGGCCCGGTCTCGATCGGGTACGCCGGCCAGGACCGGCCACGCCGACGCCGATCGGGTACCCGGTCCCCCCGCCGCTACTCCCCCGACTCGCCCCGGATCACGGCGAGCACCGCGTCCAACTCGTCGGGCTTCACCAGCACGTCACGCGCCTTGGAGCCCTCGCTCGGTCCGACGATGTTCCGCGACTCCATCAGGTCCATCAGCCGGCCGGCCTTCGCGAAGCCCACACGCAGCTTGCGCTGGAGCATCGACGTGGAGCCGAACTGCGTCGAGACGACCAGTTCGGCGGCCTGGCACAGCAGGTCGAGGTCGTCGCCGATGTCCTCGTCGATCTCCTTCCGCTGCTTGGTGCCGACGGTGACGTCCTCCCGGAAGACGGGCGTCATCTGGTCCTTGCAGTGCTGCACGATGGCCGCGACCTCGTCCTCGGTGACGAAGGCGCCCTGCATACGGACCGGCTTGTTCGCACCCATCGGCAGGAACAGTCCATCGCCCTTGCCGATCAGCTTCTCGGCACCGGGCTGGTCCAGGATGACCCGGCTGTCGGCGAGCGAGGAGGTGGCGAAGGCGAGCCGCGAAGGCACGTTCGCCTTGATGAGGCCGGTGACGACGTCCACGGACGGCCGCTGGGTGGCGAGGACGAGATGGATGCCGGCGGCGCGGGCCAACTGGGTGATGCGGACGATCGAGTCCTCGACGTCCCTCGGCGCGACCATCATCAGGTCGGCGAGCTCGTCGACGATCACCAGGAGGTACGGGTAGGGGTTGAGCTCGCGCTGGCTGCCCTCGGGCAGCTTGATCTTCCCGTCCCGGATGGCCTGGTTGAAGTCGTCGATGTGCCGGTAACCGAAGGCGGCCAGGTCGTCGTAGCGGAGGTCCATCTCCTTCACCACCCACTGCAGGGCCTCGGCGGCCCGCTTCGGGTTGGTGATGATCGGGGTGATCAGGTGCGGGATGCCCTCGTAGGCGGTGAGCTCGACCCGCTTGGGGTCGACGAGCACCATCCGGACGTCCTCGGGGGTCGCTCTTATCATCACCGAGGTGATGAGGCAGTTGATGCAGGAGGACTTGCCGGAGCCGGTGGCACCGGCGACCAGGACGTGCGGCATCTTCGCGAGGTTGGCCATCACATAGCCGCCCTCGACGTCCTTGCCGAGCGCGACCAGCATCGGATGGTCGTCGCCCGCCGCGTCCGCGAGCCGCAGCACGTCCCCGAGGTTGACCATCTCGCGGTCGCTGTTCGGGATCTCGATGCCGACGGCGGACTTGCCGGGAATCGGCGAGATGATCCGGACGTCCGGCGAGGCCACGGCGTACGCGATGTTCTTCGTCAGGGCCGTGATCTTCTCGACCTTCACGGCGGGGCCGAGCTCGACCTCGTACCGCGTGACCGTCGGACCGCGGGTGAAGCCGGTGACGGCCGCGTCGACCTTGAACTCGGTGAAGACGTTGGAGAGCGACTCCACGACGAGGTCGTTCGCGGCGCTCCGCGTCTTGCCGGGCCCGCCGCGCTCCAGCAGGTCCATCGACGGCAGCGAGTACGTGATGTCACCGGAGAGCTGGAGCTGCTCGGCCCGCGGCGGCAGTTCCGTCGGCTCGGGCGCGGGCTTCGTCAGGTCGGGTACGCCCCCACCGGCCCGCGCGCCACCGCGCGCCGGCGGTACGGGCGCGGCCGGGGCCACGGGCCCTGAGGCCTCCGCGGCCGCGGCCAGGGCGGCGTCGCGCTCGGCGGTGACGTCCCTGGTCAGGTCGGCGACGATCGGGGAGGGCGGCATGCCGTTGAGCACGGCGCCGTCGAGGGCCGCGGCCGCGGCCGCGGCGATGTCCACCGGATCCAGGCCGTGGTCGAAGGCCTCGGGCGCGGAGCTGCGCGGGGCACGGCCGGCACGCCGCTCCAGGAGCTCGGCCTCGGCCCGGTCCACGTCGTACGGCTCCGCCGGGCCGGCCGCCCGGCGCCGGGCGGGGCGGGCGGCCCGGGGAGCGGCCTCGCGCCACTCCTCGTCGTACCCCTCGTGCCGCTCGTACCCCTCGGCCTCCGCCGGGTCGTCGGCGGGCTCGACGATGCCGAGCCGGGCGCCGAGGGCGCGCAGTCGCTGCGGGATGGCGTTGACCGGGGTGGCGGTGACGACGAGCAGGCCGAAGAGCGTGAGCAGTACCAGCATCGGTACGGCGAGGACCTCGCCCATCATGAAGACGAGGGGCTGGGAAGCGGCCCAGCCGATGAGCCCGCCGGCGTCCTGCATGGCCTCGGTCCCGTCGCCGCGGCCCGGTGAGCCGCAGGCGATGTGGACCTGGCCGAGGACGCCGATGACGAGGGCGGAGAGCCCGATGCTGATCCGGCCGTTGGCCTCGGGCTTCTCCGGATAGAGGATCAGCCGCACGCCGACGACTCCGAGGAGCAGCGGTACGAGCAGGTCGAGCCGGCCGAAGGCCCCGGTCACCAGCATCTCGACGAGGTCGCCGACCGGACCCCTCAGATTCGACCAGGTGCCCGCGGCGACGATCAGCGCGACGCCCAGCAGCAGCAGCGCGAGCCCGTCCTTGCGGTGGGCCGGGTCGAGGCCCTTGGCGCCACGCCCTATCCCCCGGAACATCGCTCCCACCGCGTGGGCCAGGCCCAGCCAGACTCCCCGGGCGAGCCGGTAGACGCCCCCCGTGGGGGACGGTGCCGGGCGGGGCGCGGCCCTCTTCGCGGCGGTCTTCCGGGCGGGCGCGCGCTTGGCGGGCGCGGCCTTCTTGGCCGTCGCCTTCTTGGCGGCGGGTTTCGCGGGTGGCTTGGCGGGCGACTTCAGGGGCGCCGCTTTCTTCGCGGCGGCCGTCGTCCGGCCGGCGCGCGGCTTTGCGGCGCCCGCCGTGCCCTGGGAACCCTTGCCGGACGTACGTGAAGCCATGATGCTGAGGTTACCGGTGAGGGGACGGGCTGTCCGCTCTCACCCGCCGGTAGGCGGACGGGTGTCCGCCTCACTCGATCGTGTCAACCGCACCGGGGCGCGGAACTGACGTCGAGTCACGGCACACCACCCCGAGTGACGGACCTTCAGACCTGGGCGGGCGCCATCAGGCCTGAGCGGGGTCACGTCAGGCCTGGGCCGGATGCGTCAGGTCTGGGCGGGCAGCGTGGGCGTGGCGCCCGTACCCGGCTCCAGTGCGTCCAGCGCGCGCCGCAGCCCGGTGAGCTTGCGCTCCAGATGGGCGGCGGTGGCGACCGCCGCCGCGTCAGCGGAGTCGTCGTCGAGCTGCTTCGACAGCGCCTCCGCCTGCTCCTCGACGGCGGCGAGGCGAGCGGAGAGCTCGGCGAGCAGTCCGGCGGACTCCTTGCCGTGACCGCCCTCGCCGCTGCCCTCCAACTGCAGCCGCAGCAGAGCTGCCTGCTCGCGCAGCTTGCAGTTCTTCATGTAGAGCTCGACGAAGACGGAGACCTTGGCGCGCAGCACCCACGGGTCGAACGGCTTCGAGATGTAGTCGACCGCCCCGGCCGCGTACCCGCGGAAGGTGTGGTGGGGGCCGTGGTTGATGGCGGTGAGAAAGATGATCGGGATGTCCCGGGTCCGCTCACGCCGCTTGATGTGCGCGGCCGTCTCGAAGCCGTCCATACCCGGCATCTGCACGTCCAGCAGGATGACCGCGAAGTCGTCCGTCAGCAGCGCCTTGAGCGCTTCCTCCCCGGACGATGCCCGCACCAGCGTCTGATCGAGCGCGGAGAGAATGGCCTCCAGCGCCAGCAGATTCTCCGGCCGGTCATCGACCAGGAGGATCTTGGCCTTCTGCACCATGCCCCGTCCTCCTCGTCCCGGCAACGGCTCTCCCCGGCTCCCGTAACCGGGGGAAGCACCGGGCGCCGCCCCAGAAGACGACTCCCTAGCGCCGTCCGTCCTTGTGCCGGTCATCGTAGCCGCACCCCGCCCGTCGCCACACCCTGTCACCGCGATGTCACTGTGCACGTAGCAGAAACGCGGTGGGAGACCAGAAGGTTCCCCGTATCCCGCCCTCTCACACCCCCGTGGCGACAGCCCGTCAGCGGAGCCCGGGGGCCCGCGCGGAGTTCCCCGCGGGCCCCCGGCCCGGAGTCACTCCCCTCGCATCCACTGCTCCATGACGGACAGCAGGTGGTCGGGGTCGACCGGCTTCGTCACATAGTCCGAGGCACCCGACTCGATCGCCTTCTCCCGGTCGCCCTTCATGGCCTTCGCCGTCAGAGCGATGATCGGCAGCCCCGCGAACTGCGGCATCCGCCGGATCGCGGTCGTCGTCGCGTACCCGTCCATCTCCGGCATCATGATGTCCATCAGCACGACCGTCACGTCGTCGTGCTGCTCCAGGACTTCGATGCCCTCGCGCCCGTTCTCCGCGTACAGCACCGCGAGCCCGTGCTGCTCCAGGACGCTCGTGAGCGCGAAGACGTTACGGATGTCGTCGTCGACGATGAGCACCTTCTCGCCCGAGAAGTTGAACGTACGCCTCGGCTCGACCTCCGGCTCCGCCCGGTCCGCGGCGCCCTGCTGACCGAACTGGCCCGGTACCGCGGTCCGCGCCCCGGTCGCCTCCGCCGCGGCCTTCCGCCGGTGCCGGAACAGCGCCCCGGCCCCCGACCGCGCCTCGGTCCGTACGGGCGGCGGCGGGAAGTGCGGGAACGTGTGCACGCCCCCGGCCGCCCCCTCGTCCACCCCGTGCTGCGCGTCATCGGCGTCCGACGCCCCCTGCCCGTACCCGTGCGACGGCAGCTCCGTCGGGCTCAGCGGCAGATAGAGCGTGAACGTCGAACCGCGGCCCGGCTCGCTCGCCGCGAAGATCTCGCCGCCGAGCAGCCGCGCGATCTCCCGGCTGATCGAGAGCCCCAGACCCGTACCGCCGTACTTCCGGCTGGTCGTGCCGTCGGCCTGCTTGAACGCCTCGAAGATGACCCGCATCTTGCTCGCGGCGATCCCGATCCCGGTGTCCGTGACCGAGAACGCGATCAGATCGGCCTCCGGATCGCGCAGCGAACCGGCCTCCAGAAGCTGCTCGCGGATCGACTGCGGCACGTCCGCGTTGGCCGGCCGGATCACCAGCTCCACCGCGCCGGAGTCGGTGAACTTCACCGCGTTGGACAGGAGGTTGCGCAGCACCTGGAGCAGCCGCTGCTCGTCGGTGTGGAGCGTGGCCGGCAGCTCGGGCGAGACCCGCACCGAGAAGTCGAGCCCCTTCTCCGCCGTGAGCGGCCGGAAGGTCGCCTCCACGTAGTCGACGAGCTGGACGAGCGCGATCCGCGTCGGCGAGACGTCCATCTTGCCCGCCTCGACCTTGGACAGGTCGAGGATGTCGTTGATCAGCTGGAGCAGGTCCGAACCGGCGCCGTGGATGGTCTCCGCGAACTCGACCTGCTTCGGCGTCAGGTTGGTCTCGGCGTTGTCCGCGAGCAACTTGGCAAGGATCAGCAGCGAGTTGAGCGGCGTACGCAGTTCGTGCGACATGTTGGCGAGGAACTCGGACTTGTAGCGCATGGAGACGGCGAGCTGTTCGGCCCGCTCCTCCAGGACCTGCCGCGCCTCCTCGATCTCGGTGTTCTTCACCTCGATGTCGCGGTTCTGCCGGGCGAGCAGCTCGGCCTTCTCCTCCAGCTCCAGGTTGGAGCCCTGGAGCTCCTTCTGCCGGTGCTCCAGCTCGGCCGAGCGCTCCTTGAGCTGCTCGGTGAGCTCCTGCGACTGCTGGAGCAGCACCTCCGTCTTGGTGTTGACGCTGATGGTGTTGACGGTGGTCGCGATCAGCTCGGCGATCTGGTTGAGGAAGTCCCGCTGGATCTGCGCGAACGGCTGGAACGAGGCCAGCTCGATCACCCCGAGGACCTTCCCCTCGAAGAGCACCGGCAGCACGATCACATGCGCGGGCGAGGCCTCCCCGAGCCCCGAGGAGATCTTCAGATAGCCCGGCGGCACGTTGACCTGGATGGTCCGCTTCTCCTCGGCGGCCGTCCCGATGAGCGTCTCCCCCGGCCGGAACGAGGTCGGCATGGAACCGGTGGAGTATCCGTAACTCCCGCGCATCCGCAGCTCGTACGCGCCATCGCCCTCACCGACGAGTTCGGCGTCGCTGTGGGCGGAGCCCGTGGGCATGGCCACGAAGAAGGCGCCGTGCTGGGCCGAGACCACCGGCGTCAGCTCGCTCATGATGAGCGAGGCGACGTCGTCCAGGTCCCGCCGGCCCTGCATGAGGCCGGAGATCCGGGCCAGGTTGCTCTTGAGCCAGTCCTGCTCGTCGTTGGCGAGGGTGGTGTCGCGCAGGTTGGCGATCATCGTGTTGATGTTGTCCTGGAGCGCCTGGATCTCGCCGGCCGCGTCCACACCGTCGATCTTGACGTTCAGGTCGCCGCGGGTCACCGCGGTGGCGACGGCCGCGATGGCCCGCACCTGCCGGGTGAGGTTCCCGGCCATCTCGTTCACGGACTCGGTGAGGTCGCTCCAGGTGCCCTCCACGTCCCGGACGCGGGCCTGGCCGCCGAGCTGCCCGTCGGTGCCCACCTCACGGGCCACCCGCGTGACCTCCTCGGCGAAGTTCGACAGCTGGTCCACCATCGTGTTGATGGTGTTCTTCAGCTCCTGGATCTCACCGCGCGCGTCGATGTCGATCTTCTTGGTGAGGTCGCCCTTCGCGATGGCGGTGGTGACGGCGGCGATCTGCCGCACCTGACCGGTGAGGTTGTCGGCCATCGAGTTCACCGACTCGGTCAGGTCCTTCCACGTGCCGGAGACACCCGGCACCCGCGCCTGACCGCCCAGTTCGCCCTCGGTGCCCACCTCACGGGCCACCCGTGTGACCTCGTCGGCGAAGGACGACAGGGTCGTCACCATGGTGTTGACGGTCTCGGCGAGCTCGGCGACCTCGCCCCGCGCCTCGACCGTCACCTTCTTCGTCAGATCGCCGTTGGCGACGGCCGCCGAGACCCGGGAGATGTTCCGCACCTGACTCGTCAGGTTGTTGGCCATCAGGTTGACGTTGTCGCTCAGGTCCTTCCAGGTACCGGTGACCCCGCGCACCCGCGCCTGGCCGCCGAGGATGCCCTCCGTACCCACCTCACGGGCCACGCGCGTGACCTCGTCCGCGAAGTTCGACAGCTGGTCGACCATCGTGTTGACGGTCGTGACCAGCTCCAGGATCTCGCCCCGGGCGTCGACTGTGATCTTCTTGGAGAGGTCGCCCATGGCGACCGCCGTCGTGACCTCGGCGATGTTGCGCACCTGAATGGTCAGGTTGTTCGCCATGAAGTTCACCGACTGGGTGAGGTCTTTCCAGGTGCCGGAGACCCCCTGCACCTCGGCCTGACCACCCAGGATCCCCTCGGTGCCCACCTCACGGGCCACCCGGGTCACCTGCTCCGCGAAGTTCGAGAGCTGGTCCACCATCGTGTTGAGGGTGTTCTTCAGCTCCAGGATCTCGCCGCGAGCGTCCACGTCGATCTTCTGCGACAGATCACCCCGGGCGACCGCCGTGGCGACCTGCGCGATGTTACGGACCTGGGTCGTCAGGTTCCCGGCCATGCCGTTCACGGAATCCGTCAGATCCCGCCACACCCCGGCCACGCCCGGCACCTGCGCCTGCCCGCCGAGCCGGCCGTCGGTCCCCACCTCACGGGCCACCCGGGTCACCTGGTCGGCGAAGGCGGAGAGCTGGTCGACCATCGTGTTGATGGTGTTCTTCAGCTCCAGGATCTCGCCCCGGGCGTCCACGTCGATCTTCTGCGACAGATCACCGCGGGCCACGGCGGTCGTCACCTGCGCGATCTGCCGCACCTGCGACGTCAGGTTGCCGGCCATGAAGTTCACGGAGTCGGTGAGCTCGCGCCAGCGGCCGGAGACACCGTCCACCCGCGCCTGTCCGCCGAGCCGCCCCTCGGTGCCCACGTCCCGCGCCATCCGCGTCACCTGGTCAGCGAAGGACGACAGCTGCGACACCATGGTGTTGACGGTGTTCTTCAGCTCCAGCATCTCGCCGGCCACGTCGACCGTGACCTTCTGCGACAGGTCACCATTGGCGACCGCCGTCGTCACCTGCGCGATGTCCCGCACCTGACCGGTCAGGTTCCGGAAAGCGGTGTTGACCGAGTCGGTCAGGTCCTTCCACGTCCCCGCCGCACCCGGCACCTCGGCCTGACCACCGAGCAGACCCTCGACGCCGACCTCCCGGGCCACCCGGGTCACCTCGGAACCGAAGGCCGACAGCTGGTCCACCATGGTGTTGACGGTGTTCTTCAGCTCCAGCATCTCGCCGGCCACGTCGACCGTGACCTTCTGCGACAGGTCACCGTTGGCCACGGCCGTCGTCACCTGCGCGATGTCCCGCACCTGCGTGGTGATGTTCCGGAAGACGGTGTTGACCGAGTCGGTCAGGTCCTTCCACGTCCCCGCCGCACCCGGCACCTGCGCCTGACCACCGAGCAGACCCTGCGCGCCGACCTCGCCCGACACCCGGGTCACCTCGTCGGCGAACGTCCGCAGCGTCTCGGTCATCTGGTTGATCGTGTCCGCGAGTTGCGCGATCTCACCGCGTGCGGAGACCCGCACCTTCTGCGACAGATCGCCGTTGGCGACCGCCGTCGTCACCTCGGCGATCCCTCTCACCTGATTGGTGAGATTTCCCGCCATCGTGTTGACGGAATCAGTGAGGTCCTTCCATACACCGGCGACCCCGGCCACCTCGGCCTGACCGCCGAGCTCGCCCTCCGTACCCACCTCACGCGCCACCCGCGTGACCTCGGAGGAGAACGACGACAGCTGGTCCACCATCCGGTTGACGGTGTTCTTCAGCTCCAGCATCTCGCCGGCGACGTTCGCCGTGACCTTCTGCGACAGATCACCGTCCGCCACCGCCGTCGTCACGAGCGCGATGTCCCGCACCTGGGCCGTCAGCCGGTTCGCCATCGTGTTGACCGAGTCCGTGAGGTCCTTCCACGAACCGGACACCCCACGCACCTGAGCCTGCCCGCCCAGCTTGCCGTCCGTACCCACCTCGACGGCGACCCTCGTCACCTCGGAGGCGAACACCGACAACTGGTCGACGAGGTTGTTCGCGGTACGCGCGACCTTCAGGAACTCCCCGCGCAGCGGCCGTACGGCCCCGTCGGAACCCTCCGAACGCAGGTCCATCCGCTGGTCGAGATCGCCCTCGGCCACCGCCGAGAGGACCCGTCCCACCTCGGACACGGGCCGGGCGAGATCGTCGACCAGCGCGTTCGCGGCCTCGATCGCCGCCGCCCACGCCCCCTCGGTGGGCCCCGCCTCAAGCCGCTCGGACAGCTTGCCCTCACGCCCCACGACCCGCCGCACCCGCGACAGCTCGCCCGTCACGTGCATCTGGCGGTCCGCGACCTCGTTGAACACGGCGGAGATCTCCGCCATGACCCCGTCACCGGAGACCGTCAGCCGTTTACGGAAGTTCCCGTCCCGCATCGACACCAGCGCGGCCAGCAACCGCTCCAGCGCCGCCGCGTCCACCTGCACCGTCCCCCCACGGGAACGCCCGCCCCTCGCGCGCGCACCACTGCCGCCACGTCGCGCCGCCGTGCCAGACTCCACCGTGTCCCTCCCGAAAGGGGTCGACCGTACGCTTCCGGCTCTCGCCGATAGCCTGCCCAGTGTTTCACCGCGACCGAACCAGGCGATAACAGTTCGGCAGCTTCGCACAAGGTCCCCACCCCCGTGGGACGGAAACTGCGGCGACCGGCATCCGCGCGGACAGCGAAGGTAAGTAACCTGGCATCCGGCTGTCCAACCACCCCGGTCCGCCCGGCGGGGGCGGTCTGGTGCGCACACGACCACCGGGCAGTGGGAGGGGCATACCGAGCATGGCAGAGCCGGGCGTCGAAACGCGTACGAGGAGTGCTGTGATCACCGCGCGGGCGACTGCCAGCTTCGAGCCCGTCGGGCGGTCCGTCGCGGCCGCCCGCGCGTTCGTGAGGGACACCCTCCAGGGCTGGGGCCACTCCGAGCTCGTCGACGACGCCGTCGTCCTGACCAGCGAGCTCGTCACCAACGCCGTCATCCACGCCGGCACTTCCGCCGAGGTCCTCTGCCTCCGTTCCGAGGACAGCATCCGCGTCGAGGTCTCCGACCGCTATCCCGAGCGCGAGATCCCCGTCCAGAGCGGCCGCACGCTGGGCAGCCCGGACCGCGAGAACGGCCGGGGACTGCTGCTCTGCGCCGCCCTCGCGCACCGCTGGGGCGTCGACTACTCCCCCACTCGCAAGCATGTCTGGTTCCACCTCGACCTCCCCCAGCGCCCGGTGGGCACCCGCTCCGCGGGCCCCGTCCTCCCCGACGCGCTCCTCCCGGCCGCCGAAAGCCGCGTCCGCGTCGCCGTCGCCCAGATCGACCGCGGCGGAGCGGTCACCGCATGGAACGAGGACGCCCAGGAGCTCTTCGGCTACGACGCCGACCAGGTCACCGGCAAGCCCCTCGGCGACCTCGCCGCCTGGCCGCACACCCCCGGCATCGGCACCGGCCTCGCCGAGGCCCTCCGCCTCTCCCGCTGGGAGGGCAGCTACGGCATCCGCTGCGCCGACGGCCGCGTCATCCCCGTCTACGCCTCGCACCTCCGGGTCCGCGACTCCCAGGGCGAGCCCTCCACCGTCTGTCTCCTCGTACGGGAGCACGAGCGGGCCGTCCTCCAGACCCCGCAGCGCCCCGCCGCGGAACCGGGCGAGAACCGCACGGCGGACCCCTTCGAGGTCTTCATCGGCTCCCCGGCCCCCGACGACCTCGACGGCCTCCTCCAGCGCACGGTCGAGCGCGCCCGCGACATGCTCGACGGCGACGCCGCCTTCCTCCTCCTCGCCACGGACGACGAGACCGAACTCGAGGTACGGGCGACCACCGGCCTCCCGGCGGCCCGCCAGCGCTTCGCCCGCGTCCCGGTCGAGACCGGCGCGAGCCGCTACGGCTCCGCCCGGATGCCCGCGGTCCACGAGGACCTGGCCGCGGTCCCCGGCGCCGTCCCCCTCCTCGAAGGCACCGGCATGCGCTCGGTGGTCACCGTCCCGCTCAAGGTCGAGGGCCGGCTCACCGGTTCCCTGGGCGTGGCCGCTGAGTCCGCGAACCGCTACTCCAACGAGGAGGCCCTCCGCCTCCAGTTCGCCGCCGACCGCATCGCCCTCGCCGTCGAGTCGGCCCGCCTCGGCGAGCTGGAACGCCTCCGCCGCGGCTCCCTGAGCTTCCTCGTCGAGGCCTCCGACCTCCTCGCCGGCACCTTGGACCGCGACCAGACGCTGGCCCTGATGGCCCAGATGACGGTCCCGACCCTCGCCACCTGGTGCGCGGTCTACACGATCGCCGACCAGGCCTCCGACCCGTACCTCTCGTACGTGCTCCACGAGGACGAGGACCGCATCGACGGCCTCAAGGACCTGTTGTCCTCGATCGCCCCGCCCGACCCGGTGCCGACGCCCGGCGCCCGGGTCTGGACGGCCCCCGGCGACGCCGCGCACCGAGCGGCGCTCACCGCCTCGGTCCGCGCCCTCGACCACCCCACGAGCCCGCTCTCCTCCGGCATCGACACCACCCTGGCCACCGCGACCGCGGTCGCGGGCGAGACGGTCGTCCTGCCCCTGGTCGCCCGTAACCGGGTCATCGGCATGCTGACCCTGGGTCGGCCCTCCGAGGACCACTTCCGCCAGGAGATCCTGGAGCTCGCCGAGGACCTCTCTCGCCGGGCTGCCCTGGCCCTGGACAACGCCCGCCTGTACTCGGAGCGCGTGGCGATCAGCCAGTCCCTCCAGCGCAGCCTCCTCCCGCCCGGCCTCCCGGTGATCCCCGGCGTCGAGGTAGACGTCATCTACCGCGCGGCCGGCGAGGGCAACGAGGTCGGCGGCGACTTCTACGACCTCTTCCCGATCCGCGACGGCGCGTACGGTTTCGCCATCGGCGACGTCTGCGGTACGGGACCGGAGGCCGCGGCCGTCACCGGCCTGGCCCGCCACGCTCTGCGTCTCCTGGCCCGCGAGGGCTTCGGTGGCCCGGCCGTCCTGGAGCGGCTCAACGCCGCGATCCTCGACGAGGGCGCCCGCAGCCGCTTCCTCACCCTGCTCTACGGCGAGATGCACCCGCAGCCGGACGGCTCCGCGATCCTGAAGGTCGTCTGCGCCGGCCACCCCCTGCCCCTGCGCCTCCGCCAGGACGGCACGGTGAGCCCCGCCGCCGAACCTCAGCCCCTCCTCGGCGTGATGGAAGACCTCGAACTGTACGAGGAGACCATCACGCTCGACCCGGGCGACGTCCTCCTCTGCGTCACGGACGGAGTGACCGAGCGCCGCGAAGGCACCCGCATGCTGGGCGACGACGGCCTCGCCGAGGTCCTCAAGACGTGTACGGGCCTGACGGCCGGCGCGGTCGCCTCCCGAGTCCTCCGCGCGGTCGAACGCTTCGCCCAGGCCCCCGCCTCCGACGACATGGCCATCCTCGCGATGCGCCTTCGAGAGCCGGAACCCAGCTGATCCACCAAGGGCGGCCCCAGAAAGGGGCCGCCTTCCCCTGCCCGCCCCGCCACGACAACGCAAAAAAGGCCCCGCCAATGGCGGGGCCTTTCTCTTTTTGGAGCCCTTTAACGGAATCGAACCGTTGACCTTCTCCTTACCATGGAGACGCTCTACCGACTGAGCTAAAAGGGCGGGTTGTTCGGCGGCGTCCTACTCTCCCACAGGGTCCCCCCTGCAGTACCATCGGCGCTGAAAGGCTTAGCTTCCGGGTTCGGAATGTAACCGGGCGTTTCCCTAACGCTATGACCACCGAAACTCTATGAAGATATGAACCGCCGCACCACCCAAAGGGGGCGTGTTCGTTACTTCAGAACTAACACAGTGGACGCGAGCAACTGAGGACAAGCCCTCGGCCTATTAGTACCGGTCAGCTCCACCCATTACTGGGCTTCCACATCCGGCCTATCAACCCAGTGGTCTACTGGGAGCCTTACCCTCTCAAGGAGGTGGGAATACTCATCTTGAAGCAGGCTTCCCGCTTAGATGCTTTCAGCGGTTATCCCTCCCGAACGTAGCCAACCAGCCATGCCCTTGGCAGGACAACTGGCACACCAGAGGTTCGTCCGTCCCGGTCCTCTCGTACTAGGGACAGCCCTTCTCAATATTCCTACGCGCACAGCGGATAGAGACCGAACTGTCTCACGACGTTCTAAACCCAGCTCGCGTACCGCTTTAATGGGCGAACAGCCCAACCCTTGGGACCGACTCCAGCCCCAGGATGCGACGAGCCGACATCGAGGTGCCAAACCATCCCGTCGATATGGACTCTTGGGGAAGATCAGCCTGTTATCCCCGGGGTACCTTTTATCCGTTGAGCGACGGCGCTTCCACAAGCCACCGCCGGATCACTAGTCCCGACTTTCGTCCCTGCTCGACCCGTCGGTCTCACAGTCAAGCTCCCTTGTGCACTTACACTCAACACCTGATTGCCAACCAGGCTGAGGGAACCTTTGGGCGCCTCCGTTACCCTTTGGGAGGCAACCGCCCCAGTTAAACTACCCATCAGACACTGTCCCTGATCCGGATCACGGACCGAGGTTAGACATCCAGCACGACCAGAGTGGTATTTCAACGGCGACTCCACCATGACTGGCGTCACGGCTTCAAAGTCTCCCACCTATCCTACACAAGCCGAACCGAACACCAATATCAAACTGTAGTAAAGGTCCCGGGGTCTTTTCGTCCTGCTGCGCGAAACGAGCATCTTTACTCGTAGTGCAATTTCACCGGGCCTATGGTTGAGACAGTCGAGAAGTCGTTACGCCATTCGTGCAGGTCGGAACTTACCCGACAAGGAATTTCGCTACCTTAGGATGGTTATAGTTACCACCGCCGTTTACTGGCGCTTAAGTTCTCAGCTTCGCCACACCGAAATGTGACTAACCGGTCCCCTTAACGTTCCAGCACCGGGCAGGCGTCAGTCCGTATACATCGCCTTACGGCTTCGCACGGACCTGTGTTTTTAGTAAACAGTCGCTTCTCGCTGGTCTCTGCGGCCACCCCCAGCTCACGGAGTAAATCCGATCACCAGTGATGGCCCCCCTTCTCCCGAAGTTACGGGGGCATTTTGCCGAGTTCCTTAACCATAGTTCACCCGAACGCCTCGGTATTCTCTACCTGACTACCTGAGTCGGTTTAGGGTACGGGCCGCCATGAAACTCGCTAGAGGCTTTTCTCGACAGCATAGGATCATCCACTTCACCACAATCGGCTCGGCATCAGGTCTCAGGCTTAATGTGTGACGGATTTGCCTATCACACGCCCTACACCCTTACCCCGGGACTACCACCGCCCGGGCTGGACTACCTTCCTGCGTCACCCCATCGCTTACCTACTACCACCTTGGGTCGACGGCTCCACCACTTTCCTTTCCCCGAAGGGTCCGGAACGGCTTCACGGCCTTAGCATTAATGGGCTCGATATTGGGCGTTTCAAAGCGGGTACCGGAATATCAACCGGTTGTCCATCGACTACGCCTGTCGGCCTCGCCTTAGGTCCCGACTTACCCTGGGCAGATCAGCTTGACCCAGGAACCCTTAGTCAATCGGCGCACACGTTTCTCACGTGTGTATCGCTACTCATGCCTGCATTCTCACTCGTGAACCGTCCACAACTAGCTTCCGCTGCTGCTTCACCCGGCACACGACGCTCCCCTACCCATCACAGCGGGCGTTGGCCCTATAGCTGCAATGACACGACTTCGGCGGTACGCTTGAGCCCCGCTACATTGTCGGCGCGGAATCACTTGACCAGTGAGCTATTACGCACTCTTTCAAGGGTGGCTGCTTCTAAGCCAACCTCCTGGTTGTCTCTGCGACTCCACATCCTTTCCCACTTAGCGTACGCTTAGGGGCCTTAGTCGATGCTCTGGGCTGTTTCCCTCTCGACCATGGAGCTTATCCCCCACAGTCTCACTGCCGTGCTCTCACTTACCGGCATTCGGAGTTTGGCTAAGGTCAGTAACCCGGTAGGGCCCATCGCCTATCCAGTGCTCTACCTCCGGCAAGAAACACACGACGCTGCACCTAAATGCATTTCGGGGAGAACCAGCTATCACGGAGTTTGATTGGCCTTTCACCCCTAACCACAGGTCATCCCCCAGGTTTTCAACCCTGGTGGGTTCGGTCCTCCACGAAGTCTTACCTCCGCTTCAACCTGCCCATGGCTAGATCACTCCGCTTCGGGTCTTGAGCGCGCTACTAAATCGCCCTATTCGGACTCGCTTTCGCTACGGCTTCCCCACACGGGTTAACCTCGCAACACACCGCAAACTCGCAGGCTCATTCTTCAAAAGGCACGCAGTCACGAGAAACAAGCAAGCTTGTTTCCGACGCTCCCACGGCTTGTAGGCACACGGTTTCAGGTACTATTTCACTCCGCTCCCGCGGTACTTTTCACCATTCCCTCACGGTACTATCCGCTATCGGTCACCAGGGAATATTTAGGCTTAGCGGGTGGTCCCGCCAGATTCACACGGGATTTCTCGGGCCCCGTGCTACTTGGGTGTCTCTCAAACGAGCCGTTAATGTTTCAGCTACGGGGGTCTTACCCTCTACGCCGGACCTTTCGCATGTCCTTCGCCTACATCAACGGTTTCTGACTCGTCTCACAGCCGGCAGACTGTGAAAGAGAGATCCCACAACCCCGCATGCGCAACCCCTGCCGGGTATCACACGCATACGGTTTGGCCTCATCCGGTTTCGCTCGCCACTACTCCCGGAATCACGGTTGTTTTCTCTTCCTGAGGGTACTGAGATGTTTCACTTCCCCTCGTTCCCTCCACATGCCCTATGTGTTCAGGCATGGGTGACAGCCCATGACGACTGCCGGGTTTCCCCATTCGGAAACCCCCGGATCAAAGCCTGGTTGACGGCTCCCCGGGGACTATCGTGGCCTCCCACGTCCTTCATCGGTTCCTGGTGCCAAGGCATCCACCGTGCGCCCTTAAAAACTTGGCCACAGATGCTCGCGTCCACTGTGTAGTTCTCAAACAACGACCAGCCACCCATCACCCCACCGGACAAGCCGATGAGTTCACTGGGGCCGGCATCACGAAGGCAACGACCATGACGGCCGTACCCTCAGATACCCAACAACGTGCCAGGCACGATCCTCCGCATCCCCGTCACTTTCCACGCCGAAGCAGTACTTGTGAGGAGATCCTTGAGACCGTGCCAACTAATCAACGTTCCACCCATGAGCTGACCGTGCAGAACGTTTGTCTGCAATCGGTACTGTGCTCCTTAGAAAGGAGGTGATCCAGCCGCACCTTCCGGTACGGCTACCTTGTTACGACTTCGTCCCAATCGCCAGTCCCACCTTCGACAGCTCCCTCCCACAAGGGGTTGGGCCACCGGCTTCGGGTGTTACCGACTTTCGTGACGTGACGGGCGGTGTGTACAAGGCCCGGGAACGTATTCACCGCAGCAATGCTGATCTGCGATTACTAGCAACTCCGACTTCATGGGGTCGAGTTGCAGACCCCAATCCGAACTGAGACCGGCTTTTTGAGATTCGCTCCGCCTCGCGGCATCGCAGCTCTTTGTACCGGCCATTGTAGCACGTGTGCAGCCCAAGACATAAGGGGCATGATGACTTGACGTCGTCCCCACCTTCCTCCGAGTTGACCCCGGCGGTCTCCTGTGAGTCCCCATCACCCCGAAGGGCATGCTGGCAACACAGGACAAGGGTTGCGCTCGTTGCGGGACTTAACCCAACATCTCACGACACGAGCTGACGACAGCCATGCACCACCTGTATACCGACCACAAGGGGGGCACTATCTCTAATGCTTTCCGGTATATGTCAAGCCTTGGTAAGGTTCTTCGCGTTGCGTCGAATTAAGCCACATGCTCCGCTGCTTGTGCGGGCCCCCGTCAATTCCTTTGAGTTTTAGCCTTGCGGCCGTACTCCCCAGGCGGGGAACTTAATGCGTTAGCTGCGGCACCGACGACGTGGAATGTCGCCAACACCTAGTTCCCAACGTTTACGGCGTGGACTACCAGGGTATCTAATCCTGTTCGCTCCCCACGCTTTCGCTCCTCAGCGTCAGTAATGGCCCAGAGATCCGCCTTCGCCACCGGTGTTCCTCCTGATATCTGCGCATTTCACCGCTACACCAGGAATTCCGATCTCCCCTACCACACTCTAGCCTGCCCGTATCGGATGCAGACCCGGGGTTAAGCCCCGGGCTTTCACACCCGACGTGACAAGCCGCCTACGAGCTCTTTACGCCCAATAATTCCGGACAACGCTTGCGCCCTACGTATTACCGCGGCTGCTGGCACGTAGTTAGCCGGCGCTTCTTCTGCAGGTACCGTCACTTTCGCTTCTTCCCTGCTGAAAGAGGTTTACAACCCGAAGGCCGTCATCCCTCACGCGGCGTCGCTGCATCAGGCTTTCGCCCATTGTGCAATATTCCCCACTGCTGCCTCCCGTAGGAGTCTGGGCCGTGTCTCAGTCCCAGTGTGGCCGGTCGCCCTCTCAGGCCGGCTACCCGTCGTCGCCTTGGTAGGCCATTACCCCACCAACAAGCTGATAGGCCGCGGGCTCATCCTTCACCGCCGGAGCTTTTAACCAGCTCCCATGCGGAAGCCGGTGTTATCCGGTATTAGACCCCGTTTCCAGGGCTTGTCCCAGAGTGAAGGGCAGATTGCCCACGTGTTACTCACCCGTTCGCCACTAATCCACCCCGAAGGGCTTCATCGTTCGACTTGCATGTGTTAAGCACGCCGCCAGCGTTCGTCCTGAGCCAGGATCAAACTCTCCGTGAATGTTTGCCGGTAATCCGGCGATACACTCGCGTTGAGCGGAACGATCGAGTCGGAATAAGACCGATCGTTCACAGCGTCCTCGCTGTGTGCCACCCGGCTAGGGGTGGACTTTTTCAAAGGAACCTCGACCATCCGAAGATGGACGGGGTATCAACTAATCTGGCGTTGATTTTTGGCACGCTGTTGAGTTCTCAAGGAACGGACGCTTCCTTCGTACTCACCCTCTCGGGCTTTCCTCCGGGCTTCCCTTCGGTACTTCGTGTTCTTGCGTTTCCGACTCTATCAGATCTTTTCGATCCGATTTCCTCGGTGCTTTCCGGTCCCTTTTGTTTTCACTCCGGGGGCCTTTCGGCGGTTCCGACTTTATCAGAAGTTCTGAGTCGGTATTTCCGCCTCCCGTTCACCCGTACTGGCGCACGACGGCGCCGTGGCTTCCCGGTCTGGCGGAGCCGTAAACGTACTGGAGCGGGGCGCCTCGATGCAAATCGAGGGGCCCCGCTCCGGTGTGGCGCTGGTCAGGCTCAGACCTCTACGACGACCGGGAGGATCATCGGGCGCCGGCGGTAGGTGTCGGAGACCCACTTGCCGACGGTGCGGCGGATCAGCTGCTGGAGCTGGTGGGGTTCGACGACGCCGTCCTGGGCCGACTTGTTCAGGACCTGGTCGACCTTGGGGATCACGGCGTCGAACGCCGAGTCCTCGATGCCGGAGCCGCGGGCGTGGATGTTCGGGCCGCTCACGATCTTGCCGGTCGAGGAGTCCACGACCACGAAGACCGAGATGATGCCCTCGTCGCCGAGGATCCGGCGGTCCTTCAGGTGGGCCTCGGTGACGTCGCCGACCGAGAGGCCGTCGACGTACACGTAACCCGCCTGGACCTTGCCGACGATCTTGGCCTTGCCGTCGATCAGGTCGACGACGACGCCGTCCTCGGCGATGACGATGTGGTCCTTGGGGATACCCGTCATCGCGCCGAGCTCGGCGTTGGCGCGCAGGTGGCGCCACTCGCCGTGGACCGGCATGAGGTTCTTCGGTCGGCAGATGTTGTAGAAGTACAGCAGCTCGCCGGCCGAGGCGTGGCCCGAGACGTGGACCTTGGCGTTGCCCTTGTGGACGACGTTCGCGCCCCAGCGGGTCAGGCCGTTGATCACGCGGTAGACCGCGTTCTCGTTGCCCGGGATGAGGGACGAGGCCAGGATGACCGTGTCGCCGGGGACGATCCGGATCTGGTGGTCGCGGTTCGCCATGCGGGACAGGGCCGCCATGGGCTCGCCCTGGGAGCCGGTGCAGACCAGCACGACCTCGTCGTCCGGGAGGTCGTCGAGGGTCTTGACGTCGACGACCAGGCCGGCCGGGACCTTCAGGTAGCCCAGGTCACGGGCGATGCCCATGTTGCGGACCATGGAGCGGCCGACGAAGGCGACGCGGCGGCCGTACTCGTGGGCGGCGTCCAGGATCTGCTGGATGCGGTGGACGTGGCTGGCGAAGCTGGCCACGATGATGCGCTTCTGGGCGTTCGCGAAGACCGTGCGCAGGACGTTGGAGATGTCCTTCTCCGGCGGGACGAAGCCCGGGACCTCGGCGTTCGTGGAGTCCGAGAGGAGGAGGTCGATGCCCTCCTCGCTCAGACGCGCGAACGCGTGGAGGTCCGTGAGGCGGCCGTCCAGCGGAAGCTGGTCCATCTTGAAGTCGCCGGTGGCGACGGCCATGCCCGCGGGGGTGCGGATGGCCACCGCGAGCGCGTCCGGGATGGAGTGGTTGACCGCGATGAACTCGCAGTCGAACGAACCCAGGATCTCCCGGTCGCCCTCCTTCACCTCAAGGGTGTAGGGGCGGATGCGGTGCTCCTGGAGCTTGGCCTCGATCAGCGCGAGGGTCAGCTTGGAGCCGATGAGCGGGATGTCCGGCTTGAGCCGGAGCAGGTAGGGGACGGCGCCGATGTGGTCCTCGTGGCCGTGCGTGAGCACGATGCCTTCGACGTCGTCGAGACGGTCCCGGATGATGGTGAAGTCGGGCAGGATCAGGTCGACGCCCGGCTGCTCCTCTTCGGGGAAGAGGACGCCGCAGTCGACGATGAGCAGACGGCCGTCGAACTCGAAGACCGTCATGTTCCGGCCGATCTCGCCGAGCCCGCCGAGCGGGGTGACGCGCAAGGCGCCCTTCGCGAGCTTCGGCGGGGCACCGAGTTCAGGATGCGGATGACTCAAAAGACTCTCCTCACCACGCGCGCCACGTGCCGTTCTGGCACGTGGCGCGCATGACATTCGTGCACTTGCTGTTGTCAGTGTTCAGTTGTGAAGTCCGTTGTCAGAGTTCTACCCCGCCGGCGGCCAGGTCGACCTTGAGCTGCTCGGTCTCCTCGGCGGAGAGCTCCACGAGCGGAAGGCGCAGCGGGCCGGCCGGGAGGCCCTGGAGGGCGAGGGCGGCCTTGGTGGTCATGACGCCCTGGGTGCGGAACATGCCGGTGTAGATCGGCAGGAGTCGCTGGTGGATCTCGGTGGCCTTCTGCGCCTCGCCGCCCAGGTGGGCTTCGAGGAGGGCGCGGAGCTCCGGGGTGACGATGTGGCCGACGACCGAGACGAAGCCGCACGCGCCCACCGAGAGCAGCGGCAGGTTGAGCATGTCGTCGCCGGAGTACCAGGCGAGGCCGGAGCGGGCGATGGCCCAGCTGGCGCGGCCGAGGTCGCCCTTGGCGTCCTTGTTGGCGACGATGCGCGGGTGGTCGGCGAGCCGGACGAGCGTCTCGGTGTCGATCGGGACGCCGCTGCGGCCGGGGATGTCGTAGAGCATCACCGGGAGCTCGGTGGCGTCGGCGATGGCCGAGAAGTGCCGGTAGAGGCCCTCCTGCGAGGGCTTGTTGTAATACGGCGTCACGGCGAGCAGGCCGTGGGCGCCGTCGCGCTCGGCGGTGCGGGCGAGCTCGAGGGTGTGGTGGGTGTCGTTGGTGCCGATGCCGGCCACGACGTGGGCGCGGTCTCCGACCGCCTCCAGCACAGCTCGTACCAGCTCCGATTTCTCCGCGTCGCTGGTGGTGGGGGACTCGCCGGTGGTGCCGTTGATGACAAGACCGTCGTTGCCTGCGTCCACCAGATGGGTGGCCAGTCGCTGCGCACCGTCGAGGTCGAGTGCGCCGTCCGCCGTGAAGGGCGTGACCATGGCGGTGAGGACCCGCCCGAAGGGGGTCTGCGGAGTGGAGATCGGAGCCATGGGTAACACGCTACTCGCTGCTCAGCGCCGGGTGTCCCCCTGGGGGGACAGGAAGAAGAGGAGCCCGGCACTGCCTGCTCGGGGGTTCAGGCAGTGCCGGGTCCGTTTGATCAGCCTAGATGAACTTCGTGAAACGTCGCAATACGGACACTTCGCACGAGTGGCTCGGACATGTGTGCCCTACGGGGCCACACGGCCGTTCTTGTTGAAGGCGGCGTGGGTCAGCGGCATCAGCCGGGCCCAGTGCTCCTCCATCTTCTCGCCGACCATCTCGATCTCCCGCTGCGGGAAGGAGGGGACCGCGGCCAGCTCGTGCTGGGTGCGCAGGCCCAGGAAGTGCATGAGCGAGCGCGCGTTGCACGTGGCGTACATCGAGGAGAAGAGGCCGACGGGAAGGACCGAGCGGGCGACCTCGCGGGCGACGCCGGCGGCCAGCATCTCCTGGTACGTGGCGTAGGCCGTCCGGTACGACTCCTCCATCGTGCGGCTGACGACGTCGTGCTGTTCCTGGGTGCCCTCGACGAAGACGTACTTGCCGGGGCGGCCCTCCTGGACCAGCTTGCGGGAGGTGTCCGGGACGTAGAAGACCGGCTGGAGCTCCCTGTAGCGGCCCGATTCCTCGTTGTACGACCAGCCCACGCGGTGCCGCATGAACTCGCGGAACACGAAGATCGGGGCGCTGATGAAGAACGTCATCGAGTTGTGCTCGAAGGGGCTGCCGTGGCGGTCCCGCATCAGGTAGTTGATCAGGCCCTTGGAACGCTCCGGGTCCTTCTGGAGCTCTTCGAGGGACTGCTCCCCCGCCGTGGACACACGCGCCGCCCAGAGGACGTCGGAGTCGCTCGCGGCGCTCTTGACCAGATCAACGGTGACGTCGCTCCGGAAGTCGATCTTCACGTTCTCGGTGGGGGTGTCGGTCACCAGCGGTCCTTCCAGTCGGGGTGTTGCAGCGCCCACTTTAACGACGTCCTCACGTCCTCCTTGCGACGTCCTACCCGAGGATGAGATTCGGCCGCTTTGGTGAAATAGGGCACCAAAGTGTCCGTTCTCTCGTCTGTACCGGTGAAGCACGACGACGACAGAGGAGAGTGGCGCTGATGTTCCGCCGGAGAGAGGCCGTACCGTTCGCGTTCGTCGCGGAGGCCGACCACTTCCGCAGTAACGTCACTCCGCCACCCCGGGAGCGTCTCAGCGCCTCGCAGATCGTGGGTCGTACGCTGATCGGGCTGACCGTCGTCGCGGGCCTCGTCGGTTCGGTGATCTTCGGTATGCCCTCCCTCCAGTCGGGGGAAGCCGCCACTCATCAGCAGCAGTCCGAAGCCTCCGACAACCGCTGAGGTAGCCTCACCGGGCACTGCCCCTTCGAGCGTGCTTGTGAGTGAGGACCTGTCGTGCCCCTGCCCTTCCTGACGGCCGACCGTGCTTTTGACACGACCGACCACGTCGCCCTGCCGTTCGACGACCACGATCAGTGGCGTCGTCCGTACCGGCCGGGGTCGTGGCGTGTCGGAGCCGCGGCGCTCTCGCTGCTGCTCGCCTCGTTCGTGCTGCTCGCCGCCGTGATCATCGTCGCCGCCGGGGGCTTCGGCGCCGCCGGTGTGACCCTCGCGCTCGCCGTGCTCGTCATCCTCGCCGCCCTGCGGATGCTCCGCGTCGGCACATGGGTGAGCCGCGCCGGGGTGCGGCGCGTGGGCTTCCTCAGGACCGTCACCGTGCCGTGGGCGAAGGTGACCTTCGTACGGACCGTGCAGCAGCCGGTGCGCTGGCTGGGGCTCCCCCGCACGGTCCAGGGCCAGGCCCTGGTGCTCGGCCGGCAGGGTGGTGAGCAGCTGCTGCTGCTCACCGACCACAATGCCGACTTCCTCTCCCGGGTCGAGGCCTTCGACCGCGCGGCCGACACGGTCGAGGCCTGGAACGCCGAGTACGGCGTCGTCCCGGCCGCTACGCGCTGACCGTACGTCCCTCGTGGAGGGCGATGGCCCGCTGCATCGCCTTGCGGGCCCTGGGGGTGTCGCGGGCGTCGTGGTAGGCGACCGCGAGCCGGAACCAGCAGCGCCAGTCCCCCGGGGAGTCCTCCGTCTCGGCCTTGCGCCGGGCGAAGACCTCGTCGGCCGAGTCCCGGTCGATCCGGCCGCCCTCCGTCCGCTTCAGCTCGTCGACGGGCAGACCGCCCTCGGCCTCCAGCTCGGTGGCGAGGCGGCCGGCCTGCCGGGCGAACCGGGTGTTCTTCCAGAGGAACCAGCCGCCGACGGCCGGCAGCAGGAACGCCACCGCGCCCATGCCCATGGCGGCGGGTTCGCCGGTGAGCAGGAGCAGCACGCCCTCCATCGCCACCACGCCGAAGACGAGGACGAGGACGGTGGCGAGGAAGACGTACGTGATCTTTCCGCCCATGGCCGTCAGCCCAGGTCCAGGAAGTGCTCCAGGCCGAAGGTGAGGCCCGGGGCGGTGGTCACGCGGCGGGCGCCCAGGAGGATGCCCGGCATGAAGCTGGAGTGGTGCAGCGAGTCGTGGCGGACGGTGAGGGTCTCGCCCTCGCCGCCGAGCAGGACCTCCTGGTGGGCGAGGAGGCCCGCCAGGCGTACGGAGTGGACGCGGACGCCGTCGACGTCGGCGCCGCGCGCTCCCTCCAGGGCCGTCGCGGTGGCGTCCGGCTGGGCGCCGAGGCCGGCCTCGGCGCGGGCCGCGGCGATCAGCTGAGCCGTACGGGTGGCGGTGCCCGAGGGGGCGTCCACCTTGTGCGGGTGGTGCAGCTCGACGACCTCGACCGACTCGAAGTACGGGGCCGCGATCTGGGCGAACTTCATGGTGAGGACCGCACCGATGGAGAAGTTCGGCGCGATGAGGACGCCGGTCTCCGGGGAGCCCGCGAGCCAGGTCCGCAGCTGCGCGAGGCGCTCCTCGGTCCAGCCGGTGGTGCCGACCACCGCGTGGATGCCGTGGCGCACGCAGAAGTCGAGGTTGTCCATCACCGAGGCAGGGGTGGTCAGCTCGACGACGACCTGGGCGCCCGCCTCGACGAGCGTCTCCAGCTTGTCGCCCCGGCCGAGGGCGGCGACCAGTTCCATGTCCTCGGCGGCTTCGACGGCCCTGACCGCCTCGGAGCCGATACGGCCCTGGGCTCCGAGGACCGCCACGCGCAGCTTGCTCATTGCTCTGATTCCTTAAGAGGGCTCGGGGGTCAGGAGACCGCTTGGTGGAGGCGGTCCGCCTGCTTGTCCTTCAGCGGTCCTATCACCGACAGGGAGGGCCGCTGGTCCAGTACATCGCGGGCGACCGCCCGGACGTCGTCCGGGGTGACCTCGGCGATCCGGGTGAGCATGTCGTCGACCGACATCTGGGTGCCCCAGCACAGCTCGCTCTTGCCGATGCGGTTCATGAGCGCGCCGGTGTCCTCGAGACCGAGGACGGTCGAGCCGCGGAGCTGGCCGACGGCGCGGACGATCTCCTCGTCCGTGAGTCCCTCGGACGCGACCTTGTCGAGCTCGTCCCGGCAGATCCTCAGCACGTCGTGGACCTGGTTCGGGCGGCAGCCCGCGTACACCCCGAAGAGGCCGCAGTCGGCGAAGCCCGAGGTGTACGAGTACACGCTGTAGGCCAGGCCGCGCTTCTCGCGGACCTCCTGGAAGAGGCGGGAGGACATGCCGCCGCCGAGGGCGGTGTTCAGCACGCCGAGGGCCCAGCGGCGCTCGTCGGTGCGGGCCAGGCCCGGCATGCCGAGGACCACGTGGGCCTGCTCGGTCCTGCGGTTCAGGTGCTCGACGCGGCCCGCCGTACGGATGACGCGCCGGCCGTCGCGGGGGGCGACGGGGACGGCGTCGGTACGGGTCAGGGCGCCGGCCTTCTCGAAGGCGCGGCGGACCTGGCGGACCACCGTGGCGTGGTCGACGTTGCCCGCGGCGGCGACGACCAGGTGGGTCGGGTCGTAGTGCTTCTTGTAGAAGCGGGCGATCTGGCCGCGGGTGAGGGCGTTGACCGTGTCGACGGTGCCGAGGACCGGGCGGCCCAGCGGGGTGTCGCCGAACATCGTCTGCGCGAACAGGTCGTGCACGACGTCGCCGGGGTCGTCCTCGGTCATCGCGATCTCTTCGAGGATGACTCCCCGCTCGGCGTTCACGTCCTCTTCGAGGACGAGCGCGCCGGTGAGCATGTCGCAGACGACGTCGATCGCCAGCGGCAGGTCGGTGTCGAGGACCCGGGCGTAGTAGCAGGTGTACTCCTTCGCCGTGAAGGCGTTCATCTCGCCGCCGACCGCGTCGATCGCGGCGGAGATGTCGAGGGCGGACCGCTTGTGGGTGCCCTTGAAGAGGAGGTGTTCCAGGTAGTGGGTGGCGCCGTTGAGGCTCGGCGTCTCGTCGCGGGAGCCGACGTGCGCCCAGATGCCGAAGGTGGCGGAGCGCACGGAGGGCAGGGTCTCCGTGACGATCCGCAGGCCGCCGGGGAGGGTCGTGCGACGGACCGTGCCGATGCCGTCCTTGCCCGGGAGAAGCGTTTGGGTACGGGCGACGGCCCGCCCCTCCGAAGAGGGGCGGGCCGTCGTCACGGAACTACGGGACGTCACTGGTCGGTGTCGTCCTTCGCGTCAGCAGCGTCCTCGTCCGCGATCACGGGGATCAGGGAGAGCTTGCCGCGCTGGTCGATCTCGGCGATCTCGACCTGGACCTTGGAGCCGATCGCGAGCACGTCCTCGACGTTCTCCACGCGCTTGCCACCGGCGAGCTTGCGGATCTGCGAGATGTGCAGCAGACCGTCCTTGCCGGGCATCAGGGAGACGAACGCACCGAAGGTGGTGGTCTTGACGACCGTACCCAGGTAGCGCTCGCCGACCTCCGGCATGGTCGGGTTGGCGATCGCGTTGATCGTGGCGCGGGCGGCCTCGGCCTGCGAGCCCTGCTGGGCACCGATGTAGATGGTGCCGTCGTCCTCGATCGTGATGTCGGCGCCGGTGTCCTCCTGGATCTGGTTGATCATCTTGCCCTTGGGGCCGATGACCTCACCGATCTTGTCCACCGGGATCTTGACGGTGATGATGCGCGGCGCGTTCGGGGACATCTCGTCCGGAACGTCGATCGCCTCGTTCATCACGTCGAGGATGTGCAGACGCGCGTCACGGGCCTGCTTCAGCGCGGCGGCCAGGACCGAGGCGGGGATGCCGTCGAGCTTGGTGTCGAGCTGGAGCGCGGTCACGAACTGCTTCGTACCGGCGACCTTGAAGTCCATGTCGCCGAACGCGTCCTCGGCACCGAGGATGTCCGTGAGGGCGACGTAGTGCGTCTTGCCGTCGATCTCCTCGGAGATCAGACCCATGGCGATACCGGCGACGGCGGCCTTGAGGGGCACACCGGCGTTCAGCAGGGACATGGTGGAGGCGCAGACCGAGCCCATGGACGTCGAGCCGTTGGAGCCGAGGGCCTCGGACACCTGACGGATCGCGTAGGGGAACTCCTCGCGGGTCGGGAGGACCGGCACGATGGCGCGCTCGGCGAGCGCGCCGTGGCCGATCTCGCGGCGCTTGGGCGAGCCCACGCGGCCGGTCTCGCCGACGGAGTACGGCGGGAAGTTGTAGTTGTGCATGTAGCGCTTGCGGGTCACCGGGGAGAGGGTGTCCAGCTGCTGCTCCATGCGGAGCATGTTGAGGGTGGTGACGCCCAGGATCTGGGTCTCGCCACGCTCGAACAGCGCCGAGCCGTGCACGCGCGGGATGGCCTCGACCTCGGCCGCGAGCGTACGGATGTCCGTGAGGCCACGGCCGTCGATGCGGACCTTGTCCTTGATGACGCGCTCGCGGACCAGCTTCTTGGTCAGCGCGCGGTAGGCACCGGCGATCTCCTTCTCGCGGCCCTCGAAGGCCGGGAGAAGCTTCTCGGCGGCGAGCTCCTTGATGCGGTCGAGCTCGGCCTCGCGGTCCTGCTTGCCGGCGATGGTGAGCGCCTTGGTGAGCTCACCCTTGACGGCGGCGGTGAGCGCCTCCAGGACGTCGTCCTGGTAGTCCAGGAAGACCGGGAACTCGCCGGTGGGCTTGGCGGCCTTGGCGGCGAGGTCCGACTGGGCCTTGCAGAGCGTCTTGATGAAGGGCTTCGCGGCTTCGAGGCCGGCGGCGACGATCTCCTCGGTGGGAGCCTCCGCGCCGTCCGCGACGAGCTGGATGGTCTTCTCGGTGGCCTCGGCCTCGACCATCATGATCGCGACGTCGCCGTCCTCCAGGACGCGACCGGCGACCACCATGTCGAAGACCGCGTCCTCGAGCTCGGTGTGCGTCGGGAAGGCGACCCACTGGCCCTTGATCAGGGCGACGCGGGTGGCGCCGATGGGGCCGGAGAAGGGCAGGCCCGCCAGGATCGTGGAAGCGGAGGCGGCGTTGATCGCGACCACGTCGTAGAGGTGGTCGGGGTTGAGCGCCATGATCGTCTCGACGATCTGGATCTCGTTGCGCAGGCCCTTCTTGAAGGAAGGGCGCAGCGGGCGGTCGATCAGGCGGCAGGTGAGGATCGCGTCCTCGGAGGGGCGGCCCTCCCGGCGGAAGAAGGAGCCGGGGATCTTGCCGGCCGCGTACTGCCGCTCCTCGACGTCCACCGTGAGAGGGAAGAAGTCGAGCTGGTCCTTGGGGCGCTTCGAGGCGGTGGTCGCCGAGAGGACCATCGTGTCGTCGTCCAGGTAGGCGACGGCGGAGCCGGCGGCCTGCTTGGCGAGACGGCCCGTCTCGAAGCGGATGGTGCGGGTACCGAAGGTGCCGTTGTCGATGACGGCCTCGGCGTAGTGGGTCTCGTTCTCCACTAGTGGTTTCTCCTACGTGTTCGTCTTTGCGTCCGGGGCCCGTGTGGCCGGGGACGGTGTCGACGGGGCGGAGAGACGCGCCTTGGGTGCGGGCCGGTCTTCGATCGAAGCACCCGGCATCTTCCGGGGGCCACTACCGAGGACCGGCGGCGAGCCGGCGGCTCCTCGCTCGTCCGTCGTATGGGGTTGTGCGACCAGACTAAGTGCCTGTGTGCACTTTGTGCACGTACAGCAAAGGGAGCGGCCCCCTGAAAGTGGGAACCGCTCCCTTCACGGCGTCCTTACTTGGCGCCGCCGGCCGCACCGCGGCGGATGCCGAGGCGGTCGACCAGGGCACGGAAGCGCTGGATGTCCTTCTTGGCCAAGTACTGCAGCAGGCGGCGGCGCTGGCCGACCAGGATCAGCAGACCACGACGGGAGTGGTGGTCGTGCTTGTGCTGCTTGAGGTGCTCGGTCAGGTCCGAGATGCGACGGGAGAGCATGGCGACCTGGACCTCGGGAGAGCCGGTGTCGCCCTCCTTCTGGCCGAACTCGGTCATGATCTGCTTCTTGACAGCGGCGTCGAGAGCCACGCTGATCTCCTCTTAGGTGTTCGTGCGTCCGCGAGTGCCCCTGGTCTAGATCTCAGGGGAAGCTTCCGTGACTCGGCGGGCGAAGGTCCGATGGGCGCAGCTTCCAGAGGCTTTCCCGACCAGGTCGGGGGTCTTCCGGGAGCGCGTACACAAACGGCCGTCACACAGCGTACCAGTTCGGCGGAGCCCGACCGCGCGCGGTGCTATTTGCTGGTGAGGGAGCGGACCGCCATGAAGACGTCGAGCACGGCGAGACAGAGGGGGACGAGGGAGAGGAGGACGAAGCCCTCGGCGAGGTCGAGGAGGCGGCCCCAGAAGGGCGAGAGGCCCTTCTTCGGGATGATCAGGCCGATGGCGGTGATCAGCGCGGCGCCGGCGGCGACGGCGACGGTGAGCCAGATCGTACGGATGTCGAGGCCGCCGCGGTCCCCGTACATGAGGAGGTCCTTGACCAGGTCGAGCGGCGGGTTGAGGGAGAGGCCGAGGACGAGCAGCGCGATGGCGGCGATGCCGGCGACCAGGACGCAGGCGACCTGCGAGGTGTAGCGGAAGAGGCGGGCGCGGAGCAGCATCGCCAGGCCCGAGGCGAGGGCGAGGAACTGGCCCCAGAGGTTTCCGGCGAAGCCGAGGACCGCGGCGGAGCCGACGACGACGGCCGCGCAGCCGCCGACCAGGCCGAGGAGCATCTCGTGGCCGCGGCGGGCCTGGAGCGCGATGCGCTCGCCGTCGACGGCGCGGTCCTCGTCGTTGTTCTGCTGCTGCGATTCGCCGAGGAACTCGTCGTCGGCGGCGCTGCGCGGGGCGGCGTAGCCGATGGGGAGCCGGGCGAAGCGGGCGGAGAGGCCGGGCAGGAAGGCGACCATGCCGATGGCGACGGGGGCGCAGACGGCGGCGGTCTCCGTCGCGGTGCTCTCGGTGAGGATCATCACGAAGGTGGCGAGGGTGCCGACGGTCGCGAGGAAGGTCGCCGCGACGAAGGGGGCGTCTCCGCTCGGGGTGAGCGCGACGAGGGCCACGGAGGCGACGAGGACGGTGACGCAGCCCAGCAGGAACTGGAGGCGGCCGGGGCCCTCCGTCGCGCCGGGGGCGACGATGCCGGAGCCCGCGATGAGCAGCAGCGGCAGGGCGCCGAGGCCCAGGGCGACGGCGGTCGCCCGGTCCGCGTAGACGCGGGCCCGGACGCCTGCGAAGGCGGTGAGGAGGAAGCCCGCGGCGCCCGCGATGATCCCGGGCAGGCTGTGCATGTCGTGGCGGATCGGGTCCGCGAACCAGAGCACGAAGCCCATGAGCACGAGCAGCAGGACGCCGCCGACGAGACCGGCGCCGCGCAGCAGCTCGTCGCCCCAGAGGTGCCGGTCGCGGGTGACGGCGGAGGCGACGGCGTCGGAGACGTCGTCGTAGACCGCCGGCGGCAGGGACTGCGCGAAGGGGCGCAGGGAGAGCACCTCGCCGTCGAGGACCTGCTGGGCGGCGAGGGTGCGGGCGCCGTCGAGGACGGACCCGTCGCGGCGCACCAGGTGGTAGCCGGTCGGGGTGCCCGCCGTTTGCGTCTGCCCGGTGAGCCGCAGGATCTCCGGGTAGACGTCGGCGACGGCGATGTCCTCCGGGAGCGCGACGTCGATGCGGCTGTCCGGCGCCACGACGGTGACGCGGCAGAAACCGGTCGCTGCGGTCGTACTCACGTGTCTGGACCCCCTGATTCGCGGTTGCGCACGATGCGCGCGCCACCCTACCGGGGACGGCCGGTGGGGGCTGCAAGTAGGATCGCCGTCCCATGGGGGAAGTCCGCGCGCCCGGCCGCCGACCGGGGTGCCGGCGCGGAAGCTCCCGCCACGAGCCCGCCTCCTACGAGGGATTGATGCGCCGGTGAGCCAGATCGTCGTCAAACGCCCGCCGAGGGCGCTTCCGCCGGAAGTGCCCGGTGAGGAACTCGTCCTGGAGTCTCCGCCGGAACTTCCGCGGGGGCAGCAGGAGTCGGCGTTGATGCAGCTCCTGCCGATGCTCGGCATGGGTTCCTCGGTGGTCTTCTTCTTCATGACGCCGTCGGCGATCATGAAGATCATGGGCACGCTGATGCTGGTGTCGACGATCGCGATGGCCGTCGCCCAGTTCGTCAGATTCCGTCGCGGTACGCAGGGGCAAATGGCCGATGTCCGCCGCGACTACCTCAAATACCTCGCGCAGACCCGTCGTACGGTCCGGCGCACGGCGCGCAAGCAGCGGGACGCGCAGCTGTATCTGCACCCCTCCCCCGAGCAGTTGTGGTCGGTCGTGGCCGAGGGCTCGCGGGTGTGGGAGCGCCGGGTGGGCGACCACGACTTCGGGCAGGCGCGGATCGGGCTCGGGGCGCAGCAGTTGGCGACGGCGCTCGTGGCGCCGGACACGGCTCCGGTGGACGAGCTGGAGCCGCTGTGCGCGGGTGCGATGCAGCAGTTCCTCGCGGTGCACGGCACGTTGGACGGGCTGCCGATGGCGGTCTCGATGCGGGCGTTCTACCACGTGACGGTGTCGGGTGAGCCCGAGTCGGCGCAGGCGGCGGCGCGTGCTCTCGTGGCGCAGCTGGTGACGCTGCACTCCCCCGACGACCTGATGCTCGCGGTGGTCGCTGCGCGGGCTTCGCAGGAGCGGTGGGACTGGACGAAGTGGCTGCCGCACACGCAGGTGCCCGGGCAGGTCGACGGGGCCGGTACGAAGCGGCTGTTCGGTGACGACCTGGGCGAACTGGAGAACCTGGTCCGGTCGAAGCTGGACGGGCGGCCCCGGTTCTCCCGGGACAACCAGCCGGTCCTGGACCAGCCGCACGTGGTCGTGGTCCTGGACGGCGGGATGGTGCCGCCGGACTCGCTGCTCGCGGCGGCCGAGGGTCTTCAGGGCGTGACGATCGTGGAGGTCGTCTCGGGCGAGCTCGACGAGCCGCGCGGTGGTCTTTCGGTGGTGGTACGGCCGGGGCGGCTGAGTCTGGAGTTCGGCGGCGGCTTCGCGTACGAGGGGGTGCCGGACGGCATCTCGCTGCCGGCGGCCGAGGCGCTGGCCCGGCAGCTGGCTCCGCTGCGAATGGGCGGCGGGGACGACGACGAGCCGCTGCTCGCCAATCTGGACTTCACCGACCTGCTGAACCTCGGGGACGCGGAGTCGGTGGACGTGGCACGGACGTGGCGGCCGCGGACGGTCGCCGAGCGGCTCCGGGTGCCGATCGGTGTCGGCGAGGACGGCCAGCCGGTCATGCTGGACCTTAAGGAGGCCGCGCAGGAGGGCATGGGCCCGCACGGTCTGTGCGTGGGCGCGACGGGTTCCGGCAAGTCGGAGCTGCTGCGGACGCTCGTCCTCGGTCTCGCGGTGACGCACTCCTCGGAGACGCTGAACTTCGTCCTCGCGGACTTCAAGGGTGGTGCGACCTTCGCGGGTATGTCCCAGATGCCGCACGTGGCGGCGGTCATCACCAACCTGTCGGACGACCTGACGCTGGTCGACCGCATGGGCGACGCGATCCGCGGCGAGCTGCAGCGCCGTCAGGAGCTGCTGCGGTCGGCGGGCAACTACGCCAACATCCACGACTACGAGAAGGCGCGGGCGGCGGGTGCTCCGCTGGAGCCGCTGGCCTCGCTGGTCCTGGTGATCGACGAGTTCTCGGAACTCCTCACCGCCAAGCCGGACTTCATCGACATGTTCATCCAGATCGGCCGGATCGGCCGTTCGCTGGGTGTGCATCTGCTGCTCGCCTCGCAGCGCCTGGAGGAGGGCAAGCTGCGGGGCCTCGACACGTACCTCTCGTACCGGATCGGTCTGCGGACCTTCTCGGCGGCGGAGTCGCGGACGGCTATCGGTGTGCCGGACGCGTACCACCTGCCGTCGGTGCCCGGTTCGGGCTATCTGAAGTTCGGTACGGACGAGATGACCCGCTTCAAGGCGGCGTACGTCTCGGGGACGCACCGGTCGGGCGGGCCTCGTCTGGAGATCGGGCAGCTGCCGGTGGAGCGGCGGCCCGCGCTGTTCACGGCGTCGCCGGTGCCCGTGGTGTACGCGGCCCCGGACCCGGCCTACCTCACGGCGCAGCGTGCCGAGGAGGACGACGCGCTCGCGGACACGGTCCTCGACGTGATCGTGCGGCGTCTGGAGGGTCAGGGCGTGCCGGCGCACCAGGTGTGGCTGCCGCCGCTCGACCAGGCGCCCTCGCTCGACCAGCTGCTTCCCGGGCTCGCGCAGACGGCGGACCGGGGGCTCACGGCGACGGAGTACACGCGTCAGGGCGGGCTCACGGTGCCGCTCGGGCTCATCGACAAGCCGTTCGAGCAGCGGCGTGAGGTGCTGTACCGGGACTTCTCCGGCGCGGCCGGTCACATGATGGTGGTCGGCGGTCCGCAGTCCGGCAAGTCGACGCTGATGCGGACGCTCGTCTCGTCGTTCGCGCTCACCCACACCCCGGCCGAAGTGCAGTTCTACTGCCTGGACTTCGGCGGTGGCGGCATGATCTCGCTCGCCGATCTGCCGCATGTCGGCGGGGTGGCGTCGCGACTCGACCCGGAGCGGGTGCGGCGTACGGTCGCGGAGGTCCTGGGGGTCCTCAACCGCCGTGAGGAGTTCTTCCGTTCGCACTCCATCGACTCGATGACGACCTACCGGCGCAAGCGGGCCGCGGGTGAACTGCCGGGCGAGGCCTGGGGCGACGTCTTCCTGGTCGTGGACGGCTGGGGCGGCTTCCGCAACGACTACGACACGCTGGAGCCGATCGTCTCCGACATCGCCGCGCGCGGTCTGGGCTACGGCATCCACGTGGTGATCACCGCCTCCCGGTACATGGAGGTGCGGGCGGCGCTCAAGGACCAGATGCTGGGCCGGCTCGAACTGCGGCTCGGTGACGTCATGGACTCCGAGTTCGACCGCAAGGTCGCGGCGAACGTGCCGCCCGGGGTGCCGGGGCGCGGCCAGGTGGCGGAGAAGCTGCACTTCATGGGCGCGCTGCCGCGGATCGACGGATCGAGCTCGGGTGCCGATCTCTCGGAGGGCACGGCGGCGTTCGTCCAGGCCGTGCGGGCGAGCTGGACCGGGGCTCCGGCCCCGGCGGTGCGGCTCCTGCCGCGCAGGCTGCCGGCGGAGCAGTTGCCGAAGGGCTTCGAGTACCCGCAGCACGGCATCGCGATCGGCATCGACGAGACGAACCTGGAACCGGTGTTCGTCGACTTCGAGTCGGATCCGTTCTTCCTGGTCTTCGGTGAGAGCGAGTCCGGCAAGACGGGGCTGCTCCGGCTGATCGCCAAGCAGCTGTGCGAGCGGTACACGCCGGAGCAGGCGCGGATCGTGGTGGGCGACTACCGGCGGACGATGCTGGAGGCGGTCGCGCCCTCGCACCTCCTGGAGTACGCGCCGATGGCGTCGGCCATGCAGATGCACATGGAGGCCATCAACACGGTGATGACGAAGCGGGCGCCCAAGCCGGACATCACGCCGCAGCAGCTGCGCGACCGGAGCTGGTGGACGGGGCCTCAGCTGTTCGTGCTGATCGACGACTTCGAGCTGGTGGCCACCAACTCGGGCAACCCGCTGGCGGTCCTCGTCGAGAACCTGCCGTTCGCGCGGGACGTCGGCATCCGGTTCATCGTGGCGCGCAACCAGGCCGGTGCCTCACGGGCGATGTACGAGCCGTTCATGCAGCGCATGAGGGAGCTGGGCGCGCAGGGCGTGATCCTCTCCGGCGATCCGCAGGAGGGCGACATCCTCGGCAGTGTCCGGGCGCGGCCGATGCCTCCGGGCCGGGCCACGTTCGTCTCGCGCAAGCGGGGGACGCCGCTGGTGCAGCTGGGCTGGCTGCCGGAACAGCACTGAGTGATTTCCCGCCGTTCGGGTGCGGCGGTCCCACTACTGTGGAAGGGACCGCCGTACCACCGCGAAGGGAAAGCGCCGATGACCGACGCACAGGCCACCACCACCGACGACTCCCCGGTGAGCGCCGCCGACAGCGCCCGTGCCGCCGAGAAGCAGCGGCAGAAGGACGAGCTGTACGCGCTCGACATCTCCGGCGTCGAGTGGGAGGGCGCTCCGGGGACCAGTCCGGACGAGGAGCGGGTGGAGATCGCGCGGCTGCCCGAGGGGGCGGTGGCGATGCGTTCGTCGCTCGACAAGGAGACGGTGCTGCGCTACACGAAGGCCGAGTGGGACGCGTTCGTCCTCGGCGCCAGGGACGGCGAGTTCGACCTGCGGTAGCCAGGGATACGCGTGAGGGGGTGGCCCGTCGGAACGGGCCACCCCCTCACGTGCGTCCGCGGGATGTCACATGCGGAACCGGGCGGCGTTGCCCCGGTCGGTGTCCTGGTAGCCGGCGACCGACTCGTCCAGGAGCTGGGCGATGCGCGCCAGGTCCTGGTTCATGCCGGCCATGTCGCGGGTCAGGCGGTCCTGCGTCTCGCGGTACGCGATCTTGGCCTCACCCTCCCAGTTGTTGGCGACGCGGTTGACCTCGGCCATGAGGTCGTCCAGCTTCTGGGTGAGCGTGGTGGAGGTCAGGCGGGTGTCGGCCGCCGCCTGCGTCACGGTGTCGTAATTGACCGCAGTGGTCATGGTGTTGACTCCTGAAGTGAGAGTGGCGCGGAGGACTGGTGAGTGGCTCAGACGCCGAGGATGGCGCTCTGGCCGCCGCCGCCCGCGCCGCCGCTTTCGTCCATCGTGCGGAAGGACCGCAGGCGGTCCTCCTCCTCGCGCGAGAACCCGTCGGCGCTCATGCGCATCATCTCTTCGAGCTTGGAGAGCTCGGCGCGCATGCTGCGCAGACGCTGGTTCAGGTCGTTCTGAACCCGGTCGTACTCCTTGCTCGCAGCGCCCTGCCAGCCCGCCTGGACGCGGTCGACCACGCCATTGAGGTTGGTGATGCGGGACTGGAGCTCGTCGGAGAAGTCCTGGATCCGGCCTGCGAGCCGAACTTGTTCGGCACTGGTTACGTTCAGGTCTTTCGACATCTTGCCCCTTCTTCCTTCGGTGGCTTCGACGGCCGGGCCGTCGGGCCTTCCGCTCGTGATGCGGACGGGAATCTTCTGATGCCGCCCCCGTGCTGGGTTCGCACTGCCGTGCCCCCGACGGTCACTTTAGCCATTGACGGCGGCAGTTCCAACTGCAAAGGAGGGACCGGATACTTGGCCGGTGGGCCTTTCAACGAACCCCCCTTCTGCGGCGGCTGTCGCGGATCACGGTGGCGGTCCCGGCGACCACGGCCACCAGCACACCTCCGATCCCCAACGCATAGGTGGCGAGCCGTTCGGAGCGCTCCTGGGGAGTCTCCGACAGCGCCAGGCGGGCAGGCTCGGGCGCCGGCGGTTTGGGCGGGCCGGGATCGGGCGTGGGCGCGGAGGGCGGCGTCCCCGGCGGTGCGTCGGCGAGCGCCTTGACCGGGTCGACCACCCCCCAACCGACGTAGTCGTCACGGCCGTTGACGGAACGGACGGCGGTCTGCTCGATCCGGGCGACGATCTGGGCGGCGGACCATTCCGGGTACCTGGCCTTGAGGAGGGCGGCGACGCCGGCGACGTACGGGGCGGAGAAGCTCGTACCGTTGTCGACGCACTGACCGCCGCCGGGGACGGTGGAGACCATGTCGACGCCGGGGGCGGCGATGCCCACCATGGGGCCGGCCTGGGAGAAGTCGGCCCGTTCGTTGTTCCGGTCGGAGGAGGCGACGGCCAGGACCCCGGGGAAGGCGGCCGGGTAGGTCTTCTTGCGCTTGCCGTCCATGCCGTCGTTGCCGGCGGAGGCGACGACCACGATCTTCTTCTCGATCGCCTTGGCGATGGCGACGGCCATGGGCGAGTCGGCTTCGAGGGACCGGCTGGTGTCCTGCGAGATGTTGATGACGTTCGCGCCCTTGGCGACGGCCCAGTCGATCGCCTTGGCCATCGTGTCGGACTTGCCGCTGTTCTTCTCGTCGTTCTGGCGGATCGGGATGATCGTCGCCTCGGGTGCGAGGCCGACGAATCCGGTGCCCTTGCCGGGGCGGGCCGCGATGATGCCGGCGACCTTGGTGCCGTGGCCGACGTCGTCGACGGTGCCGTCGGTCTTGCCGCGCTTCTCGTCGCCGAAGCCGGGGTTCTTCGGGTCGGGCTTGAGAAAGTCCTTGCCCGCCTTGGCGTCGACGGCGTCGCGCAGCTGTGGGTTGACGTCGTCGACCCCGGTGTCGATGACGGCGACCCTGACGCCCTTGCCCTTGGTGTGCTGCCAGAGCTCGTCGAGGAGGACCCGCTGGAGCGGCCAGGGGGTGCCCTCGATCTGCTTCTTCATGGGGAAGGTGCACTCGCCGCTGCCGTCGAGGGCCCAGGGATCCGGTCCGGGCGCCACCGCCGCCGCGGGCGCCGCGAGCAGGCCCGTCAGGGTGGCGGCGGTCAGCAGGGCGGCCGCCGTGCGATACGTCGTCGTCACCGGTGCCACCCCCTAGGAACCCTGCGGCTGACGCGCGCTGTTGGTGTCGAGTCGCGGACCCTTCGACAGGAACTCCGACCATTCGATCGGGACGAGGACCGGCATGACCTTCTCGTAGCCCAGACGCTTCTGGGCCTCGGAGGGTTCCGGGCGTCCGTCGGCCTGCTTCTCCTGGTCCCCGGTGCCGATCTCGGAACGGGCGGCGTCGCTGTCGCCGTTGGCCTGGACGGCATAGCGCAGGCCGGTGTCGGTGACGAGGAAGAGGGAGCCGTCGGGCGTCTTCTGCTGCCCCTGGCCCTGGAACTGGGTGTAGAGCAGGCCGCTGCCCGGGGTGACGTACGTGCTGGTGCCGCCGGCCGTGATCTCGGCGGGGTACTCGGGGCCCGCCCAGGTGACGAGGGTCGTCCCGCCCTTCTCGTCGACGTCGGTGAGGACGCTGCAGACGGTGTCGCGGGCGCCCTCGCCGGTGGCGGTGTTGACCTGCTTCGCCTGCTTCTGCGGCCAGCGCGCCTTGCCGTTGAAGACGGTCGGGTCGGGCACGAAGGACGAGGAGTCGACGGTGGCGGCCTTGCCGTCCATGTCGAGGACGCCGGTCTCCGGGGAGCTGATGAGGAGCGAGGCGGTGAACGCGGAGACGGGCTGGACCCTGCCGGGCAGCACGACGTAGTGCTGGGGCCCGGAGCCGGTCTGGCCGAGGAGCACCATCCCGACCCGGTTCTCGCTCCCGATGAGGTTGGCACCCGGGATGTCGGCGGCGTCGCCGACCTTGCCGCCGATGCCCGCGAGGCTCGGGAAGTCGATCGCGTCGCCGGTCTTCAGGGTGGCGAGCCAGTCGTCGGTGACGGGCTGCGGCTTGCCGAGGCCGACGAGGACGGTGAGCAGTCCGGCGCGCTCGGCCTTCACCGGGTACTTGGTTCCGGTGTGGTCGACGAGGAACTGGGCGGCGCCCTTCTGGCCCTTGACGTACAGGACGTCCCCGTCGCCGAGCTTGTTCGCGCCCTCGGTGCGCTTGAGGTCGCGCTTGGCGAAGAGGAAGGTCGCCTTCTGGACGCTGGCGCCCTTGCCGCCGCCGGGCTGCTCGCAGACGGCCCAGCGCTTCTCCGTGCCCGCGTCGTCCGCGGCGGGCAGCCGGTCGGGGGCGTAGGGGATGCCGAGGATCGGGCCGCGCTGCTTGTCCTCGTCGAGCTTCTTGTCGCTGACCTGTACGACCTGGAACTGGTCGGGGTTGAGCAGGAGCCGGGCGGAGGCGAGGTTGAGGACGGGGTGCAGGAGCGTCTTGGCGTCCTTGCCCTTGCCCGTCTCCAGGACGACGTACCGGGTCGTCGACTGCTTGCCGACGATCACCCGGGTGCCGGGGACGTCCCAGCCCTTCGGTGCCTGCGGGCTGAACATGCCCCAGGCGCCGAAGCCGGCCATGACCAGCGCACCGACGATGAGGCCGGGGATGATGGCGCGCAGCGGCCTCGGTGCCCCCTCCTCCGTGCCGGAGGGCGAGGGTTGGAGGAATGCCGCCACCGTGCGCTTCTTCGCAAAGGTGTACGCGTTGAGCTCGTCCCGGCGCGATGCCATGAGTCCCCATTCTCGTCAGGCGCAGTCTTCGCGCGGGGTCCGGGGGATGTGACACCCGGGCCCCGGCTGTCGGACCGGCCCCCTACTATGCCTGCTGTCCCGTGGTGTTCGTGGGGCGGGTAGGGTGATCCGGCCGCCAAAGCCCTGGCGGGCCAGGGCGATCGGGACGAATTGAGGGGGATTCTCCATGATGGCTTCCGCCACGCGGACGCGGCCCGGCGCGGCCACACCTTCCGCACCCCCTTCCACGGGATCCGTTTCCTCGGTCTCACCGAGGCTCCAGGCACGTCCCGGACACTTCGGTTCGTTCCGATTGCAACAGCTCGTACTGATAGAGGTGGCGGCGGCGTTGCTCGCCGTCGCCTGGGTCGTGGACCAGCTGATGCTGGTGCCCGCGGGCGTGGTCGCCCTCGTGCTCGTCCTGCTGGCGCTCGTACGCCGGCACCGGCGGTCGCTGCCCGAGTGGCTCGGCACCTTCCTCGCGCTGCGCGCCCGGTCGCGCCGGGCGGCCTCCTTCGCCGTGCCGGAGGGCACGGAGCCGGGGCTCGCGCCGGTCGTGGAGTGCGACCCGGCGCTGCGGACGTACGCGTACAGCGACCGTGACCGGCGGCCGGTCGGGATGATCGGCGACGGCACCTTCCTGA